>JANMMS010000050.1:0-133300 GCA_031373525.1 Ferruginibacter sp.
CCAAGTCCCCCGAAACTACCGGTTAAGCCTGCACTAAGTGTTTGATTGATACAGACTGTTGATGGAGTTAATAATGTTGTTCCTGCAACCGGCGGTGTTAAACAGGCCGGAGGTGTAAATTCATATGCGCCCATATCGGGAGAAGTTAGACTCCGGGGTAAGCCTGTTATATCTATAAGCACGTTCACAGCTGCTCCCTGGTTATCAACTGCAGCACTGATTGGGCGAAGATTCCCAGTATTCACATCTGTAAACACCGGATTTGATGTCAGTGAATTTATATCATCACCACCCGATGCTGTCTGCCAGTTAACAAGTGTAGCCTGTGCGGTTGTGTAAAATCCGATGAATGCGTTGGTCATCCCCGGAGTTAAGAAAAATACATTGTCATTGGAATAGATATCCGATGTAATGGTATTGTGATAGGTTGCATATTTTGCACCCGTTGCACTCCTGTTAATGGCAACAATATTATTTTCGAAACGAACTCCGGCAGCCAGTGTTGTTTGGTAAAACCCCCTGGTAATTGCTGTTCCGCCTGTTCCATCCATCAAAATGGTATTGTGCTGTATCCAAACATTATCCGAACCGGTGTTGTTGATACCGTTGGCTTCCCCTGCACCGGAAATATTGTAGATACGGTTATTGATTATCTTATTTTCTACACCGCTCAATGCATCTGTACCGGTGATGAATATCCCATTAAATGCAGCTGTACTTGCAGGCGCACCTCCATAAGGATCAGTGATCGTATTCCTGGTAACATTAACACTCACATTAAGACTGGTAATGTAAATGGCATTACAGATAATTACAGTTGCCCTTTCCGGCCTTGTTACTGTATTGGAATCAATTTGTGTATTAAAGTTGCCGAGGATATAAATACCAAAAGAATAAAAATCTTTAACAAGATTGCCAGATATATTATTGTCTCTGTTGGCAGCGGTTGTACTACCAACGCAGGTAATACCATAATAACCACCCGAAATGGTATTGCCTCTGAAGATATTGCCATCACTAAGTGTGTTACCGGTACCGATTGCTGAAATGGCGGTTGCAGCTACTACTATACCCGCATAATTGGTTGAAGTAGAAGTTGTATTTATGTTGATTATGCTATTGGTAACAGCATTACTGTCGGCATTGTTTAATAATTGTACCCCAAAACCATATTCTGTAGTGGCTGTACCAAGGGCTGTAATAACCAGGTTATCAAATTTGATATGATCGGCCCCGTTCAGTTTAATAACTGCTCTTTCATTGGTATTTGTTGAAAGGAAAGAAATCGTTCTGCCGTTTCCGTTAAATGTTACCGTGTTGGTAGCATCTGCACCCGGAACCGGGGTCATATTCAGTTGTTCATTATACGGGCCACTGGCTGCATCCACATTAAATATTACGGGAGCATTGATACCGCATTTGATGTAATTATATGCATCATTAAAAGTTTGAAAATTTATCCCTCCAGTTGGTAATGCAGAATTAATCGTAAATGTTCCCCCAACCAACGAAGGGCTGGTTACCTGAACTGATGTTGAAGTAGCAGATCCTCCTCCGGTACAGGTTACCACCAAATGATAAAAGGATGTAACTGTTTGTGTAGTTGATAATGATGGTGCGGTTGCTCCGGTAATATCTGTATAAGTAATATTATCCGGTGAAGATTGCCATTGATAGGTTAAGCCGGATGCAACCGTTGCACCGGTAACTGATAGAAAAAACGGGGTACCCAAACATACGATCGTTGGGTTTGCATTGGCAGTTCCTGCCGTTGGTGTTCCGGTACATGCTGCTGCAGGTGTCCAGTTCATAGTGATATTAGGACGTGTAGTTTGCGTTCCGGTATTGGTTGTTGTTGCTGTACCACATAAATTACCTAAATCATCTGACCTGTATGTGTGTGAACCATTAAAAGCCAAACCGGTAGTCCATGGAACAACAGGGTTTTCTGTCCACTGGTTAGCACCGGCAGTATTAGTAGGGTCTCCGCTACAAACTTCAATTACAATATTATCAGTTCCATTCCAGAAATAAGGTGTTGTGAAAGTAAATGTGTTTATTCCAACAACCGGTTGATAGTTGACCGGGCCAAATACAGTTGTTGTACCGGGTTCCCAGGTTGCTGCACCTAAAGTATTTGCAGTGGTACCTCCAATCTTCAAAGTATATAATTCTAAAACACCCGTTACGCCTACACTAATCACATTGTATTTTATCGAATTAATATTACCCGGGCCAAAACCGGCAGCTGTTAATTCAGAAGCACGGTATAAATACTGCATACGGCTCCCTTCGTAAAAGTCCTGCAATGGACAAGGGTAGCCAGTTGTGCCATTACCCACGGTTCCGGTGCCGATATTGATATCGATCTGTGCATGTACTTTCGTAAATGACAACAAAATGAAAACCGGCACTAAAAAAATATTCAATTTTAAAACTGAGGAGTAAAATTTTCTCATATAGAAATTTTTTTAATAGTATTATAAAACAAAACTAACCTGTCAAAAATGGACAGTTAAAAGCATAAACAATTAATAAAAAAACATACTATTGTATTATTCAATAGCAGGTAATAAACAGGATTATTGGAATTCGGTTTTGGGAATTATAGAGCAGGATACTTCATTCAATAAAATTGTTGCTTTCAATATAAAAAATTGCAAAATCTTACTAATAAAATAGTCGTTAAAGGTAATTCACATTTTATTAACTAACAAGTATATTAAGATACAAAAAATATCTAATGTGAATGATCATTCAGTAATATGTTCAAATAAAATACAAAATTCAATATTTTTAAGAATATGTAGATATTTCCCAAAAAAAACAATAAAATAATACATTTTTATTAAAAATACGGCTAAAAACTAGAGCAGTTTCAATTAACTGAACAAATATTCTACATCTGCCTTACTTAATGCTTTAACAAAACTGGAATCATCGGCAATTAGTTCCTTTGCCAGTGTTTTTTTGCGTTCCTGCAATTGCAGAATTTTATCTTCAATGGTATCAATGCAGATCATCCGGTAAGCAAAAATATTCTTTGTCTGCCCGATCCGGTGTGTCCGGTCAATGGCCTGTTGTTCAACGGCGGGGTTCCACCAGGGATCAACGATATATACATAGTCAGCAGCGGTTAGGTTCAAACCAACACCTCCTGCTTTTAATGAGATCAGGAAAACCCTGCAATCATCATTATTTTGGAAATTTTGTATCGCCTTTTCCCTGTCAATAGGGGAAGTGCTACCGTCAAAATACTCAAAAGGGATGTTTTGTTCGGTCAGTTTTGATTTTATTAATGCAAGCATTCCTAAGAACTGTGAAAAAATAAGCGCCTTATGTTCGCCGATATTTTCTTCTATTTCTCTCGAAAGTTCATCCAGTTTTATAGAATGATTTGGGTATTTATCTTCTTCATTTAAAATGGCCGGGCTGTCACATATCTGCCGGAGCTTCATCAATCCCTGCAGGATCGTTAATTGCGATTTATCAATTCCCTGCTGATCGATGGTTCCCAGTATCTTATCGCGGTAACTGTTTCGATATGCTTCATAGATCTTTCTCTGAGCCTTATCCATCTCACAGAATAAGATCGTCTCTGTTTTTTCAGGAAGGTCTTTTGCTACCTGCTCTTTGGTGCGTCGAAGGATGAATGGGTATAACAATTTACGCAGATGGTCCTTTTGTTCCTGCTCTCCGAATTTATCGATCGGTGTTGCAAATTCATTCCGGAAGAATTCCATGCTTCCCAGCAACCCCGGATTTAAAAAGTTCATCTGCGCAAAAATATCAAAAGTGTTATTCTGAAGTGGGGTACCACTCATGCACAAACGATTTTTTGCATTGAGCAAAGAAGCCGCTTTGGTTACTTTAGATGAAGGGTTTTTGATCGCCTGGCTTTCATCCAGGATCACATAATCGAATGCGATCTTCAACAGCAATTGTATATCACTGCGCAAGGTTCCATAGGTGGTGATAATGACGTTGTGCTTTTGAAGTTCTGCCGCATCCCTGCTCCTCGTATTGCCATGATGAATATGGTATTCAAGCCCCGGCGTAAATTTTTTCACTTCATTTTGCCAGTTATATATCAACGTGGTTGGACAAATAACGATCGCCTTTAACCCATTGTTTATTGTTTTGTAATACTCCAGCATGGTAAGTGCCTGAACGGTTTTTCCCAATCCCATATCGTCTGCAAGGATACCGCCCCAACCCACATCATTCAAATAACTGAGCCATTGGTAACCTGACACCTGGTATGGACGAAGGATCGCCTGCAATGATTCCGGAGCGGGTATTTCAGGAATATTCTTAAACTCCCGGAGCCTTTCAAATTTTTCATCTAAAGCAAAACTTAATTCCTTTTCATCCCGGTTCTCATACAACTCATCTATCACGCTCATGTGGTACTTCGACAAACGGAGCCGGTCACTTTTTCCATCTCCCACTTTAAATAACAACGCATATCTTTTTAACCACTCATCAGGTAAAATACCAAGCGACCCATCGCCAAGTTGTACAAAAGATTGTTTACCGGCAAGCGCTCTTTTAATATCGGCTATTCCAACCCGTTGCTCCCCGAATTCAATTTCAACTTTTGCATCAAACCAATCCAATCCGCTGCTTACATGAATATGTGTATTTGGTTTGGCTGTATTGAACCGGAAGTTTTTCAATGCCTCAAAACCATACACAGGCACTTTCATGTCCTTCATGGCATCTACAAACAAAAAGAACCAGTTATTACGCAATACATCCGCTCCTTTTAATACAAGGCTGCCTTTTTCCTCCTGGCGAACAAACATAGAATGCAGGCTTTCCAGTTTTTGCATAAATGTTTCCTCCGCATCGAGATTACGCTGTATGATCAGTATCTTATCACCATCAGGAATCGTGATGGCGTTTTTTTCAGAAGCTTTTGTTTCAAAACCATTGTACAAAAATATTGGCTGAAAGACAAGGTAGTCACCCCTTTCCTGCAATTGCAGTTTTACTTCGGGTTGTACGTTCTTAATTTCTTTGATCAGGCTCTTATCAAATTCTACCTGGTATTCTTTGGTTAAAGGAAGAATTACTTTCTGCATCTTATCGGCCCAGTTAGACTTACTGAGCTGAATATTTCCTTGTTTGATAAATTTCTCTGCCTGTAAAACATCCTCTGTTTTTTGCCACAGGTACAGCACATTCTCATGTAAGAAAACAAGGCTGCTGTCGCATTCATTGTTACTGAAAGAGATGGTATCACCATTCAGTTTTACCATACACACAATTTCAAAATGATCATTTATAGCCATCACTTTAAAAACCGGCGACACCAGGTCATTGCTTAATTCTATTTCAACCAGATTGGATGTTTTAAATGCTTTTTGACGTGGCAGGTAATAAACAAAATTATTTGTGGCCTGTTCCTCAAAAACTTTTTTTAGTTTTGGATGCAGGTATTCTGTGATCAGGGATTTTGTTTCTTCCGGCAGGTCATCGCCATCATTGTGAATGATGTTTTCCCATATTCCGCTGAAAGGAGAATTGCGGTTGAGGTATTTGTTTACTTCTGTTTCCTGCACTTTCCTTACCTGCTGAAAAAGTTGTTTATCGTCTTCACTGAAAAGTTCAGTGTTTACAAATTTGGTCAGGTCAAGCGCTTCCGCTTTTCCAATGAATTTTTTATTGTCCTCATCCGCATCTCCCTGTATGGCATCGATATTAAACCCCGGGTAAGTTTTTGTATTGAAATTAAAAACCAATCCCATTTTTTTTGTGGGAACCTCTTCTGTTATAATTTCATGCTGCCGAACCTCGGGTGTTACAAATGCAGCCGGTTGCTTAACTCCTGTGGAGGCAACTCTTTGAATGGTGGGATCCAGTAATTTTAAAAAAGGTTTCCCTTCTTTATAGGTAAACTCAAACTTTCCTTCCAGGTTATCTTTTAAACTATACCCATATATCTGTAAAAGCTTGTTTTTTTCTTTGTCCCAGTTGCGGATGCTGTCGAAATAATTAGGTCCGTATGAATTCAATAACTGCAGGAACAACAATGTTTTGTGTTCGCAAAGCGGGTGCATTGATTCTCCGCACATGCAGGAAGTGTCAAAACTGCGTTCTTCGTTTTTTTGTATAACTAACGGAAAGGTCTGGCCGTTTAAAACCAGTTCTGCCTCCACTCTTTCATCTGCTGCGCTTAATAAATTTGCTTTCGTGGTGCGGAGTAAATTTTCTGCTTCTTCATAAATAGCGGGCGATGAAAGCATTTTGATCATCTTCAGATCAATGTGTTTCATTTTGGCCACCGTGTGTAACTGGTTGTATTGGATAGTGGCAGAGCCCAGCATATTTTTATCCACCATATCCTGCAGGCGGAACAATGCGGCTACTTCATGCCGGCAGATATCGCCCAGGTTATACGGGCAACTGCAGCGTAGCGACATCGTTTTAGCATCTGTATACTTTTGAATATACACTTTATAAAAAGTACTGTAACTGTCGTCTTTGACCCTGAATACGATGCCGGCCATCAATTCATCATGCTCAACCAATTCTACAAAGCCAAGCAAATGAATCTTCTTTCCCCTTCGTATAACATCATCAGAACCGTTGTTGTAAATATGCTTGATTATATGTGGTAATGCCAAATTACAGGTGCTTTTTTATGAATACAATGATTACTGACCGCACTTGATTTTTGCTGAAACTTTAATAGGCCCGTTCAGAAAAAATCAATTTGCAAAAATAAAGGAAAATAACTGAGCACGAAAGGGGTTGTGTATAAAATCGTTTTAAACCGTTTAAGGGTTTAAGTCGTTTCAGGTTAGAAGTATAAAAATAACAGGATGCCTGAGTTAACGTCTTAAACGATCTGATGATGCATTTTTAAAGTAAAGTCAGAGACTATGGTTGATCAGTTTTCCCTCAGCGTATACCGGCAGTGCTTTTGCTGTATTTGGGGTTAAACAGAATTTAATATCTTCTTGTAATCCAAAAGAGGAAAGACGAACGAAATGAGAAGCTTTTTTACTTTCCATGAATTCATACAGGCCAGGTTTTGCAGCTTCGAATAACCCTTCTGCCATTTGTGATGCATCACAATTAATATTGAAATGTTCTTTGATGGTATGGATCACCATGCCGGCAAATAAACTGTCTTCAATGTTCACCCGATCTTTCCAGGCAGCGCAGGCAAGAATGACCGGTTTCTTTTTTGCTATTAAATAATCACAAACCGCATCCAGGTTTGCAAAAGATCCGGTAATAATATCGGTGGCACCATTGTCGAGTGCCATGTGTAATAAACGGGTGCCATTGGTGGTTGTCAGCACCAATGTTTTTCCTTCAATAAATGTTCTGGGATATTCAAACGGAGAATTTCCATATTGCAAACCCTCGGCAACTTTTCCATCCCTTTCTCCTGCTGTGATCGCATTTATTTGTTTGCCGATACGAATACACTCCGGCACACTATCAACAGGTATGATCGATCTTGCACCATTTTCCAGTGCAGTTGCTATCGTAGAAGTTGCCCGTAACACATCAATGATCACAATAACGCTACTGCTTACATCATATAAATGAAGTAAGGAAGGTGAAAGGCATGTATATAAAGAGGGTTTTTGAATTTCCATGATTTACTATCCGCCAATTATTATACAAAAGGAATTTTTACAACTGTTGCTTTTAACAGTGTTGCCCGGATCTTAATATATATATCTGTTCCGATAGCAGCATTGGCCATATTTACATAACCCATGCCGATGGCTTTCCCCAACGTTGGCGATTGGGTTCCGGAGGTTACCCTGCCAATGGTATTGCCATCAAAATCCTTGATCTCGTAATCATGGCGGGCAATTCCTTTTTCTTTCATTTCAAAACCAACCAGCTTTTTTGAAACGCCGTTTGCTTTTTGCTTTTCAAAGATATCTCTTGATGTAAAGTCTTTTGTGAACTTGGAGATCCATCCAAGGCCTGCTTCAATAGGTGAGGTTGTATCATCAATGTCATTACCATACAAACAAAATCCCATTTCCAAACGCAGGGTATCTCTTGCTCCCAGACCAATGGGTTTGATGCCTGCATCTGCTTTAAAAATAGCATCCCAGATGATATTGGCTGCATTGTCCTTGTCTTCAAAATAAATTTCAACACCACCGGCGCCTGTGTAACCGGTTGCGCTGATCAATACATTTTCTACACCTGCAAACCTTCCTTTTTCAAATGTGTAGTATTTTAAATTCAGGATATCCACTTCAGTAAGTGTTTGTAAAATTTTTGTAGCCTCCGGGCCCTGTATGGCCAACAAACATGTTTTGTCAGAGATATTGTGCATCTCGGCATTGTTGGTATTGTGGGCAACGATCCAGTTCCAGTCTTTATCAATATTGCCGGCATTTACTACCAGCATGTAAATATTGTTTTCTTCTATACAATAAACCAGCAAATCATCCACGATACCGCCTTCATTATTTGGAAGACAACTGTATTGTGCTTTTCCTGGAGTAAGTTTTGAAGCATCATTGGTTGTGATACGCTGAATCAGATCCAATGCATGCGGGCCTTTTACCATGAATTCTCCCATATGGCTTACATCAAATACACCGGCTTTATTTCGTACGGCTGCATGTTCTTCATTGATGCCGGTATAGGAAATGGGCATATTGAACCCGGCAAATTCGGCCATTTTCGCGCCCAGGGCAATGTGTTTGTCTGTAAATGGAGTATTCTTCATTTGCTGTTTTTAGTTGGCAAATGTAATTCAAAAAGCAGAAAGAGATGAGATCGCAACAGGTCGGGAGCCTGCTCCCATGAATTTTTCCTGTTAGTGTCATAATTATTGGGAAGAAGTTGCCAATGATTCACAGATTTTTTAATTGTCTACTTTTCCCTTTGTAGCTTACTTATATCAATCTAGCAGGTCTCCCGACCTGTACATGCATGTCATGCCTCATTTATTCAATTCTGAATTTTGTAAGTAACAATCCGTGCTTAAAATAAAAAAAGTTAATTTTTATTTTAAGTAACGGTAAGGCACAGGTTGGGAAACTACGATTGTATGGGTTTCCCGGAATGGGCCAGTATGGGGAAACTTGTTTTTTAGCCTTTGCTATTTAGTTCCATCGTTCATCATGGCTATTTCAAATTCTGAAATAATTATCTTTTTATCTGCAGTGTGTATATACGATGTGTGAATCATGTAAATGTATTTGGCAATTGTATAATATTTTTTGATGTTAAGAACGTGACCTTTGTTTATGTAAATTTTAGCACAGTACCAATTAAAACTTTAACAATATTGTTACCCTGCAAAGAGATTTATCAAAACAGTTTTCAAATAATTAAAAAAAACACCTTATGCGTAATTTAAACAAAATACCCCTGCTCTTTTTTTTACTTTTTTCCGGAAATATTTTTGCTCAGAGTTACCCCGGCTATCGTACCGGTAATTATACCGGTGTGAACGGTGTATTCTATAATCCGGCTAATATATCTGATAGCAAATACAAGTTTGATGTAAATATATTTTCCATACATGTATTTGCCGGTAACGATCAGGCCTCTTTGGGAGTAAAGGATCTTTCAAAGAGTTTTAATGCCGACGACCTTAAGCGGATTCTTTTTGGAGGAGCAAACCCCAACCAGAACAGCCTTATAAATACAGATATTTATGGCCCTTCTGTAATGTTTAACCTAAATCGAAGGATGGCTATGGCTATTACAACGAGGTCTCGGGTATTCTCAAACGCTAAAAATATTGATGGTGCATTGGCTCATTCTTTTTTAGATGGTGGAAGTGCTAGTTCAGACGTAAGATACCCGGCTGCATTCAATGCCAATAATTCTGTGATCAATGCAGCGGGCTGGAGCGAAGTTGGATTGTCTTATTCTACTGTGCTGACCAAAGAAAAGAGTGTCCATTTTATGAAAGCGGGTGTAAGCGTAAAATACCTGGCTGGAACAGCAAACTCATACCTGAATATGAAAAATATCAATGGCACAATTGCCAACGATCCTATCAACGGAACATACCTGACCAATACAACAGGCACACTTGATATTAATGCTACCAATTCAAATTTCAGTAACTATACCATAAAAGATTTTTTCAATTTCAGTGGCCATGGTGTTGGAACAGATGTAGGATTAGTATATGAATACAGGCCTGCTTCAATGACCAAAGGAAATGAGCAATATGAAGATGACAGGTTTGCTAATAAATATAAATTCAAGGCAGGATTGGCTTTGCTGGATATTGGCACTATAAAATTTAACAGGGATCCTAATAGTTCAGCAAGTTATGCTGTTAATATTCCTGCCGGACAACAATTCCTGATCAGTAAATTCAAAGATCAATCGGTAAGCAGTTATACACGGATCCTTGACACCAGCGAATATTTTACCAGGGTTGCAACCATTGGTAATAAGTACAATGTGGTGTTACCAACAACGATGCAACTGAACGTAGATTATAGTGTAACGAATAACATTTATATAAATGCAGGTGCACAATTCGCTTTTAGTGAAAAAAAGAATTTAAATCTGTATGCTTATAATGTATTTAGTATCACACCTCGGTTTGAGAATAAAACATTTACAGCGGCATTGCCGGTCAGTTATAGTAAACTTACAGACCTGACAGTAGGATTAGCACTTCGGGCAGGGCCGGTATTTATAGGTTCGGGAAGCGTGTTTTCAGCATTGATCGGTAAAAGCAAACAGGTAGATGCCCACATCGGCTTACGAATTGGTATTAAACATAAAAAGAAACTGAAACCGGATACAGATAAAGACGGAATTTTTGATGATGTTGATAATTGTCCTAAAGTTGCAGGTCTTGCCCGTTACCTGGGTTGCCCGATTCCTGATACAGATGGAGATGGTATAAATGATGAAGATGATAAATGTAAATCTGAAACAGGTGTTGCTAAATACCAGGGTTGCCCGGTTCCTGATACAGATAAAGATGGTATAAATGATGAATTGGATAAATGCCCTACTGTGGCTGGTATTGCCAAGTACGAAGGCTGCCCGGTTCCTGATACAGATGCAGACGGCATAAACGATGAAATGGACAAATGTATAACCTTAGCAGGACCTGCAAGCAACAATGGTTGTCCTCAGGTAGATACAGACGGTGATGGTATATTTGATGATAAGGATGCATGTCCTGCAGAAGCCGGTCCGGCGTCATCAAAAGGTTGCCCTCCTGAAAAAGTAGCAGTGCAGATCACAGCAGAATTTAAAAACATCCTGTTTGATTTTGGAAAAGCAACCATCAGGCCTGAATCAATGAGTATTATAACAAATGCTGCAAAAGTGATGAACGAGGAAATACCCAATTCAACTTTTTATATCAATGGTTTTACAGATAATGTAGGAAGTGCAGCAGCCAATTTAAAGCTGAGCAAATTAAGAGCGCAGGCTGTAGCAGATGCATTGGTTGAGGCTGGAATTACAAAAAGCCGGATCAGTGCTAGGGGGTTGGGTAAAGAAAACCCGATTTGTGATAACAAGACCAAAGAAGGACAACAATGTAACAGGCGTGTAGAAGTTACCATCAGGAATATTTCTCAAAGTAAGGAAGCAAAAGGATATAAGTTAAAAGGATAGTTAGAATCTAATTCCCTTTAAAAAGAAAACCGGTTATGAAAGTAGCCGGTTTTCTTCATTTTAAAACATTGCTTCATTGAAGATGATTTTTAAAATATCACTAGCTCCCGACCTGTGCTTAGTTGTTTTTTTGAAGGTATCGCAAAATACGATACCATAGAAGCAAATAATGAGGTCTGTATGGTTTGTGAAGAAACTAACCATGGCTAGTTATGGACAGATTGCTTCGTTCCTCGCAAAGACGGGTTTTTCGTTCCCCACAATGACGTTTTAACATGAAAAAATCCTGCTTTTTACGGCAGGATCTTTTTTGCTTCAACTTCAACTTCAACTATTGAAACGCGTTTAATTCAATATCAGCATCGGGTTGTATGCCGGAAGGCTGTATGAAACCACCGTGTTGGGTTCGCCGGCTTTACTATCCAGTTTTTCCAACTGCTTGTCAATTTTTTCTTTTGCTTTTTCCAGTGAATCTTTTAACCGCTGTTGTTCTTTATCCAAATTCATTTTCAATGAATCTATCTTTTCTTTAAGCGTGTTTTTATCATAGCGGTAGTTTTCATTCTGCCCGTCGTTGATATTGATACCGTTTTCGTCTATCCGTACTTTTGTATCGCCGTCATTGATCTCAATGGTTTTGCTTGATTTACGATTCTCGTATTTCCAGGAATCAGCAGGTTTGCCATCTAACGTGTATAAACCATCTGCTTTCATGATATAATCCGTATTAATATCCCAGCCATGCTCCACGTCATCAAAATCCACATCCCACTCATTGTTGTTCCATGGGCCTTCAAAATGGATATTGTTTGACCAGCCTACACTTTTATTTATCTTGATCTGTTTTCCTACAGGCACATAAACGGTTAACACGATGCGCTGGTTACGGAACTTATCTTTTTTAGTAATGGCAATTCCTTTATCGATCATTAAAAGAGAATCGTTTTGGGTAACATTAAAATCCATCATGGCAGCCAGCGTATCTGCAGAACGCCTGTTTTTTCCGTTGACCATTTTAAGCATCGTAACCCTGAAACTGTCATTGGTAGATTTTACAATATGCACTGATATGTTCTTAACAAATGCGGTGTCTTCGTCCAGGCCATCGAACGGCTCCATTCTAAACCAGCGGTTACGATAGTATTTTTGATCCGGTGAGGCAGAAGTTATTTCCAGCCTTGTTACTCCGGGGTTTGATAACACGATCTCCTGTTCAGTTAATGTGTTGGTATGTCTGAAATCCCTGCCTACAGAAGCGATCAGTGAAATAAAACAAAACCAGCCGATCACCCATAATCCTATAAAAGATCCACGCATCACTTTCCTGTTCGTTTTGGTCCTGGTAAGCCTGCGGATGATCCAGGTAATGATACCGATGATAGGTACTGCAATGAAGAAGATCAATGTGCCCCAGGCAAATATGTTCTGCCATCCATCTGTTAATATATAATTTTTCATCGGGAACACGCCTATCGCTGCTACACCCAAAGCAAACAATGCTACCACTACTGCAAAACCTATAACACCTAAAATAAAGTAAGCAAATATTTTGAAGAGCAGGGCAATTATATCTCCTAATGACCGCCCGCTTCTTTTTGCAACAGACCCAACTTCTGCACCCATTGTTTTTCCTTTTTCCTCAGCATATGTTTTTGCTTCTTTACCAAACTTTTCGGCACGTTGTTGTACCCCTTTCATTTCTTCCATCACCGAATTCTTGATAGAATTCATATCAACCTTCTCACCTTTCATTTCCAGTTTTTCGGCAGTGGTGGTTGCTTCAGGCAATACAAGCCAAAGAATGATATAGATGATCAGTGCGCCGGGACTGAATCCTAAGCGAAAGAAGTTAGGAAAATCAAGATCGCCCCAATAACCCCATTTGGAAACAAAACTTAAGAAGGGTAATAAAAATAATATGCGGGGTATCCATACATTTATACCAAAGTAATTGGAAATACCGCTGCATACACCTGCAATGATCTTATCATCACTATCCCTGTATAATCTTTTACGCAGGCCGCCGATAACAACAGATGCTGTACTGGGTACTGCTATCCACAATATCAGGTAAGGAAGGAATAATGCGCCAAACAGCACAACAAAAATGATACGCATTACAACGACGTCTATTCCAAAATAATTTGCCAGGCCGCTGCAAACACCACCCAGCACTTTATTGTTTTCATCTCTGTATAAACGCCTGGGCGTTCCCGGAGAGCTATATGATGCAGATTGGTCTGCCTTGGTTTGGTTGCGGCTTTCGTTTGCGGCATCCGCTGTGGCCTGGTCTGTTTCAAAATCTTCCGGGCGGCCCATGCTTTTAATGATAGCATTGATGTCGTCATCAGTAATGCATGTAGAACCTTCTTTTATGCGCTCCTGGAAAAGTTCGCCTATACGGCTTTCGATGTCGTTGATGATCTCATCTTTGCCTTCTTCTGCGGCAAAATACCGGTTAAGGCTTTCAGTATAATCTTTCAATATCTCAAAAGCGGTAACTTCTATTGGTACTACACGACCCTGGAAGTTGATATTTATTACTTGTTTCATGGCGTAATAATTGTTTTTGTTTTGCCTTTAGTTGTTTTTATACTAAATAACGGCTTTTAATTTTGTTTCTCTAGTTAATGTTGTTATCAGAAAAAGCATGGCTATACTTTATATGATTGGTTGAAGTTGATGGTACTATCCCGGTGATGTTAACGCCTGAACGGCATTTGCTAACTCATTCCAGGTTGCTTCGAGTTCTTTATAAAATTCGGCTCCCTTGTCTGTTAGTGCAAAGTATTTCCGTGGCGGGCCACTGTTACTTTCCACCCAACGATAGGTTAAGAGTTCTGCATTCTTAAGCCTGGTCAGCAGGGGATAGAGTGTTCCCTCAAAAATATTGAGGTTGGCTGCTTTCATTTTGTCAATGATATCTGAGGGGTAAGCTTCTCCCTGTTTTATGACCGACAGAATGCAAAACTCCAAAACCCCTTTACGCATCTGGCTTGCTGTGTTGTCAATGTTCATGGCTTTACGATTTTAAAAATTCATGGCTATACTTTCGAAGGGTTAGTAGGGTGTGGCAAGTAGCTAGTGGGTAGTTCCGGACTTTCCTTTTTGCTCCTTGCTATTTCCTAATCCCCGATCGCATTACAAAGATATAAACATTTTAGTACTATGCAACACATAATACCATTTATTTTAAAGTAGCTGGTGGTGAACTGTAGGCAATTTTTGATTGAAATCATTACCTGTATTGATTTTAATTGAAATATCTGACTAAAAAATAATTTTCAGATTTGGATGAATGGCAATATTTTGTTTATGAACGGTATGTTTTAAACTGCATTTTTCGGCTTTATACACAAGATGACTGTTAAATTATATAGAACATATTAAAACCAGATAACTTAGGGGTCGGATTTTAATCATAAGAAATATTACATAAATAAAAGGAGGTCTGCAATGAAAAGTCTATTATATGTTTGTTTTGTGGTCCTGATCTTTACAGGATGTGCCAGCAGTAAAAATTACCTGGAACGTACCAATGAAGACAAAGCGCTGATGGATGCTATAAAAAAACTGGGCAAAGATCCTTTGGATGAAAATGCATTACAGGCTGTCCCCGTTTTATATGGCAACATTCAAAAAAATCACCTGGCAAAAATTAAAGATCTGAAAAATGATAAAGAGATCGAACGATGGGATAATATCATTAACGAGTACCAGCATTTACAGAACGCTTACGATGCCATCATAAATAATTCAGCCGCATTTAAACTGGTAAACGCACAAAGCTATAACAGCGAATTATTTGATGTGAAACAATCTGCCGCAGAAGCTTATTATCAGAATGGACAAATGTATCTCGACAAAGCCAACCGCGGTGATGCAAAAAAAGCATATAATTCTTTTAAGAAATCAGAAAAATTTGTGTCAGATTATAAAGACGCATCCGCTAAATCAGAGCTTGCCTATGAATCTGCCATTGTGGATGTTATTGTAAATCCTTTACAGGATAATTCATTTTTTTATAACAGTGGTTTGGGCAATATCGGGAACAATATCAGCAATCAATTTTTTCAGAAAGACCTGGTACGGGATCTGAATGGAATCAACAAGAACAGGTATCCTGCACGTTTTTATTCTGACTGGGAAGCCAGGAGAGATAATATTCAACCGGACTGGGTTGTTGATCTGATCATCCGGAATATAGAGATTCCCTATCCTGTGAACAATAATTACAGCAGGAAAGCAAGTGCACAGGTACAGGAAGGAACAGACACTTCAGGGAAACCCGTTTATCGAACAGTATATGCCAATGTGAATATTACAAGTAGCAGTTTTACTGCCAGGGCATCTATGGATGTATATATTACTGATGTAGCAACAGGCAAAAAAATAAACTCAAGGAATGTAAGCGATGATTATCGCTGGCAGGAAGAAAGGGCTACTTATAGTGGAGACAGCCGAGCTTTAAATGCCCGGGATTGGGAAATGATAAATAATGGTCGTGGTTATGGTATCCCACAAAAGGACCTTGTTTTAAATGAACTTTTTAAAAAGATATATCCGCAAGTAAAGAACAATATTATTTATGCGGTGGATTGGTGAGGAGAAGCAATAAGCTACAAGCTGTTAGCTGTTAGCCGTTAAAGTTTAGCTTGACTTATAAAAGGAAGCGTTTTAATAATGAAACTACTATATAAAGTTTAAGACTAATAGCTAATAGCTTTCTATTTAAACAATTGAAAAACCATAAAACTCATGACATATGCCAGCACCGTCATATACACGAGTTGTATCAGGGGCCATTTCCAGCTACGGGTTTCTCTTTTCACCACAGCAAGCGTACTCATACACTGCATGGCCAACACATAAAAAACAAGTAATGATAATCCGGCAGCAAGCGTATATACTTTTGTCCCGTCTTCCCTAACGGCTGAGCTCATTTTATGCCTGAGTGTGCTGTTATTGGAAGCCTTATCCTCTCCAACACTATATAAGGTTGCCATAGTTCCAACAAAAACTTCCCGGGCAGCAAATGAAGTGATAAGCGCAATGCCAATTTTCCAGTCGTATCCAAGGGGCCTGATCGCGGGTTCGATCGCTTTTCCAAGTGTTCCTGCATAAGAGGATTGCAAAAGTTCGGTTTTTCTTAATTTTTCTATTTCAGTTTTTTTTCCGGGATCATTTGTAAGCATCCGATCATATTTGGCAGAAACTGCTTTCATTTTTTCAGCCGGTCCATATGTACTTAAAGCCCAAAGCAACAAGCTGATAAGCATGATAACTTTTCCTGCATCAAAGATAAATATTTTTGCCTTTTCTATCATGGTATAAAATACATTTTTCCACCGGGGGCTCCTGTAAACCGGTAATTCAAGTATGAAATAACTTCGCTCCAGGGATTTAATGAACCATTTCATAACCCATGCAACGATTAAAGCCATAACGGTACCTAGTAAATATAAACCCATCATCACCAAACCCTGCAGGCTTAAAAATCCAAAATATAATTTAGAGGGAATAACGAGTGCGATCAAAATAGTATACACCGGAAGCCTGGCGCTGCAGCTCATCAATGGTGTGATCATAATAGTTAAAAGCCTTTCTTTTTTATTTTCAATGTTTCGGGCACTCATGATAGCAGGAACCGCACAGGCAAATCCGCTTATCATTGGCATGACGCTTTTTCCGTTAAGCCCGGCCTTTCGCATAAGCTTATCCGTTAAAAAACTGATGCGTGCCATGTAACCGGTATCTTCTAACAGGGTGATCAATCCAAAAAGGATCATGATCTGTGGTACAAAAAGAAAAATACCACTAAGCCCGGCTACGATCCCGTTTATGAAAAGATCACTGAACCAGTTTGAGGGCATGATATCCGATAACCATCCCGATAACTGTCCGAAACTCCATTCAATTCCATCCATTGGGTATTGTGCCACCCAAAAAACACTTTGAAACAATAAAAACAAAACGGATATCAGGATGAGGTATCCCCAGGTCCGGTGCATGAGAATGTTATCCAGTTTTTCGGTAAATAATGATTGTTTGAGCGGATCTGTTTCAACGATCGTTTGCTGCATGATATATTTTATCCTGCCATACCGCTGCATGATCTCTTCGGCCTGTGTTTTTGTTGGATTGAATTTATTTTTAATCTCTACCTGTTCAATGGATTCCTGCATATCATCGCTCAATAAAAAATGTTCATGATTTATTAAATAATGAATAGCTGTATAATTACTGATCCCGGGGAGTAATTTCTGTACTGATCTTATAGCGTTTTCTGCTAATAAGGATGTATCAATAAAGTCTCTGGCGGGAAGTTGATCGATGTTCTCTGCTGATAATTGTATCGCTTTTTTTAAAGCAGTAACCCCTTTATTTTTTCTTGGGTTGATGGCCACAATAGGCACCCCCAATTCCCTTTCAAGGCCTGGAATGTCTATTTGAGTTCCTTTTTGCCTGGCCAGGTCCATCATGGTAAATGCAACAACTACCGGGATTTTAAGATCAATGATCTGGGAACAAAACAACAGGTTTCTTTTAAGGCTGCTGGCATCTGCCACCAATACAACCAAATCCGGTTTTACTGCTTCATCCTGTAACAACAATACTTTGTAAGAAACCCACTCATCGGAACGTTTGGGGTATAAGCTATAGGTGCCGGGCAGGTCAATTACATTAGCCTGCAACTCTTCAGATATAGAACATTTACCCGTCTTTTTGTCAACTGTTACGCCCGGAAAATTTCCAACTTTCTGATTTAAACCGGTGAGTACATTAAAAAGAGAGGTTTTACCGCTGTTTGGATTTCCAACTAATGCTATGTTTATCTTTTTTACCACAACTAATAATAAGGTCGCCTGAATATGCATTGCAAAAGTAATGCTATCAAATGTCATGTTCTTACGAATTAAGAAAGAAGCAAACTATTAAAACCCTATGAATTAGTTTTCAGAAAGAATCTTCGTTTGTTAACTTTGTACCCATATCATTCAAGATCATGAAATATATTTTAGTCCTGGTATTATTGTGTAGCTATCCGTCTTTTGCTCAAAAGCATTCAAAGGGAGATAAAAAAATAATGGCAAGTTTAAAATTGCATATCAATTACCTGGCCGATGATAAACTGGAAGGAAGGCGAACCGGAACCGCCGGTGAAAGATTAGCTTATGAATATATTACAGAACAATTTAAAAGTGCCGGGCTTGTTCCCATACAGGCCGACGGAACTTTTTTACAGGAGTTTGATGTAAATGAAGGCAAAGAAATTAATGAAGAGACTTTTTTTTCGGTAAACGACCAACCGCTGAATTTAAAAGAAGATTTCTTTCCGTTTTGTTTTTCTGCTAATGCATCTGTACAATGTGAGGTTTACCTTGCACTGAAAGAAAAGGGAGAAACCTGGTTTTTTGATCTGAATGAAATACTGAACGAGAATGCTAATAACCCACATTTTGATTTGCAGGATGCCATCATAAAAAAGGCTGCTGATTTTGCAATTAAAGGTGCAACAGGAATGATTATTTACAATAGTTCTTCTATAGCTGATAATATTAAATTTAACAGTAAGGATAAAACAGACAATTCAAAGATCCCGGTCATTTACCTAAGCAATAAAGCCAAAGTAAAATACCTGGCCGATGAAACCAGCATGCATACGTTGAAATTAAAAGTAAACATAGAACCCAGAAAGCGTATAGGCCATAACGTAATTGGTTTTATCAACAACGGTGCTTCTACCAATATTGTCCTTGGTGCCCATTATGATCATTTGGGTTTTGGCCAGGATCAGAACTCCCTGTATACAGGTTCAATACCTTTCGTGCACAATGGCGCCGATGATAATGCAAGCGGAACAGCAGCACTTATTGAACTGGCTAAAATACTTCGCACTTCAAAACTGAAAAAAAATAATTATATATTGATTGCCTTTTCCGGCGAAGAACTCGGTCTCTTTGGTTCTAAATATTTTACCGATCATCCACCCGTTAATCTTTCAACTGTAAACTATATGATCAATATGGATATGGTGGGCAGGCTGAATGACAGCACTCACGGATTGACCATTGGTGGATATGGCACATCTCCTGCATGGAACAATATGATCAATACATCTGATAAATATTTTAAAATAAAATTAGATAGCAGTGGTACCGGGCCAAGTGACCATACCTCATTTTACAGAAAAGATATCCCGGTATTGTTTTTTTTCACAGGTACACACACGGACTATCATAAGCCATCGGATGATGTGGATAAAATAAATTTTCCGGGAGAATTACAGGTGATCAAATACATTTATACGATCATAAATAAATTAAACGACCAGGACCGGATCGCGTTTACAAAAACAAGAGAATCCGCCACTGCCGGTAAAAGCAGTTTCAAAGTCAGCCTGGGTATCATGCCCGACTATACCTATAGTGGCACCGGGGTTCATGTTGATGGTGTGAGTGCCGGAAAACCTGCAGAAAAGGCTGGCATTAAAACCGGTGATGTTCTTTTTCAGTTGGGAGAAAATAAATTTAATGACGTACAAACTTACATGGAGGCTTTAAATAAATTTAATAAAGGAGATGCAACCAAAGTTAAGTTGATGCGTGGCAAAGAAGAACTTGTATTGGACATAACATTTTAAAACAGCGTGACACAAATCAGGATTAAATGAAATTAAAAATTGATAATGAAACACTGGCACAGGAGTTTTTTGAATGCACCAGGCTACTTGGCATAGTGGCTCCAGTAAAAGATTATCAGTTTACCTGGCATATCAATCAAATCCTTGGATTTAAATTCAGGATAAACAATAACCTGGAAGTACAACTAAAGAAAAAAGAAAGGAATTATTTTTTTTCCATTTATGAATATGAGGTTCCTGCATGTACCATGGTACATTATTTATACAATAACCAATATGATGGAGAATATCTTTTGCCCGAATTTAAACACCTTGATTTTTTATGGTTGGTAAAAGGTGAAGAAATGGAAGATGAAGAGCTTCATACAATGCAGCAATCCATAAAATCATTGCCTGGTGTACAATTGGTAAATGAAATGACACATGAAAAAATTAAAAACAAACAGCATCTGATCTTATAATAAATGAGATCAGTGTTGATCAAAACTGCCTATTATGTGGAAAGAAATAAATAATAAATTATACCGGAAATTTGAATTCAAGAATTTTTCTGAAGCATTTTCTTTTATGACAAGGGTTGCTCTTGCTGCAGAAAAAATGGACCATCATCCCTTGTGGACAAATGTTTACAACACTATAGAAATCTGGCTGAGTACCCATGATGCAGGAGACATCGTTACAGATAAAGACAAGATGCTTTCAGAAAAAATTGATGCATTAGTTTGATCTTTTTTAAAATAATCCAGCTACGATTTTATAACTTGATTTAGTCTGCTGCGGGGTTATTTAAGATCCTATTTTTACCTGGATGATTTTTTCGGCACTTTTAATGAACCTTCCGATCGGTATGGTAAAATCTTCCAGGCCAACTTCTTTTAATAATTTTATTACTTCAGTTTCTTCCGTTTCTTTTACACTGAACAACAATCCACCGTTTGTTTGAGGATCGGGTAAAAGGTTAAATGCTTCCATTACATTTACCCCTTTTTCAAATCCAACCTTACTGCTGTAGCTATTCCAGTTTCGGTAGGTTGCATCCGGTACTATGCGTTGTAAGAGATATTCTTGGGCTCCTTCAATTACGGGTATCCTGGTGTAATATAATTCTGCAGAAAGGTTTGCACCCTCTGCCATTTCTATCAGGTGTCCGAGTAATCCAAAACCAGTTACATCGGTCATTGAAGTTACCGCTTTAATTTTACCAAGAGCTTCTCCAAGCATATTCAATGTTGCCATTTGACCGATCATCACATTCAGGTGTTCTTCTTTCAACAAGCCTCTTTTTTGTGCAGTGGATAAAATACCTACACCAATTGGTTTGGTTAAAAATATCAGGTCATTTTCTTCTGCTGTATTATTTTGTTTTAAATTTTGTATTTGCACAGTTCCGCTGACCGCAAGTCCAAACATAGGTTCTGTTGTATCAATACTATGGCCTCCTGCCAAAGGAATGCCTGCATTTGCACAAATAGCCCTTGCGCCATTCAGCACTTGTTGGGCAAATGCTACAGGAATTTTTTCCACCGGCCAGCCAAGTATCGCTATTGCCATCATTGGTTTACCGCCCATAGCATATACATCACTGATAGCATTTGCAGAAGCAATCCTTCCAAAATCAAATGCATCATCAACGATGGGCATAAAAAAATCTGTAGTTGATATAAGCGCCGTGCCGTTTCCCAGATCATAAACAGCTGCATCATCTTTACTGCTGTTACCAACTAAAAGATTCTTATCAACCGGATATTGAACACTGCTTTGCAATATTTCTTCTAAAATTTGGGGGGCTATTTTACATCCACATCCGGCTCCATGAGAATATTGTGTCAGTTTCACTGCTTCCGGAAATTCTTTAACACTTTCAGGCATTTCATTTAATTTTTTCTTCTTCGTAAAATAATAGACGCATTCTTTTTCAGGTCTCCGCTAAACCGGATCTCATAAATACTTTTCCCATCATGAACAACGAGCAATCCTGTATTAGGCGCAATGGAACCAAGGTTTTCAGCATACATCACCAATTCAATGCTATCGGTAACCTGGCTGGTATAAATTGTTTTTTTAACGGCTGTAGTACTAAGTCCCTCTTTAGCCAGAATGATCTTTCCATTCATCAACACACTAACGGTATCTCCATCTACTTCTCCATTATCATATAATGTAAGCTGTAAACTATCTGATGTAAAATAAACTGTTTGCTGAACAACATTCTCTCTGTTTGCTACTTCAGCCGCCGGGGTAATTGGTTTAATTTCTTTCGGCTTTATTTCTTTGGCAGGTAATGTTTTGGGTGGAGTAGAGACATTTCCTTTTGAAGGAGCTTCCTTTTTTGAAATATTTTTTATTTCTTCTTTTCTATCAGGAGTATCGGTGCTTGATTTATTCTTTTTTGTTTCAGTTAAAATATTATTTGCCGCTATTTCTTTTTGGGCTATTCTCCTGGTTTCTTCTTCTTTTGCCAGATCATTTTCCTTTTTTACAAAAGACAATTTTTCTGAAAGCCCAAGCTCCTGCAGGTGTGGTACCAATGCAGATTGCCAGAAATCATTTTTCCTTTGCAGGTTAATTTTTCCGGTTAGCGAACTGTATTCTTTTGTTCGGTTTGTTGTAAATGGCCCGGTGAGTAACATCACACTGTCCTTGATCTCGAGTGTAAGAATATTTAGCTGTCTTACTCCTTTTGCAGGAGATTCGGGATAATTGTTTGCAATTAATCCTGCATCTTCAATAATGATCTTACCATCCTGTTTCCTGATCTTGATTTTTTTAACGCCATAATATTCTTTATTCTCAACTAAAAAAAATGTATGTGAAAATCCGCTTAACCTTCCTTTTTCTTCACTGATACCAATCTCGTAACGATAATATTTTTTTGTTGTGTCATTATACAAAGTGCCCTTCCAAAGTCCTGTAATATCAGTGTCGGTTTTTGAAGAAGATTGTGCAAATAGTTTTGCAGGTATTAAAGCAATAAAAAGGATGATCAGGTATTTACTGTAGCGCATGAAATTATTTTTTCGGTATTGACTATAGCATCAACGTTTGAACAGTCTATTTTATTTAATAAAACAGAAAGATTTCCCCTGTTTTGTAAAGCTTTTATATATGTTTTATCATAGTAATATAACAATACCCTGAAACACTCTTTTACATTGTCTTCAATTAAAGATCCAATGGCCAATTTTGTTTCCATTGGGCCTAAACGCTTTTTTATTCTTACAATAGCGTTTATTAAATCTTCTTTCTCCAGGGTTCCGTATCCCGAAGTAATATTTTCCAGCCTCTGTTCAAAAGGAATGTCAATAAAAAATACAGGTTTGGTACGCATGGTATCCCAAAAACCATGCGGAATATTTAAAGCGCCAATTCGCTGACTTTCATCTTCAAGCCAAAAGGACTTTTCCCTGTATTGATTAAGTTTTCCGGCTAAAAGATTTTCAAACATTTCCTGTTTGGGTTGTTGGGGTTGTCCTAAAGCACCAAAAGCAGATCCTTTATGATTGGCTATTCCTTCCAGGTCAATAATTGTATGGCCGTTTTTTTGAAGCTCATGTAATAATTCCGTTTTACCACTCCCGGTATAACCGCCAATAATATTGCAATCGTATTTTTTTTCAAATTGCTGAAGAACCCAATTCCGGTAAGATTTATATCCCCCTTGTAAAAGATAGACCTCAAAACCATAGAAATTTAATAGCCATGCAACTGCGGCGCTTCGCATACCACCTCGCCAGCAATGTACGATCACCGGGATTGATATTTTAAGTTCTGAGTTTTTGGTTTCAACGGGTGCAAGACTCTTTAATATCTTCTCCACCTCTTCAATCATTACTCGCATCTTAACCCCAAAAAAATCCAGACCGTATTTTATAGCTTTTTCCCTACTTTCCTGTTTGTATGAGGTGCCTATTATTTTTCTTTCTTCATCATTAAATAATGGCAAACTATACGCTCCCGGTATATGGGCATGCAGATATTCTCCCGGGCTGCGAACATCCAAAACCGGATATTTTTCTGAAAGAAGCAACAATTCCTCGGTTGATATTTCTTGTATGGCCATATTCAATCTGTGTTTACGAAGTTACATAAAGAACAGTCCTCTGAAATATCTAATAGAAAGGGATTTTATCCTTTATGTTAACGGGTATAAAAAAACCGTTAATTGCTTAACGGTTAGATTTACATTCTTTATTTTTTTAACCATTCATACTTGTCAAGAACTCTGCATTATCTTTTGTTCCACGCATATTTTTCAATAGCGTATTTAATGCTTCTTCAGGGTTCATGTCTGCCATATGTTTGCGTAGTACCCACATACGCTGGAAAGTGTCTTTGTCGAGCAACAAATCATCGCGACGAGTTGAAGAGGAAACGATATCAATAGCAGGATAAATACGCCTGTTTGAAAGCTTTCTTTCTAACTGCAATTCCATATTACCGGTTCCTTTAAATTCCTCAAAGATCACCTCATCCATTTTACTTCCTGTATCTACCAGGGCTGTTGCAATAATGGTAAGTGATCCGCCATTTTCAATTTTACGTGCCGCACCAAAAAACTGTTTTGGTTTTTGCATGGCGTTTGCTTCCACACCGCCTGATAATACTTTGCCTGATGAAGGTGCAACTGTATTGTGAGCCCTTGCCAAACGTGTGATCGAATCTAATAAAATGACAACATCATGGCCACATTCTACCAGGCGTTTTGCTTTTTGCAAAGCCATGGTACTAACCCTGACGTGTTTCTCTGCCGGTTCGTCAAAAGTAGATGCAATTACCTCTGCCTTAACACTACGTTCCATATCGGTAACCTCTTCCGGCCTTTCATCTACCAGTACAACCATCAGGTAACATTCCGGGTGGTTTTCTGCTATTGCGTTGGCCAGTTCTTTTAACAACATGGTCTTACCGGTCTTTGGCTGTGCTACAATCAATCCCCGCTGACCTTTACCGATCGGGGTAAATAGATCCATGATCCTGGTGCTGTAATTGTCTGCCTTAGTGGTAAGTTCGAGTTTTTCGAAAGGGAAAAGCGGAGTTAAATAATCAAATGGAACCCTGTCTCTTACTTCTTCCGGACTTTTTCCGTTGATCGTTTCTACTTTTAATAAAGCAAAATATTTTTCGCCTTCTTTGGGTGGGCGTACAGAACCATAAACAGTATCTCCTGTTTTTAAACCAAATAATTTTATTTGTGAAGGTGAAACATAAATATCATCCGGAGAAGAGAGATAATTATAATCGCTGCTACGTAAAAATCCATATCCGTCAGGCATCATTTCCAATACTCCTTCTCCTAATACTACGCCATCAAATTCTATATTAAATGCCGGTTGTTCCCTGCGTTGCTGAAATGGCTTATTTTCTCTGCCTTGTCTCTCCGGTTCTTCCATATTAACTTCCGGTTGTTGAATGTCTTCTTCCTGAAGCATTTGAGCTATGGCTGGAGGAACGCTACTTTCTTCATCAGTAATAGGTTGTAATTCCTCTTCCTCTTCTTCAATTGATTCAATTATTGGCTTTTTTACCGGCTTTTTTTCAGGCTCAGCCTTTTTGAGTTTATGGGCTCCCAAATCCTTTTTATGAGTTTCTTCCTTAGCAGGAGTAACGGCCTCGCTATCTGTAGCTCCTTTAATAATGCGTTTACGCTTAGGCTTTTCGCCATCAGGGTTTTTCTTTTCATCTGCCATAATAGATTGTTTGTTCAGGATATTTTCTATAAGATCCTGTTTGTTCATCTTTTTTAAATTCGGAATGTTAAGTTGTTCTGCTATATCAAGCAGTTCCGGAACGAGCAGGTCGTTCAGTTGCGATATGTTATACATAAAATATGAGAAAATGCGTTTTTCAAAAAAATTCGCTCTTAAGTTCTGTAAAAATTGAAGTTGAAATTATGATGATGGAAGTGGTTGAATAACTGAAGGAATATGACTTAGGATAATCTTCCCAACCTTTTCCAGTGCAATAATACGCAGAATTTGATAATAAAAGAATTTTTTAGGCTTGTTTATTCTTTTGTATTAAAAAAATATTTTACATAAGGCTGCTTTATTCTTTAAATATGCCTGACATTTATCAGCACGATCAGGCAGGAAGCCGGTATTTACCCGTTTTCTTATTGTAAATGTTCATAACTTGAAAGATGTATGATGGCTTGGCTTAGCTATATAGCAATAAATCAGCACCAGTACTTATTCAATGAAAACAGCACTTATAGTTGGTGGCACAGGAATGACAGGAAAGCAATTGATAGCGTTATTGCTGGCAGATAGTCGTTATTCAAAATTAATTTTACTGGTAAGAAAACCCATTGATCTGAAACATGAAAAGCTGGAACAGGTCGCTTTCAATTTTGAGTATCCAAACAGGTCTGTCGTTGTTGCCGATGAAATCTTTTGTTGCCTGGGTACAACCATCAGGGCTGCGGGTTCAAAGGAGGCTTTTTATAAAGTAGATCATGAATATGTTTCATTGATCGCCCGGATTGGTTTTGAAAACGGTGTAAAAAAATTTGCATTGGTTTCTGCAATGGGTGCAAACAAAAACTCAGCCTTATATTATAATAAAGTGAAAGGTTTGATTGAAGAATCTGTTTGCCAAACGGGTTTTGGGTCTTGTTATATTTTCAGGCCATCTTTGTTGCTCGGTCAACGAAATGAATTCCGTTTGGGAGAAAAGATCGCAACATTTTTTATGACCGCCTTTTCTTTTGCAATTCCCAAAAAATACAAAGCTATTGACGCAAAACAAGTTGCAAAAGCAATGATCATTGCCATGAATTTCGAAAAAAACGGCTTACAGATCTTTGAATCTGGTGAAATTGCGGAAATGTAAATTCACAGTCGCTTTAATAAAAAAGATCCCGGTATATTATATCCGGGATCTTTTTTATTAAATATCTTTATTGAACTCGGAATTATGGTGCTCCCAATATTTTCTTTGTTTCATTCCGAACCAGGGCATTGTCAATACCGTTAAAATTAAAGGCTCCTACTTCTTTATATAAAGCCATTGCCTTTTCTTTATTTCCAGATGCTTCGTTTGCTTTGCCAAGCATAAATTTATAATAAATAGAATTGGGGTCTGCTTTTTCAAAGTAGCCGATCGCGTCGCCATAGTTTTTTTGATTCATACATATCCTGCCCATATCTGCTTGATACCCTTCTAACTTTCGGTCATCTTTTATTGGATCCAATGCTTTTTTCATTGATTCTTCTTTTGCTTTAGCCTCATCATATTTTCCTTCTGCCAATGCAACCATCGCCTGCCAATGAAGAGAGTCTGCCATATTAAAGATTTTCGCTTCTGTTGTATTTCCCATGTCAATTGTTATTTGATTAGAGGTAGATTGTATAGCAGGTACAGTTTTTTTAAGCGTTGCCGCATCTCCAATATGAAGAGCAATCAAAGCAATGGTTGTAAGTAAATTGTTCTTTTCATTGGCAAGTTTACTCATTGAGGCAGATGGGTTATCCATTTTAGATAATTCTCCTGAGAGGTAACTTATGGCTGTTTTAGGATCGCCGGCATATAAATAAGTATATGCAGAATTTAAAACAGATCCTGTTTTTGAAACGTCACGCATTCCCGCATCGCCGTAATTCTTTCTTGCTTCTTCCATGTTGCCAAGATAAGTATTTGAATGGCCCAGTTTATAATATGCTTCCGGGGCTTCTGTATCTAATTGAACCGCTTTTGTATATGCGTCTTTTGCTTTTGCAAAATCATTTTGTGCCCGGTAAACATCCCCAAGGGTTATTTCTGCTCCAGCACTTTTGGTAGCCATTGAAACAACTTTCAGTGCATTTTCTTCTGCTTTTTTTAGATCCTTTGGTTCATTAAAAAGATACGAGTTTGTTAATGCGGTATATCCTCCAACCCATGCAGGGTTTAATTCAATTGATTTTGAATATGCTTGCCTCGATTTATCAAATTGGTTGTTCCCGGCATAAGCATTACCCAGGTCCGTTTGAGCCCTTGCTGCATCAGGATATTCAGTTGCGATCTTTTGAAGAAGCTCTAACCCCCGGTTTCTTTCCCCTGTTAAATTAGTGCCCATATAATCTGCATACATCTTTTCCCAGGAACTTGCGCTGTCTATATTTGCTTTTCCGCTTGCAATATCATCAGCATATTCTTTGGAAGAATTAGAAGTGTTCGCCCGCATCAGGTAAGCTAAACCAAATTTTGGGTCTTGACTGATTGCTTTGCTAAATGATTCTCTTGCTTTTTTAACATCTCCCAGATCGAAAAAGTTTACCCCTTCTTTAAATGAGGCTATTGCTTCTGTTGATTTTGAAGTGGTGGGAATATCTGAAATCTTTGTTTCAGCCACTTTTTTGTCTTCGCTGTTATTATTGCATCCTAGAAACAATAAAGCGCAAGGAAAAATAAATGCCAGTAAAAAATTCTTCGTTCTTTTCATACAAATAGTTTTTATGCCTGATATCAGGCTATTTAAAAATAAATAATCGTAGTGGTGAATTGCCCAGGTTAGTTAAGATCTTTTACACAATGACTGTAAAGAAAAAATAAAGATTAACAATATACAAAGATTATCAATGAAATAACCCTTTTTATTTGATTCTTTTCTGTTTATTTTTAATCTATTCTGTAACAAACAATGCATGTAAATTTTTATACCGATCTAATATCATTGCCAATCCCGGTAAATGAACTTTTATCAAATCAAAAATATTTTGTTGCGCTCCCTGAAAGCTGGTGTGTTATAGTTACGGACATTGCCAACTCTACTGATGCGGTTAAAGCAGGAAGAAGTACAGATATCAACCTGATTGCCGCAGGAAGTTTGATTGCCGCCCTGAATGTTGCAAAGGAATTTAAAACAGAGATCCCTTATTTTTTTGGTGGCGATGGTGGCATCGTTATTGTACCCGAAAGCCTGGTTGAAAAAGTATTGGCCGGTTTAAACGCACACAGGCTTAACAGCCTTAAAAACTTTTCCCTGGATCTGAGAATCGGGTCTGTTACAGTTGCAGATATAACCAGGGCGGGGCATGAAATTAAACTTGCTAAAGTTTTTATTGGCCCTGAAATAAACAAATCGGTTGTTATTGGAGGGGGGCTGAAATATGCAGAAAATATAATAAAACAACAATATAATAATGAAGAAAAAATTAAAGAAGACCTTGAAACGATCGACCTGAGTGCATTAAACCTGGAGGGGCTTGAATGCAGATGGGATAAAGTAAAGCCTCCCAACAAAAACCTTGAAGTGGTTTGTTTACTGGTTGAGGCCGTTCAAATAAAAGACCAGTTGGTCGTTTATAACAATGTTATTAAAAAACTGGATGAGGTCTATGGTGGAACTAAGCAAAGGCACCCCTTGTCTGTAAACAGGTTAATATTGATAAATAGTTTTAAAAAATTTCAGAAAGAAATGTTGCTGCATTATAGCAAATGGAAGGTAGGTTACCTGGCAAAGGTTTTTTTTCAAACCATTATTGGAAAAATTTATTTCAAATTCAATTTAAAACTGAATAACCTGAAGGGAGGCGAATATCTTTCACAATTAATTGAGTTTTCAGATACCCTGACTATTGACGGGCGTATCAATACCATTATATCCGGAACCAAAGAAAACAGGATACAGTTCCTCAAATATCTTGAACAGGAGGAAAAGAAAGGTTTGTTGTATTTTGGTCATCATGTAAGCAAAGAAAGCATCATGACATGCTACATTCAAAATCGGAATAATAAGCATATTCATTTTGTTGATGGTTCAGATGGCGGTTATACGGAAGCTTCCAGGGAATTAAAACCGAAGCTTAAAAAACCCTGAAAAAGTAAAGGAGATTTTTACATCTTATAAATAAGCAAAAAAACAGATTCTTCATAATTTGTTCAAAACCTCACATCACAGTTATAAAAGGTTTTGATGATATTGCATTACTAAATCAGCCTGATATGTTTTTAATAATTCTTGGAATCCTTTTGTTAATTCTTTCTGCTACCGTTTTAAAAAATAATTCAGCTCTTGCTAAATTTAAAAATATCGGGCGCCTGATCGGCATTGCTTTTATTGGCCTTGGTTTTTTTTCCGCTTCTGTAGTTCAAATTAACCCCGGAGAAATAGGCATAAAAATATTATTCGGAAACATTCAAAATGAAGTACTCGGTAGTGGCCTGCATTTTGTTAACCCTTTACTTGAAATACAAAAGCTGGATGTAAAAACACAGAACTATACCATGAGCGGAATAAACGATGAAGGTGTAAAGCAAGGCGATGACGCCATTCGGGTATTGACCAGTGATGGATTGGAGGTAACTATTGATCTTACCGTTCTTTACAAGGTTGTAGCCACTAATGCCCCCAAATTATTAAGGGAAACAGGAGATGATTTTCGTGATAAGATCGTACGCCCGATAACCAGGACCAAAATAAGGGATAATGCTGTTTATTACCAGGCTGTAGATCTTTTTGGAAATAAGCGGGATGAATTTCAACAGCGCATTTATAAAAGCATTGAAGATGATTTTGTAAAACGGGGCCTCATGCTTGAACAGTTACTGGTAAGAAATATTACCCTCCCTAATTCTGTAAAAGCATCTATTGAATCAAAGATAAATGCTGAACAGGATGCCAAGAAAATGGAATTTGTGTTATTGAAAGAAAAACAGGAAGCTGAACGTAAAAGGGTAGAGGCGCAGGGTATTGCAGATTATCAACGCATCATCAATACCGGACTAACCAGTCAGCAATTACAATATGAGCAAATTAAAGCAATGAAAGAGTTGGCACTTAGCTCTAATGCAAAGGTGATCGTAATGGGTAAGGGAAATACTCCAATTATACTCGATGCTAAAGAACCCTGATTATAATATTCACATATCTTATAAACAAATTCCTCTGCGTAAGCGGAGGTTTTTTTATGAATACCTTTATCAGATGGAAATGATCACTATAAAGACCTTTGATAATTATTTTACTGCTAATATTATTTTAGGACGGTTAAGGGATGCTGGCATTCATTGTTATTTAAAAGATGAATATACCGTTACAATTGACCCGATCCTAAGTAATGCGATCGGAGGAATTAAGCTTATAGTAAATGAAACAGACGAAAATACCGCAGTAAAATTGCTTAATCAGTTTGAAGCCGATTTTTTAAAAACGGTACAATGTCACAATTGTGGTGGAAATAATATATTACTAATTTCAAAACCGGGAGCCGGAAATTTTATTACCGCAATTCTCACTTGGTTATTTTCCAGCTATGCCATTGCTCCTGATAAAATATATCAATGCCAGGATTGTTTATTTGAAAGTCAAAATCTTCCTGTATATGATGTTGAAAATAACTAAAGCTATGCTCCTTTTGCTACTTCCGGCATGTCTACCAAAGAATTAACAAAAAAGAAATAAATTTGAAAAATATTTTTTTAAGATCAACTCTTTAAAATAAATTATTATGCAATCCCTGTTTGATCTTACGGTATATAATAATATCGTTGACAGAATCAATAAACTTACACCTCAATCAAGAGCACAATGGGGGAAAATGAATGTTGCTCAAATGCTTGCCCATTGTAAAGAGGCTTTTAAAGTTCCCTTAAGTGAAAAAGAAATACCCCGTATCTTTTTAGGAAGATTAATAGGCTGGGCAATTAAATCAAAATTATATAATGAAGAACCCTGGAAAAAAAATCTTCCAACAGCTCCAAATTTTTTAATAAAAGATGAGCGTATTTTCCTGGATGAAAAAAAAGAACTCCTCGATCTGGTTAATAAATTTTATTTGTCTGGCATGGGTGGTATCAGTAAATACCCGCACCCTTTTTTTGGAGCGCTAACTCCGGGGCAATGGGGTAAGAGTATGTATAAACACCTGGATCATCATTTGTGCCAGTTTGCAGTTTAATGTAAACGAACCAGCCTGTTTACGGCTTCTTCCAGAGTAGATTCCTTTTTTGCAAAACAAAAACGCAACACTTTGTTGTCTGTTGCGTTTTTGTAAAACGCTGAAACAGGAATGCTGGCAACCCCGGCTTCTTTTGTAAGCCTTACAGCAAAATCATTCTCGGACTCATCACTCATTTCTTTATAGCTGTATAATTGAAAATAGCTTCCATAAGATGGTAAAGAAACAAATTTTGTTTGAGCCATGCAACTATGAAAAAAATCTCTTTTTTGTTGTAAATATTTTCCAAGATTTAAATATTGCTCCCTGTCTTTTAAAAATTCAGCGAGTGCAAATTGTACAGGGCTGTTGCAAGTAAAACAATTGAATTGGTGCACTTTTCTGAATTCTTTCATAAGTGCATCGGGTGCAATGCAATAACCGAGTTTCCAACCGGTGCAATGGTATACTTTTCCAAATGAAAAGCAAATAAAACTTCTGGCCGCCAGATCGGGGTAACGAAGCATGGAAAGGTGTGGTTTATTATCAAAGATCAGGTGTTCATAGACTTCATCACTGATAATGATAATGCCGGTATCCTTAACAAGACTACGCAATTGTGTAATATCATTTTCATCCAATACGCTACCGGTTGGATTATGCGGCGTATTGATAATAATGGCCCTTGTTTTCGACGTTACTTTAGTTTTTACATCCTGCCAGTTTATTTTATATTCCGGAAAAGTTAATGGTACCGGAATTGCGATTGCCCCATTAATTTCTATATTAGGTATATAGCTATCATATGCCGGTTCAAATAAAATAACCTCATCTCCCGGCTGAAGTATCGTTGTTAGTGCAGTATAAATAGCATAAGTACCTCCGGGGGTAATGGTAATTTCTGTTTCGGGGTGAATGTCCGAGGTGTAAAGTGAATGGCATTTTTCAGCAAGCGCCTCTCTCAATGCAGGCAATCCGCACATATGAACATATTGATTATGCCCGTCAACCATCGCCCTGTTAACAAGAGAAACCAGCTTTTCACTCATTGAAAAATCAGGAAAACCCTGTCCTAGATTAACCGCCCCGTGTTTTGCTGCCAGGGAACTCATTGTGGTGAATATGGTAGTGCCTACTGATGGTAGTTTACTTTCAATAAATGGTGACAATGAAAATATTTTTAGTTTATAACTTTTCAAAAATAACAATTAAGCCGAAGAGGTATTGTGATTTTATTTGTCAGGGTTTGTTTTGTCAGGGTTTGCAGATTGTATTTGCTCCCGTCGTTTAATAATAAGTAAAAATAACAAGGGAAAGCACCACAATATTTTTGATAATATGCCTGTACCACTTTGAAATAAACGAAGTTTTTTTGCGGGTATTTCATTTATTGTTCCAAAAGACGCCCTTAAACCATTTCCAAACTGGAAAGACAAATCTTTGTGCTTGGATGTGTCATAATATTTTTTCAGGGTATCATTACTTTGTTTCCAGTTTTCGTGTATCCGTTGCCTTAAATTCATGTTGGGTTCCATGTTGGGATCGAAATAAAACCATTTTGTATTGTTTCTTACTTCAATGGCATAGTGGTGCGGAAACCCCACTTTTCTATAATCTATCTTTTTTTTTCTCAAGATCTGCATCATTACCAAAGCTTGTTGTGAGCATGCTGCATAAGGATGTAACATGATCTTATCGGGTTGTACTTTACATGACAAACCGATGCCGGTAATTCTTTCCCCAACTGCAGCTATCCAGTTTTCGTTTAATTTCCAATGTGAGAAGCCATGATAAAAACGACATGAAATTACATATGCAACCAACTGGATGTATTCCGGCGAGCTAACCGAAATGTTTTTTGAAACAGCTGCTGTATCAATATAATGTTCAAGCATATCAACAGAGTTGATAGAACCAAGTGCCGGATGATATCTTTCTAGCTGATTGTACGCAAGTTTTTCATTAATGTCATAATCAATAAAATTAGGTACCGCCAGAACAATCGCCGATAAAAATAATAAAGTTTTAAAAATCATATTGAAGTGTTGTGGTTAAAAATACAACTTGCTTCTATGAAGAAGAATTAATTTAATAATTACTATTCGCTGAGAAATTGCGGTTTCTTGTTTAAAGAAATTTATCTCCTTTACTGCGCTTTATTTCAGCAACGTATTCTTTTATTTCCTGCTCTTTATCTTTTTTGCAAATCATCAAAACATCCTTGGTATCCACGATCACAAAATCTTCAAGCCCCTGCAGCAATACAAGTTTATTGTTATTCACGTGAACCATATTTTTAGTGGCATCAATAATAACCACATTATTTCCGGCCACGGCATTATCGAGGTAATCTTTTTCAATGGTATCATAAGCACTTGCCCAGGTACCAAGGTCGCTCCAGCCAAATGAAGATGGTATTACATAAACATTGTCTGCTTTTTCCATGATACCATAATCAATAGATATATTGATACACTGAGGATAAATCCGCTCAATGGCCGCTCTTTCGTTTTCAGTATTAAAATTAGATTTTTCATTATCAAAAACTTCGTGCATTTCAGGCAATAGTTTTTCAAAAGCCTTAATAATATTTTTTACCTGCCATACAAAAATGCCCGCATTCCATAAAAAATCTCCGCTGGCCACGAATGTCTTGGCTAATTCCCTATCGGGTTTTTCGGTAAATGTTTTTACTTTATAAATGTTTTCGCTTACAGATAATTGTTCATATTGTATGTATCCATATCCGGTATTGGGGTTTGTGGGTTTTATTCCAAGGGTTAGCAGTGCTTTAATATGCGATGTAAAATGCAGGGCGTCTACACAAGTTTTTTTAAACGCATCATCATCTGTAATTAAATGGTCAGCCGGGGCGCATATCAAATTTGCATTTATGTTAATTTTATGAAGTTTATAAGAAATATAAGCAATACAGGGTGCTGTATTTTTCCTGGATGGTTCACATAAAATATTTTCTTCTGCCAGCTCCGGTAATTGCTTTTGAACAATTTCCTTATAATTTTCTGCTGTAACGATATAAATATTTTCCAAAGGAATGAACTGAATAAACCTGTCAAATGTTGCCTGTATGAGTGTTCGTCCGGTGTTTAATATATCTAGAAACTGTTTGGGGTAATCTGCCCGGCTCATAGGCCAAAACCTGCTCCCGATGCCACCAGCCATTATTGCTACGTAGTTGTTTTTATTCATATCAACCTGCCTGTGTTTTTTAATTTATTCATTGAAATTAGATGATCCCCTCCCGAACAATATCGTGCAGGTGAACTATACCGGCATACGATTCGTTTTCCATTACGATTAGCTGACTGATGTTTTTGTCTCGCATAATTTCAAATGCTTCGGCAGCAAGAGAATCTGAACCAATTAATTTTGGATTTACATTCATAATGTCTTTTGCTAATAACGTATTTACCACATCATTATTTTCCAACATGCGCCGGATGTCGCCATCTGTAATTATACCCAAAACTTTATTTTGGCTATTTATTACGGCAGCAGCACCAAGCCTGTTCCTTGATATTTCAACAATAACATCTTTAATCGGCATATCAGGTTTTACTATTGGTTTTTGATTATGCAGGATAAGATCCGATACACGTAAGTATAATTTTTTGCCCAATGTTCCTCCCGGATGAAACTTTGCAAAATCATCACTATTAAAGCCTTTCATTTCCATCAGGCAAACCGCCAAAGCGTCCCCCATTACCATTTGTGCCGTGGTACTGGTTGTTGGGGCAAGATTATTAGGGCAGGCTTCTTTTTCTACGGTTGTGTTTAATAAAATATCGCAGTGGTTTGCCAGATAAGATTGAATATTACCAGTCATTCCAACCAGTGTATTGCCAAAGTTTTTGATCAGGGGAAGTAATACTTTAATTTCAGGACTGTCTCCGCTTTTACTGATCAGCAAAATGATATCTTCTTTTTGAATCATCCCTAAGTCGCCATGAATTGCATCAGCTGCATGCATAAAAATAGAGGCTGTTCCTGTACTGTTCAAGGTTGCTACTATTTTTTGAGCAATGATTGCGCTTTTGCCAATTCCGCTTACAACAAGCCTTCCTTTACAGTACATGATCTCTTTAACAGCCTTTTCAAAATCTTTATTGATGAACACTTCCAGACCGCTTATTGATGCGGCTTGTAGTTGTATTGTGCGGAGTGCAACCGGTATTATTATGTCGCTGTTCATTATGTAGCTGCAAACCTACTTTAATTCAGGCATAATGCAAAGAAAAGGGTTTGTACTGTTCCGGTGTTGTTTACAAAATTATTTAGTTTGATACCTTAAAATTTGTTATCTTAATAGTCGATTAAAAAATAAGTTAAAATATAGACGGGCACTGTGTTTGTTTGTTTTTGCAATACTATTGAATTAACTTCACTCCCCTTTTATGAAAACATTAATCAACAATATTGATTCATACTAAAATGTGAAAGAGAGAAAAACATTATGGCTACAGTAAAATCAAAATCCGGTAAGGGGAAAACCACCGCTATTAAAAAATTCGACAACCAGAATTTATCTGACCTTTCTACTCAGTTGCAACAACAATTCGGCTTTGATGGATTCAAAGGACCACAGGAAGAAATCATAACAACACTATTAAGCGGCAGTGATATTTTTGTTATCATGCCTACGGGTGGGGGTAAAAGCCTTTGTTATCAATTACCGGCAATGATTAGCGAAGGTGTTGCCATTATTGTTTCTCCATTGATCGCATTGATGAAGAACCAGGTTGATCTGGTGAGGAGTTATAGTAGTAAAGATGATGTGGCACATTTTTTAAATAGCTCACTCAATAAAGGTCAGCAGAAAATAGTAAAAGACGATTTGGTTTCGGGAAAAACAAAAATGCTTTATGTTGCCCCTGAAACGCTTACTAAAGAAGATAATATTGAATTTTTTAAATCCCTGAACATATCATTTTTTGCAGTTGATGAAGCACATTGTATCTCTGAATGGGGTCATGATTTCAGGCCGGAATACCGACGCCTGAAAGAAGTAACGGACCTGATCAATCCCAATATTCCGATTATTGGTTTAACTGCAACGGCTACCCCAAAAGTACAAAGCGACATATTAAAAAACCTGGGCCTTCGCAAGCCTGCCGTTTTTATATCTTCTTTTAACCGTCCGAATTTGTATTATGAAATTCAACCAAAAGTAAACCTGGAACAGACCAATAAAAGTATTGTACGTTTTATTCAGCTTCATAAAAATAAAAGCGGAATTATATATACACTCAATCGGAAGACAACAGAGGAGCTTGCAAAAATGCTTGTAGCAAATGGAATAAAAGCGGTGGCCTACCATGCAGGGCTTGAGGCTAAATTAAGGTCTGACCGGCAAGACCAGTTTTTAAATGAGGATGTGCATGTAATTGTTGCTACTATTGCGTTTGGTATGGGTATTGATAAACCGGATGTACGGTTTGTAATTCATTATAATATCCCAAAATCGATTGAGAATTATTACCAGGAAACCGGCAGGGCAGGCAGAGATGGTATGGAAGGGAGGTGTATTTTGTATTATTCACACAAAGATGTTGCAAAACTTGAACACCTAATGCGAGATAAGCCCTTAAGTGAAAGAGAGGTAGGTGCTCAACTTATAAACGAAACGGTTTCATATGCAGAGAGCAGCATTTGCCGGAGAAAAACATTGTTGTATTATTTTGGGGAGCCGTATGACGATAAAAAAAGTTGTGGCCATTGTGATAACTGTTTAAATCCAAAAGAAAAAATTGAAGCGAAAGAAGAGGTTGTTGCCGTTTTAAAAGTGGTTAAAGCGTTGGGTGAGCAATTTACTATAGAATATATTATACAAATATTGCAGGGTAAAGCAAGCCAGCAGGTGAAAATGTACCGGCACGAAGAACTTGCTGTATTTGCCAGTGGTAATGATAAAGAACCCCACTACTGGAGTAGTTTGATCAGGCAAATGTTGCTGAATGAATTGCTGGAAAAAGATATTGTAGAATATGGTATCCTTAAGTTTACTAAAAAGTCAGAATCTTTTTTGAAAAAGCCGGTTTCATTTAAAATTGCTTTGAATAATTTATTTGAAGAAGCAAATGCTGATGATGAAGAGGGAGAATTAGCCGGTATTGATTCCGGTGCTGCCGATGAAAAATTATTGGAATTATTAAAGGATGTTCGTAAACAAGTGGCAAAGGAGAAAAACTTACCTCCATTTGTAATATTTTTAGAAAGTTCTCTTGAAGATATGGCAACGATGTATCCAACTTCAATTCCCGAACTTGAAAAAATAAGCGGGGTAAGTAAGGGTAAAGCAATGAGGTATGGTAAGCCTTTTTTAGATCTGATCACCAGCTATGTAGAAGAAAACGGAATTGAAAGGCCTGATGATTTTGTTATGAAGAGTGTGGCAAATCGTAACAATAATAAGATCTTTATAATCCAAAATGTTGATAAAAAGATCCCGCTGGAAACCATTGCAAAGACCAAAGATCTTCGAATAGAAGAGTTGTTGGAAGAAATGGAAACCATTGTAGCAAGCGGAACAAAGCTTAACCTGAATTATGCCATTAATGATATGGTCGATGAATATGAGCAGGAAGAGATCATTGATTATTTTAAAAGTTGTGAGACATCTTCATTACAAGTGGCACAGGAAGAACTTGCTGACAGTGATTTTAACTGGGAACAATTGAAACTGATGCGAATCAAGTTCCTTTGTGAATATGGAAATTAAGTAATGGATAAGGGATAGGCTATTATCATTGTCGTTTATTAAATATTCAATCATAAATATTCAATCTTAGATAAAAACCCCTTATTTTTGCTGCCCGAAATCGATATTCAACATTCCTTGTTAAATATTCGGAATTCATAGAGGTGCGGTAGCTCAGTTGGTAGAGCAAAGGACTGAAAATCCTTGTGTCGGCGGTTCAATCCCGCCCCACACCACAAAATGTAAAAGATCACCTTATGTGATCTTTTTTTATTTCCCGGAAATTATTACATTCATTCATTTGTGTCGGATTTATATACTTCCTCAACCTTTAAAGATGCAAATCCTTAAACGCGCTGAACCAAACAGCACTAAAAATGTTATACTCTTATTATTAAAGTATATAAACCCGTATAAAAAAAGATTATGAAAAAGATTTTATTAGTTATTTTTTCCGGCATTTGCCTTTCCTCCTATGCACAAAAAAAGAAAACCAGGGATTCAACCACTATGTTAATGACCAATGGAATTGGAGTTAGTTTTCAGCAGTTCAATGAATTAAATAAGCGCATAGCCTCGTTCCCCCAGTATAAAGGATTGAGAGATCAAATGTGGACGCTTACTTTGGGCTCAATGAATGTTAGAAAAAGATTTGTTTCCGGGTTGAATGTAACCGGAGGAAGTAGCCTTAGCGGCGACAGGGGTAAAAGAAGCAGCGCCCTGCGTTTCCTTAGCGGGGGACTTGACCTTGGTTATGATTTAATTCCTTCTGACAGGATCATGCTGTTCCCTCTTGTTGGATTTGGTGCTGAAACATACAGGGCAATTTTTCATAAAGACAATTCTGCTGTGGATTTTAATGATGTACTCGGCTCCCCGATTACTCAAAACAATATTCGAAGTGTAAAATTCACAAATTCATATTTTACCTATCGACTAGGTTTAGGCTTTGCATTAAAGTCGCCAAATAGTAACGGATCGGTTGGTATTCAATTAGGGTATATCGGAAGTTTCACTGAAAATTCCTGGAAAGGACAGGAAAACCAGGTGTTGAGCAGATCTCCGGAAGACAGACTTGGCCGTTTTCAGGTTTCATTGCTTTTTGGAAACAAGTCGAATATGATGAGAAAATAAACAATTATGAATACAAATGGCCCGGTAAAAATCCGGGCCATTTTATTACTTTAATAAATTTTGTTTAACTAAACCCTTGTATCGTCATAAAACAATAAGGGTCAATAGATGCATAATAATCAATATCAACAGGTTCCTCTGCCATTTCCATAGCAATAAAATGCTGAGCTTCTCTCATTTGCCATAAAAATAATTTTGCATTCCAGGTTTGAAAAAAAAGTTCGGGCAGCATATCTTTTAACATACCATTCCAGCATGCTTCTTTCAACCTTTCCTCTTGTGAGAGATTTTTTGAATTCTCTGTATTGTCTTTTTCCTGGTATTGCCTGTTTGCAAACCCGCTGCCTGTTATCAGCAATACTTCCTGTTGTGTAGAATTATGTGTCATTCCAGGTGGTTTTGTCTTAACTATAAGACTGAAAAACGAACAGGATATACTATTTAGTATTTAGAATGTATTGTTAAAGCAAAAAAAGGCGGTATTTTATTACACTCAGGTAAAAGGTTAGTGTTTTCTCTTAGGAATCGACAAGCTTTTCCATTCGCCTTCTATTAATTGTTTTGCCGCAAACACAATTTGTCCAATATGGTAGGAATAGTGCGCTAATTGCCTGTTAATTGCTTCAATAACAGAGTGTTTTTCTCCTCGTATAAAAATAATTTCTGTCAACTGGCCTGTATTTAAAGAGTTGATCGCTTTAAATAAACAATCCCACCCTTCATCCCACATTTTTAAAACCGTTGCTTTTTCCATATTTTCCTGTTCAAATTCATCATTTCTTTTCCGCCAGATCTTTTCGCCGTCTGTTGTTAAAAAATCTGTCCAGCGGGAGAGCATATTTCCATGCATATGTTTTACAATAACAGCAATGCTGTTTGTGTTCTCATTTCCTGAATAAAACAACTGTTTGGTTTCAAGCTGATCTATCGCTTTTTCACCTAGTGATTTATAGTAATGAAATTGTTTTATTACGCTTTCTAGGTAGTTCTGGGTTATTTCCATAATCATTGCTTAAAATAAAAATAATTGATGTTACAAATGTATCATGCGCCGGCATATAATTGACTTCACACTAAAATTAAAAAAGAAATCATATTGTTGAAAACTTTGGTATAAGTTTTATACAAATTATATATGATCCTTTATACCTTTCTATAACAAATGTTTTCTTACTAAACCCATTACACTTTATTTAGTCAAATTTTTATGATAAACACAGCCATAACCAACAGCCCGGTTGAAATTATAAGTAAACACGGCTTCGCTGAAATTCTACAAAACATTGTTAACAATCAAAAATCATTACATGCTTTAATCCCTTTTAAAAAAGGAGATCTTATAAGCAGATTTTCTGCAGGGGAAATTTTCTCTGAGCCCAATTACCTTACTGTGCAGCGTGGTGTTGATGAACACATTACTTTAATGCCACAATTCCTGCAATACATCAACCACAGTTGTAACCCAAATGTATTCTTTGATACTGCTACTATGGAAGTAATTGCATTAAAAGATATTGAACCCAATGAAGAATTTAGTTTTTTCTATCCTTCAACTGAATTTGATATGGCTCAACCATTCATTTGTTATTGTGGAAGTAAATATTGTCTTCAAAACATAAAAGGGGCAAAGTATATTCCTGCTCAAATAATAAAAAAATATCGGCTTACCGATTTTATTCAACAACAGTTGCTCCTTAATCCATAGTTTTTTATTCCAATGAAAAAACGCTATTCCTTATTTAAAGGTGCTTCATCACACAAGATTAAAGTATGGGTGTTGTCGCCGAATCTTCAAAATGAAGATGAAAATATCAGTTGCTATTATGATTTTTCCCAAAGCATAGCAGAGTATTCTAAAGTTTTTGATGAATTGAATGTGAATTGGTTGTGGCAACCGGTTAATATGGGGTCTTATAAGCAGGTCATTGAAACAATTGAGGCTGAAAAAGAAAATGGTAAAATTATTCCTGTTGTTTTAAACCTTTGCGACGGCGATGAGGTGAATGGAACCCCCGGCGTTTCCGTACTTAAACTTCTGGAAGAAAAAGATATTATTTATACAGGCGCTGATGAATATTTTTATAATATAACCACTTCTAAAATACCCATGAAAGCCGCTTTTGATCAAATGGGCGTTCCAACAGCCGCCTGGAAAACCATTCGCAATGTTCATGCTGATTGCGACCAGATCTTTGAAAAATTGGGATGCCCGGTAATAATTAAGCCGGCGGTCTCTGGTGGTAGCATGGGTGTGGGGGTTAAAAATGTTGTAGATAATAAAAATGATCTTTCGAAATTATTGACAGAAATGTTTGAAGGTTATCGGGGATGGAACTTAACAGCTGATGGTATCATTGCAGAAAAATTCATTACCGGAAGGGAGTTTACAACTTTTATCAGCGGTTCATATAACGATCCTGAAAAGGCCGTTATTTATACCCCTGTTGAACGGGTGTTTCACCCATCACTTCCGGATAAAGAAAAATTCCTTTCTTTTGACCGATTGTGGGAAATATATGAAGAGGAAACCGCAATGCCGGGCGAAGAAAATTTTTATGAATACCAGTTACCTGAACCTGATTTGATTGAACCTATTAAAAAACTAAGTTGGGACGCCTACTGTGCAACCAAAGGAAAAGGGTACACAAGGGTTGACCTCAGAATGGATGCAGAAACCAAACAATTGTATGTGCTGGAAATAAATGCCCAGTGTGGTATCAGTGAAGATGAAAACTACACTTCTATAGGAGCTATTTTAAGGCTTTCCGATAAACGTTTTTCTCAACTTGTTATCGAGATTTTAAATGATGCTTTTGTTCGTGCTTCTGTTAAAAAACATTCTTATGTTCGTGCTGGCAATAATGCCAGGGCCTGATCAATTACAAACCCTTTTTATGAAAATTTGTGTGTTGCAGCCTGATTATTCAACCACTGCAGTGGATTATAAAAATTATGATCCGCCCAGAAATTTAACAGCTTTATTACCGGGAGATGAGGTTGATCATATTTTTTTAAACAAACTCACAACATACAATCAGCTCAAACAGCTCAGTAAAAAAAATTACGACATCTTTATTAATCTTTGTGAGGGCTACCTTGAGTGGGAAGTGCCCTCAATAGATGTAATTTATTTTCTTGAATTATTAAACCTTCCGTTTACCGGCCCGTCTTCTGTATTATATGATCCCCCTAAAGAATTGATGAAATATGTTGCTTACACAGAAGCTGTTTTAACACCGGCATATGCGATCATTGAAACACCAGAAGGCCTTACTGAAGCTTGTCGCCATTTGAAATATCCGCTGTTTATAAAGCCCGCAAAAGCCGGAGACAGCTTGGGTATTGATGAACAATCCCTTGTGAATAATGAACAGGATCTTTACAAAAAAGCAACGGAGATCATAGAGGAGTACGGACCTTTATTAATAGAAGAGTATATAGAAGGAAGAGAGTTTACAATTATGTTGGTTGCAAATGCAGATGACGAAAAAAGTGTTACTGTTTTTAAACCGGTAGAATATATTTTTCCTACAGGAAGAACTTTTAAAACGTATGCATTAAAAACTTCCGAGCTGCATCCTGAATGCAATATTGGAGTAGATGATAAAATTTTATCTGAACAGTTAACAGAATCAGCAAGAAATATTTTTAAAGGATTTGGCGGCGTTGGTTATGCCCGCCTGGATTTCAGAATGAATGATAAACAAGAGCTGTTCTTTTTAGAAATCAATTTTACTTGTTCGGTTTTTTACAGTGACGGGTATGAAGGGTCTGCTGATTATATATTGAAAAAAGACGGTACTGGTCAACAGGTTTTTTTGCAAAAGATAATTGCTGAAGGAATTGCCCGACATAAAAGAAAGCAAAAAAAATACAAAATGCAGGGAAATGCAATTGCCGGTTTTGGTATATATGCTACTGCAGAGATCAAAGAAAATGAACTGATCTTTAAGGGCGAAGAAAAAGCTCAACGTATTGCTACAAAATCATATATAACAAAGAACTGGAATGTTAAGGAATTAGAAAATTTTAAAAAATACGCCTATCCGATCAGTAATGAGGTATTTTTGCTGTGGGACGAAAATCCGGCCGGGTGGGCACCGCAAAATCATAGTTGCAATGCCAATACTGCTTATAAAGGGCTAAATGTTTATGCCCTTCGTGACATAAAAAAAGGTGAAGAACTAACCCTCAACTACGCCTTGTTTTTAGATGAACACATGGAACCGTTTATGTGCACTTGCGGCAGCGAAAACTGCAAAGGCTATATAACCGGCACCCCAAAAAGTTCTGTAACAAATAGGGAAATGATCAGCAACCCTTAAACCCGCAACCGTTTTTCAGGTCTATTACTAACTCCCGTTATTGTTTGTTTATTCTGTAAGCGCCCTTAGTGCTTTTATCAATTAAAAGGAAGAAATATGTCTCGTTTTGAAATTATTAAAAAATTAATGCAGAAACACCGGTATCAGTTAGTGATAACTTATTCTCTTTTTTCTCTGGAAATGCTGGGTTCTTTACTTCGTCCTTTTTTTCTCGGGCTGGCAGTTAATGATCTGATTAAAGGAAGCTATCATGGACTTATTATTTTGTCTGTTGTTCATGTTTGCTGGCTTATTATCGGCACCATCCGCCATATGTATGATACAAGGACCTACTCTTCCATTTATACATCACTTGTTACTCAGTTTCTTTCCCGCAGGTATGGAAAAACCGAAGTGTCTAAATTAAGCGCTCACTCTACACTTGCTCGTGAGTTTGTAGACTTTTTAGAATTTGACCTGGCTTATGTAATTGAAGCTGTGTATAGCATAATTGGATCTTTGGTTTTGCTTTATTTTTATGATGCCGCAGTTGTTGGTATTTGTTTTACCCTATTAATCCCTGTTTTGGCAATCAGTTATTTTTATGGTAAGAAAATGAAACGGCTTACCCGTCTTAAAAATGATGAATTGGAAAACCAGGTAAATATTATTTCCCAGGGAAACAATGAGTTTATACGGGTACATTATAATAAGCTTAGAAACTGGCAGATAAAAATATCGGACAAAGAGGCCCTGAATTTTGGGATAATAGAAATAATGGTCATGTTGGTTATCGGTGCATCGTTATTAATATCAACCAATATTTTTGGTACCACAATGCTTGCCGGCAATATTATAGGCATGTACACCTATATATTAAAATTTGTTTCTGGTTTAGATACGATTCCTTACACGGTACAGCGCCTGGCTTCATTAAATGATATAACACGGAGAATTGAATTACATGATGATGATTTTTCAGAAACCAAGAAACCACATCATACTAAAAATATCTGGCGACAGGGGTTTTTAAAACTATCACCATAATAAACTTACTCTTCGTTTCTTTTTACTATTAAAAACCAATCATGTTCCAGAGGCAGGTATCCATGATCATAGCAAAAGAAATAAGTGTTTCCTTTTTTATTTGTATAGCTATGTGTGGTATATTTAAACTGAAATCCTTTTTCTATTAATTTTTCTTTGGTCGTTTTAGCCATCTCTTCTCCGTCGCTAATGATGCTTTCCAGGATTCTTCTGTTTTTACTTAGCGCATTGTTAATGTTTCTGACAAGGTTATTGCTTTCAGCCTTAATCTGGTTATTGTAATTGTTTCTACAGTAATCATCGCAAAATTTTTTATCTGTTCTGCCTTTAACTGGTTTATTACATGCAAGGCAAAGCTTGTTTGTGATATTAGTTATCATAAAGGGAAGAATTTGATTATAAGATTAAGTTACAACTATTCCTTAATATTCTCAAGCGTTTACAAACGGGTATATACAACTATAAATGTTTAAAATACGAATGTATTTGGGGACTGTCACACCTTTGCATTGTTGCAAAAGGGCCCTATTGCTAATGAAATAAATACATTAAAAACAATTTAAACGTAACAATTATGTCTATGTATGCATTAAAAAACAAAGTACAGCTTATTGGTAATTTGGGAAACGCTCCTGAGGTACGTACAACAGAAACTGGTAAAAAACTGGTGAAATTTTCTGTGGCAACCAATGAAATATATCGAAATGCCAACGGTGAAAAAATAAAAGAAACCCAATGGCATAATCTGATCGCCTGGGGTAAGGTGGCAGAAATTGCCGAAAAATATCTTCTTAAGGGCACAGAGGTTGCCATTGAGGGGAAACTGATAAACAGAAATTATACCGATAAGGAGGGTAATAAAAAATATATTACCGAGGTTCAGGTAAACGAATTACTTCTTTTGGGTAGTAAGCCATCTGTATAGTTTTGTTTATTAATTTGTATCCGGGAAAATAAAAATGAGCAACCCTTATCATGTTGTTCCATAATATTAGTACCGGATGCATTTTTAAATATATGATTTCCAAAAGTACGCCCTCTTAAAAGACCGTTGCTTTATTATTTTTAATACATTGCCTGATGTATAGTCCTGATGATGAAAATATTGTTTTTGAAACTGCCGCTGGTTTTATCAACAATAGCAACCACTCTGTTTTTTTAACCGGAAAAGCAGGAACCGGCAAAACAACGTTTTTAAAATTTATTAAAGAGAACAGTTGTAAGAATATCGCCATTGTTGCTCCAACCGGGGTTGCGGCAATCAATGCGGGCGGAACAACGATTCATTCTTTCTTTCAGTTGCCCTTTGCCCCGTTTGTACCGTTAAATAATCAACACTTCGGTAAAAAGGATGTTATTGATAAACACAACCTGGTCAGCAAGCTACGATTAAGTACTGAAAGAAAAGAAGTAATGCAACAGCTGGAATTGCTGATCATAGACGAAATTAGTATGGTACGCTGTGATGTACTTGATGCCATTGACCTGGTATTAAGACATGTAAGAAAACAGCTAAGTAAGCCATTTGGCGGTATACAGGTACTTTATATTGGCGATATGTATCAATTACCCCCGGTTGTAAAAGAAGAAGAATGGCAATTGCTTAGCAGTTGTTATGAAAACCCTTTTTTCTTTAATAGTCTGGCGATTTTACAACAACCTCCGGTTTACATAGAATTAAAAAAAGTATATCGCCAAAGCGATGCCGGCTTTATAAATTTATTGAACCAGGTGCGTAATAATGAAATGAATGAAGAAGATTATTCTTTACTTCACAGCAGGTATTTACCGGAATTTAAGGCCAAAAAAGAAGAAGGTTTTATAACATTGACCACACACAATTATAAAGCAGATGCAATTAATAGCATCGAGCTTTCCGGAATATCAGGCGGTTCTTTTTCTTTTAAGGCGTCCATTGAGGGAGAGTTTTATGAGAAATCTTTCCCGGCAGATGAAATATTAAATATTAAAATCGGGGCACAGGTCATGTTTATTAAAAACGATATGGAAAAAGTGAGGCGTTTTTACAATGGAAAGATCGGGGTGGTTCAAAATATTGAAGAGGACAAGATCTGGGTTATTAGTAAAACTGATCTTGGGGAACAGTTAATAGAAGTAAAAAAAGAAACCTGGCGTAACATTAAATATTCCATCAATAATAAAACGAACCAGGTTGAGGAACAGGAGCTGGGCTCATTTATACAATTTCCTTTAAGGCTTGCATGGGCAATTACAATACATAAAAGCCAGGGGCTTACTTTTGAAAAGGCGATCATTGATGCCGGAAATGCCTTTTCACCAGGCCAGGTATATGTAGCCCTTAGCCGCTGTACTTCTCTTGAGGGAATTGTTTTACGTAGTAAAATATCATATTCCAGTTTATACAGTGATGAGCGTATCGTTTCTTTTTCCGGAAAACAACAATCCGGACAAGTACAGGCAGATATGTTATTTAATGCAACCAAAAAATATCAGGAAGAAATAATAAAAGGCTTATTTGATTTTGGCGAATCAGAAAGAATTGTGAGAGACCTTTTGTTCTGGATAAAAGAAAACAATCATTTAGGCAATACCGTTTATGATTGGTTAATAAAAATTCAACAACAGCTAAGCGTTTATATTCAACACAGTACAAAATTCTCCCTCATATTGGATAGCCTTTTTATAGAAAATAAAATACCCGAGGATTCTGAAAACCTAAACCAAAGGCTGATCAAAGCAGGAGACTGGTTTATTAATGATCTTTTGAAAACTAAAAAGTTTTTATTCTCCTCTCCTGCTATTTCAGATAACCGTCAAATGGCAAAAGAATTTAATATTCGGTTACAAAAGTTATTTGATGCGCTTTGTTTCAAAATTCATCTCCTGGATGTTTGCAGGCAGGGTTTTTCTCTGAAAAAATATAAGGAACAAAAATTATTATTTAAAAAAGAGCTGTTTCACATAAATGCATATTCCGGCAACGCTGCCTATATTTCCAAAGACATTTTTCATCCGGAGTTATACAGCTCATTGAAAGATAAGCGTGATGAGATTTCCAGGGAAAGGAAAGTGCCTGTTTATCTCGTTTGTAGCACACAATCATTAGAACAGATGACAAATTATCTTCCTCAAAACTTACCCGATCTTGGAAAAATAAGTGGTTTTGGAAAAATAAAATTAAACCAGTTTGGAGCTGACTTTATTAATATCATTCAAAACTATTGTGAGTTGCATACCCTTGAATCAAATACTGCAGATTTGCCGGTAAAGAAAATTAAAAATCAAAAAAATAAACCGGTAAAGAATGATACAAAAAACAAGACCCTGGATTTATATAAACAAGGAAGGCCTTTAAAAGAAATTGCAACAGAAAGAAATTTGGCCCCATCAACCATTGAAGGACATTTAGCTTTTTTTATTGAATCAGGAGAAATCCCTGTTGGTGATTTACTAAATATTGAAAAACAACTGTTAATAAGAACTGCGATTAAGCAGAAGGGTTATGAGTCTTTACAGGCTATTAAAGAAATATTGCCTTCTGTAAGTTATGGAGAATTAAAATGGTTTATTGCTTCAGAGAAACGGATGCAAGAAGAAGAAAAAGCTGTTTAACTTATTTTTAAAATTTAACGCCCCATAAAGACCATTAAAATCTGTACGTCACTTGGGTTAACACCCGATATTCTTGAGGCCTGCCCCAGTGTTCGTGGCTGAATTTTTGTAAATTTCTGACGGGCTTCATTGCTAAGCGAAACCAGTTTTTCATAATTAAAATTCTCGGGAATTGACAGATTTTCCAGTTGGCTCATTTTATCAACAAGTTCTTTTTCCTTCTCTATATAAATATCATATTTTAACTGTATCTCTGCCTGTTCTATTACATCGTTTGAATATTTACTAATCAGCTGATTTAAAGCAGGAATATGCTTCATCATTGATTTTACATCAATGCCCGGACGTAATAATAATTGAGCTGCTTTTTGTTTAATTAGTAACGGTGCCGATTGTACGCTTATTAAATAATCATTGACTTCTGCCGGTGTAAAATTATAGTTCTGTAATATTTCTTTTATCTGATCAACCTGTATTCTTTTGTTTTGCAGGTTTTGCATTCTCTCCTGGCTGGCAAGGCCCAGTTTGTAACTTATTTCTGTGAGCCTCATGTCGGCATTATCCTGCCTTAACAGAGTTCTGAATTCTGCCCGACTGGTAAACATTCGGTATGGTTCGTCGGTTCCTTTGTTTATCAGATCGTCAATTAATACGCCTATATACGCTTCACTTCTTTTTAAAACCAGTGGTTCCTGTTCAATACATTTTTGGTGCGCATTTATTCCTGCCATCAAACCCTGGCATGCCGCCTCCTCATAACCGGTTGTTCCATTGATCTGTCCGGCAAAAAACAGGTTATTAATCCGTTTTGTTTCAAGGCTGAATTTGAGTTGTGTAGGTGGAAAATAGTCGTATTCAATAGCATAGCCCGGACGAAACATTTTACATTTTTCAAACCCCGGTACCTTTTTAAGTGCTTGAATCTGAGTTTCTTCTGATAAAGAGGTTGAGAATCCATTCACATAAATCTCTACGGTGTTCCAGCCTTCCGGTTCAACGAATAATTGATGTCGGTCTCTTTCAGCAAACCTGTTAATTTTGTCTTCTATACTGGGACAATACCTTGGTCCGGTTCCCTGGATCCTTCCCTTAAACATGGGACTTGATTCAAATCCCTCTTTTAAAATATCATGAACCTCCTGGTTTGTGTATGTGATCCAGCAACTTTTTTGCTTAGATGATTCCAGTTCTGGTTTTCCAAGATAACTAAAGCCAACAATTTCGTCATCCCCTTTTTGTTCTTCCATTTTTGAATAGTCCAGGCTTCTTCCGTCAATTCTTGGAGGGGTTCCTGTTTTAAGACGGCTGCTTTCAAACCCAAATGAAACCAATTGTTCTGTTATCCCAGATGCTGCTTTTTCTGAAACCCTTCCTCCACTAAAGTTCTTTTCTCCTATGTGGATCACCCCATTTAAAAAAGTTCCATTGGTTAAAACAACTGTTTTTGAATAAATATGGTGTCCTAGTCCAGATATTACACCCTTCACCTTTCCGTCCTTAACAATTAATTCTTTTACCATATCCTGATAGAAATCGACATTTGCTGTGTTTTCAAGCATCTCCCTCCAGGTAGCAGCAAAAAGCATTCGATCGCTTTGTGCCCTTGGACTCCACATTGCAGGCCCTTTTGACCGGTTCAACATGCGAAACTGAATCATACTTTTATCAGTAACAATTCCGCTATAGCCTCCCATTGCATCAATTTCTTTAACAATCTGTCCTTTTGCAATTCCACCCATTGCGGGATTGCAGCTCATTTGGGCAATTGTCTGCATATTCATTGTTATGAGAAGCACTTTGCTTCCCATATTGGCCCCTGCGGCCGCGGCTTCGCAACCGGCATGGCCGGCACCCACTACTATAATATCGTATTCTGTAAACATTTAAGGGGGCAAAGGTAGTGTAGTAGCGCCTATTTTTTATTCTTTCAAAATGTACTCAGTAGAATACGCTCATACCTGGTCTGTATTTAGCTAAATTTTTGAATAATCTCTCTTTCAAGAAATATGTCAGATAAACTAAACCCATTGTTAAGCCTGTTAAACTCTTCCTGGGAAAGTAATGTCATTTTTTCAAGATCTTCCTTATTCTCAACAATAAAACTTTCAATAGCCGATTTGGTTACAAGACTTGAGCCCTGAATAAAATTTATCTTTTCTATCATTTTTAGACAAACAGAATACCCGGTTTTTTCATATAATGCCTCGAAATAGGGTTTTACAGCAATAATATCAATTCGGTTCTCACTAATGTTATTTGTTTCTAACGCTTCAACTCTAATGTTTATAAAACTCCAACAAAGCTTAAGGTCTTCTTTATTTTCAAAATCAAAATATGATACCGGCAAAATATGTTCAAACTGCCATGCGGATCCGAAATTATTCCAGTTTAACCCACCCGTAAATTGCAAATCAATCCATTTTCTAAAGGTTTCAATGCTCAAACCAAAAAAGGGTGCATATTGCAAGGAGCTCTTTTTTTCAATGATATACCTTCTAAATGCCACTTGCCACTTCCTCTTTTCCCTGAATTTTATTAAGGAGTCGGTTATTTCTTCTTTAGCCGTCCACTTTTTCCTTTTTATGTCCATAAAAATTGTTTCTGCATGAAACTGTGCTTCGTGGAACCTTTTTACTCACTAGTCTTGAACCATTCCGCCTTGTGCAAAAATAAACAAATTATGTTTCCCTGTGAAACTGTTTGCCGTGAAACATAATGGGAAATGTTTATTTTAGTTTGGAAAGGAGTTGTAGTTAAAGTCCGTAGCTATTTAAGTAATAATCTTCTTTTGAGCGCATTATTTTCTTCTGATTTTTAGTTTTATCATTATACCCAATTAGATGTAAAACCCCATGAAAGATCACCCTGTGTAATTCAGACTCAACTGATTTTTTATATTTTTTTGCATTTTCCAAAACTCTTTCTGTACTAATGTAAATTTCACCGGCTGCCTTCTCTGAGATATTGGTATTTAAATTAAATGTAATGATATCGGTTAGGGTATTATGATTTAAATAACGCCTGTTAATGTCTGTCAAGTAGCTATCAGAGCAAAAAATAAATGAAAGGCTTTTTATTTTATTTCCTTCTATAATATTTACTTTTTTTAAAAATTGCCTTAATAAAAGCCGATTGGGTAGCTTTATCTTTGTCTCGAAATAAAGATTTACGGTCATAGTTTTATTTTCTAAAATCGAAATTATTTAAGTTCCTATAAAGATACCTTTACAATTAAACGAATGAGTGAAAGATGAGTAAAAAATTATCGGAAATCAAGGTTGGTCAAACTGTTGTTATCAGGTCGTTTGAAAATGATGATATTTTTTTAAAACTAATGGAAATGGGTTGTGTCCCTGGTGAGAATATAACTGTAGATCAGATTGCTCCGCTTAAAGACCCTATATCAATAACTGTTGCCGGATATCGCCTAAGCCTTAGGCTCAATGAAGCCCAATATATACTTGTAGATGAGATATAATATATAAAAATGAAAGTAGGTCTTTTTTTCGGTTCGTTTAATCCCATACACCATGGTCATTTAATAATTGCAAATCACATAGCTGAAACAAGCAACTTTAATGAAGTTTGGTTTGTAGTTTCACCACAAAATCCTTTTAAAAAAGCAGGTTCTTTACTGAATGAGAACCACCGCTATTCTTTAATTAAACTTGCAATTGAGGGTGAAAGGAAACTTAAGGCAAGTAATATCGAATTCAAATTACCCAGGCCATCTTATACTATTGATACATTAATATATCTTAAAGAAAAATATCCCGGATATTCTTTTTCAATTATAATTGGAAGTGATAGTTATCAGAACATTGAAAAGTGGAAAAATGCACATGTTATTATCTCAAATTATCCGATCGTTATATATAACAGGCCCGGGTTTGAAATAAGTGAGCCCATACCGGATTCTGTTAGTATCATTAGTGCTCCTTTACTTGAAATATCGTCTACACATATACGTTATATGATAAAATTGAACAAATCGATCCGTTATCTGGTTCCTGATGTGGTTAAAGAAGAAATTGAAAGAAATCAATTTTATACTTCTTTATTAGAAAACCCACCCAAAGAATAAACATAGCATAACAATCGCGGGTGGTGGAATTTTGGAACTTCTTAATAAAAAGAATGTGCTGATGATAACAGTAAGATTTAAAATATTATTTATCTGAAATGAATCAACCGGTAAACTGCTTAATAAGTATAGTGTTGCAGCCCACATAAAACCAACAACCACCGCATTAATACCTTCCAGGGCCCTGAAAACAATTACAAATTTTTTCAGGTATTGCCAGACCGGGAAAAAAAATAAGACCAGCAGAGCGCTTGGTAAAAATATTGCTATTGATCCAAGAATACAACCAAGCAATTGTGAAATTCTTCCATTTTCTTTAAGTGCCATTCCTCCAACAAAAGAACCAACAGAAAATACAGGGCCCGGTATTGCCCTTACGATCCCAAACCCGGTTAGTAATTCATCTTTTTCAATTCTTATTGCATTTGGGTTTTTAATTGCATTAACAGAATTAGGTCGTGCCACATACTGATCAAGCATCATAGGTAATAGAACATCTCCACCCCCAAAAACAAAACTTCCAAATCGGTAAAAGTTTTCAAATAAATTGTATGCTTTACGATTTTCCCATTGTTGCTTACGTGCACTCTCACTCAAAATTCCTGCTATAATAAAAATCAAAACAAATAACCAAATATTTGTCCATCGAACTTGTCTGGGTTTAACTACTTCGTTTTCCGGGATCCTTTTATTGCTAAAATTTGTTGCAATTCCTCCTACCATTATTAATATCGGGAAAACCCAGGGTGTTTTAAATAACAAAAATGTGATACACATTGAAACAACCATCAATATTTGCGTAATGAAATTTTTTATTGATATTGAAAAGGCCTTAAAGGAAGCATATGCTAAAAATCCAATAGCCATTGGTTCAATAAATTTAAATAAATTGTTTGTCAGGTCATATTTACTGTGTGACAGTAAAAATGAAAATGAGCCCATAAGAATACAAGCTGGCATAATCCAAATTAACAATGTTAAAACTGCTAAAGAAACACCCCCCCTTTTATAACCAATCAAAGTAAGGGTTTGTGTTGAAGATGCACCTGGCAATAATTGACAAAATGAATTATATTCAATTAATTCTTCCCCTGTAACATCGTGTCTTTTATAAACAAAGGTTTTTAACATCATACCCATATGGCCCTGTGGACCTCCAAAAGCTGTAATACTGTGTATAAAAACAGCTTTAAGAAACGGTATATGACGTAGCAATGCCAATATAAAAAATAAATTTAACCTATGAACTGATATTATAATTTAATACTTTGAAAAATTCACCCTTTTCACTTTAATAACCCAAAACTGGCGCTTATTTGCATCATCCTGTCAATAGGAATTTTGGCTGCAATTCGCAACTTTTCTTCCATTATTATTTCAGGTAATTCATATTTCATACATAAATATATTTTTTCCAATGTATTCAGTTTCATATGCGGGCAATCATTACAGGCACAGGAATTATCTGGTGGTGCGGGTATAAATGTTTTATCAGGATTTAATTTTTGCATCTGGTGTATTATTCCTGCCTCTGTTGCCACAATAAATTCTTTAGCAGTACTTTCATTAGAATAATTTAAAAGTCCTGTGGTGCTCCCTATATAATCTGCAGCAGCTAACACAGCTTCTTCACATTCCGGATGTGCTATCAATTTTGCAAATGGATGCCTTCTTTTTAATTTTGTTATCTTTTCGAGACTAAAAATCTCATGAACCATACAGGATCCGTTCCATAATAACATATTCCTCCCTGTTTGTTTATTTATATAAGCACCCAGGTTTTTATCGGGAGCGAAAATAATTTTTTGATCTGCCGGTAAACTTTCAACTATTATTTGTGCATTTGAAGAAGTACAAATAATATCGCTCAAAGCTTTTATTCCTGCACTGCAATTTATATATGATATTACCAGGTGATCAGGATGTTTTTCCTTAAATAATTTGAATAATGGTGGGGGTGCAGAATCACTTAAAGAACAACCTGCATTTAAATCAGGCAATAGAACCTTTTTGGAAGGGTTTAAAATTTTTGCTGTTTCTGCCATAAAATGAACTCCGGCAAATATTATAATATCTGCTGTAGTATTTGCAGCTTTTTGTGCCAAACCCAGGCTATCACCAATATAGTCTGCAACATCCTGAATATCGGGTTCCTGATAATAATGTGCAAGGATGATGGCATTTTTTTCTTTTTTAAGTTTTTCGATCTCCGCAAAAAGATCCAGCGTTACGTCAATGCTGATATCTAAAAAACCTTTTTCAGAAACAATTTTTAAATTCTGCTCATTGTTAATATCTGTCATAATATGTATTAATACTATTTATTTATATAATCACCTATTACTATTAGGGCTGTTAATATGTGGAAACAAATTAAATTTAATCTTTTGTAAATTAAAATATTTAGTTTATCCACAGTTATACACAACAGATTAACAAGTAATAAATTTTATTTTTATTTTATCGATGCCTTATTTCATTTATTTGCTTATTACTTTTCCAAATAGTAATCAACATAGGTTAATAAAATGTAAAGGGGATAAAAAAATTGAAAAAGTTTAATAAATATGTGTTAGAAGAAATAGCATAAATAACAATTAAACAGGCCTTATAATAAATAGAAATAAATTTAGCATACTTATTCCCATTTTGTTAATACTCATGATTTAAAAAAACTGCAGAAATAAACAGAAAATTGTATTTATTAACAACAGTGTGTTAATATGATATATTGTAAATTTTAATCATTAAAAAAAGAATTGTACATATTTTTAATAATAACTTAATCAATAGTGTATTTATAGCCATTTTCTTCTTTAAATAATAGGGGATAATATCCTTTTTTACCCTATTTTTGCCGTCCAAAAAAGTTACAAACTAGCAATATGCAAATTATTCAAAGTATTAGGGATAAAGGAGCAGCAATAGTAATTGTTGTAATATCCCTTAGTTTAATCGGGTTTATCTTAATGGATTCAAAACAGGGAGGTAACAGGCTTTTCGGTTCATTATCAACGAATGTTGGAAAAGTTAATGGCGAATCAATAGAGTTGGCCTACTTTAATAAAAGGGTTAAACAAAACGAGGATCAACAAGAACAACGTAGCGGACAAAAATCCAGCGGAACCCAAACATACCAGACAAGGGAACAAATGTGGAATCAGATCGTAGCAGAAAAAATATTTTTTGCCGAAGCAGAAAAGCTGGGAATAGAGTTTACCGCTAAGGAACTTTCATATATTTTATTAAGTAATGAGCAAGGAAACCCATTATTACAGGAACAGGGTATGCTGGACTCAATAACAGGTAAACTAGACCTAACGAAAGCTCAAACGGCATTAAATAATATAAAAAAGTTTAAAGGAGAACAAAGAGATCTGGTGAACGCACAAATTGTTGATCCGCTAAAACTCACATCTGTTGTTGCTAAATATACCGGCTTATTAAATTCAAGTGTTTATTACCCTTCATGGATGCAGGAAAAGGATAATAAAGAAAGTAAAAACTTTTCTATCATTTCTTTCGTTAATATCCCATTTTCAGAAATTTCCGATAGCACAATAAAAGTTTCTGACGCGGAAATAAACGAGTATGTTAGTAAACATAAGGATATGTTTAAACAGGAAGCCGGACGTATGATTTCTTATGCCAGTTTCAGCCAGTTAGCAAACAAAGAAGACAGCTCAAGGGCAGAAGCCCTGGTTGCGCAATTAAAAGATCCTTTTGCGGCAGATTCAAATGCAAAAAGTTTTGTTGCGAGAAATACATCAGCCATTGATTTTGAAGACAAATACCTGCCTAAATCCAAGATAACCTCAACGGCAGTTGATACTATTATTAAAATGTCCGCAGGAACCGTTTATGGACCTTATCTGGATAAAGGAAATTATGTATTAGCAAAAATAATTGGAACAAAGCAACTTCCCGATAGCGTAAGAGCAAAACATATTTTAATTCCCGTCAATGATCCAAAAACGGGCCAGCCGATCAACACAGACTCAACAGCAAAAAAACTGGCTGATAGTATTTATAATGCTATTGTTGGCGGCGCTGACTTTACTGCACTTGCATTAAAATATTCTTCTGATGGAAGCAAAGATAAAGGAGGCGACCTTGGAACATACGGTTATGGAACAATGGTTCCCGAATTCAATGATTTTACTTTTGAAAATCCTGTCGGTTCTAAAAAAGTAGTACAAACCCAGTTTGGTTATCACATTATTGAAATCTTAAATCAAAAGGATTTTAAACCATCTTATAAGATTGCTTATGTTGCAAAAGAAATTACGCCAAGCGATCTAACAATAAATAAAGCAAGCCTGGAAGCAACCAAAGCTTCTGCTGAAAAAAACAAGGAAAGCCTTGAAAAATTCATTTCCAAATCAGGATTGCATTTTACACAGGTTCCTAATGCCTTAAAAGAAAACGACTATGCTGCCGGTGGATTACAAGACGCACGTCAATTGGTGCGTTGGGCATTTGGTGCAAAAAAGGGCCAGGTAAGTGAACCTTTCAGTATTGGAGACCAGTTTGTAGTGGCGGTTCTTGATAAAATTTTAACCGAAGGAGTACAGGATGCGGAAACAGCCAGGCCGGGATCTGAAGTTATTATCAGAAACAAAAAGAAGGGAGAGATCATTATAAAAAAATTAGGAACCAACCCTACATTAGAAAGTGCAACAACATTATATAATAAACAAATACAACAGGCCGGAGCAGACTCTTCTATATCTATATCCAGCCAGATGATCAACAGTATAGGCATGGAGCCAAAAGTGATCGGAGCTGCATTTAATAAAGAATATCAGTCAAAACCATCTCCTCCAATATCTGGCACAAGTGCTGTTTATATTATTAAAGTAAACAGTGTACAATCAAAACCTGCGGATACTCCAGAAGTACAGGCACAACAAGCTACAACGAAAATGGGTACACTTCGCGGGCAGGTTAATAACTGGTACGAAGCCTTAAAGAAACAAGCGACGATCAAAGACAACAGAAGTACATTTTATTAAATATCAATAAGTAGAATTAATTTAACAGCCGGCTTAAATATGAGCCGGCTTTTTTGTTTTAATTTTGGAATATGTCAGAAGTATTTATAAATAAAGTTGCAGAAAGCGGTATCGTTACAGTAGATCTTGAAAATTATTATCCAAAAGAAGCGGTTGCGGTTTTTGATATGAAAGATTATCTTTTTATGGGCCTGATATTAAAGGAAAAAGAATTCAGGAGCGCCCTCAAATTACTTGATACAACGATGTACCATAATAAAATAGTTGCGATTACATGTACCGCAGATGCGGTAATTCCTATGTGGGCATATATGCTTGTTGTAAGTGTGTTGCAACCTCTGGCAAAGGAAATTGTTTTCGGAGACGAAGAAAAGGCCAGAAAAAAAATACATATAAAAAACATAGCAGCAATAAGTATTAAAGAATTTTCAGATAAGAGAGTTGTTATTAAGGGATGTGGCGAAGTGCCGATATCTGAAGAGGCATATATTGAAATTACTAATTTATTAAGACCGGTTGCAAAAAGCATCATGTATGGTGAGCCGTGCAGCACCGTTCCGGTTTTCAAGAAAGAAAAGGAATAAAATCAGATTAAAACCACCCCTTCTTTTTAAAAACAAAGAACATCCAAACCGGTATTAAAAGCATTAACCCCACAGAAATAAAGAACCCCCAGTGATTGTGTAATAGCGGAATGGTTTCAAAATTCATTCCAAAAATCCCTCCAATAACGGTTGCGGGAGCCAGCAAGCAGGTAACAATTGCCATCACTTTCATTACCTCATTGAGCTTAAGGTTTACTGTATTAAGATACAAGTCCTGCAAACTCATCATCATATCACGATAGTTTTCGGCCAGGTCATTTGCCTGTATAATATGATCGTAAACATCTTTAAAATATTTTTCTGTTCTTTCCTCAATCAGGTCATTTTCGCTACGCAGAATTCCGTTTATGATTTCTCTGACAGGTGCAATACTTCTTTTCAGTACGATCATTTCTTTGCGGAGCATATTAATTTTGACCAGGCTTCTTTTCCCCGGGTTTCGCAGGATATCTTCTTCCAGGTCTTCAATTTTTTCACCCAGCTTTTCCATTACAACGTAAAAATTATCAACAATCAGGTCAATCAGGGAATAAAATAAAAAATCAGCGCCGCTTTGCCTGACCCTGCTTCCATGAACATTCAATTTATCGCGAAGGCTGTTAAAAACATCTTTAGTTTCATCTTCCTGGAAACTGATAACAAAATTTTTACCAAGTATGATACTAATTTGTTCTGTCTCTACAGCTGATTCTGTTTCATCAAAATATAACATATAAAGCAGGCAAAATAACAAACCATTGATATCATCCATTTTTGGACGCTGGCCAATACTCAAAATATCTTCAGTAATTAGCTGATGAATACCAAAATGATTACAAACCTTTTCTGCATCCTCTTTTTTCAGGCCATCAATGTTTATCCATGTAACAGAAGATGTATTAATGAAATGAAAACACTCTTCTACAGATTTTGTGATGATACACTCAGATCTGTCTTTATCAAAATCATAAATAATGATCTTAATTTCTTCGGGTTCTTTTCTTACGGGCTCTATAGTAGGATTTACGTGCAACACTTTTTTTGTACGCAACAGCTCAAGCGGATTAAGAATAAACTCCAGGTATTTGCTTTTGACCATAATAAAAATATTACTGCAGGAGGTATAAATATCCTAATACTTGATCAATAAAAAAAACCGCAGCTTAGCCACGGCTTTATTAAATAGAAGTTATTTTTTATTTTAAAAAGAAGCACTCTTCGGAAACCTGGGAAAAGGAATCACATCCCTGATGTTTGTCATGCCTGTTACAAATAAAACAAGACGTTCAAAACCAAGACCAAAACCGGCATGCGGACATGCACCAAACCTTCTGGTATCAAGGTACCAATCTAGTTCTTCAGCAGGAATATGCATTTCTTTCATTCTTTGTAAAAGCTTGTCCTGCCTTTCTTCCCGTTGACTTCCGCCAACAATTTCTCCAATACCCGGCGCAAGGATATCCATAGCAGCAACCGTTTTACCGTCATCATTCTGTCGCATGTAAAAAGCTTTTATTTCTTTGGGATAATTTGTAAGAATAACCGGCTTTTTGAAATGTTTTTCTACCAGGTAACGTTCGTGTTCACTTTGCAGATCGATACCCCAACCTTCAATGAGATACTGAAACTTCTTTTTCTTATTATGATTACTCTCTTTTAATATATCAATTGCTTCTGTATAAGTCACTCGTTCAAAATCATTGCTTACAACAAAATTTAATTTTTCCATTAAGCCCATTTCGCTCCGGTCATTTTGTGGCTTTTGTTTTTCTTCTTCCTCCAATCGTTGTGCTAAAAATTCAAGATCTTCTTTATTATTTTCAATGGCATAAGCGATAATATATTTTATAAATTCCTCAGCCAGGTTCATATTATCTTCAAGATCAGCGAAAGCAACCTCGGGCTCTATCATCCAGAACTCAGCAAGATGACGGGCCGTATTACTGTTCTCTGCACGAAAAGTAGGGCCGAATGTATAAATATCACTGAAAGCCATAGCTGCTAATTCGCCCTCAAGTTGTCCGCTGACAGTCAGGTTTGTGCTGCGGCCAAAAAAATCATCTTTAAAATTGATGCTGCCATCTTTATCAACAGCAGAACCATCTAAGGGCAATGTGGTTACCTTAAACATTTCTCCTGCACCCTCAGCATCGCTGGCGGTAATAATAGGGGTATGTAAATAAACAAAACCCTTGTCATTAAAGAATTTATGAATAGCAAAAGCAAGGGAATGCCTAACCCTGAAAATGGCACCGAAGGTATTTGTTCGAAAACGAAGATGGGCGATCTCACGCAAAAACTCCAGGCTGTGTTTTTTGGGTTGTAAAGGAAATTTTTCTGCATCACTATCGCCCAGGATCTCGATCGACGCAGCTTTTAATTCTACTTTCTGTCCTTTACCCAGGGAAGGAATCACTTCTCCAACTACTTTAATACAAGCCCCTGTTGTAATGCGTTTTAAAATAATTTCATCAAACATACCAAGACTGGCAACCACTTGCAGATTATTATTGGTGCTTCCGTCGTTTAATGCAACGAATTGATTATTTCGAAACGTACGAACCCACCCCATTACAGTTGCTTCATAACCCGATTTCTCAGAGAGAAGCAATTCTTTTATTTTAATGCGCTTATTGAACATGACTCAATATTTAGGTTTGCAAAGATAAAAAGAAAGCGATTAGCTGTTAGCCGCAAGCTATAAGAGGGATATCATAAACTTAAAATGATATTTATCCTGGCTATTAGCTAAAAGCTTGTGGCTTGCAGCTTTTAATATCGCTGTTTAGTGAACTTGCGATGTGTTGGCCTGTTGTGGCCGTTTCCACCCTGTTGTCTTTTCTGTGGATTAACAGGGGTGATCTTGTTAATATTATAACCGGAAAAATCCATGTGATAAGGGTGATTGGTCTCTTTAGGAATTTCCTTACCAATTAGTTTTTGAATATCTCTTAAAAAAGGAAGTTCTTCCAATTCGCAAAAAGAAAGGGCGATGCCGCTTAATCCCGCTCTTCCGGTTCTGCCAATGCGATGAACATAAGTTTCCGGAATATTGGGCATTTCATAATTAATAACATGGGTTAATTCATCCACATCAATACCACGGGCCGCAATATCTGTAGCAACCAAAACCCTGGTGGTCCGGTCTTTAAAATTACTCAAAGCCCTTTGACGATTATTTTGCGATTTATTACCATGGATAGCCTCAGCCTTAATACCGATCCGGATAAGGTCTTTTACAACCTTGTCGGCCCCGTGTTTCGTACGGGTAAAAACCAACGCTGTTTCAATGGTTTTATCTTTAAGAATATCTGCCAGCAACAATCTTTTGTTATTCTTATCAACAAAATAAATAGATTGCTCAATGGTTTCTGCTGTTGTTGACTCAGGAGTTACTTCAACCTTAACCGGATTTGTCAAAATAGCATTTGCCAATCCTTGTATTTCTTTTGGCATTGTGGCTGAAAAGAAAAGCGTTTGACGTTTAACCGGAATCTTGGTGATGATCCTTTTTACATCATGTACAAAACCCATATCAAGCATTCGGTCTGCTTCATCTAAAACAAAGATCTCGATGTCTTTTAAATTAATATAACCCTGGCTCATCAGGTCGAGTAAACGTCCGGGTGTTGCAACAAGGATATCAACTCCTCTTTGCAGGGCTTGTGTTTGAGGGTTTTGGTTAACGCCACCAAATACCACAAGGTTTTTTAAACGAATTCCGGAGCCATATGCGTTAAAGCTTTCCTGTATTTGTATAGCCAATTCCCGTGTAGGAGTCAATATCAACGCACGTATTGGTCGCTGGCCCGGTATTGCTGCATGTGGTTTGGCTAATAATTGCAGCATAGGGATAGCGAAAGCTGCTGTTTTACCTGTGCCTGTTTGTGCACAACCCAACAGGTCTTTTCCTTCTAAAATATGTGGAATTGCAGCTTGTTGTATGGGCGTTGGTTTTGTGTAACCTTCTTTCTTGAGCGCATTCAATATGGGCTCAATGATCTTTAAATCTGTAAATAACAATGTTTTATATATTAAAATGAATGCGGAAATGAAGTGTTCAACTTCATCATCAAAAACGAGAGTGCTTTAAAAAAGCATTTATTGGGAATGGAATATTATCAATAAAAACTGGCTTAAAATGCCGCGGAATAAATGAACTGATGCAAATGTAGGTAAAATAACCGGCAATGATAGCATTTAAGAACAGTGAAGCCTTATAATTATAGAATGAATATTATTTTGAAGCATAAGGAATATGATTTTTTACCTTTGTTCTCATATGAAAAAAGATCCAGTCATTAATAATTCAGAAAAAATCCCTGCTTTTCCTGCAATTATTAAAATAAGCTTCGCCCCCGTTTTTGAATCATTGAGAAAAATGAGCAGCGATGAAGAGAAGATCACAGCAGCTTATGCAACCTCTTTATTGGAAGAGTTAAAAAAATACCCATTATTGGAAGAGGGTTTTTCAGACAGTACATTGCTTGAGGAATATAAAAAACCAATTGCAAGATTATTGCGGGTGCTATTTCCGGATGCTTTGGCAACAAATGAAATTAAAGGGGTAACGGCACCTTTCGATTTCACGCCATTTTTTCTTTCAACCCGGTTTAAAAATATTTTAAATGCAGCGGGCAAAAACTTCAAGCTCTCCGTTTTGGATATATCTGATGATGAGATGTATATTTTTGGTTGTTGCGTAATTCTTGCCCAGCTTTATCATTATAATGTAGACCTGAGCACACCGTTTCGGTTACCGATACCCGACCCGGCGCTAAAAATAGAAAGAATTTACAGGGTAGCATTCAATGCAGATATGATAAGTGTTGTACCAACTGAGAAAGCCCGGCACATTACCCCGGAAGATTATGCTTTACTGATAGACCGTTTTACAGACATTGATTTGTGGAAAGAAAAATTTCCACCGGGCAGTTACATATTAAGCGGGATTTCTATTATTAACCTGATGGATGTAACAGTTGACCAGTCAATAGCGGGGATCACATCAAATCTTTTATCAAAATCAAAAGTAACAATTGATCAGATATCAGGCCACCTTAAAAACATTTTTAAGAACCCCGATCTTCAAGCCGGATTTATTAACTATGAAAACGATTCTTTTTGTTTTACGCCAAATCAGGAAAATGAGTTCAGTATCCTGATGAACCAAACCGGAAACAGCCCCTGTAATAAAACTTTGTGTACAGAAAGCTATGAGTTGTTAATAGAAAACAAGACAACATTGGTTATTACAGATACCGAACGATACTTTATGGAATCCCAAAGCAAATTATCCGAATTGCTTTTGAACCAGGGATTTGGTAGTTATATTATCATACCCCTGATATATGAAAATGAAATGGTTGGATTTTTAGAACTCGCGTCTAAGAAAAAATATGAATTATCCCAGGCTTCACTTAGAAAACTGGAAGACGTGATACCGGTGCTATCCATGGCCATAAGTCATTATAAAACAGAAGCGATAAACGAAAGGGAGGCGGTTATTCAAAGAGAGTTTACACAAATACACCCTTCAGTAAAATGGCGGTTTGAAGAAGACGCATCCAGATATATTCAAAGTAAACAAAGCAATGAAGACGCAGTTCTTCAAGATCTGGATTTTCCGAATGTTTACCCATTGTACGGGCAACTTGATATAAAAGGGTCTTCAATAATCAGAAACGAAGTCATTCAAAAAGACTTTACCACTCAATTAACGGCAGTAAAAAACATTGTTCTAAAAGCATTTGATAAAAAACCGTTGCCTTTATACGAAGAGTTGAATTTCCGAATTGGAAATTATATAAATGAGATGAATAAAGGGCTTCAGGCTGGAAGCGAACACGACATCCTGCACTTTCTTAAAAAAGATATTTATCCTGTTTTTGCTCATCTTAAAAAAGGAGACAAAAACATTTCTGGGATGATAAAGAAATACGAAGAAATGCTGGACCCTAATTTAAATATGATCTATGCAGAGCGTAAAAAATTTGATGAAACAATAGCATTAATTAATAACACAATTACCAATCAGCTTGACAAAAGGCAGGAGGAAGCGCAGCAAATGTTTCCGCATTATTTTGAACGGTATAAAACGGATGGTGTAGAGTATAATCTGTATATAGGCGAATCAATTGCTAAGGGACTTGTTTTTGATAAGATCTTTGTACAAAACCTGCGGCTTTGGCAACTGATCGTTATGTGCGAACTGGAAAATGAATTTTGTTCTATAAAGAATAAATTACAACACCCACTTGAAATTGCATCCCTGATCATGGTACATAGCGACCCGCTGGCCATTCATTTCAGGCTTGATGAAAAACGGTTTGATGTAAAAGGTGCTTATAACGCACGGTATGAAATAATAAAAAAGCGGGTAGACAAAGCGCGTATAAAAAATACACAGGAGCGCATTACCGTTCCAGGTAAACTGGCTATTGTTTACAGCAATGACCAGGATGCTGCGGAATATATCAAATACCTGAATTTTTTAATTGCAAAAGGATATTTTAAAAAAGGATCACTCGAAAAACACATGCTGGAAGACATGCAAGGTATAACAGGATTACAGGCCCTTAGGGTAAGCGTTAACTATACTCAAAAGATTAAAGAAAACGATAAACTTACGATCACTCAACTTATGGAAGCGATGGAACAAAACTAATCACGTAAAGCAAAATCTACAGCTGCCATTGAATGAATATAAGCGGAGTCAAGTAGGGGAAGAGCGCAATCTTCCTGTTTTATTAAAATAGGAATTTCTGTACATCCTAAAATAATTCCCTGGGCCCCCAGCGCTTTCATTTTATCAATAATTTTAAGGTAACCCTGTTTTGTTTCCGGTAAAAAAATTCCCTTACTGAACTCTGAATAAATAGAGTTGTTAATGAATTCAATATCGGCATCTGAAGGCACAATAGTTGAGATCCCATGTGAGAAAAGAATGTTCTTATAAAAATCAAGTTGCATGGTGTATTTCGTACCCAACAGTGCAACAGTCTTTAAGTTCTTATTTATTATTTCCTTAGCCACAGCTTCTGCAATGTGTATAACAGGGATATTAATTGCAGCCTGTACTTTTTCAGCAATATTATGCATCGTATTTGCGCCTATCATAAGACACGCAGCTCCTGCAACCTCAACATCCCTTGCAGCTTTACATATTATAACTGAAATTCCATCCCAGTCCTGTTGTTCTGTTAAAATTTTTATTTCAGCAAAATCAACAGAGTTTAAAATGATCTTAGCGGCATGTGCTCCACCCAGTTTTTTATTCACCTCTTCATTCAACATCCTGTAATAATCCAGTGTAGAATACCAGGTAAGCCCGCCTATAATTCCGATTGTTTTCATACAAAATGTATTAAATTTAAAAACGCTTTCTTAATTGAAAGCGTTTTTAAAAAGAGATTGATATTGATATAAAAAGATTTTTGCCGGATATTAATTATTCAACATTAAGGGCATGACCAACATAAGCAACTCTTCATTTTCTGCCTGTTCTGCCGGCTTAATAATTCCTGCTTTTGTCGGGGTGCTTAGTTCCATGTTTATTTCTGTAGTATCAGCCCCATTCAACATTTCAATTAAAAATTTTGCATTGAAAGCGATCTGCAGATCTTCGCCATCATACTGACAGGCCATACGCTCATTCCCTTCAAAACTAAAATCAACATCCTGTGCAGCCAGCTGGAGTTCATTGCCGGTTATTGTTAATGCAACCTGGTTGGTGCTTTTGTTACTAAAAACACTCACCCTTCTCAACGCATTCTGAAAGTCGCTGCGGCTTACTACCATTTTATATGGATTGTCAACAGGGATCACAACTTTATAATCAGGAAAGCGGGCGTCTATTAAACGACAAACTAGCTCTGTACCACCATGTGTTACAAATAAATGATTGCTGTTATAAGAGACCGTTAGAACATCGTCATTATCCGGTAAAGCGCTTTTTAATAAGTTAAGCGGTTTTTTCGGGACAATGAAGTTGTCTTTTTTAGGGCAACTAACATCTTTTCTTGTATAACGAACAAGCCTGTGCGCATCTGTAGAAACGAAGGTGATTCCTTTTTTATCAAGTTCAAAAAACACACCGGTCATAGCTGGTCGTAAATCATCGTTACTTACTGCGAAAAGAGCCTTGTTTATAGCTGTAACCAGTGCCGAAGAGCTCATGGTAAAAGAATTGGCATCATCTGCAGCCGGTTCACGAGGAAAATTATCGGGATTTTCGCCCATTACCTTATATTTCCCGTTGTCGCTTGTAATTTCTACCGCATAGTTTTTATCGATATTAAACGTAAGGGGTTGTTCTGCAATATTCTTCAGTGAATCCATTAAAATTTTTGCAGGGATACATACTTTTCCGCTGTCTTTAGCCTCAATATCCATATGTACTTTCATCACCGTTTCCAGGTCAGTTGCAACAACGGTCAGCTTGTTCTTTTCAATTTCAAATAAAAAGTCTTCCAGGATGGGAAGTACGGTATTGGCATTTATTACACCACTGATCTGTTGTAGCTGTTTAAGCAGCGCTGAAGAAGAAACGATAAACTTCATATGAGTTATTTAATTTGCGCCAAAGATAAAATATTGCGACTAATCATACGAAGATAAATTTATCCCCGATTTTCTATCCCTTGATTTTCCAAGCGGAGCGGTTTCGGGCTTAAAAAATCATTAATTATATCCCTTACACCGGAAATCTATAGTACCATTTAGTATCTTTCAGTCTTCTTTTCTCAATGTGTAATGGTTAAAAAAAGACAATAAAAAAGAGAAATCAGGGCATGGATCAAAAAAATATCGGTACAGAAAAGGCACTTGAGAAAATAAGACATTTTTGCAGCTACCAGGAACGCAATCACCAGGAAGTAAAAGATAAACTATACAGTTATGGGTTGTATAAAAATGAAACAGAATCATTATTATCTCAACTGATAGAAGAAAACTATTTGAACGAAGAGCGATATGCCATTGCTTTTGCCGGCGGTAAATTCAGGATGAAACATTGGGGAAAGATTAAAATTAATTACGAGCTAAAGCAACGAAGAGTGAGTGATTATTGCATTAAAACAGGATTGGCATCAATACCAACGGACGAATACAAAAAAACCATTGAAAAACTATTTGAGGAAAAAAGAAAATCGCTGAAATCAGAAAAAAATATCTTTATAAAAAAGAAAAAAATACAGGCCTATCTTTTGCAAAAAGGCTTTGAATCTACATTGATTTCAGAGTATATAAAGAAAATATAAAAAATTATATATAAGAAAGTAAAGCAATCACATAGTATGGCAGAAGATTTATTAATTGTAAAGGGAACCAAGGCTGAACAATATCGGACACTATTACCACAAATAATCGCTTTGATAGAAGGAGAGCAAGACCTGGTGGCTAATCTTGCAAATATTACAGCGGCACTTAAGGAACAGTTTAACTGGCTATGGGTAGGGTTTTACCTGGTGAAACAAGACGAACTTGTTTTAGGCCCGTTTCAGGGACCGGTTGCCTGTACCAGGATTAAAAGAGGCAGAGGTGTTTGTGGTAAAGCATGGGAAGACAAAAAAACATTGATCGTTCAGGATGTTTCAGTATTTCCCGGCCATATTGCATGCAGCAGTTTATCAAGATCAGAAATTGTTGTTCCGGTTTTTAGTAATGATCAGGTCTGTGCTATTCTTGATGTTGATAGTGAAGCTTTGGATCATTTTGATGAAACGGATAAAAAATATTTGGAGGAGATCGTAAGAGTAATACGTTTTTAGATTGCTTCGTTCCTCGCAATGACGATTATTTTTTTGGTTTTGGTATATTATCCTTCCAACCCCACAAATACCTGCAGGCATAAGTTCTGTAAGGACTCCATGTTGCAGAAATTTCCAGCATCTGCTGCTTCATAATTTTTTTATCAGCAGTTTCAATTTTATATAACTTACAAATAGCCTGTTGTATACCTAAATCATCTAAGGCAAAAACATCTTCCCTTCCGAGTGTGAACATTAATACCATCTCAACCGTCCATTGCCCCACACCTTTAATTTGGGAGAGGTACTTAATTATTTCTTCATTACTCATTTTATGCAGCCGGGAATCTGTAATTTTTTCTTCAATGAAAAAACGGCACACATTCAATACATAATTTGCTTTTGCATTACTTAAACCGATGTTTCTCAGGCTTTCAAAAGATGTTTGAGCTATTTGGTTTGCTGTAGGCTCTTTTCTTTTATAGAGTTCTAAAAACCTGCGGTGAAAAACATCTGCTACTTTGGTGCTTAGCTGTTGACTCATGATGGAGTAACATAAATGCAGGAAAACCTTTTTACGCTTTTGTAAAACAAACGGACGTTGAAGGCCGATGATCTTTTTAAGTTTTTTGTCTTTACTTAAATGTATAATATGCTCCATTAGAGACTCAATTTCTATAATTTATAGGGATTATACAAATTGATCATAAAAAAGGGAAATTCAGATAAGCATCTAAATAGAGGAATGATTAAAAAACAACTATCCGTCTGCCCATTTTCTAAATGAATTGACCCGCTCCCTGCTTACAATGATATCTTCCTGCAGGTTCAGGTTTCGTAACGAAAGTTTAAGGCGGTTGTTATGATAAGGTTTTATTAGGTCTATCATCTTACTGTGTACGATCATTTTCCGGTTGATCCTGAAAAAGTTGTACGGATCCAATAACGGCTCCAGTTTTTCTATGGTATAATTAATAATAAAACGATTTCCTTCCCTGTCTGCCAGGAATACGATCTTGTTATCGGCATAGAAATAAGCTATTTCATCTGTTTGTATAAAAAAAGTGCGGGAACCAATTTTTGCTAAAAACCGATCTTTATGCCGGGTGATTGTATTTTCCTTTAGCTGATCTACCCAAACAGAATAATCGGGCGGATAAAACGAATGAGCCAATGACCTGTATTTTTGTATTCCTTTTGCCAGCGCTTCAGCAGTAACAGGCTTAAGAATATAATCGATACTGAAATGCTGAAACGCATCGACGGCATAATTATCATAAGCTGTTGTGAATATAACCGGCCTTGTTAATTTAACCTGGTTAAAAATTTCAAAACTATGCCCGTCAGATAGTTGAATATCCATTAATAAAAGATCCGGGTGTGGTTTGGTCTGCAGCCATTGCACACTTTCTTCAATACTTTCAAGGCAGGCAACAACATTTATTGAAGGGTCGTATTGTTTCAATAATAATTTCAGTCTTTCTGCAGCGAGTAATTCATCTTCAATGATCAGAATATTCATGTTGAAAATCAATTAGTATTAATTAAAGGCAGCGACACGGTAAAGCTTTTTGAATCATTTGTTATGGCCACATCAAAGTTACTAACCGCTTCATATCTTTTAATGATGTTCTGTAATCCTATACCGGTAGAATTCTCAACATTTTGTTTGGCTTGCACGTTATTAGATATTACGATCGTGTTGTTGCCATTAACATGTACATCTATATAAAGAGGTTTATTCCTGCTTACCACATTGTGTTTAATGGCATTTTCTATAAGCATTTGCAGGGCTGCAGGAATGATCTGTAAACGGCCGTAATTTTCTGGGATATCTAGTTTTATATTCAACCCTTCTGTAAACCTTGTTTTTAATAAAAAAATATAAGGCTCTAAAAAATGCAATTCAGTCTTTAATTCCACCAGTTCTTTTTCATGGTTATTTAAGATATAGCGGTATACCTTTGAAAACGCTTCTATAAAGTGATTGGCTTCAGCATTATTTTGCATGATCAACGTAGACAAAACATTGAGGTTGTTAAATAAAAAATGAGGGTTGATCTGGTTCTTTACTATTTGAAGCTCTGCTTGGGCCGACATTCTTTTAAGCTCTTCTGCCTCCCTCCATTTAGTTTTATATTCATTGATATATAAATAAACCGCGTTGAGTAAATGAAACAGCAGGTTTACCAGCCAGGCGTAGATGAGGTTAAGTTTTAGCGGGATAAGGGTTTCCCTGAAAGTATAATTATGCAAAATCATACTAACGATCAAAACAACAGTAAATGTAACCAGCGTAGTTAAGAAACTTCCCGAAAATAAAAAGAGGGCCAACACCCGCACCTTATTTTTTTGAACAGAAAAGAGCTTCCGAAAATAAGACTCCAGTATACGGTTTGCTTCCCAGGACCCCCAGGTAATGGCCAAAATTGTTCCAAGGGCGTAAAACCATTCAATATTGATGTTAAAATGGTGATATACATCACATAAAACAGTACTGATATAAGTACATATCGATATGAGGAGAATAAAACTATATCGGTGCCTGTGATTGAACATAACCGGAAAATTAAAATGCATCAACGGATTTAACATGTATTTTGTTCACCGTTGATGCATTTTTTATGGATTTTTCAGGATTTCCTCATTATGGGATCAAAACCCTGTCGATAAGATGGACAACTCCATTATCGCAAACGATATTTGTTGCAATAATATTCGATTTGTTTCCACCATTTGAATTACCAAGAATCGTTGGTACTCCACCAGCTCCATTGGTAAGATTTGTAGTAGTATTTCCTCCAGCCAGCATACCCAAAGAACCATTAGAAAGATCAGAAGAAAAAGCCCTTCCGCCAACAACATGGTATCTTAATACTGCCAACAATGTAGCAATGGGGATTTGATTGATATCTGTAAGAGATAATGCAGCTAATACATTTGTAAAAGCCAGGTTTGTAGGAGCAAATACAGTTAATTTAGCTGTACTTAATGTACCTGCCAACGTTGGGTCTCCACCAGGAGCTGAGGTTGCACGGGTTACTGCTTTTACAAGAGAATCCAGGCCAGCATCTACAGCTGTTTCAACAATATTTCCTCCGGCAGGAGTTAACACGCGGCTGATTTTATGGACAACTCCGTTTGTGGCAGAAATATCCGCAGCGGTAACTTTAATACCATTTATATATACACCACTTGCATTACTGGTAACAAAAACAGAATCACCGCTAGCCGTAATAACTTTGGCATTTGGTCCTGCAGGTACATTGGCGGCTAAGATCTTAGATGGAATGGTATGATACAATAAGAGCGTACTCAATTCAGCAGCTGTTAATGCATTAATATCTGCTGCAGTAACATCTGAGGCAGCAAAAGCGGCGTTATCAGGAGCAAATACGGTAAAAGGACCCGTTCCTCTTAAAGTAGTGGCAAGATTTGCTCTTACAACGGCCTGTTCTAATAGACTTAAGTTTGCATCAGCAACAACTTTGTCAGTAATGGTGTTGGTTACCGGAATAGGATCATCATCCTTGTTACAAGAGGTAACAGTTACGGTAATAACGGCTCCCATCATCAATGTGAGGAACCAGCGTCTTAATGGAGTATTCATTTTCATGTTTAAATTGTTTATTTACTCGTTTAAACAGAAAGAAAGAAAAAAAGATCGAAAAACAGAGCGAATTGTATAAAAAACAGGTGTGAATTGTATATTTAAAACGTGAATTGAACTCAAAAAAAAGTAAAGTGGTTTAATATCAATTATTAAACCACTGAACACGAATGTTAACTTATTCCCCAACTCATACCACCGTCCTTTTCGTCTTTCATCAAAATGCCAAGTTCAGACAATTGGTTTCGGATTTTATCAGACGTAACAAAGTCTTTTTTATTTTTAGCCTCTTTACGGATATCAATCAATAATTGCATAACCCCCCCTAGTTTTTCGTCGTTTGAATTTGAAACAGCCGTTAGCCCAAAAATATCTTCCAAAAACAGTTTGAAAGATTCTTTCATTAATTGTAAAGTAGTTGCACTGATGGCACCTGGATCAACCAGCCCATCTTTAATAGAATTGATGATTGGTGCAATTTCAAACATATTGGCCAATACTTTTGGAGTACTGAAATCATCGTCAGTAAAAACTTCAAATTCATTTACCCAACGGTTTATTTTTGAATCCAGCTCTTTATCAGCAGCAACACTATTATTTCCTGCCGGTAATTTTTGTAAAATCTCATAGGCTTCCCATAATCTTTTATAAGCTTTTTCGCTCGCCACCAAAGCTTCGCTGCTAAAATCAAGCGTACTTCGGTAGTGGCTTTGTAAAATAAAAAACCGGATCGTCATAGGATGAAAGGCCTGAGTTAACAACGGGTGGTCGCCACTAAACAATTCCGTTAGTTTAATAACATTATTGTAGCTCTTCCCCATTTTTCTTCCATTGATGGTGATCATATTGTTGTGCATCCAATAACGAACGGGAGCATGATGATTGCAAATAGTGCTTTGTGCAATTTCGCTTTCATGGTGAGGAAACTGAAGGTCCATACCTCCTCCATGTATGTCAAACTCGGTGCCCAAATATTTTGTTGCCATAGCAGAACACTCAATATGCCAACCAGGGAAACCTTCTCCCCAGGGGCTTTTCCAACGCATGATGTGTTCCGGAGCCGCAGATTTCCACAAGGCAAAATCAACACCATCTCTTTTTTCTTCCTGCCCGTCAAGTTCACGGGTGTTTTCCAGCAGGTCGTCAAGAACCCTTCCGCTGAGTTTACCATAATCATGAACCGATGCATATTTCTTAACATCAAAATAAACCGAACCGTTTACTTCATAAGCATAACCTTCCGAGATGATCTTTTCGATCATGTTTATTTGTTCAACAATATGCCCGGTAGCTGTTGGTTCAATACTGGGTTCTATGCAATTGAATTGTTTCATGGCCCAATGATAGAGGTTCGTATATTTTTGAACCAGCTCCATGGGCTCCAGCCTTTCGAGCACAGCTTTTTTGGAGATCTTATCTTCTGCTTCCCGGCCCTCTTCTTCAAAATGGCCTGCATCAGTAATATTCCTTACATAACGGACCTTGTTTCCTTTATAAGTAAGATATCGATACACAATATCAAAAGTTATATAAGGCCTGGCATGGCCCAGGTGGCTTTCGCCGCTAACAGTTGGTCCGCAAACATACATGCCCACATGACCCGGCGTTATAGAAGTAAATTCTTCTTTTGTTCTTGAAAATGAATTATATATTTTTAAAGACATTTTATATTTTATTAAAAGGGATCAAAATTCACTTAAATTATGTGATACAATATTAAATAACAACCCGGTTTAAAAGTATCTTTTTTGATTCTGTGTCGTGGCACAAAGATATTAAGCTATGCCGCAAGGGCAACAGGGAAAATAAAAATAATATGGAGATATGATCATTGACATGTATTGCAATTTACTCTTTTTTAAAATACAAATCAGCAATAATAGGAAAATGATCGCTTAGCTTTTTCTTTACACGAACATATTGTGTAACATGAAACCGTTTGTCGGCAAAAATATTATCAATGCGAAGTGTCGGGGAAATACCATAAAAAGTACGGCCAATGCCGTTTCCCTTTTCTGCAAAAGCGTTCTGTAATCCTTTCCCGATCCTATCGTAAGCATAGCTGTTTGGAACATCATTGAAATCTCCGCAAACGATAACCGGGAAAGGGCTTTTTTCTATTTCTTGTTTAATTCTGTCACTTTGTATATGACGTTTTAAAAACCCTGTTTTAAATTTAACAATGATATTCTTTGATTTTTTAATATCTAACTCATCTTTAATGGAGGGGTCATCAATATATTTTAGATTGTCATCGCTGAATTTAAGTGACTGGAGGTGTACATTAAAAACCCTGAAAGTATCCCTGTCTTTTACTATATCTGTATATTGAAATATTGAATTGTAATCATTGGGAGGAAAGCTGATCGTTTGTTTATTAATGATCGGGTATTTACTGAAAGTGATAATACCAAAATGATGTTTTCCGTCAAAATCCAGTTTGCGGTTATAAGAATAATGGTAATCTTTCATTTCCAGCCGGCTTAAAAAATCCGGGATATAGTTTATAGCGGAAGCCAAACTATCACTGCCAACCATTTCCTGGAAACAAGTAATATCGGGCTGATATTTATTGATCATTTCCATCATTTCCAGTTTTCTTTCAGGGTGTGATTTGTGTTCAAGAATATCAAAATGTTCAACATTCCAACTCATTGCCCTGATTGCAGCAGGCTGCTTTTGTATATTAAAATTGGAAGAAAGTCTGAATTTTACCAGGTGTTTCAATGGAAACCATGCACATAAAATTGTAATGATGCTTATCATAACAAATGGAGGTTTTGTAAAAAGCCAGAACAAAATAAAAGCAACCAACAAAACAAAGAGATAAAAGGAGCCAAGCGCAAAAAAACCGGTAAACCAATATTGTGATGGATTGAACACGCTTCCAAAAGAGCCCAATAAAAAACATGCGGCGACACCAATGTTAAACCAGATTAAAAACAGCTTGGTAATGCGCCGGATAGATTTGGTAGACATGTATTAAAGGTAAAGTCTATTTTAGAATGTGAAAAATTGCGAATGTATGATTTGAATTAAATTGAACGCAAAACAGGGTTGTTGTTTTTTGGAGAGTAATAGAATCGTCCAATCACAACATTATACATCAGCTATAAGTCCTCCTCAGCAGCTTTTTTTAAGATCTGTTTTTCTTCGTCAGTTAAAAACTGGTAACCTTTGTTATTTATTTTATCCAGTATCTCATCTACACGCTGTTGTGTAATGATAGACTGTTTATTATACGGGCTTCGGTTACCGGTTTTATAAAACACTTTATTCTTTGTAGCGGTAGCATTATTTTTTTTATTTGGATTGAAAAGATTTATGAACCAACTGTATAAATTATTCATCCAAACGCTTCCATCATGGCCTTTTTGCATAAAGTATACAAACAAAAAACCAGCCAGTGCACCTCCAATATGTGAAAGGCTGTAGGCTGCATTCAAAGAAGATACACCCACCAGGTCAATAAAAAGATATACAAGCATGAGTACCCATATCGGGATACCGCCACGTATCATTGTAAAGAATTTATGATTTGGGGATAACGTAGTAGTAGCCATTGCAACTGCAATTGTTCCTGCATTTGCACCCAGTAAAGCAGCGCTATTTAATTGTGTATGTATAGGAGGAATTAAATAATTTGCTGCAATAAAAAAAACAGCTCCGAGAACACCACCATAAATATAAACCGGGATAATTTTATCATTACCGGTCATCTCTTGAAGGATATAGCCAAAAGCCCATAGCCAAAGCATATTGCTGAGGATACGCATCAGGTTGTTTCCGGTATCACTAAACATATATGTTAAGAGGGTCCAGGGCCTTTCACTCAACCTTGTAAGATCAGCGGGTAACTCAAACCACTGTACTACCTGTGCATTATATAATTCAGGGGCTTGTTGATAAAAAAAATATACAACCTGGACAGTAAGGAGAATTAAAAAAAAGATCACATTCAATGTAAATAAGCCAACAAGGGCATTGCCATCCTGGCCAAGTGTAAACCTGTTGCGTTTGAATTTTTTATATTGTTGATATCTGTCCGATTCGCCCATATGAATTGCTTATAACTGTAAAATTACAAAGCCAAAAAACAAAATGATGTTAACAAGTATTAATAGAACGTCTGTTTGTTTGTTTTATTCCAATAAAAAACAATAATAAAGCCGATCAGCGCTCCGCCCACGTGAGCAAAATGGGCAATATTATCACCTTGTACCTGTACAACACCCCCAAAAATATCCAGGGCAATAAAGCCAAGAATGGCCCACTTGGCCTTTACAGGAAAAGGGATCGGCATAATAAATAATTGCGTGTTTGGAAAAAGATATCCAAAAGCAGCAAGTACACCCATGATAGCACCCGAAGCACCAACGGTACAATTCTGACGCAAAGCATTTTGATATTGGTTGTATAATTCAATGTCTATATTGGCATGATCTATTTGCCAGAAATCATGGACATAAGAACCCATTTGCGCAAGGCCTGCGCCCAGTCCGCATACAAGATAAAAAATCAAAAAACGTTTGGGTCCCCAGGCTTTTTCTATAACACTGCCAAACATCCACAGGGCAAGCATATTAAAAATAATATGAAAGATTCCGCCATGCATGAACATATGCGTTACCAGTTGATATGGCCTGAAAACTTCTGATTTGTAGTGATGCAATGCAAAAAGATCTGTCACTTTATTCGTTTCGACCATTCCACCAAAAGCGACTTGAGCAAAATAGACAAGAACATTTATGATGATCAGGTTTAAAACTATCGGGGTTGTGTTTTGAAATCTATTTCCGTATGCCATGAAACAAAGTTAATTGTAAAAGTTCTATTTGAGTTTCAGTAATACAACACATTCAATGTGATGCGTATGCGGAAACATATCTACCGGCTGAATTTTTTCTACCGAATATTTTTCACTGAGCAAATTTATATCCCTCGCCTGTGTAGCCGTGTTGCAGCTAACATAAACAATTTTAGGAGCAGCTATATCCAGTAATTTCATTACAAGCTTTTCGTGCATGCCAACCCGTGGAGGGTCAGTTATGATCACATCTGGCCTGCCGTGTTCAACAAAAAAATCATCATTACAGATCTTGATCACATCTCCAGAAAAAAAATGTGCGTGTTCAATTTTGTTGGCAGCAGCATTTTTTTTAGCATCTTCAATGGCATCTTCAATAACCTCTACCCCAATGACCTTTTTAGCAAGTTTGCTAATAAAAATTCCGATACTGCCTGTGCCGCAATATAGGTCATAAACAATTTCATTTCCGGAAAGTTCTGCAAAATCACGGGTTACTGAATATAATTGTTCAGCCTGTTTCGTATTGGTTTGAAAAAACGATTTCGGGCTTATGATAAAAACAAGGTCTTCCAGTTTTTCTGTTACATATCCTTTTCCCGAATATACCTGTGGGGTAAGATCGTAAATGCTATCATTCCATTTCGGATTGATCGTGTATAATAAAGTTGTTATAGAGGGAACCTGTTGAAGCAGGTGATCCAGCAATATGATCCTGTTGGCTTCCTCTTCATGATTCATACATATATTCACCATCAGTTCCCCGGTATTGCAAAGCCTTACAATAACATTACGCAACCAACCGGTATGTTCTTTAATATCATAAAAAGCAAAACCTTGTTTTTTTGAAAAATCGCGTATCGTATTGCGTATCTTGTTATTCACATCATCCATTAAATAACATTCATAAATATCTATTACCTTATCAAAAATGCGGGGTACATGAAAGCCCAGGGCCCCCGACTGCTGAACGGCAGCTTCAGTACCTATCTCATCATTGGTTAAGAAACGTTTGTTGCTAAACGTAAATTCCAGCTTATTTCGGTAATGAACCGTATCTGCAGAACCTATAATTGGTAAAAGGGCCGGTATCTCAACCTTTCCAATGCGTTTAAGATTTTGCTCTGCCTCCTGTTGTTTGAACTGTAATTGTTTTTCGTAAGGAAGCATCTGCCATTTACAGCCCCCGCAAAGACCAAAATGATTGCAAAAAGGAACCAATCTGTCGGCAGCCGGACTTGTTATTTTTAAAACCCTTCCCTCCGCCCAATCTTTTTTATTTTTGGTCAGCAGAATGTCTGCTGTATCACCGGGAACGGCCCCGGAAATAAAGATCACTTTTCCTTCATGACGGGCAAGAGCCTTGCCCTCTGCTGCATAATCAGTAACAACAATATTTTCAAGAATGATATTCTTATTCTTTTTTTTCACGTTGGCAAAATTAGTCTAAATGGATTAAGGTGCTCAATAGTTGTAAAAAGGCTTCAGAAGACCCCTTTGTTACAGTAATATTATAAACACGATTAACTGTTGAATCGCTAAACCTTCAATAAGAATGTTAATGAATTGTAATTTTTACATTTCGGGGCATTGCATTAATATCTATTTTCGGGACATTTTAAATACATTTGTTCAATTTTATTAGAAAACTATGAGAATAATTTTTACATTTTTGATTTCCATTTTTGCATTTAAGAATTTGATTGCTCAAGGGTACCTGGTAACATTAAAATCACCCGGTTATAAATCCGGCCTTACTTACCTGGCATATCATATGGGAAAGAACCTGAATGTTGCCGATTCTGCAGCAATGAATAATTTAGGCGAGGCTGTTTTTAAAGGAGATACCAAATTACCCGGGGGAATCTATTCGATCGTTTTTCCAGGCAAAAACCTAACGGCAGATTTTTTTATTGATAAAGAACAGGTTATTACAATTTTTGCTGATACAACAGATTTACAAAATATGAAGGTAACGGGATCCAGGGAAAACGTGTTGTTTCAACAATATCAAAAATATGTGTCTGTAAAAGGAGCGGCACTTCAAACAGAAAGATCTGCATACAACGCTTCCCGTACAAAAAGCGATTCAGCATTACACGAGGCAAACTATACCAGGTTCAATAAAGAATTAAATGATTACAGGGAGGACATTATTAATAAACAATCTCAGTCTATGATGGCAGCATTGCTAAGCGCAATGAAAGAACCACCATATCCAACCAAAACACCCGTTACACACCAGGATTCTCTGGATAATTATTATTTTTATAAAGCACATTACTGGGATGGGATAACGTTTATGGACGATCGCATTATACGCACACCATTTTTTTTGCCAAAACTTGAGCGTTATTACAGGGAGGTGATGCCGCAAACTCCGGATAGCATTATAAAAGATGTAGACTATAAACTACTCCTTGCCCGTACGGCTCCTGAGATGTATAAGTTTTTATTAAACTGGTTCACAGATGAGTATCTCAATCCAAAATATATGGGGCTCGACGCTGTTTTTGTTCACCTGTTTGAAAAATACCATAGTAAAGGGGTTAGCAGCTGGCTCAATGAAAAACAAATGGAAACGATAACCAGGCGTGCGTATATGCAGATGTCAAATTTAATAGGAGAAAAAGCCGCAAACCTTGAAATGGTTGATACGGCAGGAAAACCAAAATCATTATATGATCTCAATGCCCCATATACTGTGGTTATTTTTTGGGATCCAACCTGTGGGCACTGTAAAGAAGAGCTACCTAAGATAGATTCTGTTTACAGGGCAACATGGGAAAAGGATAAAGTGAAAATTTATGCAGTTCTTACTGAAGACCAAAAGCCCGAATGGATCAAATATATAAATGAGCACAAGATCACCGATTGGACACATGTGTATCAGACCAAAGAAATGGCACAAGCGGTCACAGAAGCAAAAACACCCGGTTTCAGACAACTTTATGATGTAATAATGACCCCTACTTTATATTTACTGGATAGTGAAAAAAGGATCATAGGAAAAAAACTTACCTGGAAACAACTCAATGACCTTCTACAGGTGAAACTGAAAAAGGACAATAAATAAAAATCTTTAAAAAGAAGTATCAATGAAGAAAATTTACCTGTTATTTGCAATACTGGGTTGCAGCATTTTTGTTCATGCTCAAACAATATTTAGTTATGGTAATAATGAAGTTAAAAAAGATGAGTTTTTAAGGGCATACAATAAAAACAATACTGTTGTTTCTGATAAAGAAAAATCGTTGAGAGAATACCTTGAGCTGTACAGTAATTTTAAACTTAAGGTAAAAGCAGCCGAAGAATTACGCCTGGACACCTTACCACAAATTCAATATGATATTGAAAATTTTCGTAAGCAGGTAGAAGAAAATTATATGAGTGACGAAAAAGCCGTGGCCGGATTATTGGATGAAGCGTTTATTCGTAGTCAGAAAGACCTTTATATTATTCATTTTTCAATTCCTATCGACACCAGCTCTTCTCCAGAAGACACACTTAAAGCATACAGAAATATTGCAGCAACATATGAAGTATTGAAATCCGGAGAAACGAATTATCCGCAGATTGCAGAAAAAAACAAAGTAAAATTTGGTGATGTTGGTTTTATCACTGTTTTTTCCTTGCCGTATGAATATGAAAATATTGTGTATTCATTAAAACCGGGCCAGGTAAGTAAAATGTACCGGTCTAAAAATTCCTGGCACATCTTTAAAATTTTGGAAGAAAGAAAAAGTATTGGCAGGTGGAAAGTAGCACAGGTATTATTTACATTCCCTCCGGAAGCAGAGGAAGCTACTAAAAAACAAATAAATATTAAAGCAGACTCTATTTATAATTTACTTAAAAACGGGGCAGATTTTGCAAAGATCGCTAAGGAATTCAGCGATGATAAACTCACTTACATGACAGGAGGAGAAATGCCAGAGTTCGGAACCGGCAGATTCAATAATGATTTTGAGAAGGAAGTGTTTAAGCTATCTGCAGATGGCGATATGACAAGACCTTTTGCAACACAATTTGGAATTCATATTGTAAAACGCCTGGGGCTCACTCCAACAGAAAAAGACAATGCAACGCTGCAATTTGACCTGAAACAAAAAATTTTACAGGATAGTAGAATAAATTTGGAAAAGGAAAAATTTGCAAAAAGGATACTAACAACTATTGGATATAAAAAAATATCGACCATTAAAGAAATTGACTTATACAGATTTGCAGACAGCGCTTCAAAGGACCTGTCAGCAGACAACACAAATAAATTCCCGATCAGCAATAAAACGATCATAACATTTCAAAACGGCTCTTTAAAAGGAATAGATTGGCTCAAATTTGTAAAAGAATATAAATCAAACAGTGAGCAATACAAAGGAGAATCCAGTACAGACTTGTGGAATAAATTTGTTACCATTTCTTCAACGGAATATTATAAAAAGCACCTGGAAGAATATAATGCAGATTTTAAATTCCAGATGAAAGAATTTAAAGAAGGAAATATGTTGTTTGAAATTATGGAACGCAATGTTTGGAGTAAGGCGGCGACTGACAGCACAGGGCTGTTAAAATATTATAATAATAATAAACAAAATTATAAGTGGTCGGCTAGCGCAAATGTTATTTTATTTAATTGTTCCAATGAAAAAGCTGCTACAGAAGCTATGGAGGCAATCAAAAAAGGAAAGAGCTGGAAAGAAATAGCTGAAGCATCAGAAGGAGGAATACAATCAGACAGTGGCCGATATGAGTTTTCTCAGATCGGTATTGATTCCAATATTACAAGAACGCCTGAAAATAACACCTACTCAACCATAGTAAAAAATGCAGATGGAACTGCATTTTTTGTAAAATACATTTCTTTTTATCCGCCCGATCAGCAACGCAGTTTTGATGAAGCAAGGGGGCTTGTAATTAATGATTATCAGAATGTACTGGAAAAAAGCTGGCTGGAATTATTGCATAAAAAATACCCTGTAAAAATTAATGAAGCAGTGGTAAAGCAGATGCTAAATTAGCCGATTTGAGAATTTGAAGATGAAAGAGTATTCAAAAACGGAATTTTCAAATTGCCTCATTTCAAATATTCAAATATTTTTTATAATTCTTTCACTACATTAGCTACGATCTGGGGCCTGCCTAAAGTATAATAATGCAATACCGGTACACCCGCTTTTTTTAATTCTTTAGATTGTTGCAGAAGCCATCGGGTTCCAACCGTTTCAACGTCAATATCTGTTTTACAATTTGCCATTTCATTTGACAGGTCAGCAGGAAGGTCTATATGAAATGTCTTAGGCAGTATGGTCAATTGTTTTTTTGTATAAACGGGTTTTAAACCGGGAATGATCGGAACGGTAATTCCAATAGCTCTGCAGGCTTCCACAAATGAAAAATACTTTTCATTATCAAAAAACATTTGTGTAATAATATAATCTGCACCCGCATCTACTTTGTCTTTTAAATATTTAAGATCGGAATCCATATTAGGTGCTTCAAAATGTTTTTCAGGATACCCGGCAACGCCAATACAGAATTTTGTTTGTGTAGTATTTTTCAGGTCTTCTTCAAGATAAACCCCTGCATTTAAATTGGTAACCTGTTTCAACAGGTCAATGGCATATTGATGCCCACCCGGTTCTGATTCAAAAGAAGTTTCATTTTTAGCAGCATCGCCACGCAATACCAATACATTGTCAATACCCAGGTAGTTCAGGTTGATCAGTGCGTCTTCAGTTTCGTTTATTCCAAATCCACCGCAAATAAGATGAGGTACCGTATCCACATTGTATTTATTCATGATGGACGCACAGATAGATTCTGTTCCCGGTCTTTTGCGCACCACAACCTTTTCAAATGTTCCATCAGCTTTTTTCTTGAAAACATGTTCACTGCGGTGATAGGTTACATTTATGAAGGATGGTTTGAATTCCATTAGAGGGTCCAAATGCTGGTATAGAGATTGAATGCCCTTGCCTTTTAACGGGGGAAGAATTTCAAAGGAAATCAGCGTGTCTTTTGCCTGCTTGATATGGTCTATTACTTTCATGTTGTATAAAAATTATCGCAAATTTACACAAGCTTACATATATATATATCAAATGTCTGATTATCTCAAAATGCTGTTAAATCCCGATTCAAAAAAATGATTAACGTAACTATGCTTAAATTTGTTCAAAATATTTTTATTTGAACCTTACTATTCAAACAAAAGACCTTGTAAAGTCTTACGGCAGCCGTACGGTTGTAAAAAATGTGTCTTTTAATGTATCCCAGGGAGAGATCGTTGGTTTACTTGGTCCAAATGGTGCCGGCAAAACCACTTCATTTTACCAGGTTGTTGGATTGATCAAACCTGATTCCGGGGATGTGTTTTTAAATGAACTCAATATTACAAAACTCCCTATGTATAAAAGGGCTCAAATGGGTATTGGATATTTACCACAGGAAGCCAGTGTTTTCAGAAAACTTAGCGTAGAAGACAATGTACTGGCTGTGCTCGAAATGACCAAACTCAAAAAAGCACAACAAAAAGAAAAACTTGAATTACTACTCAACGAATTGCGGCTGCAGCATGTAAGAAAAAACAACGGCGACACATTGAGCGGAGGAGAAAGGCGCCGAACCGAAATAGCAAGGGCATTGGCAGTAGATCCAAAATTTATCTTGCTGGATGAACCTTTTGCCGGCGTTGACCCAATTGCTGTTGAAGATATACAGGAAATAATAGCAAAACTTAAATTTAAAAATATTGGGGTGTTAATTACAGACCATAATGTAAATGAAACACTTTCTATTTGCGATAGGGCCTATCTATTGATCGATGGGGCTATATTTAAACATGGTACTGCAGAAGAACTTGCAGGGGATGAACAGGTAAGGCGCCTATACCTGGGAAAGAATTTCGAATTGAAACGAAAAGATTACCTGCATGAGCAGGCGGCACAATGAAGAAGCTAATAGCTAAAAGCTTTAAGGTAAAAAGAAAACAAGATTCCGATTCACACACCCTCTTCCTTGCACACTAAACCCTTCGCCTTAAACCTTTCACCTTCTACCTTAAACCCTTCACCCTTCACCATATAATATATTTATCGTAATTTTTGGCATTAATTCAATCGAGAACTTTTATCTTCCGTAAATGAAGCTATTGTCTCCCGCAATATCAAGATTGGCTCGTATGCGGCTTTGGCGTATACAAAACTGGACCAATCATCCCGTTATCTATCAGCGGGAAGTATTGCAGGACCTGGTAACATCAGCACAGTACACGGTATTTGGAAAAAAATATAATTTCTCAAAACTCTTTACAGTAAAACAATTCAAACAAGCGGTCCCTATACATGAATATCACGACCTGAATCCATATATTTTACGGATGATGGATGGTGAAGAAAATGTACTTTGGAATACACCCATCACCTGGTTTGCAAAAAGCAGCGGAACATCAACTGCAAAAAGTAAATTCATACCCGTTAGTGAAGAAAGCCTGAAGGAAAATCATTACCAGGCCAGCAAGGATTTACTTACAAACTATTATAAAAACTTTCCTTCCAGTGACCTTTTAACAGGCAAAGGCCTTGTTGTAGGAGGCTCGCATCAGTTAAATCATCTAAACGAAGAAATTCAATATGGCGACCTTAGTGCGGTACTTATGCAAAATTCTCCTTTTTGGGGGCATTGGCTTCGTACCCCGGAATTGAGTATTGCACTCTTAGATGAATGGGAAGACAAATTGGAAAAACTTGCTATGATTACGGCTGAGGAAAATGTAACCTCACTGGCTGGGGTACCTACCTGGACCTTGTTGTTGCTCAAGCGTATCCTTGAAATAAAAAATAAAAAAACAATTAAGGAGGTATGGCCCAATCTTGAACTTTATATTAATGGAGGTGTTTCATTTGTGCCTTACAGGGAGCAGTTTGAAAAAATAATCGGCGCTCCGATAAACTATGTTGAAATATACAATGCCAGCGAAGGTTTTTTTGCTGCACAGGAAAAACCGGATGATGATGGCATGATGTTGTTTACTGAACATGGCGTTTTTTACGAATTCATGCCGGTGGAAGAATATGAAAAACCTGATCCTCAAACAGTGGGTCTGAACGGAGTGGTATTGAATAAGAATTATGCACTGGTGATAAGTACTACGGGTGGGCTTTGGCGTTATTTAGTTGGGGATACTATAAAATTTACTTCCCTTAATCCATATAAAATAAAAATTACCGGCCGGTTAAAACACTATATGAATGCTTTTGGAGAAGAAGTTATCGTAGACAATTCTGATAAAGCCATTGCAGAAGCAGCACACAGAACCCAATCGGTTGTTTCTGATTATACCGCCGCACCGGTTTATTTTACAAGTGAAAGCAACGGAGCACATGAATGGCTGATTGAATTTGAAACAGAACCTCAGAACCTGGAGCAATTTATTATGGAACTGGATAAAGCATTGAAGAATGCTAATAGTGATTATGAAGCAAAAAGGCAAAAGGATATTGCATTACGATTACCAATCGTTCATATACTACCCCCGGGAACCTTTACAAAATGGCTTCATACAAAAAACAAGGTCGGGGGCCAACACAAAGTACCCCGGCTTAGTAATGAAAGAACAACATTAGAAGAGATCCTTGCAATTAAGTAATATTTTGAAAAGCCTTTCCGGTAATATTCGTGCGTGGTATGAATATATTATTGCCAAAAAGGCACGAATAAGAAAATCAATTTAAATATTACAACATTATTGATTTATTTACATTTGCTCATAAGATAAAAAATATAAAATGAAATTATTACAAGATAAAGTTGCCATTGTAACAGGTGCAGCCCGTGGTATCGGCGAAGCAATCGCATTAAAATTTGCAGAGCAAGGAGCACACATTGCATTCACTTATGTAAGCGATGGCAGTAAAGGAAAAGCAACTGCTTTGGAAATAAAATTAAAGTCTATGGGAGTTAATGCAAAAGCCTGGCAAAGTAATGCCGGAGATTTTGCCGCTTGTGAATTATTTGTAAATGAGGTAATGCAGGAATTCGGAAAAATTGATATCTGTGTTAATAATGCAGGGATATCAAAAGATAATTTGTTGCTTCGGATGACATCTGAACAATGGGATGATGTAATGCAGGTAAACCTGAAAAGTGTATTCAATATGACCAAACAGGTCATCCGCCCTATGATGAAGGCAAAAAGCGGCAGTATCATTAATATGAGCAGCGTGATCGGCGAAATGGGCAATGCCGGCCAAAGCAGTTATGCTGCCAGCAAAGCCGGGATCATCGGTTTTACAAAAAGCATTGCAAAAGAACTGGGCAGCCGCAATATCCGTTGCAACGCCATTGCCCCGGGGTTTGTTGAAACCGATATGACCAGTTATTTAAAGGACGGCGAAGGAGCCGAAAAATATAAGGCTGATATTCCATTGGGCAGGTTTGCCAGCGGAGATGATATTGCCAATGTTGCTTTGTTTTTAGCAAGTGATATGGGAAATTATATTACCGGTCAAACGATAAGCGCTTGTGGAGGATTAAATATATAATACTGATATTTTATTAAACAGGATATTCGAAATGTCAAATAAAATACAAAGTTTTATGGATATTTGTTTAACAAATTTCCAACAGATATATTTGCGCCATTGAAAAAAACAATTTCTATATTATTTATTTTCATTTTTATGCTGCAGGCATTACCTGTAATGCATTGGGTATATGGGGCCGATGAAAATAATGTTTCCATTGAAATGACGGATGATATGGATAATGGAGGAAAAGATAATACCCAAAAAGAACAAGGAAAAGACACAAAAGAAAATATCATTCCTCAAAAACAATTTTACAACAAACAATTAGCTTACAAATACAGCAGGGCATTATCACTACCTTCCGAAGATGCAATCATATTGCATCATGCCGATATAAGTACCCCTCCTCCGGATATTAACGGGTAACATTTCTTTTATTAAAATCAGGGTAATCAAACAAAAGCTGCTTCTGCATTGTATATGCATATTCAGTTTTGAGTTTTGTTTATTACATAGCAAACAAAATCAATATAGTTTTATGAATAAAAATCTATTCGCCCATTTGCGAAACGACCTTCCTGCAAGCATTGTTGTGTTTTTTGTTGCAGTCCCTTTGTGCCTTGGAATTGCATTGGCATCCGGCGCACCATTATTTGCCGGTATCATTGCCGGTATTATCGGCGGTATAGTTGTAGGGGTAGCCAGCGGTTCACCACTTGGAGTTAGTGGTCCGGCGGCGGGCCTTGCTGTAATTGTTTTAACATCAATTGCAACACTTGGTTCCTGGCCGGTATTTTTGTTAGCAGTAGTTTTAGCAGGTGTTATTCAATTGATACTTGGCTTTGCCAAAGCGGGTTTTATCGCTTACTTTTTTCCGTCCTCTGTTATTAAAGGGATGCTTACCGGTATTGGACTTCTCATTATCTTAAAGCAAATACCACACGCTTTAGGCTGGGATAAAGACTCAGAGGGCGACGATGCTTTTCTACAGGCAGACGGACAAAATACTTTTTCTGAAATTTCAAAGGCATTTGATTTTATTACACCCGGAGCTATTTTGATAGCTGCTTTATCTTTAGCTATCCTCATTTTATGGGACACTGTATTAACAAAAAAACATAAAATTTTTCAGTTGATACAGGGCCCAATTGTTGTTGTTGTTCTTGGTATTGTAATGAATTATTTGTTTAAAGCAGGAACACTGGATTTCAGTTTGGCTGAAGACCAGGTTGTAAGGCTTCCGGTTGCAAAGAACTTAACGGAATTTTTCAGCCAGTTCACTTTTCCGGATTTTTCAGCTATAACAAATTTCGAGGTCTGGAAGATCGCTATTGTATTAGCCATTGTTGCCAGCCTGGAAACATTGCTATGCGTTGAAGCTACAGATAAAATGGATCCCAGTAAAAGAATAACACCAACCAACAGAGAATTAAAAGCCCAGGGTTTGGGAAATATTGTTTCGGGATTAATCGGAGGGTTGCCCGTAACGCAGGTCATTGTAAGAAGTTCAGCTAATATTTCTTTTGGGGGTAAAACAAAATTATCGGCAATACTTCATGGTGTCTTTTTATTGATCAGTGCAATTACCATTGCCGGGTTAATGAATATGATCCCGCTTGCCAGTTTAGCCGCCATATTACTAATGGTTGGGTATAAATTAGCGAAGCCCATCCTCTTTAAACAGATGTATAGACTGGGCTGGGAACAATTTATTCCATTCATGGCAACAGTAGTGGGCATATTGGCAACAGACTTACTCAAAGGAATTACCATTGGTATTCTCTTCGGTATTTTTTATACACTCCGACACAGTTATCGCAACTCCCATTATATGAAAGAAACGGTAACAACGGAGGATGGACAAGAATTGCATCAACTGGTTCTGGCTGAAGAGGTTTCCTTTTTTAATAAAGCAAGTGTGATCAAAGAACTGGAAGCGATACCTGTAAATTCTAAAGTTATTATTGACTGCACCAATTCTAAATCGATTGCACACGATGTTGTGGAACTCATCCGTGATTTCAGAAGCAATGCAAAAACAAGAAACATAACAGTTGAAACCATCAATTTTATAGAACCGGCATAAAAATTTTTTAAAATTATTAAATAAAATAAAAATGAAAACATTAAATAAAGAATTACAAGCTGCAATAACACCAGCAATGGCTTTGGATCTTTTAAAAGAAGGGAATAAAAGATTTGTAAATAATCTTAAAGTGAACCGTAACCTGTTGCAACAGGCAAATGAAACATCCGATGGACAACATCCCTTTGCTGTTATTTTAAGTTGCATCGATTCGCGAACATCTGCAGAGTTAATATTTGACCAGGGATTGGGAGATGTATTTAGTGTTCGTATTGCGGGAAATATTATCAACGAAGATATTTTAGGCAGTATGGAGTTTGGCTGTAAAGTTGCCGGCGCTAAAATAATTGTAGTGTTGGGGCATACTAAATGCGGTGCTGTAAAGGGAGCTTGTGATCACATTGAAATGGGAAACCTCACAGCCTTGCTTACTAAAATAAGGCCTGCAGTAGATGATGAAAAAACCGTAAATGAGAACCGCAATTCCGGTAACGCCGAATTTGTAGAAAAAGTTTCAGCAATTAATGTAAAAAGAACAGTTAAAGCAATTATTGAACGTAGTCCCATCATTAAAGAGATGCTTGAAAATGGTGAGATTGGAATTGTGGGTGGAACCCATGATATAACTACCGGTATCGTAAGTTTTTATGACAAAGTTTCGGTTATATAAAAAGTATGATAAAGCCATGTGAATTTTTTTGCATGGTTTTATCATTATTCTATTTACCCGAAATTATTTCTATTTATTTTAATGGCCTTAATAGGCAGTTATTCTTTTCCCAGGAACAACGGCTGGCAGATCATAATAATATTGGCAGGCTTGTTTTTAACGGAACATTTAAAATCAAGAATAAAATTTCCAAACACACAGAATACCACTGGCGCAGGGTAAACGGTTTAAAAAACTGGTAACAAGGGTTGTTGCGTACAGGGGTAAATTTTGCAATAAGAAAGGATGTTAGCATCAATGCCGGATGTGCTTTTGCGGAAACATTTCCATATGGCGATTATCCTTCTGCAACCGCTTTTCCCGAACACCGCATTTTTGAACAGGTAGTTATAAAAAATCCCGTCGGGAAAATGGATATTTCTCAGAGGATTACTTTGGAACAAAGATTTGTTGGAAAAGTAGTGATACAAAACGGATCAAAAGAAACGAATTATACTTTTTTGAACAGGATGCGTTACAGGATAAGAACAGAAATTCCGCTTAATAAAACCAATCCCGGAAAAAATGGTTGGAGTATCGTCTTAATGGATGAAATATTTATTGGCTCGGGAAAGAACATCGGTGCAAATATTTTCGATCAAAACCGCCTGGCAGTTTTAGTTGGATATAAATTAAATAAAAGCATTAAAATTGAGGCAGGTTATCTTAACCAGATCCTGCAACAGGGAAAAAGGGTGAACGACAAGCCTGTTTTTCAATACAATAACGGATTTGTAATTGCTTCTCATTTAACTTTTGATCTGATAAAATAGCACATTAATTGTATACTGATAAATACCCTTTTTTTGACAAATCTTTTACAATTATTATTTCACTTTAGGGCCATTATGTCATTTCTTTGCAACACAAATGAAGATCTTGTTTTCCATATTATTATTTTTAATAACCAGCATCTATGTTTTACCTGTGAAGGAAACAATTATGGATAGTAATAATATTTGTTTAACTGATGTAGAGGACGAAAAGCAAAAAAACAAAAAAAAGGAAAAAGAACTATTTTCATTTGTCAATACATACATAAAAATTAAAGATTCCTATACAAGCACCCATTTCCGGGTTGCTTTTAATATTCCTACACTACTACGTACAGTAGAAACGCCTCCACCTGATTTTTCATGACCCTTAGCTCGTAGCACCTTATGGTTATCTATCTTTATGAAGGCGGAAGTAAAAACGTTACTATTTTCAAATAAAATTTAAAAATGAAAGGGAAACCAAGCCCGGTTACAAGAATATTTAAACTTGTAAAACTGGAGCGCAAAGAAATATCTGCAATTTATTATTATGCAATTTTAAATGGCCTTATCCTCCTGGCAATACCGATTGGCATTCAGTCGCTGATCGGTTTTGCACAAACAAATACGGCGTCTGCATCTATTATATTACTGATCGTGCTTGTTGTTGTTTGTGTTTTTATTGCCGGGGTATTGCAGATCAAGCAATTGCAGATAACAGAAAAAATACAACAAAAAATATTTGTACGCTATTCATTCGATTTTGCTAAACAAATACCCGTACTCAAATTAACAGCTATTGATAATTATTATTTACCCGAACTTGTTAATCGTTTTTTTGATATCATTAATCTGCAAAAAAGCCTTGCCAAACTGCTGCTTGATTTTCCATTGGCAATCATTCAGATCATTTTCGGCTTGTTGTTACTGGCTTTTTATCACCCGGTATTTATTGCCTTTGGTTTGTTGCTCATTTTGGTGATATGGGGTATCCTTTATTTTTCAGGAACAAAAGGACTGGAAAAAAGCATCGAAGAAAGCAACTATAAATACAAAGTAGCAAGCTGGCTGGAGGAGGTTTCCAGAATTATACGGTCAGTTAAATTCTCCAAATCACCGGATTTTGTTTTGCAGAAAACAGATGAACATGTTTCCAGCTATTTAAAAGCAAGAACCGGTCATTTTGAAATTCTGGAATTACAGTTTAAAGCACTCATCGCTTTTAAAACGCTGGTCACCATGGCCATGTTGGTTGTTGGTACATTTCTTTTGTTGAATCAGCAATTAAATGTGGGTCAGTTCATCGCTTCAGAAATCGTTATACTCACCATCATCAACTCTGTTGAAAAACTCATCAGTAACTTAGATAGCGTGTACGATGTATTAACTGCAGTTGAAAAGATTGAAATGATCACCGATAAAGAAATTGAATCAAGCGGAACGATCTTATTGCCTTCAACAAATGAGGGCCTTAGTATAACATTTAAGGAGACCTCCTTTACTTATTTACATGCATCTGCTGCTGTTTTTAAAAATGTTTCTTTTTCTGTCGATGCAAATGAAAAGATATGCATCAGGGGAAATGAGGGCTCAGGCAAATCAACTTTACTTCGCCTGCTTGCAGGAAGCTATGAAAATTTTGACGGGGCAATCATGATAAATGGTATTCCAATAAAGAATTACAACCTGCAATCTTTGCGTTTAAAAACAGGGGTGGTAATTAGCCAGCAGGATATTTTTGAAGGCACTTTGATGGATAATATTTGTATGGGACTGGAAGATGTGGATATAAATGAAATTCAAATGTTTTGCAGCAAAACGGGATTAACAGAATATATTACCACATTAAAGAATGGGTTTGATACACAACTTTCTGCAACAGGGAAAAAATTACCCGGACACGCCATTAAGAAAATATTACTCGTTAGGGCATTGATCAATAAGCCGAAGCTCTTATTGCTGGAGGAACCCTGGATTGAGCTGGAAGAAAAATATCAACAACAAATTAAACAATTGTTGTTAATGGAAATGAAAAACACAACGGTATTCGTAATTTCCAACGATAATGAATTTGCAAGATCCTGTGATAAAGTTATTGAAATAAAAAAAGAAGGATGCAATGTGGTTTTAGGTAATCCACAAATCCCTGCAGGTGGAGAAGAGTTATAATTTTAATATAAAAAGATGAAAACATTAAAAGCATACAACAATATATACCGGCATGATAAAAGCAGCCGTATAAAATACTGGGCAATCGGTTTATTATTTTCACTACTGGTTATTTTATTTTTACCATGGACCCAGAATATAAGGGCAAAAGGAAGAGTAACTACCCTCAGGCAGGAACAAAGACCACAGGAACTTAACAGCATCATACCGGGTAAAATTTTAAAATGGTTTGTGAAGGAAGGAGATATGGTACAAGCAGGTGATACCATTTTGCAGATCAGCGAAGTGAAAGATGATTATTTTGATCCAAACCTGGTGAGCAGAACCGGCGAACAACTGGATGCAAAACAAATGAGCATTGAATATTACAAAAACAAAGTGAGTGCCACCCAAACACAAATTGGCGCACTGGGAAACAACAGGTTGCTTAAACAAAGCCAGCTGGAAAATAAGATACAACAGTTGAAATTAAAACTGCAAAGCGACAGTGCTGAAAATGTTGCAGCCATGAATGATTATTCCATTGCTTCTTTGCAATATAAAAGACAGAAATCCATGTATGATAGCGGGCTTGTTTCACTTACTCAACTGGAACAGCGTAACCAGGCATTTCAAAATGCATTGGCCAAGAGAACCGGTGCCGAAAATAAATTTGGTGCTACCCGGCAGGAGCTCATCATTGCCCGAATTGAAATGGATGCCATCAACCAGGATTTTGTAGAAAAAGTTTCCAAAGCACAAGGGGATCAGTTTCAGTCTTTATCGCAAATAGCAGGCGGACAAGGTGATGTAGCAAAACTGCAAAATCAGTATAGTAATTATAATATACGCCGTGGTATGTATTTCATAACGGCCCCGCAGGCGGGCCAGATCACAAAAGCAAAAAAAGCCGGTATTGGGGAGATCATTAAAGAAGGTGAAATGCTTGTTGAGATCGTTCCGGATAAAATCGATTATGCCGTTGAGCTTTTTATTGAGCCTATGGATCTGCCTTTGATCTCACTAAATCAAAAAGTTCGTTTTTTATTTGATGGATTTCCTGCAATCGTTTTCAGTGGCTGGCCCAATGCTTCTTATGGAACTTTTAGCGGCCAGGTAGTTGCCATTGAAAATTCAGTAAGCACAAACGGAAAGTTTCGGGTGCTGGTAAAAGAAGATAACGAAGACAAAAAGAACTGGCCAAAAGAATTAAAGATCGGAGCCGGAACGCAGGGAATTGCTTTGTTGAAAAATGTACCAGTGTGGTATGAACTTTGGCGTAATGTCAATGGGTTTCCTCCTGATTTTTATAAAGCAGGCGTTGAAACCAAAACGAATAAACAGTAATCAAATGAAAAAAATATATTTAATACCACTTTTATTTTTTTTTATACCAAGCATAAAAGCGAATGACAGTACTAAAATACTTTCGCTGAACGATTTTTTAAAAATAGTAAAAACATTCCACCCTGTGGCAAAGCAGGCGGTGATACAGGTAGACAAAGCAAAAGCAAGCCTGGTTATTGCAAGAAGCGGTTTTGACCCGGTGCTGGGAAGCGATGCCGGCAATAAAACTTTTGATGGCATTAATTATTATCAAAGCAATGGCACACAAATAAGTATTCCTACCTGGTATGGCATAGAAATAAAAACGGGTATTGAATATTTAGGAGGAACAAGAACAGACCCTATGGAAACCATCGGTAAAACAAGCTATGCAGGGATCAGTCTTCCGCTTGCCAAAAATTTACTGATGGATAAAAGGCGGGCTATTTTAAAACAGGCAAAAATAATGGTGCAGGCATCTGAACAGGAAAGAAGGCTGATGCTAAATGATCTTTTGATGGAAGCCACCGATACTTACTGGCAATGGCTACAATCTTATTTTATTTATCAAACATACAATGAGGTCATTGAAGTGAATAAAAAAAGAGTGGGTATGGTAACTATTGCATATCGTAACGGAGAAAGGCCTGCTATTGATACAACAGAAGCCGTTGCTCAACTTCAGAATTTTGAATACCAGCAAAACGAAGCATGGCTTGCATGGCAAAATGCAGGGATTCAACTGAATACTTTTTTATGGAAACAAAATAATGAAGCATATGAACTGCCTCAGGATGTTTTTCCGGATAAAAAACCGGAAGAGTTATACGACGCCGTTATATTTCCTGAACTTGCAAAAACAATAGAAGATGCCAGGAAAACCCATCCCGAATTAAGCATGTATTCTTATAAACTAAATACCCTGGAAATTGAAAAAAAATTAAAATTTCAGGAACTGCTACCCCAACTTGATTTAAAATATAACCAGTTGGGAAAAGGGTATAACGTTGCATCCACCGCTGTGCAAAGCCTGTTTGATAATAATTACAAGTTCGGAATAAACTTTAGCGTACCGCTGCGGCTCAGCCAAGGCCGGGGAGAATATAAAATGGCTAAATTCAAAATAACAGAAACGCGTTTGCAGCAAAACCAGAAAGAAATTGATATTATAAATAAAGTAAAAAATTATTATAACCAGCTTGTTAACTATAAAATGCAGGTCAATCTTTTACAAAGAACATATTCAAACTACCTGCGATTACAAAGAGGTGAAGAAACCCGTTTCTTTAATGGAGAAAGCTCTTTGTTCCTGGTGAATAGCAGGGAAAACAAAACACTGGAAACCTTTTTGAAACTCACTGAAGTAACTGCAAAATATAATAAGACTGCTTATGCGCTGAAGTGGGCCGCCGGCGAACTATGGAAATTATAATATGAATACTAAATTATTCATTTATTTTTAGTCATAAATAAGCCAATTATGTTGCCATATGAGAAGTTATTACTTGAAAATAAAGCCTGGGCAAAAGAACAGCAGAAAACAGACCCTGATTTTTTTAATCGCCTTTCATCTCAACAGGCACCGGAATTTTTATGGATTGGTTGCAGTGATAGCCGGGTGCCTGCGGATAAAATAACCGGAACAGAACCCGGAGAGATTTTTGTACACCGCAATATTGCCAACCTGGTTGTAAATACCGATATCAATTTATTAAGTGTGTTGCAATATGCAGTAGAAGTTTTAAAAGTAAAGCACATCATTGTTTGCGGGCATTACGGATGTGGGGGAATAAAAGCAGCCATGACCCAGCATCATTTTGGAATATTAAACCACTGGTTAAAAAATATAAAAGATATATACAGGCTTCACCGCGATGAAATAGATGCACTTCCAACCGAAGATGCAAGGGTTAATAAGCTTACTGAGTTGAATGTTAAAGAGCAGATCTTTAACCTCGCAAAAACTTCTATTGTTCAATCTGCCTGGAAAAATGAAAAACGACCACAACTTCATGGCTGGGTATATGGCTTACATGATGGCATTATTAAACCGGTTTGCGAAATGGATGCCGGAGATCACATAGATCCGATTTACGAGTATGATAATTTGTGAAAAGAGAAACCTTGGGATGATAGGTTTGTTGGGATTTTGATACAACTGCAGAAAGGCTCTAAAAACAGATACTAAATAATTTACTAAAAAAATACTAAAATAATTAGTGTTGATAAAATAAAACCCTTAGCTTTGTATCCGGATATAATTTTACAACGCAAAACAGATACATCACTTAAAAACAGAAACAATGAGCAACGTAGAAAAATTAAAAGCCTTGAAATTAACGATGGACAAGATCGATAAAGATTTTGGAAAAGGATCGGTCATGATGATGAATGAAAAAACACACATTGAACAGGGAGTTATATCAACAGGTTCCATTGGCCTGGATGTAGCACTCGGTATCGGTGGTTTACCCAAAGGCCGTGTGGTAGAAATTTATGGTCCGGAATCATCCGGTAAAACAACCCTGGCAATTCATGTAATTGCAGAAGCACAAAAAAAAGGAGGCATGTGTGCATTTATAGATGCGGAGCATGCGTTTGATAGCGCATATGCGCAAAAACTGGGAGTTGATATTGACAACCTGCTTATTTCGCAACCAGACTATGGCGAACAGGCGCTTGAAATAGCCGACAGGCTTATACTTTCAGGAGCACTTGATGTGGTAGTGATAGATTCTGTGGCTGCACTTGTGCCTAAGAGTGAACTGGAAGGAGAAATGGGTGACAGCAAAATGGGCCTTCATGCAAGATTGATGAGCCAGGCATTAAGAAAATTAACGGCTACCATTTCTAAAACAAATAGTTGTTGCATTTTTATTAATCAATTGCGTGAAAAGATCGGAGTTATGTTTGGAAATCCTGAAACAACCACCGGCGGTAATGCACTTAAATTTTATGCGTCCGTAAGGCTCGACATCAGGCGTTTAGCACAGATCAAAGATGGCGATGAGGTTATCGGAAATCATATTAAAGTAAAAGTTGTAAAAAATAAAGTGGCGCCACCATTTCGAACAGCAGAATTTGATATCATTTATGGAGAAGGTATTTCAAAGGCCGGAGAAATTATTGATATGGGCGTTGAATTGGGCATTGTTCAAAAAAGCGGAAGCTGGTTTAGTTATAATAATGACAAACTCGGGCAAGGCCGTGAAGCCGTTAAGCAATTAATGATCGACAATCCTGAAATGGCTAAGGAAATAGAAGACAAGATCAGAGAAAAGATAAAAGAAGTTCAGGCAGCCTGATATCAGGCACTTCTTAAAAAATTTATGGTTGGTTTAGTAAGTATTACCGTCCCGTTTTTACGGGACGGTTTTTTATTTCATCCCGACGAAGGAGGGATCTCTGGAAACAACAGCTTACATATCAACATAACAAAATAACAACCTATCGATTTTTATATACGATGCAAACCGATCTGTGTTATAAAATAAAAATCAAATTCATTGAAGCAAAAAACATCGGCACACCTTGCTTTACTTTTTACAAATATTTTTTTTGCAATAAATTATACTGCCGTAAAATACCTGATCAACCATGAGCTGGTAAAACCGTTTGGCCTGAATTTATTGCGTGTAGGAATCAGTGCTATCCTGCTTTGGTTCCTGTATATTTTTAAACCTGTAAAATCCGGCATCCATAAAAAAGATATTAGCAGATTTTTATTGTGTGCACTTACAGGTATTGCCATCAATCAAATGCTTTTTATAAAGGGATTATCGCTTACCTTTTCCATTCATGCATCTCTGCTTATGCTGACAACACCGATACTTATAACATTTATTGCAGCTTGGTTTTTAAAGGAAAGAATAAACAACTTTAAGATTACGGGTTTAGTTTTGGGTATTACCGGTGCCGTCATTCTCATCTCAGCAAGGGAAAATTCAGGGAAAGGAGCAGATGTTTTTTTAGGGGATATCCTGATCATCTTAAATGCCATTTCTTATACAATTTATTTTATCCTGGTAAAACCATTAATGAAGGAGTATAAACCGGTAACTGTTATCCGAATGATATTTACCATTGGATTTTTTATGATGCTTCCGTTTTGTTGGAACGAGTTTACAGAAGTTCCCTGGCAATTATATGATACAACTTCGTATATGTTGCTTGCATCGATTGTTTTTGGCGGCACATTTCTGGCTTATATATTTAATGTTTATGGAATAAAAATATTAGGCGCATCAATAGCAGGAACATATATATATTCACAGCCGGTATTTGCAGCAGCTATCGCAATTGTTTTTTTAGGCGAAACGTTATCAGCGTATAAGATCATTGCAGCAATATGTATTTTTGCCGGGGTATACCTCGCCAATAAAACAACAACCAATGCCTGAATATATATTTGTACGTACTGAAAAAGAATATACAGCCGCAGCTTCTTTATTCAAAGAATATGCCACATGGCTTAATATTGATCTGGGCTTTCAAAACTTTTCAGAAGAATTAAAAAGCCTGCAAAAGATGTATTCCCTTCCTGCAGGTGGAATTATTTTATCAAAAAATGAAAATGAGTTTATGGGATGTATTGCCATACGTAAAATAGATACAGATACAGCAGAACTCAAACGTATGTATGTAAAACCTGCCTTTCAGCATAAAGGGATTGGCTCGGGTTTGTTAAATGAGGCAATATTATTTGCAGAGAAAATCAGGTATAAAAAAATACGACTGGATACCCTTAGTAATATGACACCCGCTATAGAGCTTTATAAAAGAATCGGTTTTTATGAAATACCAGCTTATTATTATAACCCCCAAGAAACAGCAGTATATTTTGAAAAAACACTTATAGGTTAAATGTTTTTAGGATAATCAAAGAATATAAATTTCTTTTCTGCATCTTTAAAATCTTTCCATTTTTCAATAGTTGCTTCCACTGCAAATATGCCACAGGTAGGCATGTTATCGATATGAACATTGTCACAAAGCGTATTCACAAAATCCGTTATTCCGGGATTGTGTGAAAAAATGGCAATACGTTTATATTTATTATCAAGTTCTTTTATTACTTCAAAAAAAGTTGAAACAGAAGCGGCATATAATTTTTCAACAATAATAATTTCATTTTCTTTTACCTGGTATTCTGCACAAAAATGGGCAGCAGTTTTTCTTGCTCTTTTTGCGGGACTGCTTACAAAGGCATCAATTTTTATTTTTTTATCTAAAAGCCTTTTAGCCATTGCAGGAGCATCGGTCTTACCCCGTTCATTCAACGGCCTTTCAATATCCGGTAAACTAAAATCTCCCCAACTGCTTTTTGCATGACGTATGATGTAAAGTTGTTTCATAGCTCCAAAAGTATGATACTGTTTTTAAAATACCATAGGTAAAAGATATATGCAATAGACATGTCCTGTATAAATTAAAATGGATCGTTGAATTTAGACCAAGAAACAATGCGGGGAATTATAATTTTTATTCTTTGTTTTAAATTTTCAAACCCAATTGTTTTTATGCGCCATGGAAATTACCTGTGCCTTTGAATTTACGTGCAGTTTTGTATAAACATGGGCAATATGTTTTCTAACAGTAAGTGTACTGATACCGGTGAATTCAGCAATTCTTTTAGCATCATAACCATTTACCAGGTGTTGTAAAACTTCAAATTCCCTTTCTGTAAGTAACGATTCAACAACTGATGTATCAGTATGTTCGGTATTCTTTTTCTGGCCAAGGATCTTTAAAGTTTTACGGGCTATAGCGGGGCTCATAGGCGCACCACCAAAATCAAGCACTTCCTGAATCGCCTGTCGGATAGTATGATGGCTTTCATGTTTGAGCAGGTATCCTGAAGCGCCCGCCTGGATGGCATCAAAAATGGTATCATCGTCTTCAAAAACCGTAAGTACAATAAAGTGAATGGAAGGGTAAATTGCTTTTGCCATTTTAATGGTATCAATACCATTAAGTCCGGGCATTTGAATGTCCATAAAAACAACTAGTGGTAAATGTTGTAATGGCAACCCTTTTATTTTTTCCATGAATTCATGCCCGTCTGCAGCAATGATCGATATCTCCAACTCCGGAAAAACGGTTACTTTTTGAACAAAATTACTCCGGTTCAAAGCGTTATCGTCTACCAAAGCAATTTTCATTTGTTTAATATTTATGATTCGTAAAAGTGAACAATTATTAACATTACAGAAATACTCATTTTGTAGTAGTTTCTGAAATGATTACAAGCGTACCCGATGGTTTTATACTTTCCCAATCAACATTCCAACCACATTCTTCGGCCCTTCGTTTAATATTATCTATCCCGCTACCAGTTAAAATATTTGTATTATCAAAACCAACCCCATTATCTTCAATGGTAATTACCCAATTCCCCTCACTATAAAAATTTATTATAAGATCTGTACAGTTACTGTGTTTTAATGCATTATTAACACACTCTTTTAGTATTAAAAAGATATGTAAAATTTTAGTTGGTGTAAATTCAATCTCATCTGCTATATTCTCGCTGTAATGATATTTCACCTGAGGATAGTTTTGAATTAACCGCTGTGTCCAGGATTTAAACCTGTCTGCCAGTTTTGTGATTGGAAGTTGCTCATTTTTCAAAACCCAAATGGTATCACTTAACTGTGTTACCATATTTTGTGCATTTTCATCTAACTGCAACATGATCATATCTGCACTTTGGCCACTTTCCTCTTTTAAATTTTTTACATTAGCAGTTATGGCTGCGGCATAAGAACCTAAATTGTCGTGTAGGTTTGCAGCTATTCTTTTTCGTTCATTTTCTTCAGCAATTTCAACAGCTTTATAAGAAAGTAATTTTTGTTCAGCCATGGCTATTTCCATTTTTTTGGTTTGAGCCAGTCTGTAATGCCTGTATAATAACCATACAAACAACAAACCAAGGATTAGTAAAACTGATGAACCAATTACAATGTACCGGCTACGCGTTAGTTCATATTTTTGTTTGATAATAATATTTTCCTTTTTCTCTAACTGGTATTTTGCATCCATTTCAGCGATCGCTTTGCCTGAATTTTCTTTATACAAAGAATCTTTCAGGTCATTGATCTTAAGCAATGAAGCGGCATAATTATCCAGTTTACCTGCTTTTTTATAATTTTCTGCCAACGCATTGAATAAAAAAAGAAGTTTAGAAATATTATTGGTTTTTTGCGCCAATGCAATTCCTTTTTGAGCGACCTCAATACCTTTATCAGTTTGATTAGTTGAAGCATAATAAGCTGAAAGTTGTCCCATATCAGAAATAATATACAACATATCTCCTATTTGCTCTCTTACCTGCAAGGCTTCTTTCATATCATTTTCTGCAGCAATTGGGTTATTGTTGTTTAAATATATATCTGCACGGATATTTAAAGCATTTGCAACCACAGCCAGGTTTTCATCCTGCCTGCTATATTTTAATGCCAGGTTAATAAAATAAAAAGCAGAATCATACTTATGAATATCATTGTAACAAGAAGCCATATTAGAGTATAGGTAGCCGGATTGTTGTAAAATATTTTCATTAATTGTATAATGATGACCATAAAGAAGCCATTTGATTGCTTCGGGATATTGCCCCAGTTCCATATTTGCCCAACCAAGTAAAATACAACTACGAACAACCCATAAAGTATCGTACGATTGTTCCGCTGACTGTAATAATTTAAGCGACTGTTCAATGGCATCTTTTGGCCGGTTATTCCTTACAAGTAGATTGCAGCGGCTGGTTGCGATATTTTTATATAAATATTCAAACTGTTTTCCAGGGGGGAGATTACTTAGTAAACTGTCACTAAGAGCCAACGCTTCTTCGATCCTATCTGTTTTTGATAAATAGGTTGCATAAAAACCTCTTACCCTGAAATATTCAGGAGATGCCGGGGTAACAATCTTTTCAGCCAGTGTTATGTAATCATGAAAAATATCTTGCGGAAGAGAATATTGTTGCTCAAGGATCCTGATGATTGTATGAAGCCTTTCTGTTTTCGACTTCCCGGCAGCCAGTTCTTTTTTAAGAAGATCAATTTTAGTTGTTTGAGCTGTTGAACAAATGCTGGTAAGCAAGATCAAAAAACCTGTCAATAATCTTTTTAGGAAATTAAAATACATAATACAAGAATTCAACCTTTAAAATACACAATTAAATCAAATACATACATCTCTGTTGTAATTGTAAGGTTCTCTACTACAAATTGAGTATGCCGGTACTACAGATTAAGTATTGCCCCTGATATTGTGTACCCCGATTTTTGTACCGGACAATAAAACCTTACAAAATGAAAAAGATTTTACAATTATTGATGCTTTGTATATTCTGCTGGAATATTGCAAAAGCACAAACAGAAACGGAACCCAACAATGTTTGGAACCAGTCTAATTTAACTACAATAGGTGGTACCGGTACCGGCACTACTGCTTCAGGTGGTGATGAAGACTGGTGGCGGGTGGTAACGCCAGGTGATGGAAAGCTAACTGTTAGCTGGACATTAACTTCTGGGATACTTATATACTGCCAGGTGTATGATACCCTTGGGACTATCCTGCTGGCCAATAACTATACAGGTACCACAGCAACCCACAATATTGATGGCCTTGCGAAAGGGACCTATTACATCAGGTTTGTTGCTTATTACTCAACAGATGCACCAACTTATAGTTTTACACCTACTTTTACGGCAGCCTCTGTTGCAAATAATATAGAACCCGACAGCACTGTTATTCTTGCAAAAACACTTCCGCTTAATGTATCAGTAACAGGACATATTGGTTACTATTTTAATAATCATCGTGATTCTACAGACTGGTATAAAGTAAATGTTGTGCAGGATGGTTTGCTTTCATACACCATAACCAGTGAAAATGGCCAGAATGTATATGCACAATTATTTGATGGCGACGGCACATCTTATTTTGTAGGAGGTTATACTACCAGCAGTGCTACCTATACAAAAGATGGATTGGCTCCCGGTACTTATTATATAAGAATCTTTACTTATTTTACAACTGAATTTGCACCGTATACACTATCGAATACTTTTACTCCACCACCAAGTGCCAATGATCCTGCAGCAAATGAAACGCCTGCAACAGCAAGCACGCTTCCGCTAAATGGTTCTGTAACGGGCCATATTGGCTTTCATTACACTACTACAAGAGATGATGTTGATTGGTGGAAAGTAACAGTTGCTGCTGATGGCCGCCTTGACTTTACCATTACAAGTGATAACGGGCAGAATGTATTTGCGCAATTATATGACGGCGATGGCACAACATACTTAGCCGGGGGGTATACAACCACTACAGCAAGCTATTCAAAAGACGGATTAGCTCCTGGCGCGTATTATATAAGAGTGGTAACTTATTATACGTCAGAATTTGCTTCTTATAGTTTATCCAATACACTTACTCAACCTGTACAGGCAAATGATGTTGGCAGCAATGATGTTTATACAAATGCACTTGCATTTTCAATCAACACTACTAAAACAGGGCATATCGGTTACAGGTATAATGGTAATATAGATGCAATAGACTGGTACAAGATCGTTCTTACAGGTGATGGCAAGATAGATTTTAGCATCACAAGTGATAACGGGCAGAATGTATTTGCGCAATTATATGACGGCGATGGCACAACATACTTAGCCGGGGGATATACCACCGTTACTGGAAGTTATACAAAAGACGGGCTGGCTGCGGGTACTTATTATATCAGGATTCTTACTTACTATGTCCAAGAATTTGCTCCTTACACCTTAAGCAATACCGTTACTGTATTACCAACACCCAATGATGTAGAGCCTAATAATACAAGCGCTACAGCAGGGTTACTCAACATTAACACAACCATAAATGGACATACAGGTTATCAATATAACGGGTTAAGGGATGATATTGATTTTTATTCTTTAACACTGCCTGTTGATGGGAAGCTTAGTTTTACCATTTCCAATACAAGCGGCAATAATGCCAATGTGTATGCTCAGCTTTATGATAATAACGGAACAACCTATCTTGTTGGAAGTTATACAACAACAACGGCTACTTATACAATTAATAACCTGGCAGCCGGTACTTATTATATCAGGATTCTTACCTATTACAGCACTGAATTTTCATCCTATTCTTTATCAAATAGTTTAGAGCCGATGAACTTTCTTGCAGAAACATCCGGAGATAATTCAATAGCTGCAAGGGGGACATTACTTCCTGCCAACACGCCAACTGGCGGCCACCTGTATTTTTATTATAATTTGATAACCGATGATACTGATTGGTGGAAAATTGGTTATGATGGTAATGGAACAATGAGCCTTGGAATTAATATTGAACAAAACCATTTCAATACAGATTATCCTTACATAAATTATGCATTATACCTGGATACCTTATTAGCACCAGTTGCAAGTGGCCAGCTTCATGCTGCAACCAATACAATTCCACTTACAGGGCTTTCTATAGCAAAGTATTACCTAAAAATCAATTCGGCATTTGCAACTTTCGGTGCGTATCAACTCAATGCAGCATACACAGAAAGATGTTTAAATGTAGTTACTATAAATTCATCCACGCAATTAGCAGGATGTAATGGCAATATCACTTATGGTATTACAGGAGGGTTGCCGGAATATACTGTTCAATTGTATAAAAATGCCTCACCTTTCGGCCCGGCGCAGGTAGTTGACAATACCAATACAATTACATTCAGCAATCTTGGTGTAGGGACTTATTATGCACGCTCTTATTCATTTGGTGGATCAGGATCTTGTAATAATGTTTCGGGGAACACAACATTTGCAATACCTGCAACACCAACAATAACTGCCGGAGGAGCAACAACCTTCTGCCAGGGTGGAAGTGTAACACTAACTTCAAGCGCAGCAACTTCTTATTTGTGGAGTACTGGCGCAACAACACAAAGCATTGTTGTAACGGCCAGCGGCAACTATTCTGTTACAGCGTATAATGCTGCAGGATGCGCAAGCCTTGTTTCTGCAATAACTTCAGTTACTGTTAACCCATTACCTGCTACACCAACTATTGGAGCCGGTAGTGCTACAACTTTCTGTGCAGGTGGAAGTGTAATACTTACATCTACTGCCGCCACTTCATATTTATGGAGTTCAGGACAAACAACACAAAGCATTACTGTTAATGCAAGTGGTAACTATAGTGTTACTGTTAAGAATGCAAACAACTGTTCATCCACATCCGCACCAACAACAGTAACAGTAAATCCATTACCTGCAGTTCCAACTATTAATGCAAGTGGTCCAACCACTTTCTGCCAGGGAGGAAGTGTAACGCTTACATCAAGTTCAGCAACGGGTAATTTGTGGAGCAATAATGCAACCACACAATCAATCACGGTGAATACAACAGGTAATTACAGTGTTACAGTAACCAATGCAAATAATTGCACAGCAACATCATCGCCCACAAGCGTAACAGTAAATCCATTACCTGCAGTTCCAACTATAAATGCAAGTGGTCCAACCACTTTCTGCCAGGGAGGAAGTGTAACACTTACATCGAGTTCAGCAACAGGTAATTTGTGGAGCAATAATGCAACCTCACAATCGATCACGGTGAATGCAAGCGGTAATTACAGTGTTACGGTAACCAATGCTAATAACTGTTCATCTACATCAGCACTAACAACAGTAACAGTAAATCCATTACCTGCAGTTCCAACAATTAATGCAAGTGGTCCAACAACTTTCTGCCAGGGCGGAAGCGTAACACTAACATCGGGTTCAGCAACAGGAAATCTGTGGAGCAATAATGCAACCACACAATCGATCACGGTGAATGCAACCGGTAATTACAGTGTTACGGTAAACAATGCAAACAACTGTTCATCTACATCAGCTCCGACAACAGTAACAGTAAATCCGTTGCCAAGCGTAACACTCGGTTCATTTGCTGATGTATGCAGTACGGATGCTGTATTTACATTATCAGGCGGCTCACCTGCAGGTGGAACGTATAGCGGCACAGGTGTGAGCAATGGACAATTCAATCCGGCGGTTGCAGGGGTAGGATCATTCAACATAACGTATACATATTCGAATGCAAATAACTGCACGTCCAGTGCAACAAAAATAATTAAAGTCAATAATTGTGGAGGATGTACACCAACAATAAGCGCAAGTGGCCCAACCACTTTCTGCCAGGGTGGAAGTGTAACCCTTACGGCATCAACAGGATCAAATTACCTGTGGAGTACCGGAGCAACTTCAGCAAGCATAACTGTAAATGCAACGGGTAATTACAGTGTTACAGTAACCAATGCAAACAATTGTACAGCAACTTCTGCACCAACAACAGTAACAGTAAATCCGTTACCTGCTGTTCCAACAATAAATGCAAGTGGACCAACAACCTTCTGCCAAGGAGGAAGTGTAACTCTCACATCGAGTTCAGCAACCGGTAATCTGTGGAGCAATAATGCAACCACACAATCGATCACAGTGAATACTACAGGAAATTACACTGTTACAGTGACTAACGCAAACGGTTGCACTCGTATTTCAGGACTTATATCAGTAAAAGTGAATCCATTGCCTGCTGTTCCAACAATTAATGCAAGTGGCCCAACGACCTTCTGTCAGGGCGGAAGTGTGACGCTTACATCAAGTTCAGCAACGGGTAATTTGTGGAGCAATAATGCAACTACTCAATCGATCACGGTGAATGCAAGCGGTAATTACAGTGTTACGGTAACCAATGCAAACAACTGCTCATCCACTTCCGCACCAACAACAGTAACAGTAAATCCATTACCTGCAGTTCCAACTATTAATGCAAGTGGTCCAACCACCTTCTGCCAGGGCGGAAGTGTAACGCTTACATCGAGTTCAGCAACGGGTAATTTGTGGAGTAATAATGCAACCACACAATCGATCACGGTGAACACATCCGGTAATTACAGTGTTACGGTTACCAATAGTGATGGCTGTTCACGAACATCAGTACCAACATCCGTAACAGTTAACAATTGCGGAGGAGTTTATTGTACTTCAAGTGGTGGTAGTAAAAACAAAGGGTTTATATTCAATGTATATTTAAGAAATATTTTCAATACCACCGGATGGAGTATTGGTGGTTATGGTAATTATCTAAATCAATCAGCATCAGTAAACAGGGGATCAGGCTATCTCATCAGTATTACGCCCGGGTTTTATTCATTCTATTCTGCATCAGGTTTATACACAAAAGTTTGGATAGACTGGAACCAGGATAATGATTTTGATGATGCAGGAGAATTGGTTTTTGCTCCAGTCAGTTCCAGTTATTTCTTAAGAGTTGGTGTAGTAAATGTTCCTAATGGAGCACTGAGCGGACAAACAAGGATGAGGATAGCTATGAGGGCTGACGCATCTCCTACAAGTTGCGGAAGCTTTGCCTATGGAGAAGTTGAAGATTATACCATTGTTGTTGGAGGAATAACAGCAACAAGAAGTGCCGAACCAGAAGTGAAAGACGAGATAACCCTGCAGGAATCATTTAATCTGTATCCAAACCCGGTTACAGAAGAACTTGTTATTCAGCGACTCAGTAGTGATAATTCACAAGTTGTGGCAACTACTACAGCCATGCAAATCATTGATATGAATGGCAGGGTCGTTGTAACTAAAAACCTTTCAAGATCAACGGAGGTTATTGATGTCAGAAGATTGACTGCAGGTATTTATTTTGTAAGGTTACAGTCAGGAAAGACAATAACAACGAAAAAAATAATCGTTGTTCATTAATCTTTAGTCAGGGAAGCAAAAAAACCTGTATGAATTTCATGCAGGTTTTTTTATTTTTTTAAGTAAAGGATTTATATTTCCAATTTGACAAATTTCTGGATCTTTAAATCAATATCCCCTAACATTTTTCCCTTCCATATAATTCATAAATGCCTTATTACAAACACGGTTACCTCCCGGTGTGGGATAGTTGCCTGTGAAATACCAATCTCCCTTGTTGTTCGGACAGGCTTCGTGTAAAGATTCAATGGTTTGATAAATTACATCAACAGGAATTGTAAAACCAATGGGCGTAATAAGCTGAGCTATCTTATTGGATATTTCATCCAATGTAAAAGGTTTATAAACCTGGCGCACTATATTTTCGGTGTGTAACAGGTTTTTGTTTTGTAATTCTTTGCATTTATTTAAAAGCTCTGTTAATACATGTTCCTGTCCCCTGTCCTTCAACAAAGCTACCGCAGCTTTAAATGCAATAAAATCGCCCATTTTACTCATATCAATTCCATAACAATCGGGGTATCTTATTTGAGGAGCGGAAGAAACAACAATGATTCGTTTGGGTTTTAACCTGCCAAGCATGCGAATGATACTTTCCTTTAGTGTGGTACCTCTTACAATACTATCATCAATGACCACCAATGTGTCTTCATGCTTGTGAACAGTACCATAGGTTATATCATAAACATGCTGAACCATTTCGTTCCGGCTTGCATCTTCTGTAATAAAAGTACGAAGCTTGGCATCTTTAATTGCTAATTTTTCGATCCTGATCCTTCGGTTAACCATTTCCGAAAGTTTCATTTCGTCAAAATCTTTTTGCCAACTTAATATGCGCTCTATTTTTATCTGGTTCAGGTAATCTTCAGCTCCTTTAATAAGCCCATAAAAAGCCGTTTCTGCTGTATTGGGTATAAATGAAAAAATGGTATTTTTCAGATCGTAATTAACTGCTTTCAGCACTGTTTTACTGAGGTTGTGGCCCAGGGCGATCCTTTCGCGATAAATCTTTTCATCGCTGCCGCGGCTGAAATAGATCCTTTCAAAGCTGCAGGCCTTTCTTTCCTGCGCAGGTAAAATCTGTTCGATAGTAAAACTACCATCTGCTTTAACAACCAGGGCACAGCCGGGCATTAATTCCATCACTTCATTTTCTTCCAGATTGAATGCGGTACGAATTGCAGCTCTTTCACTTGCGGCAACAACCACATCTTCATTTACATAATAATACGAAGGCCTGATACCATGGGCATCTCTCATTACAAAAGCATCACCATTACCTACCAGTCCGGCAAAGTGAAATCCACCATCAAATAGTGGTACCGCTTTTTTCAGAACATCGCATATGTCCATATGAACCGTTGAATTTTCATCAGCTTTTATCAAAAAATGATGAAGGATTTCCATCATAGCAGCGAGATCGCTTTGTGATTGAAAATCTCCCGGATCGATGTCTATTAACCTGAATAATTCTTCGGTATTTACGAGATTAAAATTGCCTGCCAATGCAAGGTTACGTGATGGGATCGTATTTTTTTTTATGAAAGGGTGACAAAACTCTACATTATTTTTCCCCTGAGTACCATAACGGAGATGCCCGAGTAAAATTTCACCCATTACATTGATATGGCCCTTCATTAGCCCGGGATGATTTTTTATATCCGGCTGATATTTTTGTACCTCTTCAATTTCTCCCCAGATCTTTGAGAACAAATCAGCAATTGGCTGATTTGCGCTGCTGCGTAGCCGATACATAAAAGGGTAACCAGGTTCCGTATTTAATTTAACTGTTGCAATGCCGGCGCCATCCTGTCCACGGTTATGTTGTTTTTCCATTAACAGGTATAGTTTGTTCAAACCATACAAAGCCGAATTATATTTTTGCTGATAATAACTGAATGGTTTGCGTAGCCGAATGAAGGCAAGTCCGCATTCGTGTTTGATATCGTCACTCATGATATTGGGATACCCATGTTGAGCAGCGAAATTAGTTGATTGAAAACAAAAAACAGCGATTTAGATATGAGATCTTAACTGCTGGCTTTACAACTACAGGAAACATAAATCCCGGTTATTATAACCGGGATTGAATAAAATTTTTTTTAATCTTAACGTATAAGTTAATAATATCAATTACAATCCGCTAAATGTTATACCAACTTGTAATAACTTAATATCTGCCGCTGCAAGCGGTCTAAAAATAGAAGTAATGTTATAAGCACCAAATAAAGTAAAATTTCCGTATCCGATACGTAAGGTTGCTGCAACCCTGGTATTAGTGAAAAAAGTTTTGTCCGTAATCTTGTCAGTAGAATTAGTTATAGGAACATTTAAAGAGGTTCTTAAAATTTTCCCTTTTGTATGTGAATTAAGCAGGAGGCCCACTTTTGCACCAAGGGCTACTTTTACAGCTTTATTAGGGGTTTCGGGTTTTGAACAGAACCTGAATTCTATAGGAACTTCCAGGAAAGTAGTAGCTATCTTGTATTTTTTATAATTATTGGTCAGATCTGTTGCAACAAATGGAAGCGCAGCCTTATTTGAGCTGATATCAACGTTCATCTTTGAAAAAAAGATATTACTGTTTCCTATTCCAATTCCTGCGGCTATGCTGAAACGGGGATCAGCTTTAAAGGGCAAATTATACATCACATATACATTTACGCCACGATTAAATCCTTTGATATGACTCTTAATGCTGTCAGGTGAGCCCAACCACGTATCATAACTTAACTGCAACATTAAATGATCGCCGGAACGGTTGAGTATTTCTTTATTCTTCTTTTGTTTTGCGGTTTGTGAAAAAGCACCAATGCCTGCTAAAAGCACCGAAACAATCAATAATAATTTTCTCATAATGAATTCTTGTGCGGCAAAAATAATCGCCCCGGGGTTAATGAAAGGTTAAATGCACCCTTTCTTCTGATGAATGATTAATTTAAAAAAAGCCCCGACTTTACTTTCGGGACTTTTTGTGGGCCCACCTGGGCTCGAACCAGGGACCCCCTGATTATGAGTCAGGTGCTCTAACCAGCTGAGCTATAGGCCCAATATTTTTCATCTAACCAGTCCCGATATCGCTGGCTCATCGGGACCTTGTTTTCCTATAACTCCTTCGTCGTTATGGAAAACCACGGCTGAGCTATAGGCCCTGTTATTTTTAATAACAGTTTGCAAAAGTAAGCAAAAACAGTTATTCCATTCGTGAAATCTTATAAATTTTCATCAAGGATATTATTTCCAAAACAGTAGAGTTTATGATTTGCTTATTTATAAATACCATAAAAAAGTACCCTAAACAAAATAATAGCTGTAACTTATGCATATTACTAATTGTCAGGCTATATCTATCTTACTATGTTGAATCCGGATGAAATCAGGGAATTACAACTGAAAATTAATGAAAATAATGATGACCATGCTTTTGGCCAATTATACATGTCTTTCATCCATAATCTCCGTCAATTTGCCAATTCAATCATTAAAGACAATGAATTGGCAGAGGAAATCGTTTCAGATGTATTTTTAAAGATTTGGCAAAACAGGGCCAATTTGGGAAAAATTGAAAATTTTAGATTGTACATATATATAAGTACAAAAAACACGGCGCTCAACTATTTATCCAGGCACTTTCGAAAAGAGATCGTTTCATTGGATGAAATGTCCTTAAACATTCCAGCAGTAAGTTACAACCCTGAAAATCTCATGATAACTTCCGAGGCCGTTAAAAAAATTGAATTTGCCATTCAAAACCTTCCACTCCGTTGCAGGCTGATCTTTAAACTGGCAAAAGAGGATGGTCTTAAATATAATGATATTGCAAAGCTGCTTAATATCTCTGTAAAAACGATTGATAGCCAGATGGCTATAGCTTTAAAAAAGATCAGTAGTGCCATAAGCTTTGAATTTAAAGGAAATCCCAATCATCTTTCCAGGGGCTAGCTCCTGTTTTCTTAAAATTTATTTTTAGGAGTTTTAGTAGATTTTAGATTTAATACTGTCTATATATACTGCATGGAACAAAATACTGAGCGTATATGGATCCTGGTAGCCAGAAAATTTTCCGGTGATGCCACCTCTGAAGAATTGGCAGAGCTGGAACTGCTCCTGCTTCAAAGCCCCCGCGAGAACTATTCCATGGAAATACTTTACGACCTGTGGAACAGTAAAGATGAATCGAACCGCCAGTATTCTGAAAATAAATACAAAGAATTGATGCTTCGTATGCAGCATATGGGTATTGACGAAGGGAAGTTTATCGATAATGAAAAACTGATTTTGAGTGAAACTGAACCCTTAAGAAAATTTTCAAATAAATGGCTTTTATGGCTTTGTTCATTTTTAATCATTGGTCTGACTGTTTTCATTCTCTTACAAAATAATGGAGCTTCTAAACGATTAAAACAGCCAGAATTCCTGGCAAAAAATGAGGTCAAAACAACTTATGGGTCAAAAACAAACCTGGTTTTACCGGATGGCACTAAAGTATGGTTAAATGCTGGAAGTAAAATGACTTACGATAAGGACTATGGAGTTAATATACGTGAAGTGAATTTAACGGGAGAAGCTTATTTTGATGTTAAAAAAAATCCCCAAAAACCCTTTATCATACACACGGGCAAGATCAACATTAGGGTTTTGGGTACTGCGTTTAATGTAAGGTGTTACCCAAATGAAAATAATACAGAAACCAGCCTGGTAAGAGGAAGCCTGGAAGTGACGATGAAAGAGGGTCAGGAAAAGTTCATTCTTAAACCCAACGAAAAATTAGTTGTAAAGAATACAGAAAGCCAACTTATAAAATCAAATCACAGTCAACCAGGTAAACAAATCACCAAAGGTTCCGGGAATGTTTTTGAGATCAGCCGGCTGTCAGTATTACCCCGGGACAATTCAATAGTAGAAACTTCCTGGGTAAATAATAAGCTTGTTTTTAGAAGTGAAACATTTGAACAGGTAGCGCTTAAAATGGAAAGATGGTATGCAGTAAGCATCCTGTTTAAGGATGAAAAATTAAAAGAAAAAAAATTCACGGGGGCTTTTGAAAACGAAACGATCGACCAGGCGTTGAATGCATTACATTTAACAACTCCATTCGTGTATAAGATTACCCGTGACAGTATATTTATTTTTAAATAATACACTTACAATATTTAAATAAAATTGTGAATGGATATTAAATTGCCCGGGAACAAACAGGGCAAAGTATACAAAACTTATTTATGAAACGAACTATAATTTTTTTATTGCTAGCAAGTTTACAATTGTCGACAAGCGTTTTTTCTCAGGACAGGGTCAGCCTTTCTGTCAAATCCGCTGAATTAAAAACAGCACTGCTTGAAATTGAGAAAAGCAGCAATTTTCGGTTTTTATATAATGACGATGTGATCAAGGCAACAGAAAAGGTTAACATTGATGCCAGTAATATTGTTGTAACAGAGGTTTTGGATAAAATATTTAAAGGAACAGATTTAAACTACAGGGTTTTGAATAACAACCTGGTAGTTATTACCAAATTGAACCAGGTCATAAATGACATTTCTGTTTTCGGAAAAGTTACTAGTTCAAATGGAGATCCTATTCCCGGAGCAACAATTCGTGTAAAAGGGTCTGCTGCCGGAACTTCAACAAATTCAAAAGGCGAGTATAGTATTTCTGTTCCGGATGGCTCGGTATTAATTTTCTCTTCCGTAGGTTATGAAGATCTTGAAATTACTATAGCGGGTCTAAGTAAAATAGATGTAACTCTTAAAATACTTGCGAAATCGCTTGACCAGGTAATAGTTGTTGGTTATGGAAGTTCCCGTAAACGAGATCTTACAGGTTCATCCATTTCAATAAAGGGAACAGAAATCAGCAATCTTCCTGCATTGTCTGCAACACAGGCTATACAAGGAAAGGCCGCAGGTGTTCAGATCATAAACAGCGGAGCACCAGGAAGTGCCCCCAATGTCAGGATTAGAGGAACCGGGTCTATTTTGGGAGGCGTTGATCCACTTTATGTTGTAGATGGGATAATTACTAAAGATATCCGCAACATCAACAATGCAGATATCCTAAGTGTGGATATTTTAAAAGACGCATCTTCAACAGCTATTTACGGAGCCAGGGCATCAAACGGCGTTATTCTCATTACTACAAAAGCAGGAAGCAAGTCAAAATTTACTATAAATTATAACGTTTTTGCCGGTGTAAAATTACTTAATCACCTGGTAGAAATGGCAGGCCCGAATTTATATGCTGTTTATTCCAATGAAGCAGCAAATGCACCGGCGATCCTGAAAACTGATATTACCGGCGCTTCCGATTGGTATAAAGAAATTACAAGGCCAGCTATTTTTCAACAACACAATCTTTCTTTATCAGGCGGGAAAAAGAAATACCGGTTTTATATATCAGCGGGATATCTAAATGAAAATGGCGTATTGCTGGATAATAACTACAATCGTATAACCGCTCGTATAAACCATGATTATGCCATTAATTCAAAATTCAGAATAGGGAACAACCTTTCCTTTTCTCATTACAAAGCAGAGAATAAACCTTATAGTCTTTTTACCCAGGCTTATAATGCGGCTCCAATCTATAATGCAAAAAATACGAATGGAACATATGGGAATACAACCAAAAACGATGTAGGAAACCCTTTGGCTACACTTAAAACTACCAACAACCGAAGTTTTGGTAACAGGGCTACCGGAACATTATGGGGCGAATACCAACTTATTAAAGGGTTATCTTTCCGTACTTCTTTTGGCATAGACCTGGAACAAAATAATGGTTGGGATTATACACCGGTTTATCAAACTTATCTCCCCAATGGTGGTACAGCTAACCAAAAAAACGAAAAGAGTGATCTGACGTTTACCAGTGACAGTATTTACCAATGGACTTGGGACAACTACTTTACTTTTGAAAGAAAATTCGGAATAGATCATTCATTGAAACTAACAGCAGGGCATACTGCTGAAAGAAGAAACGGATGGAATGAACGTGCAAGTATAGCGGATGGCAATGTTCCTTATGATGAGAATGCTTGGCATCTCAATTTTACAGATACTGCCGGAGGGCAGCAAAACTTTCGTACGCCCATTTTTGATTATTTCCGTCGTGAATCTTATTTCATACGTGCCAATTATTCTTTCCGCGAAAAGTTTTTGGTAAATGCAACATACAGGCGTGATGGAAGCAGTAATTTTTCCCCGTCTAATAAGTGGGGTAATTTTCCAGCCATCGGACTTGGATGGATCATTACAAAGGAAAAATTCATGAATAAACAAAAAGTATTTGATTTTCTGAAATTAAGAGCTAGTTATGGGCTTGTTGGAAACGATGTCATTCCTGCCAATCAATTTGCACTCAGCCCTACTGAAAATTTCTTTTCTTATTTTGGAACCAACCGTTACAATGGTGCCACGGTAACTTCCATTAAAGATCCGGACCTGAAATGGGAAACAGCAAAGGAATTTGATATTGGTCTTGAGTTTGCTACATTCAATAATAAATTAACAGGAGAGATAGACTATTATTATAAAGATGTTACCAATGCATTGTACCGTATACAACTGCCTTCTCTCGGCTTCGGAAGCGATTTTATTACCAATGCAGCAGAAATATTGAATCAAGGGGTAGAATTATCTCTCGGATGGAATAATGATATTAATACACATACCAGGTATAGTATCAAAGGAAACATTACATTTAATAAGAATAGTGTAAAGGATGTGGGCATAGGCCAGGCATTGATCAGTGGAGATCTTGGCAATGGCAACACATCAACAAGAACAACTCTTGGCCAGGAGATCGGCGCTTTTTATGTATATAAAACCAATGGCATTTTTCAAACCAATGCAGAAGTAGCCGCTGTTCCACACCTTGTAAATGCCCAGGAAGGAGATTTCAGAATTGTTGATATGAATAATGATGGTGTAATAAATGAAAACGATAAATATTTTGCGGGATCATACCAGCCAAAATTTTATTATGGCTTAAATGCAACATTCAACTGGAGGCAATGGGATTTTGGTTTGGATATTTTCGGCAATGCAGGGAATAAAGTGTATAATGCCAAAAAAGGTCTTCGTTTCGGTGGGAATTACAATATAGAATTTGATGTTGCAACCAATAGATGGACACCAGGCTCCGGAATCAATAATTACCCCCGTGCTTTTAATGGAACTGCAACAGTGAGTGATTATTTTGTAGAATCAGGTTCTTTTGTAAGAATAAATAATATTTCCGCAGGATATACATTCAAGAACACAAATCACCATTCTCCATTTCGTAACTTACGGATATATTTAAACGCACAAAATCCGCTTATCTATACAAAATATACCGGGTTTACACCGGAATTACCTGGTTCTCAACTTGCATCGGGGATTGAATTGAATGCATACCCGGTTTCTGCAAGCTATATGCTTGGATTAAATGTTCAGTTTTAATTATTAAATGAAAAAAAATGCGCCGAAATAATAAAATAACAATCCTGCTCTTTATGATTGCTTTGTTATCAGGGCTTAATTGTAAAAAATCTTTTCTTGATGAAGCTCCGAGGGAAGTTACCATTAATGACCTTATTAATAATCCGCAAAATGGAGCCCAAAGACTGATTGCAGCAGTTTATTCAAAATTATATGATTGGAATGTTCATACCTTTTCATGGATTGGAATATCGAGTATAACATCTGATGATGCGGATAAAGGAAGCGACCCTGGTGATACAGGAACGGATAAAGACCGGTTGGATGGCTGGAGTTTTGATGCCAATAGTCTCTCTTTTGATGAAGTGTGGAGAGGAAACTTTGAAGGAATAGGAAGGGCAACATATGCACTTAAATTAATTCCTACCATTAATATTTCTGCCGCTGAGCAAGGCCGTTATATCGGAGAAGCAAAAGTATTGAGGGCTTATTTTTATTGGAACCTTGTAAGAACATTTGGTGGAGTGCCCAAAATAGATAAGGTACTGGAGTCTGAAGCAGAAATCCAGGCCGCAAGCGTTCGTGCAACGACCAATGAGATATATGATTTTATTGAAAGTGACCTGAACGACGCTATTGGTAAACTGCCTGCTGTGTTAACCCCGGCTGAAAAAGGAAGGGTTAGCCAGGGCGCCGCCCAGGCATTACTGGCAAAAGTATCTTTATACCGTCAAAACTGGATCCGTGCAAAAGCTATGAGCGAAGCCATTATCGGCAATATTCAATACCGGCTATTGGATGATTACGCAATGATTTGGAAGGAAGCAGGAGAATTTTCTTCAGAATCTATATGGGAAGTAAATGCAGTGGGAACCACCCCCAATAAAGGAGTTGATGGTTATTTTCTTGTACAGGCTCCACGTGGGCCAGGCGGTTTAGGCTGGGGATTTAATACACCCACAGATAATCTGTATAATGCTTATGAACCCGGTGATAAAAGACGGGATGCCACGATAATGAAAAGAGGGCAAACTTTGTGGGATGGCTTTATAGTTAACATAGGGGCACCAAATTTGTACTACAATTATAAATCTTACATCAGTAAAACAAATGAAACATTTAATGGGGATGATGTTAACACAAATAAGAACTACCGGATTTTCCGTTTAGGAGAAATGCTGTTAATAAAAGCAGAAGCCGAAAATGAATTAGGCGATACAACAGCTGCAAAGACCGCAATAAACCAGCTTCGTTTGCGTGCCGGACTTTCGCCGGTATATGCCATCAGTAAAGATGCAATGAGAAACACTATATATAAGGAAAGAAGGGTTGAAATGGCATTTGAGCATGACCGTATGTTTGACCTGCGGCGCACGAGCCGGGCTGCTTCGGTTATACAGGCTTCAGGAAAACCTTATGTATCACCTAAGCATGATCTGTTCCCAATACCACAAATACAGATCAACTTAAGTAACAACCGGCTTATACAAAATCCAGGGTATTAATAATTTTTTTAATATTATTTCATAACAAAACAAACAAAAAAACATGAAAAGAATTACAAAAAACACATTGGTGATTACAGCTTTTGGCTTAGCAACATTGATTGCCTGTAACAAGAGTAATGATGATATCCCCTTGCCTAACATTGATGGATATGCGAATTCAGACGCTGTTGCATCTGCCAACCTTGTTGCTTACTGGCCTTTAGATGGGAACAGTACAGATAAGAAACGTAATCTTGCTGCAACATCAGTTTCAAATGTAACTTATACAACTGGCATAAAAGGACAAGGGGGACAGTTTGCAAACGGATACATTTATTCTGCAAATGCTCTTACCAGTCTCGCAACAAATCAACCGTGGACGGTTAGCGCATGGATACAGGTAGCTAATAACGGCCTTGCTGGCGGTAGCCCTCCTGCCAATAATCACCCATATCAATATTTCCAGGCAACTGTACCCAGTTCTCTCTTTGGAAATATTAATTTATTAGTAGAAGCAGGTCAATATCCAACTGCTTCAGACACATTATTTTTTAAATCTCTTTATAAGGATCCGTCTGGCGGACAACAGGATGCTGTAAATAATTATGGTATAGCAGGAACAGATTACCTGGTTGTAAAGAAAGGCGGAACCGGACAATGGATACATATGGTAACTACGTATAATCCAGCAGGCGGTACAGGCGCACAGAGTATTTTTAGGATATATGCTGATAGCGCCCAGGTAAGTAATAAATTGTATGAGAACAGGGGAACCAACGCCTTCACTTATACATCTGGAGAGGTTATCATTGGCGGATGGTATAATAATATACCAGGAAAAACAGTTTCTGCAGATACATGGACAACTGCATTTACCGGTAAGATTGATGAAGTGCGTGTGTTCAGTAAGGTATTGACTACTGATGAGATCTCTGCCTTATATCATCTGGGCAAGGTAGGAAGATAATGTTTGTATTTTTTTTAAAAGGCTGCCGTTATGAACGCGACAGCCTTTTTTTCTTTAATAAATTATACTTTGATGTTTAAAAATGGCTTGATATTTTGCCTGATATTTATATTTTTGGGATGTAATAAAAAAAATGATGTAGTTACATATCCTCCATTTTTTGTAAAAGCGTTTAGTGTAAATGGAAACACAACAACTGTTCAATACAATGTTTCTTACCTCCCCACAGTAAAATTATTTTTTTCCATGCCGGTTAACAAGGCAACGATACCGGTTAATGTTAGTTTATTGGAAAATGGCACCCTGATCATTCCTGTTAACTATGCATATGAAAGTAATGACAGCATTGTTGTTATCCAGCCACAAATAGCATTACGGCCACTTACAAAATATTTTTTTAGCGCAACTACAGCATGTAGATCATTATCAGGAGTTTCACTGAAAACTGATTTTACAGGAAGCTTTATTACAAAAATAGATTCAACAGATAAATTCCCTCTAATAACAGATAACCAGTTACTTGATAAAGTACAACAACAAACATTCAAATATTTCTGGGATTTCGGCCACCCGGTTTCCGGTATGGCAAGAGAAAGAAATACATCGGGAGACCTGGTTACAAGCGGGGGTACCGGTTTTGGCATGATGGCAATCCCGGTAGCGGTTAGCCGTAATTTTATTTCAAGAACAGAAGGCCTGAACAGGACTTTAAAAATCGTTGATTTTTTAAAAAATAATTGTACAAAATATCATGGCGCATTTCCTCATTGGATAAATGGCGCAACCGGCGCAACGATCCCCTTTAGTTCAAACGACAATGGCGCCGACCTGGTAGAAACATCTTTTTTAATGCAGGGCTTGTTAGTTGCACGCCAGTATTTTAATAGTGCATCGGACCCAGTAGAAATTGACCTGCGTACTAAAATAAATCAATTGTGGGATGCCGTTGAATGGAACTGGTTCAGGAAAAACAATGAAAATGTTTTATACTGGCACTGGAGCCCAAATCTTTCCTGGGTTATCAATGCACAGGTGCGGGGATGGAATGAAGCATTAATAACGTATGTAATGGCTTCCTCATCCAGAACAGATTCTATTGCAAAGATCGTTTATGATAACGGATGGGCAGGTAATGGCAGTATCAGGAACAATAATACTTATTACGGTTATAATTTACCGTTAGGCCCTTCCAATGGCGGCCCTATGTTCTTTGAACATTATTCCTTCATGGGCATCGATCCTAATGGGTTGAATGACGCCTATGCAAATTATCAAACACAAACAACCAATCATACTAAAATAAATTACGAATACTGTAAAGCAAATCCCCGGAATCATTTCGGTTACAGCGAATTTTGTTGGGGGTTAACTGCAAGCGATATCCCGGGCAATGGATATAATGCCAGTGAACCAAACAATGATGTGGGCGTGATTGCCCCAACGGCGGCTTTATCATCATTTCCCTACACACCAGTTGAATCCATGAAGGCATTGAAATTTTTCTATTATACATTAGGTGATAAGCTTTGGGGCCCGTTTGGATTTTATGATGCCTTTAGTTTAAAAGATGCCTGGTTTGCAGGTTCAACTCTGGCCATCGACCAGGGTCCGATCATTGTAATGATTGAGAATTACAGGTCCAATCTTATCTGGAACTTATTTACAAGTTGTCCTGAAATTAAAAATGGGTTGCGAAGGCTTGGATTTACAGCGCCCTACCTTTAAAACCTGAATGCATATATAGCCGTTATGAAAAAATATTTCATTCTTGTGTTATCTGTTGCTTATTTAACGATTGGCTGTAATGCACAAAATAAAAAGAGCGTAAGCCAACCGGTTAACCTTTCCGACAGCACTTTACTTGAACTTGTACAAAAACAAACATTTAAATATTTCTGGAACTTTGCTCACCCGGTTTCCGGCATGGCCAGGGAACGAAGTAATGTTACAGAAGCTTATGGCAATGAAGTGATCACAACAGGCGGAACCGGTTTTGGTATCATGTCTATGATCGTAGCAACTGAAAGGAAATGGATCAGTAGAGACACTGCTGCAAAACAGCTGCTTAATATGACCGGGTTTTTATTAAAAGCAGATAATTATCATGGAGTATATCCACATTGGATGAACGGAGCAACAGGAAAGACAATTCCGTTTAGCGTTAAAGATGATGGAGCCGATCTTGTAGAAACTTCTTATTTATTTGCAGGGCTCTTATGTGCCCGCCAGTATTTTAATAATGATAAACTTGTAGAAAAGGAATTAAGAAACCGCATTAATGAACTATGGAACAATATTCAATGGAGTTGGTTCACTAAAGGAGGAGAAGATGTTTTATACTGGCATTGGAGCCCCAGTTATGGTTGGGAAATGAATTTTCCCATCAGGGGATTCAATGAATGCCTTATTGTTTATATACTTGCAGCAAGTGCTGAAAAATACCCGGTAACTGCAAATGTGTATCATCGTGGTTGGGCACGAAGCGATTTTTTTATTAACGGAAAATCTTATTATGGACATAAACTTCCTTTAGGGTTTGAATATGGAGGCCCTTTGTTCTTTTCTCATTATTCTTTCCTGGGCCTGGATCCATATGGTTTAAAAGATCAATATGCTGATTATTGGGAGCAAAACAAAAATCATACACTTATTAACCATGATCATTGTATCATCAATCCAAAAAAATATAAAGGCTATGGCGAAAATTGCTGGGGACTTACTGCAGGCGATACGTATGATGATGGTTATGATGCATATTCTCCAACAAACGACGGAGGAACCATTGCTCCAACGGCAGCATTGTCTGCATTTCCTTATACACCCGAGTACTCCATGAAAGCACTGAAACATTTTTATTATGATCTTGGGGATAAAATATGGAGTGAATACGGTTTTGTGGATGGTTTTAATGAAACAAAGAACTGGTATGCAAAAAGTCACCTGGCCATTGACCAGGGGCCAATCATTGTGATGATCGAAAATTACAGGACAGGGTTAATATGGAAATTATTTATGAGTTGCCCGGAGATACAAAAGGGATTAAAAAAATTAGGCTTTGAAAGCCCTTATTTTAAGTAAAGAACCATTAATAACTTTTTCTTTGTTGCCATTTGCGACCTCTCGTTTTTGCGGTAATTATTTTTTAACCGCTAAGACACAAAGGCACTAAGTAATACAAAAATTGAGTTCTTGATCTATAGCAAAGAAAACGATTAACTATGCGATTTTTAATTATACTGTTATCATGTATCTGCGTCACAACTGCAGAAGCACAGCAAAAAACCTTTTGTAACCCCATTAATATCGATTATGGTTATACGCCCATTCCCAATTTTAGTGAATGGGGCCGGCATCTTGCCACCGCTGATCCGGTGATCGTTAATTATAAAGGAACATACTATTTGTTTTCTACCAATCAATGGGGCTACTGGTGGAGCGATGATATGCTGAAATGGAATTTTATTCCCAAAAAGTTTCTACGGCCATGGAATGAAGGGTATGATGAATTGTGTGCACCAGCTGTAGGTATTATCGGGGATACTATGATCGTTTTCGGATCTACCTATACCAGCAAGTTTACTATTTGGATGAGCACAAATCCAAAGGCAAATGAATGGAAGCCCTTGGTGGATTCATTTGATATCGGCGGATGGGACCCCGCATTTTTTACAGATGATGACGGGAAGCTATATATGTATAACGGAAGCAGCAATCGTTATCCCTTATATGGAGTTGAGTTAAACAGGAAAACTATGCAGCCCATGGGCACCCGAAAGGAAATGTATTTACTTGAACCCGAAAGATATGGCTGGCAAAGATTTGGCGAAAATATGGACAATACTTTTCTGGATCCGTTCATAGAAGGATCCTGGATGACAAAGCACAACGGAAAATATTATTTACAATATGGTGCACCCGGAACAGAGTTCAGCGGCTACGCCGACGGGGTAGTTGTAGGCACTGATCCTTTGGGTGGATTCACGCCACAATCAGATCCGCTCAGTTTTAAACCCGGTGGATTTTCACGGGGAGCAGGACATGGTTCTACTTTTCTGGATAAGTACAATAATTACTGGCATGTATCTACAAGTATTGTTTGTGTAAAAAATACTTTTGAAAGAAGGATCGGAATATGGCCTGCAGGATTCGACAAAGATGATGTGATGTATTGCTATACCAGCTTTGGCGATTACCCACAGTATTTACCTTCAGCAACCCGACCAGAGGTTTCAGGCCCGGGCTGGATGCTGCTGAATTATAAAAAACCGATACTCGTTTCATCAACGCTGGCCAGTTATTATTCTAACAACGCCGTGGATGAAAGTATTAAAACATACTGGAGCGCAGCAACAGCCAATAAAGGAGAATGGATACAAACAGACCTGGGAAATATATCAACGGTGAATGCCATACAAATAAATTATGCCGACCAGGATGTAGAGGATAACCGCCTGGGAAAATGGAATGACCAATATCACCAGTATATACTTTATTATTCTTTAGATGGAAAGAACTGGTTTGTCCTGGCAGATAAAAGTAAAAACAGGAAAGATGTGCCACACGATTATGTTGAATTGGAAAAACCGGTACAGGCAAAATATATAAAACTGGAAAACATTCATATGCCCACGGGAAAATTTGCGATCAGCGGTTTGCGTGTTTTTGGAAACGGCAATGGCATAAGGCCATCTGCAGTGCAAAATCTGATCGTATTAAGAACAGAAAAGGATAAACGCAGTGCTTATATCAAATGGCGCCCGGTAGACAATGCATTTGCATACAATCTTTATTACGGAACAGCACCCGATAAATTATACAGCTGTATCATGGTACATGATCTCAACGAATATTGGTTCAAAGCAATGGATAAGCAAATGGCGTATTACTTTTCAATAGAAGCGATCAATGAAAATGGCGTTTCTGAAAGAACGAAAGTGATAAAAGCAGATTAGTATGTAAAGCGGTCTCAGTTATTTTTGTCATCCTGAGGAACGGAGCATCTCGCCGGGAGATTCTTCCTTCGTCAGAATGACAAACATGCACGAACTAATATTTATAAATGTCTAAATAAACCCAACATGAAGAGAATTATTTTATGCTTATTGTTTGTAATAACTGTAAAGGCCCAGGCTCAGAACAAACAAACTTCTGCAGATGTAAAAATGAATTTGTTTGTAAACAACCTGATGAAAAAAATGACATTAGAAGAAAAGATCGGCCAATTGAATTTACTTACGATCGGGATTGATGTTACAGGTCCGGTGTTAAGTAAAGATGTTGAAGCCAATATTAAAAAAGGAAATGTAGGAGCGGTGTTAAATACACGAACCCCATCTGCAGTTCGTAAACTGCAGGACATGGCTGTTAAAGAAACGCGATTGGGAATTCCTTTATTTTTTGGGCTGGACGTAATTCACGGCCATACAACCATGTTCCCGATACCGTTAGGGATGGCCTCAAGTTGGGATATGAACATGATTGAACAATCTGCCAGGATCGCCGCAGAAGAATCAACTGCTGATGGATTGAACTGGACATTCAGCCCGATGGTTGATATTGCCCGTGATCCCCGTTGGGGAAGGATCTCGGAAGGTGCCGGCGAAGATCCTTACCTGGGTTCGATGATAGCAAGAGCAATGGTTAAGGGATACCAGGGAAAGAACCTGAAAGACAATACATCTATCATGTCATGTATAAAACACTTTGCATTATATGGGGCTGCTGAAGGTGGCCGCGATTATAATACTGTTGACATGAGCAGGCTGACCATGTATAATTTTTACCTGCCTCCATACAAAGCCGCCGTTGATGCAGGCGCTGAAAGTGTCATGACCTCTTTTAATGAAATTGAATCTGTGCCCGCTACAGGGAATAAATGGCTGCTTACCGATGTGTTAAGAAAGCAATGGGGTTTCAATGGCTTTGTGGTAACAGATTATACATCCATCAATGAAATGATGGATCATGGAATGGGCGAAAAAGAAAAAGTTACAGAACTCGCATTAAAGGCAGGTGTAGATATGGATATGGTGAGCGAAGCTTTTACAGGCAACTTAAAAAAACTATTGGCACAAAAAAAGATCACACTTACTGAAATTGAAATTGCCTGCAGGAGAATTTTATCAGCGAAATATAAATTAGGACTGTTTGATGATCCCTACAAAAATATACACGAGGAAAAATTGAAGGAGATCTTTACAGATGCAAACAGAAAAGTTGCTAAAGAAGCAGCAACCAGATCCATGGTACTATTGAAAAATGACAATAACATCCTGCCTTTGAATAAGTCTGCAACCATTGCACTGATCGGCCCGCTGGCAGATAATAAGCGTGACATGATCGGTCCGCATGCAGCTGCAGGCGACTGGAAAAAAACAATTACTGTCAGGGAAGGAATGAAAACTGCAGGACTTAATTGTATCTATGCAAAAGGGGCAAACATTACGGATGATAGTTTATTGGTAAAGCGCCTTAACAATGATGGTGGAGATATAAAAATTGAAAATGTTACAGCACAGCAATTAATAGACGAAGCATTAGCCGCTGTATCCAAATCAGATATTATTGTTGCTGTTTTGGGAGAGTCACAGGGAATGAGTGGAGAAGCTGCCAGCCGCAGTGATATATCTTTACCGGAAAGTCAGAAAAATTTATTAAAGGCTTTGTCAGCCACGGGCAAACCGTTGGTGTTGGTATTGATGAACGGAAGGCCATTGACACTTGACTGGGAAAATGATCATACAAATGCTATTCTGGAAGCATGGTTTGCAGGAACGGAAGCGGGTAACGCAGTCGCAGAGGTGCTTGTTGGAAATTATAACCCTTCTGGCAAACTGACCATATCTTTTCCATATAATACAGGACAAATCCCTGTTTATTACAATCATAAAAATACAGGCAGGCCATACAAAGGAGATGTACTGTTCAAATACGCATCCCGGTATCTCGATGTCTCCAATGATCCGCTTTATCCTTTTGGATACGGGTTAAGTTATACTAAATTTGATTACAGCGATATCAAAGTAAATAAGGTTGTTTTAAAACCTTCTGAAAAATTAGACGCATCAGTGATCGTAACCAATACGGGAAATTATGATGGCTATGAAACAGTACAGCTTTATATAAAAGATGTAGCAGCAAGCATAACCAGGCCAGTAAAAGAATTAAAGGGATTTCAAAAAATATTTTTAAAAAAAGGGGAAAGCAAAACAATTTCTTTTTCAATTGCTGTTGATGACCTGAAATTTTATAATAGCGATCTCAATTATAACTGGGAAGCCGGTGATTTTGAGATCATGATCGGCAGTAATTCAAGGGATGTAAAAACAGGAAGAGTTAAGTGGATAAAATAATCCGGCCACCATTTGCTTCGCAGGCAGATAGTTTAAAAATATTCGATTTAATTATCAGGGAACTGTTGTTGAAGTCACAGTGGTATTAAAGCCAGATCAGGGCTCCCTCCCGAAAACGGCCTGTCCCGATGAATGAAGTGATATCGGGAGGTGTAATCCCTGTCTGCCGACAGGCAGGGTTTTCGGGGCTCTTTTTTTTGGAACATCCCGAAGAGCGCAGCGGAACTCGGGAGTACTTTTTTTGTGGTACATCCCGATTAATTCGGGAGAGAAGCAAAAAAGTAAAGACTAAAATCTTTCATTAAATTCAGAAATAAATTGGGATCGTTAATTTTATTGTCTTTAAAAAGCATATCAATACAAAACATGCAAAGGAAATATTTTGATTACAAAACAAAAATATGAACAGTATCAAAAATATCATCTTCGACCTCGGAGGTGTTTTACTAAATATTGATTACAACAAAACAGTTACAGCATTCAAAAATCTGGGATATACTGATTTTGAAAAAATGTACTCAATGATCAAGGCTAATAACGTTTTTGATGACCTGGAAACCGGCCATATAACTGAGTCAGCGTTTTATGATTACATGCTTGAATCAGCAGACAAATCAGTTTCAAATTATGAAGTTACCAAGGCCTGGAATGCAATGTTGCTCGATTTTAGAGTAGAGAGCTTGCATTTTTTGAAACACTTAAGCCAGCAACACAACCTGTTTTTGCTTAGCAATACCAACCAGATACATAAAGCTGCCTTTGAAAAGAACTTAAAAGATCAAACGGGCAAACATTCTCTTGATACTTTTTTTACCAAAGCATATTACTCCCACCAGGTTGGAATGCGTAAGCCAAACGAGGATATTTTTAGATTTGTACTTGAAGATTCAGGGATCAAAGCATCTGAAACCTTGTTTATTGATGATTTATATAACAATGTAGCAACAGCTGCCATACTTGGGTTTAAGATACATCAACTTTTACCGGGGGAGAAAATTGAAGATCTTAAATATTAATCTTTTCTATCTGGTAATACCATAATACCACAAGAAGACAAGAACAAAAGAACAAAAGGGGAGCGTTTTATTTTATTTCTTCATAATCTATATAATCTTCATGAGCAGGCTTTTTATGGGTTTCTGTAGCCTGGGTTTTCATGTAAGGATCATTTACAGGGGTATCCTGTTTTTGTTGCATCTCATTCATTTTTTGCTTTACTTGTTTAGTTGTATTATAAACAGGTATGATAAAATCAAAAATGAATTTGTACAATATATATACAACAAATAGCTCGAAAAGTAGTCTTAAAATATTCATGCACCAAAGTTATGCAGCTCCCAAATTATTTTCTTGTTAAATTTTATAATCGGGTAGATTTAGCCGGGAAGAAGTAATCTGATTTGATTTGTCATGCTGTGGAGCGAAACAACAGCTGGTAGAAATGTAAAGATTCTTCGTTCCCCAGAATGACAAAAGCCGTCCTTGCATCATCTGAATTTGGCTGTTAACGCGGATATCCTTATATTTGCATCAGAAAAAGAAGCAGAAAGAAGGGAGCCAGAGGTTCCCTTCTTCTTTTGTAAGCCATTATGAGTAGGGAAAATCAGATAGAAACGGTACAAAAATTAATACAGCCTTTGCTGGTGGATGACATATTTTTGGTTGAAATTAAGATCAAACCAATCAATAATATCAAGATCTACCTGGATGCAGATAGCGGATTGGGTATTGAGAAATGTATAAAAATTAACCGGGCATTGTATAAAATAATGGAGGAAATGGCCATTTATCCCGACGGGGATTTTTCTCTGGAAGTATCAAGCCCCGGTATCGAAGAGCCACTGAAATTGCACAGGCAATATCTTAAAAATATCGGAAGACTGGTTGAAGTGGCATACATTGATGGTACAATGAAAACAGGAAAACTGTTATCAGTCAATGAAAACGAAATTGAAATTGAATATACAGAAGGGAAAAATAAAAAAGCAGTTTTGATACAACTGAAAATTACTTTCACAGATATAAAACAAACAACGGTTCAGATAAAATTTTAATTAACACACAAAACCCCTGACCGGCGGGGAATGATCAATGCCGGCGTGGAATATGGCAAGTATTAATTTAATCGACTCCTTCCAGGAATTCAAAGAAGCGGAAAACATTGATCGTCCAACGCTCATGAAAGTAATGGAAGATGTGTTTAAAACACTTATCCGTAAAAAATATGGCAGCGACGAATGTTTCGACGTTATTGTAAATGATCAGAAAGGTGATCTGGAGATCTTCCGCCGCCGTACGATCGTTGATGATGATGATCTGTATAACACCCTTACGGAAATTGAATATAAGGATGCGATTAAAATAGAACCCGATTACCAGGTAGGGGAAGAATTATACGAAGAAGTGGACATCCAGAAAGAATTTGGCCGCAGGGCAATTCTTGCCGGCAAACAAACGCTGGCAGCAAGGATAAACGATCTTAAGAAGAATATTCTTGTTAAAAAATATGAAGATCGTATAGGTGAGATCGTTACCGGTGAAGTTTACCAGGTTTGGAAAAAAGAAGTGTTGATACTGGATGAAGACAGCAATGAAATGCTATTACCAAAATCTGAGCAGATCCCAAGCGACTATTTTAAAAAAGGAGAGACGATCCGTGCGGTAGTAAAAAAAGTAGAATTGAAGAATAGCCAGGCGGTAATTATATTATCTCGTACAAGTCCTTCATTCCTCGAAAAATTACTGGAAATAGAAGTTCCGGAAATATTTGATGGATTGATCGTAGTTAAAAAGATCGTCAGAGACCCGGGTGAAAGAGCAAAAGTGGCCGTAGAAAGTTACGATGACAGGATCGATCCGGTTGGAGCATGCGTAGGAATGAAAGGAAGTCGCATACACGGGATCGTTCGTGAACTGAAAAATGAGAATATAGATGTTATTAACTGGACATCTAATACACAATTACTTATTCAGCGTTCATTGACTCCTGCAAAGATCACCAGTATTGATATGGATACGGAGAAAATGCATGCAAATGTTTATTTAAAACCCGACCAGGTTTCTTTGGCTATAGGCCGTCGTGGAGTTAATATCAAACTGGCATGTGAATTAACCGGCTATGAAATAGATGTCTTCCGCGATAATGAAGGTGAAGAAGAAGACTATGATATTAACCTGGAAGAATTTACCGATGAAATTGAAGCATGGGTCATTGAAGAATTAAAAAGAGTTGGTTGTGATACAGCCCGTTCTGTACTTGATCTTACAGCAGAAGAGCTGGAGCGCAGGACAGACCTGGAAAAAGAAACCATTGAAGATGTAAGAAGAATTCTGAAAGAAGAATTTGAAAAAGAATAACGGTATGTATGATGTATAATATATGATTTATGATGTTTGGCTCATAGGCTTCAAATCATACATCATAGGTCATACATTATAAATAAATTATATCATATATTAGGAATTAAAAACAACGAATGTCAGAAGTAATAACACCAAGGTTGATGGCGGCGGCCAAAGAATTTAACATAGGTACCAATACCTTGATTGATTTTCTTATTTCCAAAAGTTTCAGTGGAGATGACCTAAAACCCACGACAAAACTTTCGGAAGAAATGTATCGTGTGCTTCAATCAGAATTCCAGGGCGATAAAGCCGCGAAGCAAAAAGCAGAACAAATAGATCTTCCAAAAGGTGCGGGTGCCAATGAACATAAAAAGAAAAGAGATGAGGAAGATCTTTCAATAAAGAAAAAAGAAGAAAAGCCTAAAGCCAAAGAGGAGCAAGCGGCAGCACCCGTTGCAGAAATAATCCCGGCGGAAGACCCTAATGCTGTCATAGCAAAGGAAAAAGAAGAAAAGGTCAAAGCTGCAGCAAAAGAAGAAGTAAATGAACCGACCCTTTCAAAAATAAACGCACCGGAATTAGAGTCGCCAAAAGTGCTCGATAAAATAGATCTTGGAGCAATTGATTCTTCAACACGGCCTAAAAAATCTGCTAAAAAAGAAACCCCAACTTCAGAAGAAAAAAAGAAATCAGAAAAACCAGTAGCAGAAGAGAAAAAGAAATCTGAAAAAACAGCCATACAGCCTGAAACTGAAGCCGTATTGCCAACAGTTCCTGAAATAATTGAACCACCATTGGTTGAAAATATACAGGCTGAAAAGCTTACCGGCCCGAAAATTTTGGGAAAAATAACATTACCGGTTGATAGTGATACCAGGCCAAAGAAGGAATCTAACGAAGATAAACGTAAGCGTAAGCGGATACCGATTGAGAAAAAACCGGGCGCACCAAATCAAGGCCCTGGTTCTGCACCTCCAAGGGGAAACAGGCCCATAGTTGATAACCGAGACAACAGGAATACCGGTGGACAAAACCGGCCACCTGCAGGTAGTAACCGATTTGCAAGACCGGCTCATGGGGCGCCGCCAAAAAGAGAAGACAAGGTAATTGATGCAAAAGAGATACAGGAAAAATTAAAACAAACACAGGCAAAACTGGCAGGATCCGGAGGAAGAGGAAAAAGCCTGAAAGCAAAATACCGGAAAGCGAAACGGGAAGAAATGGCAGAGCAACAAGGCGCTGCAGGAGTGGAAGGAAATAAACTACAGGTTACCGAATTTATTTCTGTAAGTGAATTGGCCGGATTAATGGAGGTAAGTTTTGCAGACATTATTAGCAAGTGTATGAGCCTTGGTGTCATGGTTTCTATAAACCAGCGGTTAGAGGCAGACATCATTGAGCTAGTAGCCGGCGAATTTGATTTTGAAGTAGAATTTATTGGTGTGGATGATGCAGCAGAATTGGAAGATATTACGGATGACGATAATCCGGAAAATTTAAAACCAAGGCCACCAATTGTAACAATCATGGGCCACGTAGATCATGGTAAAACATCCCTGCTCGATTATATCAGGCATACAAATGTTATTGCCGGTGAGGCCGGGGGTATTACACAGCACATTGGTGCATATGAGGTTACTACTAAAGACGGCCGTGCCATTACCTTTTTAGACACTCCTGGTCACGAGGCTTTTACGGCCATGCGTGCACGTGGTGCTAAGGTAACAGATATAGCAGTAATTGTTGTAGCGGCTGACGATGCTGTAATGCCGCAAACAAAAGAAGCCATCTCACACTCCCAGGCAGCAAATGTTCCAATGATATTTGCTATCAATAAAATGGATAAGGATGGAGCTAATCCCGAAAAGATAAAGGAACAGCTTTCAACAATGAATATATTGGTAGAAAGTTGGGGTGGTAAATTCCAAAGCCAGGAAATAAGTGCAAAAAGCGGTATGAATGTGGAACTGCTCCTTGAAAAAATATTACTGGAGACAGATATACTTGAATTAAAAGCAAATCCGGATAAACACCCAAGCGGAACCGTTATTGAGGCATCCCTGGATAAAGGTCGTGGATATGTAGCCACAATACTGGTACAAAACGGCACGTTGAAACAGGGCGATATGATCGTATCCGGACAGCATTTCGGAAAGATCAAAGCCATGTATAACGAGCGGAATCAACGTGTGGAAGTTGCACCGCCATCTACACCTGTACTCATCCTTGGATTGAACGGTGCCCCGCAAGCCGGAGAAACCTTCCGTGTTTTTGAGAACGAATCGGATGCAAGGGCTATGGCAAATAAACGGGGACAGTTATTGCGTGAACAGGGTATCAGGGCCAAAAAGCATATAACGCTTGATGAGATCGGTCGTCGCCTGGCGCTTGGAAACTTTAAAGAACTGAATGTTATTATTAAAGGTGATGTGGATGGTTCTGTTGAAGCATTAAGTGATTCATTACAGAAATTAAGTACTGAAGAGATCGTAATTAAAGTGATACACAAAGCAGTTGGTGCCATTACAGAAAGTGATGTTACCCTTGCGAATGCATCAGATGCCATCATCATTGGTTTCAATGTCCGTCCGTCAATGCAGGCAAACAAACTGGCAGAAAGCGAGTCGATCGAAATAAAATTATATTCAATTATTTACAATGCCATTGAAGAGATCAAGAGTGCAATGGAAGGTATGTTGGAACCGGGTGTTGAAGATAAGATACTTGCAAATGTTGAGATCAGGGAAACGTATCGTTTCGATAAAGCTACTGTTGCCGGTTGTTTTGTATTGGATGGAAAAATTGCCCGTAACAACAGGATCAGGCTGGTAAGAGATGGTATTGTAATATTTACCGGTGAACTGGCAAGTCTGAAACGTTATCGCGATGATGCAAAAGATGTTTCTTCCAATATGGAATGTGGATTGGTAATTAAAAATTACAATGATATTAAAGTTGGGGATATTGTAGAAGCGTTTGAGGAAACGGAAGTTAAACGTACTTTATAAAGCAAGTTTATAGTTCTTAGTTACAGTCTTCAAGGGCTGTAACTATTAAAGTAACCCTGGTCTGGCAAAGCGCAAAGTATACAACCAACTATGAACTAAGAACTGGCTACTTCTACCAATTTTTTGTTAAATGACCTTTCAAATCCACCACTTGAATGATACAGGATTAATTTTACCTGTGACAATAATTAAGAAATTGACATTGATGCATCATATGAGAAATAAAATTTTACTAACTGTATTTTCCCTCGGCATTTTTACCATGTGTTTTGCACAACCCAAAAAAGTGGTTGCGGATAAGATCGTTGCGGTAGTTGGCAATAAGATAGTTTTAAAAAGTGATATTGATAATAGCCTGGTTGATCTGCAAAGGCAGGGAATTGAATTGCCACCGGATGCAAGATGTCTTACACTGGAACAAAGTATAGGTATCAAGGCATTGGTATTACAGGCAGAAAAAGATTCATTACCGGTTACAGATGAAGAAGTAGAAGCAGATATTGATAACCAGATCCGTTATTTTATCAGCCAGTATGGATCAAAAGATGAATTGGAAAAAGTTGCAGGTAAATCTGTTTACCAGCTAAAAGAAGATTTTAAAGATGGTTTCAGAGACAGGAAACTGGCTGCAGCCATGCGTAATAAAATTGTAGAAGACGTTAAGATAACACCAACAGAAGTAAAGAATTATTTTGATAAGATACCTACCGACAGTTTGGTACTTTATGAAAGTGAAGTAGAAGTTGGGCAGATCGTAAGCTTTCCGAAAGCCAGCCGTGATGCAGAACAATATTGCATAGAGCAATTGGCAGAATATAAAAAACAGATCGAAAGCGGCAGAAAGGAATTTACTGCATTGGCTATATTAAATTCAGAAGATCCGGGAGTAAAAGTAAATAGCGGTCAGTATGAGATCAACCGAAATCAAAAAGACCTTGACCCTACCTGGCTTTCAAAAGCATTTACATTGAAAGAAGGACAGATCTCCAATCCATTTAAATCAAAATTCGGGTATCACATCATACAGTTGGTAAGCCGTGCCGGCGATGATGCTGTTGTAAAACATATCTTAAAGATCCCACAGGTAACACAATATGAAATAAAGGATGGTGTTGCAAAACTGGATACGGTAAGATCAAAGTTAATAGCAGGTGTTATTGAATTCGGAACTGCTGTTTCAAAATTCAGTGATGATGAAGCAAGCAAGTTTACAGCCGGTATGATTCAAGGAGCCAATGGAACTTTTTTAACAATCGATCAGCTGGATAAAGATATGGTAGCGATGATGAAGAATCTGAAAGTTGGTGAATATTCACAACCGGTCGAGTATACAGATGAAAGAGGAAAAAAGGGAGTACGCATTGTTTATTTAAAAACAAGAACAGCGCCTCACAGGGAAAATATAAAAGACGATTACAGTAAAATTGCACAACGAGCCTTAGAGGTAAAAAAGGAAGATGCGCTTGAAAAATGGTTTAGTAATAAAATTCAAACTTATTACATTCGCATCGACGATGAATATAAAGATTGTAAGGCAATGGAAAAATGGATTCAGGCATCCAATTCAACCGGGAAAAAGTAAATCATTTAAAATTATTCAGAAGCGGGTGTATCTTACACTCGCT
>JANMMS010000022.1:0-96898 GCA_031373525.1 Ferruginibacter sp.
CAACCCGCCTGACAGTTGTATAATGGCTATAGGCAGAATAAAAGAAACAGTAGTAAAAAAAGCAGACGGCTTTGGTGTAAGTAATTTTATGAAAATAACATTAAGCTGCGATCACCGCAGTGTGGATGGCGCTGTTGGTGCTGCTTTTTTACAAACACTGAAGAAATACCTGGAAAACCCGGTAACAATGTTGGTATAAAATAAATAATTTAAACAAAAAATACTGGGCCGTTTTGTTCAGTATTTTTTTGCCCGTAACATCTTGCTTCAATACAAATCAGCGTTTTCATTTCCCTATGTTGATCTGATTGTAATTTAATAATATATTATAAATAAAACTTACCGTAAAAAGCATCATTTATTCTAATTTGCACCCGAATGAATAATCATCCGATCATATTATTCGATGCTGTATGCAACCTTTGTAATAATTCTGTTCAATATGTAATAAAGCATGATCCGCATGCTTTTTTTACATTTGCTTCACTACAAGAAGAAACAGGCCAACAGTTGCTCATAAAATATGGACTTTCTGTTGATGATCTAAATTCTTTTGTTCTTATTATAAACAACAAAGCGCTTACGCGTTCTACTGCAGCACTAACAGTGGCAAGGAACCTCGGAGGATTAACTAAATTGCTGTATGGCTTTATCATTGTCCCTGCTTTTATCAGGGATGCTGTGTATGGCATCATTGCAAAAAACAGATATAAATGGTTTGGCAAAAGAGATTCCTGCATGGTACCAACACCTGAATTGAGATCAAGATTCTTAAATTAATTTAAAACTATGAAGAAAACACTGGTATTGGGTGCATCAGAAAATATAGAACGATATAGTAACCTGGCTGTAAAGAAACTTATTGCACACAATCACCCGGTTGTTGCTTTAGGAAAAAAAGCCGGTATGATCGGAAACATTCCTATCACAACTGAAAAAAAGATCATGGAAGATATTGATACAGTAACATTATATCTTAACCCTTTACATCAAAAACCGTTTTATGATTATATCCTTTCACTGAAGCCAAAAAGGATCATTTTCAATCCCGGTGCCGAAAACGAAGAACTGGAAATTTTGGCCAGGCAAAATGGGATCAAAACACTCGAAGCCTGCACTCTTGTTATGCTGAGCACTTCCATGTATTAAATCAAATTTTAATTTATCGCCCTTTTTTTAGCATATTTTTATTGATCACACACTAAGCAAGGCATTGTAGCGTTTAAGTTATTAGAGTTTAATCCAAATTTCTAAGAACAAAAAAACCTACTATGAAAACGCTTATTAAAACAATGTTGGCAATATTAGTTTGCCTGACTACTTCAGCCGGCTTTTCTCAAATTTCATCGGTATCAAAACAAGCAATATTCGGGAGTTTCCCTAATACGATCGATTGTGCTGTATCAACATTTATCAATGCTTTCAATTTAACAGAAGGTCAGCATATTACTCTTTCATTTTCAGATAATTTTAAATTCTCCGGAACGGTTACCAGCAATATTGTAAAATACAGTAACCTTCAAAGTATGACCATACAATCCGATCAATCAGATAAAACCATATTTCATTTATCAAAACAAATAAATGATGACTTTAGTCAAAATTATGTCGGACGAATCATGAATCCAACGGCATCTGATGGCTACCAGATCAAAAGAGACATCTCAGGAAATTACAAATTTGTTAAAGTAGAAACAGAAAAAATATTGCAGGAATGTAATCAAAATTAAAAATGATCTTTCTATAATATCCAAACTAATAGCCGGTTTTTTGCGGCATTAAATCCTACTCAAATGAAAAACTTTACTTACATCAAATTATTGCTATTCGCTTTATTTATTTCATTTAATACTTATAGTTTACCAAAACTAAGCAGTTTACCTGCTGCTCCTGCTACCATATTTTTAGATTTCGATGGCCATAATGTGATCGGAACCGGATGGAACGGCGGTGCCCCGATCTTGTGCGCCGCAAGTGGCATGACAGATGCACAGATCACAGAGGTTTTTAACAGGGTATCAGAAGATTACAGGCCGTTCAATATCAATATCACAACGGATTCAACAAAATTCCTGGCAACTCCTTTAAATAAAAGAATACGAATCATAATAACGCCTACCAGTAGTTGGACATCCGGTGTCGGTGGTATTTCTTATGTTGGTTCTTTTACATGGGGTGATGACACACCGGGATTTGTTTTTTGCGACAGGCTTGGACCAAACAGCCCTAAATTTGTAGGTGAATGTTGTTCACATGAAAGCGGTCACACGGTCGGTTTATCACATCAGTCAACTTACAATGCAAATTGTGTATTAACAGAAACCTATAGCATGGGATCAGGCTCAGGCCAGGTTGGATGGGCGCCAATTATGGGAAACAGTTACTATAAAAATATGACCGGTTGGAATGACGGGCCTACTCCTTACGGATGTGCAAATACCCAGGATAATTTAACCATCATTTCTTCTCAAAATGGTTTTACCTACCGTACAGATGATTATACAGAAAATTTAAATACAAGTGCTTTTTCCCTTACACCAAGTTCATTTAGTATAGATGGGATTATTACTACAAGTAATGATAAAGATGCATTTAAATACAATATTACCCAGCCTGTAAATTTCCATATGGATGCTATTCCGTTCAACATTGGTGGAAACTATATTGGAGCCAACCTCGATATGAAGGTCATACTTTATAATGGCAATACGATCATAAATACTTATGATCCCGCATCAACAATGAGTATTTCCATAGACACCATTTTAAATGCAGGCAATTATTATATTGTTGTGGATGGCACCGGTAATTCAAATACAAGTAATTATGGTAGCCTTGGGTCTTATAAACTTACGGGTTTTAACGGACCACTGCCAATTCATGATGTTAGTCTTAATGGAAATACAGTAAAAGATAAACACATGTTGAATTGGAATGTAGTTGCTGATGAACCTATAAAATCACAATTGCTGGAAGTTTCTTCTGATGGTATAATATTTAAACCCGTTTCAGCGTTTAATGGTTCAGCGAAGTCGTTCAGTTATGCGCCATATAATAACAGTACCCTTTTCTACAGGTTAAAAGTTGTATCGGTCATTGATCAAACTGCTTATTCAAACATTATTGCATTAAGAGGTGCAGGAAGATCTGAAAAATTATTTACGGTTTCAACCTTTGTACAAGACGAAATTATTGTGAATGCTTTTGAATATTACAAATACCGATTATCAGATGCAAATGGCCGAATGATAGCCACGGGAACAGGAAATAAAGGCATCAACAAAATAAATGTAAATAACAAACCGGGTGGTTTTTATATTTTACAGTTATTCAATGAAAATGAAAAACAAACAGAACGAATTATAAAACAGTAAGGTAGATTCATGTGTAAGTTAGGGATCAGCGTTAGGGGCTGGTCCCTTTTTTTATTACAACAATTTGAAGATTTGAAAATCGGGAAATTATTGGGGCCGGCAAATCCTTTGTTTTTCATTTTCAAATCTCCAAATATTCAAATTGCTTCATTTTTGGATTTTTTATCTTAACTTTAGAAAACCCCACTTTATGTTATGGAGAAAATTCAATGGTGATCTGATTCAACTTCCAATCAAAGATGCTGTAGAACATGCTATCAAAAGAGAAACAGCATTAGGCCACAAATTAAAAGTTTGTATTGGCACCGACAGCCAGGTAAAAGGCAAGGATACTGAATTCGCAACTGTGATCGTTTTTTTACGGGAAGGACGTGGAGGATTCATGTTCATACACAATGAAAAAACGATCCTCAAATACAGCATTAAAGAAAGAATGCTTGTAGAAGTTGCCAAGAGTATTGAAATTGCTTATGAACTCTGTAGTTTATTTACCGTATATGATGTTGACATGGAAGTTCATGCCGACATCAATACCAATCCGCATTTTAAAAGCAATGAAGCACTGCGTGAAGCAATGGGGTACATCCTTGGAATGGGATTTGCCTTTAAAGCAAAACCGGAAGCATTTGCAAGCAGCAGTTGTGCCAACAAAGTTGTTAATTAGATTTCCGGTTATTTAATAGCTTCATTTGTTTCATCAATAAATGAAAGCAGTTTTGCTTTACCTGATTTTTTTACAGCACTGGTTACAAAGTGCTGAGGTAAGAATTGCCATGTTTTTTTCATGGCTTCTAAAAAGTCCTTTACATTTTTACTTACCGTACGCTGATTCTCTTTATCAGATTTGGTAAAGACCAGGCAAAAAGGGATCTGCCATATCTTTAAATTTTCCAGGAAATCAAGGTCTATTTGTTGAGGGCTGTGACGGGCATCAATTAATACAAATACCATTGTAAGATTCTCACGCTTGCGCAAATAATTCTCGATCATTTGCTCCCACCGCCGCCTGCTCCGTTGACTTACTTTGGCAAAACCATAACCGGGCAGGTCAACCAGGTACCACTTAAATGTATTGATCTTTTTTTTTCCCTCTGATTCATCCACACTGCTGATAATTTCAAAATGATTGATCAGTTGTGTTTTTCCGGGTGATCCTGAAGTTTTTGCAAGTTTATCATTATCACAGATCATATTGATCAGGGAGGATTTGCCCACATTACTTCTTCCGATAAATGCATATTCCGGTTTATCAGGTACTGGGCATTTCTCATATTCAGGGCTGCTGACAATATAACTCGCTTTCTTGATGTTCATTTAACAAAATTGAAACACAAAAATACTCTTTCTTATCCCAATGATATTATTTGTAGTATAACCAAATTACCTAAACAACTTATATTTGCATGATTCTATGGCAAATTATGAACACGACAGCATTGTACCCAATAATGATTCGGTACTGAGCAAGAAAGAACAGGTTGCTGGCATGTTTGATGATATTGCCGGAAACTATGATTTTTTGAACAGGTTTTTAAGTGGCGGAATTGATTTAAGCTGGCGAAAAAAAGCTATTGGTCAATTAAAAGAACTTGATCCGAAATTGATACTGGATGTTGCAACAGGAACGGCTGATGTAGCGATCATGGCGTCCCGATTGCTCAATCCGGTTAAAATTACAGGAATTGATATCAGCGATGGCATGTTGAAAATAGGCAGAAATAAAATTATAAAATTGGGTTTACAAAACAGCATTGAATTGTTAAATGGAGATAGCGAAGCAATAAGTTTTAATGATAATACGTTTGACGCAATAACAGTGGCTTTCGGAGTAAGGAATTTTCAACACCTTGAAAAAGGGTTAAATGAAATAAAACGAGTACTAAAACCAGGTGGAAAATTAGTGGTTCTTGAATTTAGTAAACCGAGGATTCCTTTTATAAGATCATTTTATAATTTTTACATGAAAATTGTTACCCCCAATATGGGTAAGTTTTTTTCAAAAAACCGCGACGCATACAAATATCTCGACGAATCAATTAAAAAATTCCCTGAAGGGAAGGAATTTAATATTATCCTGGATAAACTGGGATATAAAAAAACTTATTTCAAATCACTGAGCCTTGGTATATGCAGCATCTATTGCGGAGAAAAATAATTTATATTATACTACCGGTTTTAATATTCCCGTCAATTGCCTTTTCACAATTGCGAGAAGTATTGAACCTGGAAGACCATGATGATAAGTCTTTTCATTTTGGGATACATTTAGGTGTTAACCGTTCACATTTCAGTTTTTCTCACAACCCTCTTTTTTTGCAAAGAGATACCATCATGAGCGTTGAAAGTATCAACAGTACCGGTATTAATCTGGCCTGGTTGGTTAACCTTCGCCTTAGCAATCATTTTGACATAAGAACATACCCGCTTAGCCTTGTATTTACTGAAAAGGCTTTTCTCTACAATTTAAAATATCCGGATATCCCTGCAGGAGAAAGCGATGTTGTTTTGAAAAAAGTTCAGGGCATTACGCTTGCACTGCCTTTGCAGATAAAATTTTCGAGTGACCGAATCAAGAATTTTAAAGTATATATGATGGCCGGCGGAAGAATAGAATATGACCTTGCTGCAAATGCGGGTTCAAAAAATTCTGGTAATCTAATTAAACTGAAACCGCTTGATTATGGAGTAGATGGATCCTTAGGATTTCATTTTTACTTTCCTTATTTCGTATTCACCCCCGAAGTAAAATTCGGTTGGGGTATGACCAATCTGCATAGCAGGGACCCGGACCTTAAATACTCAAATGTTATTGATAAGATCAATTCCCGTACACTCACTTTTTCGATTACTGTGGAATAGATTTACTCGATACAAGATACTGGATACAGGATCTGTGATCAACTGAACCAACATATTGTGTATCATGCAAACTTAAAAATCATAAGCCCTTTTTGCAATATTCCAACGGATACCTGCACTGATCATGGTACTATTGGAAGAACCCGGAGCATTAGCGAGTGTGAAATTCCTTTGTTGAATGGATCCTTCAAAGAATAGATTTTCTCTGAATTCATACGATACGTTTAATAACCCGTTAAAGCAGGTTGCTTTATTACCACTGCCAATCTTATACCCTGTTTCATTTGATCGCGTAGAATAAACCTTGAAAGGGTTACTTCCAAAATTCAATCCGGCAGAATCAAGACCTTGATAATAATATATCAGCCTGGCATTAATATACCATTTTGGCGTAGGCTGATAATTAACAATTCCAATAAATTCCTGGAAGTTTGCACCCAATGGATGAGCCAGCGGTTGATTGTAATGTGTATAATTACCGATCGTATTTTTATGTGCATACGTAAATGGTCTTACCCTATTCATTTCACCCTGAACGTCGAGATTTTTTATTCCAAAAGCATCAATATATTTTACCCCAAGCTGAATTCCGTATTTATTTACCCAGTTTGTCGGATCATTTTTAATCTTTGATAAAATAAATTCATCTAATATAAACTGTCCGTAAAATTGCAATGTGTGTGCTACATTGGCTTTAAAATCCAATCCTCCTACTGCATTATCCGGGCTGCCAACAGTGCCTTCAATGTGTCTGTAAAAAATGATGGGATTCAGATATTGAAAATCAAAACGATTCTTCCGTCCAAAAATAACGCCTTCAAATAATCCAATATTCAGCCACTTTGTTACATTCATACTCAGGTGATGCATGGCCGCATATTTCCTGTCAAGCAGCGTATCAGATCCTTTGGCAAACTGTGGCATCAATTCCATAAATAAATTCTGGTAATTGATTTTCCATATTTTAGTATTTAGTTTTAGAAAAAGATTACTGTTTCCCCAATCGCTAAGGAATAAACTGCGGTAACCGTCTCCAATGAAATTTTTGTCATACCCGAATTGGATGTCTATATATTTTGCTGCATTAAAAGTTATATAGCCTCTTGCATCAAAATAATCCACAGCATTGGTTTTAAAATTTTTGTAGAATCCAACTCCCGGTACCGCTTCAAGTGAATCAATTTTCTGTTGAAAATATTTAGGACCCCGTTCCTGGTTATCAGTAATTGTTGAAGAAAATCCTACTTTATTTGCAATCATACCCCTGATGGTAACACCTTTGCTGTTTACAAATACTGCCTGGTTGTTGTCCTTTTCCTTTCCATACTGAAATAATAATACAGGATTCACGACCAAAAAAAAGTCTTTGGTCTTTACTTCCAGCATATTCGGCTTCGTTAAATAGAATGTTTTTAAAATGGGTCTTTTACTTTTTGCAAAATCCATTGGCCGTGTTACCCATTCGCTGTTATTCATCAATAAACTTTTCAAATTATATTCATCTGTCTTACTAAGGTCGAGGTCTGCCCATGCCTTATATTTAGCCAATTCAGTTGAATCTTTTAGTCCCATACGAGAACTGTCTATATACAGTGCTTCCGCAACGATCGCTTTTCTGTTAAACGGCTTAACAGAAGAAAAATTGAGATTTGTATTCTTTTGTTGCTTAATTTCCAGTCTTTCTACAAAACGATATTCCTTCGAACCTTGGGTAAGATAAGTGGATTGAGCCCCTGCAGTAAACGGGAAAATAAAAAGTATTAGTTTGATAAAGCTTTTAATAATTTGCATTTAGTTTGGTATTTAATAAAGAAACATTTAATTCAAGATATGCAAAATTACCTTTTTAAAAACATCTCGGTAGTAAATGAAGGAAAAATTCTGAACCTGGATGTATTAACCAATGGTGAACGTATTGAAAAAATAGAAAAACAGATTCATGTTAAACAGAAAATAACTGAAATAAATGGAGAAGGGAAGTATTTATTTCCGGGAGTTATAGACGACCAGGTCCATTTCAGGGAACCGGGGCTAACACATAAAGCAACCATAAATACAGAAAGCAGGGCTGCTGTAGCCGGCGGGGTTACCAGCTTTATGGAGATGCCCAATACGATCCCCAATGCACTTACTTTAAATTTGCTGGAAGACAAATATAAAATTGCATCAAAAAGCTCCCTGGCGAATTATTCTTTTTTTATGGGAGTTAGCAATGACAATTCAGATGAAGTGCTCCGGACAAATAAATTCAAAACATCCATTTGTGGTGTTAAGATCTTCATGGGTAGCAGCACCGGTAATATGCTGGTAGATAACCATGCTACCCTCAACAGGATCTTTGCTGAAAGTGAAATGCTCATTGCAACGCATTGTGAAGACGAAAGGATCTGCCGAAGGAATTATGAACTGGTGAAAAATGAAAAAAATATTTTATCCCCTGCAGACCACCCAGTTATCAGAAATGATGAAGCTTGTTTTGAATCTTCATTGGTTGCCATAAAGTTTGCACAGAAGTACAACACCCGCCTTCACATCCTGCATATCAGTACGGAAAAAGAATTGCAGTTATTTGGCAATATGATGCCTTTGAAAGACAAAAGAATTACTGCTGAAGTATGTGTACATCATTTACATTTTACCGCAGATGATTATGCAACGCTTGGATATAAAATAAAATGCAACCCGGCCATTAAGTCTTCCAATAATAAAAAAGCATTATGGGAAGCCTTGCTCGATGACAGGCTCGACGTAATTGCTACTGACCATGCACCGCATTTATTATCTGAAAAAGGCCCCTCTTATGAGAATGCTTATGCAGGTTTACCATTGGTACAGCATGGTTTATCTTTGATGCTTTACTACAACAGCCTGGGATATATTTCTTTGGAAAAAATTGCCGAAAAAATGAGCCATGCGGTTGCAACCTGTTTTAATATTAAAGAACGTGGCTTTATCAGGGAAGGGTATTATGCAGACCTGGTAATTGCAGATCTGAATAAAGAAAACACTGTGTCTGTAGATAATATTTTATACAAATGCGGCTGGAGCCCGTTTACTGACTTTAAATTCCCGGCAACCATTTGTAATACTTTTGTAAATGGCCATATGGTTTATGGAAATGGGTTGGTAGATGAATCTGTGATGGGACAAAGATTACTTTTTACCCGCTGATCTTTTTGCTGCTTAGAGCCTTTGTGCCTTGGTGGCAATAGAATTCAGAGACTCAAAGACAGGAAAGTTCACAAAGAAAAATAGAATATTTCAAATGGAAATAGATAAAACAACACTAAACGATCTTTCAATTTTTAATACGGAAGAAGAGTTTTCTATTTTTAATTACCTGGATGAAACACTAACCAGTAATGGCAAATTGCAGTTAAAGAAGAATCTAAGTACCCCCCTAATCAGTATTGAAGCCATTACAGGAATACAGGAAACTTTAATGCTTATTATAAACATGAAGGACCAATGGCCAAAACGTATCAGCAATGGTTCGATCATGGTTATAGAACGTTTTTATGATAATAATATTGATCCTATTCCGTCTTCCGTATCAACATTAACTGCATACAGCTATAAACTATTACATGGTCCCGATTTTTCCCTGATCAAATATTCTGTTACCCATTGCTTTGATTTTATTAAAGGAATGAAACAATTGATCCATGCTTTTCTGAATGAAAACTGTCCTGCTCCATTACAAAAAATATTATTGGAAGCAAAAAAGATCACAGATAATGAAGCTTTTAAAATATTGGATTCAAATGACCATGCATCAGCCATTCCAATTCCACAATTATTGCAGCTCGGTCATTTTATTTTGCATAAATTCAAAATGAATATGTTGGGCTTGCTGCACATCCATGCACAACTGGATGCCTGGTATGGAATGGCGGTGTCAGTTAAAAAATATGACCTGGTTTTTCCCAAATTTATTGAATCACCGCAACCATTTATTGAAGCAAACGGCCTATTCCATATTTTACTGCAAAAACCGGTTGCCTACAATGTTGTTATGAACCGCCAGACAAATTTTTTATTTTTAACCGGTGCCAATATGGCCGGCAAAAGTACTTTTATAAAATCAGTAGGTACAGCAGTTTTCCTGGCACATATTGGTATGGGTGTTCCGGCAAAAAAAATGGAACTGAGTTTATTTGATGGAATGCTCAGTAATATCAATGTGATAGACAATATTGCAAAAGGTGAAAGCTATTTTTTCAATGAAGTGCAACGCATCAAGGCCACTATTCAAAAAGTAAATGACGGGCGCAAATGGCTCATCCTCATCGATGAATTATTTAAAGGCACCAATGTACAGGATGCCATGAAATGCAGCAGCACCGTTATTGAGGGTTTACTTAAAATAAAAAACTCTTTATTCATTCTTTCTACACATCTATATGAAATTGCCGAAGCATTAAAAATACATCCCAATATCAAATTCAATTATTTTGAAACTACGGTGGAGAATGACCAGTTACTGTTCAATTACCAATTACGGGAAGGGATCAGTAATGACAGGCTTGGCTATTTGATCCTGAAAAAAGAAGGGGTGGTGAAAATGCTGGAGAATTTATAATTTATTACATTTTTAGTGGTTCCCAGATTTTTTTTAACCATTTAGAGTCCGTTCATTCTTCGTTAGCAGTATATCTAAATTACAACGTTGTAAAACTCACTTCATTTCCATAAGCTGTTCCTTCACTATTGGTGGCATAAGCCCGCACATAATAAGTTGTTGTTGCAATAAGCCCGGTTAAGCTACTGATAAATGAGCCGGTTCCGTTGCTATCAGTAGTATGGTTTCCGGTTGCGATGGGATTAATTGTAGTACTCCAACAAACCCCACGTGCTGTTACCGGGGCTCCACCATCAACGCTTATATTGCCACCACACATTGCAGTAGTAGTAGTAATGGCTGTAACAATTGAAGTAGTTAATGCAGGTAAAGTAACAACAGGGATATTTGTTATAAAACTAACTTCATTTCCATAAGAAGTACCGACACTATTAATAGCATATGCCCGAACATAATATTTAACTGCAGGAGTAAGTCCTGAAATATTGCTGTGAAATGATCCTGTACCGCCCGCTTCTGTGCTATGATTTCCTGTTAGGCCGGGATTTGAGGTAGTACTCCAACAAACGCCACGCGATGTTACTGTTGAACCGCCATCTGAACTTACATCACCACCACATCTTGCAGATATCGTTGTTATGGATGTTGCAGCAGAAGTGTTTAGCAAAGGCAAGGAAGGGATTGAAGGAAATGGAGTGTTATCACTTTTACTGCAAGAAAGTAAAATGGCAAATACGTAAATTATGATTAATGTTTTTTTCATTTGTTTCTCTTTTATCAATATAAATATACTTAATAAGTAATAAAACAAATCTTCTGTTACCGTAGGTCTCAAATTGTGTCCTCCATTTGTTCTTTCTTATCTTTAAATTTCATTTTGGAATTTCAGGTTTTTATACAGATTTAGGGTTTAAATCCTATTCTCTGCCTTGGTTCCTGTGGAGGATTGAGTAATTTTTTTTAGCGCATTAAAGATCAACTTTATATCGTCGTTATGCCCAGATACTTTTATCTCTAACTGCTCTACTTTCAGTAAAATATCCTTATTAGTTAATAACATTTCATGTATCCGCGTAAATAGTCTAACTATCTGTATATTAACTTCTATCGCCCGGTCGCTATTTAAAACACTAGCCAACATTACTGCACCATGCTCAGTAAAAACAAAAGGCAAATTTGGTGAGAATTTTAGACTTTCGAGGTGGTCGCAATTTGCGACTACCTCGTCTTTTTCTTCCTGTGTTAACTGAAACATAAAATCTTCGGGAAACCTCTTTTTATTACGCTTTACTTGTTCATTTAACCGCTTAGTTGACACGCCATATAGTTCAGCAATATCTTTATCTATCATGACTTTTTTATATCGCAAGAAAAGAATTTTTTTAATAACTACTTCATCTGGTATTATCCCTGCTTTATTTTATGTTGCCATTTCAATATTTTATAATTTACAAATAATTGGAGGTCGCATGTTGCGACCTCCAATTATCAAATCGCACACGAATTAAAATTATTTCCAAAACTATTATTTAATTTCAACCGGATTTTTTTACCGGTTTCCATCAGTTAAAATCTCCTCCCAAACCGATGTAAACAACATTTTTTTATTGGCCAATTTTCCAATCTTTACCTATGCTCGTAAAAACATTTGGCAGCGCCGTATATGGTGTGGAAGCCATTACCATCACTGTGGAAGTAAACGTAAATAACCAGGGGCAGCATTATTTTATTGTTGGCCTTCCGGACAATGCTGTTAAAGAAAGTTTACAACGGGTAGAAAGTGCTATCAAAAGCAATCATTATTATATGCCACGGACAAAACTGGTGGTTAATCTTGCTCCGGCGGATATTAAAAAATCCGGCTCCGCATTCGACCTTCCTATTGCTATAGGCACATTGGGTGCAACAGACCAGATAGCAAATCCTGAGAAATTATCAAAATATGTGATCATGGGCGAATTAAGTTTAGACGGAACCGTTAAATCCATCAAAGGCGCCCTGCCAATTGCCATTCAGGCCCGCAAAGAAGGATTTGAAGGCTTCATCGTTCCGGCTGCAAATGCACGGGAGGCAGCCATGGTCAACAATTTAAAAGTTTACGGAGTTGAACATCTGAATGATGTTATTGATTTTTTTAAAGATGAAAATTCTATTAAACCAACTTATGTGAATACCAGGGAAGAATTTGCCCATGCTCAAACAGATTTCGATATTGATTTTTGTGATGTAAAGGGCCAGGAAAATATCAAACGTGCACTGGAGATCGCTGCTGCGGGCGGCCACAATGCTATATTGATCGGCCCACCGGGCGCAGGGAAAACAATGCTGGCAAAAAGATTACCTACTATTTTACCCCCACTTTCTTTAGAAGAAGCCCTGGAAACAACAAAAATTCATAGTGTAGCCGGAAAACTGCCCGAGAATTCAACGCTGGTGTGTAAACGCCCATTTAGAAGCCCGCACCATACAATATCAGATGTGGCATTGGTTGGCGGGGGCGGCAATCCTCAACCCGGTGAAATTTCACTGGCGCACAATGGTGTATTGTTCCTGGATGAATTACCGGAATTTAAAAGAACCGTTTTGGAAGTGATGCGGCAACCCATGGAGGAAAGAAAAGTAACCATCTCCCGTGCTAAAATTGCATTGGACTTTCCAGCCAGTTTTATGCTCATCGCAAGTATGAACCCTTGCCCATGTGGGTATTTTAATCATCCTGAAAGAGAATGTACCTGCCCACCCGGTGGGGTCCAAAAATACCTGAACAAAATATCGGGTCCCCTGCTCGACCGTATTGACCTTCACGTTGAAGTAACCCCGGTTGCTTTTGAAGAATTATCATCTACAGTAAAATTTGAAAAAAGCGAATGCATCAGGGAACGGGTAATTAAAGCACGTGAAATACAATCAATAAGATATGAAAATATTTCTGGCGTATATGCAAATGCACACATGAGCAGTAAGATGCTGAAAGATATCTGTGTCATAAATACAGCCGGTCAAAATCTTTTAAAAACGGCCATGGAAAAATTAAACCTCTCTGCAAGGGCTTATGACCGCATTTTAAAAGTAAGTCGTACCATAGCAGATCTTTCAGCCTCCGCAGATATTAAACCGGAACATTTAGCCGAAGCCATTCAATACAGGAGTTTGGACCGGGAAGGTTGGGGAGCTTAAAACAAGTTTATAGTTTTTAGTTCATCGTTAAATTTTAGATTAATCATTGAAATCTTCACGTAATGAACAATGTTCAAAGTAAAAAGGCCAACCGTGAACAATGAACTAAGAACTTTCTAACTTTTTCCCGAAATTGTATTTTATTTGATACATAGAAATATTTCAATGTATTTTTGCGAATCTATTTCCTTTATAACTCACAAAGAGTGATCATAAATATTTTTTAATGAAAATTTTATTACAATACCTGAAACCTTATAAATGGCTGGTAGTGCTTACGTTGACCCTTGCCTCGATCAATATAGGTTTTTCATTGATAGACCCGATACTGTTAGGTAAACTGATCAACCTGGCCAATAGCCACCAGAGCAGCACCGAACCTTTTAGCTGGAACAGGTTCTTCAACGCTTTCTCCTGGAATAAACCAGGCGTTTGGTTCATTCTTGTTTGTTCTATTTCAGTGGCCATGATCAGCCGTATTGCAAAAAATTTCCAGGATTATTTTTTGAATGTGGTGATACAAAAATTCGGTGCCAAAGTTTTTACTGATGGTCTCCAACATGCCATGAAACTTCCTTACCAGCAATTTGAAGATCAGCGCAGCGGTGAAACACTTTCAGTATTAACCAAAGTACGTTCAGATGTAGAAAAATTCATGATCAATTTCATCAACATTCTTTTTGGTGTGATCATAGGTGTGATCTTTGTTTTTGTTTATGCCGCCGTTTTTATTCACTGGAGTATTCCCATTGCTTACCTGGTTGGTATTTTCTTTCTTACCGTAATTACAAACTATTTAAGCAAAAAGATCAAGATCATTCAAAAGCATATCGTTGGCGAAACAACTGCATTGGCAGGTTCTACAACTGAATCGTTACGGAATATTGAACTGGTTAAAAGTCTTGGTCTTACTGAACAGGAAGTGGTGAGGCTGAATAAAAACACGTACAAGATTTTAGGCCTTGAATTAAAAAAAGTAAAACGGATCAGGAGTATCAGTTTTATCCAGGGCACCATGGTAAATACTTTGCGCCAGGTGATCTTATTCATATTAATGTGGTTGATTTTTAAAAATGAAATGGATGCAGGGCAATTAGTTACCATGCAGATATTTTCTTTCTTCGTTTTTGGTCCATTGCAGGAGATCGGGAATATTTTATTATCATACCGGGAAGCTGAAGCTTCATTAAATAATTTTCACAACCTGATGGAAAAGGCGCCTGAACCGGAACCGGCAAATCCAAAGCCATTATACAATATTGAAACATTGTCTTTTAATGAGGTTTCTTTCAAACACCAGACTGCTTCACAAAAAGCCATTGACAATATCAGTTTTAAAGCAAGTGCCGGTGAAACTATTGCATTTGTTGGGCCGTCGGGTTCGGGTAAATCTACCCTGATGAAATTATTAGTTGGATTGTACCGGCCGCAGGAAGGGAAAATTTTATACAACGGGTTAGATGAAACAGAAATACATTTTGATGATCTGCGCAAACAGATCGGTTTTGTTACACAGGATACCAATCTTTTCAGTGGAACCATAAAAGAAAACCTGGTATTTGTAAACCCGGCAGCAACGGATGCTGAATTGAATGATGTACTGGATAAAGCCAGTTGTACCAATTTGATATCAAGGGCAGAAAAAGGTTTGGATACCATGATCGGTGAAGGAGGCTTAAAATTATCGGGCGGTGAAAAACAACGTTTATCGATTGCACGTGCATTACTACGTAAACCTCATTTGTTGATATTCGATGAGGCAACTTCTGCACTGGATTCATTAACTGAAGAAGAGATCACCAATACGATCAAAGATATTTCATCACAAAAAGAACAGATCACCATTTTGATAGCTCACCGATTAAGTACCATTATGCATGCCGACAGGATCTATGTTTTGGAAAAAGGTGATGTAGTAGAAACCGGAACACATGAAAATCTATTGGTGGAAAAAGGATTGTATTATGCCATGTGGAGGCAACAGATCGGTGAAAGAAAGAAAATGGCATTGGTCGTTCCTGCTAAATAATATTTAATTGATTACTATTCGATTTGTCATGCTGACAAAGGAATAATCTCTTGATATGCTTCATTCTCCAGCATGACAAAACAAATTTTAACACTGCAAGTAACCGAAGAACTACATGAACTGTCTTTATTATTGAATAACTTTGCCGGATGAAGGATGAAAAAAGGCCTACCCCGAATTATTACTGGAGTATGCTTACCATGAAATGCCCCCGTTGCAGAAGAGGCCCGATGTTCAAAGACAGTAATGCTTACAGAAAATTAAGTTTGTCTCACATATTTGAAATGCATGACAATTGCCCTGTATGTAATCAAAAATTTGACCTGGAGCTTGGGTTCTGGTATGGGACTGCCTATGTAAGTTATGCATTAGCGGTTGCACTTTCAGTCAGTACATTTGTTGCCTGGCTGGTGCTCATTGGTGTATCAACTGAAGATAACAGGATATTTTACTGGCTTGGAACCAATGCTATTTTATTAGTGGTCTTACAACCATGGCTTATGCGGCTCAGCAGGGTAGTTTATATAAGGTTCTTTATTCGGTATGATAAAGATTATGAAGTTACAAAACCCAAAGAATTTGAATAGATCATTTTTCACCAGGTTTAAATATATCAGAGAAAATATTTCCTGCACTTAATTCTTCTATATCTTCCAGAATGATCTCGATTGATTTGGTGCTTTGAATTATTTCCAACAATGAGATCAATATAGATACCAGTAAAAACAACAGGCTGCCGGCAAATATCCAGTTGGCCAATTGTGTCCAGTTACTATAGATCGCATACATACACAACACACAACATAAAAAACTAAGTACTCCCAGGCTTTGCATATACCTGATCAGGTTCAGCCTCGACCGCAGGTTTTTTAATTGCGAAACGATGTTTTTGTTATTCTCCCCTTTCAGGTATTCGGAATGGAGTTTTCTAACCAATGAAGCCAGTGATAAAAATCGATTCGTATAAGCCAGCATCAATAAAGTAATAGCAGGAAAAAGCAATGCAGGTGTGTTGATGTTTATTTCTATCATGATACAAAGTAATAAACTTTGAGCAATAAAAATATACAGGAGTTAATTTCAGATTACTTGGCAAATACTAAGGAGGCATAATGAATTTTACCGCAGAGAATGGAGTTAAGTAAAAAAAATGACTGACATCTCTGCGTTACCTCCTGCTTCTCTTGTTCTCTGCGGTTAAAGTAAAAAATCCCGCCCTGGCATGGTGTTTTCACCAGCCAGGGAATTAAGAAATTATTTCAAAACAATACTCAAAGGAATATTCAGCTTCACACTAAAATTGCGGCCCATATTGTAAACACCTGTTCTTCCTGTTGAAGTATTTTCAGCCGCATATTTCAGCCGGCTTAAATGATTCTGATAAGCAACATCTGCTATATTGGTTGCAACGAAATTGATGTTCATCAATAACTGGCCTTTCTTATTTACAATATCTGTTCCTGCACCGGCATTTAACAAAGTATAGGCAGGTGTTACTGTCTCAGTATTATAAGCAGTAAAAGGATTTGATTGCCTGAATGTATTTTCAACTTCAACCTTAGCATACATATTTTTCAGGAAACCGATCGGCTTCTTAAAATCAGCTCTTAATTCTGTCAGTAATTTTGGAGCAGGTATAAATGGAAGATTATTGGTGCCTTCAATACTTTCTTTTAATTTTCCTGATACCAGTGAAAAGGTATTTTGAATATGTAACCAGTCCAAAGGATGCGGATGAATATCCAATGTTGCTTCTAACCCTGTAAGATGTGCAGCCCGCTGGTCAAACTTAAATGCAGTAAGCAAGTCGCCATTTACATCAATAGTGGAATCACCTCCCCCAACGGCTTCAAGTTTACGGTAAAAAATAAAATTGTTGAAGTTATTGTAGTAACCTGCAAGGTTAAATGAAAAATGTTCATTGTTAAATTCAATGGCTGCATCAAATTGTGTACTGATCTCGCTTTCCAGGTTATTATCACCATACTCATACCGGGTAGTTCCTTCATGAGCACCGTTAGAAGCCAGCTCTGGTATACCCGGCGCCCTGAATGCCCTGGCAACATTCATTTTAATATTGATCGTTTTGGTAACCTGGTAAGCAGCACCAATACTTCCCGAAATATTTGAAAATGTTTTGGTAAATGCGTTACCCTTAACCGAACCGGCATCCAGCAAATTCTTCACATCAATATATCTTGAATCAAACCTGGCACCGCCGCTTATGGTAAGTTTTTTAAATTCTTTTTGCAAAAAGCCATAGCCACCGATATCGGATAAACGATAATTTGGGATCAGTTGTTCAAGGCCTTTATTGACATTATCCTGTTGCATTCCGTTCATGCCGATGGATGGCTTCCAACCATTCATTTCTTTTAAATGAAACTGTACCGTATAAGTGATTGTCTTCAGATCAAAGAACAAGGCTCTTTCAGTCAGGTCATCGGGGTTGCCAAATTCTTCCCGCTGGTTGTGTTGCCAGCCAACATTTATCGCCAATCGGTTGTTCCCGATCTTAAAACTATTATCAGTAGCCATTTTAAAATGCCGGATATGCTGGTAAGGAATTTCCGGTGAGGTACTTTTAAAATCATCTCCAGTTGCTCTTACCACAGAACCACCTGCAATAGCTTTTAAAAAATATCCGCCGGTATCTCTTTCACCTTCTATCAAACCGGCTTTTAAATTAAAGCTACTCAACAAAAAATGGCTAAATCCCCATGCACCGTTGTATCCAACATACCCACCATAATTCTTTTCATTGAATTTAGAATTGAATACATAACCATCATATTTATTCTGGTAGTCGGCGGCTGCCTTTGTGGTACCATAAATATTCCAGTTGAAACCATTCATATTACCTGCAATGTTTGCATACAGACTTCTTAACCTGTTATTGGTTTGATAATTTGTGCCGGCATTCATTTTAATGCTGTTTGATTGTATGGGTGCATTGGTAATGATATTGATAACACCTGCCATTGCATCGCTGCCATAGACCAATGAAGCCGGACCTTTCAGTATCTCTACTTTATTTACGCTTGCTTCATCTATTTCAATTCCATGCTCATCGCCCCACTGCTGGCCTTCCTGGCGAACACCATCATTGATGGTAAGCACCCGGTTATATCCCAATCCCCTGATCAGTGGTTTTGAAATAGCCGGGCCGGTTGCAATTGAAGACACGCCTGCTTTTCGTGTAATGGCATCAATGATATTTGTAGAACTGCTTTGCATCAGATCTTCTTTCCTTAATACAGAAACCTGGAATGGGATCTTTTTTAACTGCGTTGCTTTCGTAACACCGGTAACGATCACGGCATTATTTTCAATGATCGATTCTAACAGTAAAAAATCTTTTTTAGTATCCCCGTTGATATTGATATTTTCTGCTATAGTTGTATAACCGATATGAGAGATCTCAACCAGGTGCGAACCTTCACTGATATTCGTAATACTGAATTCACCATTGGAATTTGTATTACTTCCCAACTTGATATCAGCAATAAAAATAGAAACTCCTTGTATAGGTATTCCTGTTTTTGAATCTTTTACAACACCGCTAAAACTTCCCTTCAATGATGGTGCCATAGCTAATGCCTTGGCTGGAAAAGAAAATGCTGTGGTAATATATAAAAGTAGAATAATACTTTTCATGACCTATTTTTAAAATTATTTTTGAATTGATCAGTGTGGGGTTAATTGACAACAGATATACAATATATCAGCAGCATGCTGCATAGTCAGTTTATAAGAAGATCGTAAGAAAGAAATAAACTACTTAAATAATAGCCGGCGGTCCCCGTAAGTTGGAATAATAATGATCTGTAGAAGAAAGAGAGGTTTCTGTTCTTTCCGAATAATGTGAATAATGAATCAGCTTTTGAATTTCAGAACTAGTTGAAATCTCTGTAAAAGGAGACGTTGCTACTACAGTATAACATTCACAATTAAAACCGATCTGGTTGAATTCAGTTCTGTCATTGTTCCTTTGCGCTGTACTGTCTTTATGATTGGCTGATAAATTATGTAACAGCTGCTTTGGGGTAATACTCAACAGGAACGTACAAGTTAACAGGACGCCAATGACATTTTTAAAGATGGTATGTTGTTGTATATTTTTGATACGTGGTTGCAAATTAAAACAATTATTTTAAAAGCGACTTGTTAAAGTTGAACAAAAAAATGCAGATCTACAGGTTAAGTTAATTACCCAATATGTTACTGGGATCTGGTTGGATTCTTAGTGTCATACATGCAAATAGTTGCTGTTATTTATCCTGTTACTGAAACTCCAATGAGTTTACCTATTCCAAAAGTGATTGCGGCAGCGGCTAAGCCGAAAACAACCTGCCTGAATCCTGAATACCAAACATTTTTCCCGGTAAACAATGTTATAGCACCTCCAATTAAAAACAATCCGATTGCACTTGCAGATACACTGACAATTATGGCTTGCAAACCACTTAAAAACATGAATGGTAAGACGGGAATAATTGCACCGACAGAAAATAAAATAAATGAATAGATCGCTGCTTCTACGGCAGATCCTTTTAATTCCTCTGCGTTTATCCCTAATTCTTCCTTTACCAGTATTTCATGGGCATGGCCTTTATCTTTCATAATTTCTGTTGCCATTTGATAAGCTTGTTCCTCTGCTATTCCTTTTGCCATATATATCAATGCCAATTCCTTCATCTCGCCTTCCGGGTTAGCTTCCAATTCATCCATTTCAATCTGCATTTGATTTTCGTATAACTCCTGTGAACTCTTTACGGATATCCATTCGCCCAATGCCATTGATAATGCCCCTGCCAATAAACCTGCCAGCCCGGCAAGTAAAACCCCTTCGCCCCCGGAAGTTGCCCCTGCAATTCCCATCACCAGGCTGAAATTGGAAACCAACCCATCGTTACCGCCCAATACTGCCGCCCTGATGGCATTGCCTCCAACCGAACGATGCTGCCTTTCGAATTTTGAAAGATGTTTTCCTGCTGTGCTTGTTTCTTTTTCAAGTATTGACTGAAGTATTTTTACATGCGTTGTTTCATTCCCGGTTAAAACTTTTTGATTTTTTTTCTTTGTATTAATGATAGCGCTTGAAATACCTTTTTCTGTATCCATCAAAGTACCCAACACATAATCATAGCCAAATATTTTTCCAATTGTGTTTAATGTTTTTGCACGCCAGGACGGTAGCATTAATTTATCCAGGCTGATATTTTCTTTTTTTGCAAAAGCTTCTGCATGGCTTTTTTCAATGTCGCTCATTTGCCTGAACACATTTGCAATGGTTTCGTCAGGCTCATGTGCTGCCAGTTTTTTGTATAGATAACAAGCATCAATTTCTGTCTGAATATTTTTATTTATCATGGTCAATTATTATTGAATTTAATCATTATCCTTTTTCTCTCCTTTTTTCTCCGGTCTGATGTAATCCTTTGCATTATTTATTTCTTTTTGATCCGTTCTGTTTTTTCTTTCACCTTCCATTTTTATGTCATGTTCATTCCCGCTTTTATGGCAGGAAGCACAGTTGCTGATATTATAAATTCCTTCCTCAGTATGTTTTGATATAATATTATTTTCTGAATGTTCGTGACAACCATAACAACTATAGGTATTATAATTATTATTCGCATGGCAGGTATTACATGCTGCATTGTAGTTCCTGTCTAATTGAAAATAAGATGAATGGTCAAATGAAGATGGTATCCATTTGCTTGTACCGTGGCATTTACTACAATTTTCTTTTAATAAACTATGAAATACATCTCCCGGCTTTTGATGACAGGAAGCACAATTATTTTTATCAGTACCCGATATCATATTATGATCAAAGGCAACAGAAGACTTCCATCCCCCGGTATTATGACAACCGGCACATGAGGAAGCAAGTGACTTGTGAATATTATCAATGGGCTTTTCATGACAACCGGCACATTTACTTATAATACTTTCAGATAAAAATTCATGTTTAAAATTACTCATTGCCATCCCGTAGTTTATTCCCTTATGATCGGTATGGCAGGAACTGCATTCCTGGTTTGAAAGTTGCTGATGAAATAAAATTTTCTTTTTAGTACCTGATGTATCCTTTATTTTCATGGTATCTTTTCCTATTTCAGATAATTTGTGACAGGAAATACATTTTTCATTTGAGATACCAGAAAAAGGCTTGTGACAAGAAAGGCATTTATCGTTTATATCATGATGTGCTTTTATCAAATCGCCCGGATTAAGCATTGCATGTGGGTAGAAATAAGATGATCCTACACTAACAATTATTATTCCCAATACAATTGCTTTTTTCATTTGCTAAACATTAAAATGCTGATAATATGAAGCAATGCCAAAATGCCCAATAGTAAAGTAATGGGTAAATGAACCACCCTCCACTTTTTCATCAGGTCAACAGTAATAGAATCAAAAAAAAGTTTTTTGTCTGCATCTTCTTTACTGCTACCGGTACTTATTAATAGCTGTTTTCTTTCTTTCAAAGATTCATTTGCCCTTTTTAAAATAAATTTACCAACAAGCCCACTTGCTACAGCGATCAATAACATCAGAATAGCAAACCAGGGTAACAGTGCATTGAAATGAATGCCGGCATGAACAAGCAACATGATTGAACCCGCCCAGGCCAGGTATTCGTGCAGCATCAACAATTGTTTAGGAGAGCCGGAATTTATTATTTTGCGCTTCCTTAATGAATAAATAAATGAAAAGAAAATAACGATCGTTCCGATCGTACCCAGGTAACGACCTATTGAAATCAATTGAAAATAATGCAGGAGATAATCAATGGCAATAGCAATAAAGATCATTAGAGCATACCACTGAATGAACGGAAGCATATATTTTATAAGCAGTGGCTGTTTCATACATCGTAACTTTAATCATCTTTCCAAAACCGTGTTGATCAATATGTGAATATTGACAATTGTTTATAATTAAAGGTGCCCGATTTCTATGATAAATTAGATGATATATGTCATAAATCTTAGTGATGGTTGTTTCATTGTAATCTTTATTAAATCCAAATTACGCATTAGAGTATTTTTTTTTAGAATTCGCTAAAAGTAAATACGGTAAAGGGTTTTAATGTAAATTGGCTTTTAAAAACTTTAATGATACGCATTACAAAATATGAAATCTTATTAACTATAGTCCGGGATAAAATATTTAATAAATTGTTATTTACTAATTGGTTGTTACTTTCAACTTTTTTTCTTGACAAAAAAAGTAGCAAAAAAGTCAAGGCATGAACGAATACAGCCTCCCGAAACAATCGGGACAGGCTGTTCCTGCCGTATAGCTCTAATCAGCTTTTGCACTACTGTAGCTTCATCATTTGTCCATTACTCTTGGATTCATTGCACTTCAATTAATAGAAATCAATTTTCAGTTTGATGCTTATTCCGTACTCAGGTTATTAATTAATTTCCAGCCTATTTTAATTGATTTATTTATACTGCGTAATTTGGGTTAAAACCCACATCCGATCTTTTAATGAATCACCCCCGAAGCAAACTGGGGGAAATTCATTTGATTAAAACAAAAAAGCCTGGTTCAAATATTTAAACCAGGCTGATAAGAAAAATTTTGACTAGTTAATTTATATTCTCAATGATCCCCGCTATACCCTGCCCGCCACCAACACAAGCTGTAACGATGCCGTATTTTTTATTCAGTCTTTTCATATCATTCGTGATCTGGATGGTAAGTTTGCATCCCGTACATCCTAACGGATGGCCCAATGCAATGGCGCCACCATTGATGTTTACGATATCCGGATTCAATTCTAATTTTCTTATCACTGCCAAAGCCTGTGATGCGAATGCTTCGTTCAATTCTATAAGATCGATCTGAGAAAGATCCATTCCCGCCTGTTTTAAAACTTTTGGTACCGCTTCCACCGGGCCAATGCCCATTATACGGGGATGCACACCCGCACTGGCACAATTCACCAAACGGGCAATAGGTTTTAAACCAAGTTCATTGATCATCCTTTCACTCATTACAATAACAAAGGCAGATCCATCACTGGTTTGAGATGAATTTCCTGCTGTTACACTTCCTCCATTTGCAAAAGCAGGTTTTAATTTTGCCAATCCTTCGATCGATGTATCAGCTCTTACACCTTCGTCTGTATCCACCACATAAGATTTTGTTTGCTTTTTACCTTTTGCATCTAAATAAACCTGCTCAACAGTAATAGGTAAGATGCCTGATTTAAAATATCCTTCTTTAATAGCATTGCCTGCTTTCACATGACTGTTGTAACTAAAAGCATCCTGATCTTCCCGGCTTACATTATATTCTTTAGAAACCGCTTCCGCCGTTAATCCCATGCTTAAATAGTAATCAGGTTCTTCTTTGGCAATGGAATACGCCGGTACTGTTTTCCATCCTGCAGTAGGCACCAGACTCATACTTTCTGTTCCGCCGGCAATGATACATTCGGCCATTCCTGTGCGTATCTTGGCAGTAGCCATGGCAATACTTTCCAAACCACTGGCACAATAACGGTTAATAGTGATACCGGCTGCATGAATACCTACAGCTCTGGCGGCAATGATCCTTCCTACCTGTAGACCCTGTTCAGCTTCAGGCACTGCATTTCCCACGATCACATCATCAACCCTTAAAGGATCCAGTTGTGGAACACTGGCCAGTAATCCTTTGATAACATTTATGGCCAGGTCATCGGGCCTGGTAAACCTGAATCCACCTTTTTTACTTTTTGCGATAGCGGTTCTGAAACCGGCTACTATGTATGCTTCCTGCATGGTTGGTTTATTGGTTTAATGGTTTATCGGTTTATTGGTCTTTTCGATGCGATTACCCCAATGGTTGTTTATGCAACTTTATTGACCAAAGTTATAATTTATGCTTCAAAAGAAAAAACTGAATTGACTATCTTAATTTCGCTGCAATATGTACAAGATCCTGCGTAGCATTTTATTTTTATTCGACCCGGAATGGGTGCATTATTTTTCGATGAATGTTTTGAGGCTTTTGTGCAGCATTGACTGGATCAAAAGACGGGTTTCTATAAAATTCACACCTAAAGAAACTAATCAATTTTCATTTCTCAATTATCAATTCCCCAATAAAATTGGTCTTGCTGCCGGTTTTGATAAAAATGCAACCTATTTGAGTGAACTTCAAGCGTTGGGTTTTGGATTTGTTGAGATCGGAACGGTAACGCCCCTTCCCCAGGCAGGTAATGATAAACCAAGGCTCTTCCGTTTACCAAAAGATAAAGCACTCATCAACCGCATGGGTTTTAATAATGATGGGGTGGAAGTTGTTGCTGAAAGATTAAAACAATGGAAAAAGAAGTTCATAGTTCAAAGTTCGCCTGCCCCGTTTCTTTCGGGGAAGTTCAAAGCTGAAGAACATCATACATCACACATCATACATCATAAATTAATAATCGGAGGCAACATCGGCAAAAACAAACTCACTCCCAACGAAAACGCCTGGAAAGATTACGAAACCTGCTTTCTTGCATTACACGATCAGGTAGATTATTTTGTAGTGAATGTAAGCAGTCCGAATACACCGGGATTAAGAGAACTGCAGGAAAAAGATTCATTGAAAAAAATATTGACCAACCTTCAAACACTAAACGCTAAACTTCTAAACCCTAAACCAATTCTATTAAAAATTGCTCCCGACTTAACAACCGAACAGGTAGATGATGTAATAGACCTTTCATTGGAAATAAAATTAGATGGTTTGGTAGCTTCAAATACTACGATCAGCAGGGAGCATCTTCAAACCTCAAACCAAAAACTTCAAACCATCGGCGCCGGTGGTTTAAGCGGTTTGCCTGTAAAAAAACGCTCTACAGCATTGGTAAAATATATTCATCAAAAAACAAACGGGCAGATACCGATCATTGCCAGTGGTGGTATCTTTACCGGTGCCGATGCAAAAGAAAAGATCGATGCCGGCGCATCACTGTTGCAGGTTTGGACAGGTTTCGTATATGAAGGCCCTGCGATTGTAAAAAATATTTCAACCTATCTTGCAAACAATAAATAACAAAAACATAAAACCAGTTTCTTAACTCTAAAGACATGCTATCAGCTAACCGCTAATAGCTAACAGCTCAAAAATGGAACATTTATTTACATCGGAAAGTATCATCAGTTTTATAGTCCTGGTTATACTGGAAGTCGTGTTGGGAATCGACAACGTGATCTTCGTCAGTATCATCATGAACCGTTTAAAAAATGATAAGGAAGAAAAAAAAGCCAGGTATACCTGGATGGTTACCGGTATCATTTCACGCAGTTTATTGCTAATGGGATTGGGTTGGCTGCTTACGCAAAAAGGCAAGTCGATCTTTACCATTTTCGACAAAGGATTTGACCTAGCCAGTATTGTCATGCTTAGTGGAGGCTTATTCCTCATTTATAAATCGGTCATGGAGATCCACCATAAACTGGAAGGAGAAGACCCGAATGTTGCTTTGCGTGAACAAAAAAAGTTATCGCTCGGACAAGCAATCGGGCAGATCATATTGATCGATGCCGTTTTCTCCTTCGACAGCATCATCACTGCCGGCGGTACTGCTAAATATGTTGAGATCATGATCGCAGCAGTAGTGATAGCCATGATCGTTATGTTTTTATTTAGTCCGAAAATTTCAGGTTTCATACACAAGCATCCAACATTAAAAATGCTGGCCCTTTCATTTTTGGTCATGATCGGTATCAGTTTGATCATTGAAGGGTGGGATTCGGAAGCCGCACATCAGCTACATTTAAAAAATTACATTTATTTTGGTATGGCTTTCTCCTTCATGGTTGAAATGCTGAATATGATCATGCGCAAACGAATGACAAAGAACCGGGTGGTTGAATTAAATGAACCGGTGTTGGCAGAAGAAGATAAAAATCAATCTGATACAGCGAAGTAGGCTTTTGTTATTATAAAGGGAAACTTTAAATGTCGCAAAACATGTATTTTTGGATCATAGATTTTTAATATGAATATTTATTTTAATTTTCTACCGTCCGAAATTTTAAATAAAAAATTACAAAAAGGTGATTTCCCTTTTTCAAAATTTTTATTCTGGGATGCTGATTTTGAAAAAATCAATACGGAGCTACATAAGAATTACATCATAGAAAGGGTAATGAGCCGTGGATTATTAATGGATTTTTATTTTTTATTGCAATTATATACAAAAGAAGAAATTATTACAGCCCTGAAAAAAAGCCGGGTATTAGACCGGAAAACGGTAAACTTTTGCAGCCATTTTTTTAAAATACCGATAACAGATATGCATGCTTCATCTTACTACAGTTGATAATAATACTTACCAACTACTCCGTAAAATTTTTACCATTGAAATTATAAGGGATAATTTTGCTTTAGCAGGTGGCACTTCCCTGGCGTTGCAGATCGGGCACCGCCAATCAATTGATTTAGATTTCTTTTCAACAGCCATTTTTGATGTTAAGGAGTTAGAAATTATTCTCACCGGGTCCGAAAAATTCCGATTTAAATATATTGGTAATAACAGTAGAATGTTGTTTGGATTAATTAATAATATTAAATGCGATTTTATAAATGAACCCGCAACTTTAATAGAGCCATTTTTAATTAGAGATGGGGTTTCATATTTTAGTATCCCGGATATCGCTGCAATGAAATTACATACTGTTTGCGGAAGAGGGAAAAAGAAAGATTTTTTTGATATATATGCTTTGTTGCAGGAATATAGCTGGAGGAAATTGCTTGAATGGTTTGTAGAAAAATATGGAGAAACGCAATTGTTTTTTTTGCAAAGAAGCATTTTGTATTTTGAAGATGCTGAAAGCGATCCTGATATCAAATCCTACCCACCGTTTTCCAAAAGCTGGGAAGAAATAAAAAAATATATTACTGCTACCTGCTCCGGATATGATGAAAAAGGATAAAGAACCGGGTAGTTCAATTGAATGAACCGGTGTTGGTAGAAGAAACTACCCGTGAATCAGATACAGCTCATTAATAAAAAGTTTGAGGTTTGAAGTTTGAGGTTCGAAGTTGTGCCAATTTAACCTCTCCGAAGGAGTCCGGAGTCTTTCGGACAAACTTCAAATCTAAGGCTATACAAATTCCAACTTTACATAAATATTATTCCAGCTTTACATAAATATTCCCTTCTCCGCAACGTCTCCGGCACGAAACGTTGCATAATCAGAAAAAGAAAAAAATGGATGTTGGCTACAAATTATATTAACTACCAGGATAATATCTTGTACCAACATCCCCGTCCTAGCGGCGTTCAGCCGGGCGGACAGTATCTTGTAACCAGTATCCCCGTCCGAACGGCGTTCAGCCGGGCGGGCAGTATCCAGCATCTAGTATCTCCTACGGATGTATCGCCGAAACCCCGTTAAAACTATTCACATCAAAAACCGGAAAATCATTTCCATCTACAAAGCCATCGCCGTTCATATCTGTTGCTACGTACACCTGTGCCACACCGTTAAAACTATCGGTATCAAATGCCGGAAAATCATTGCCGTCAATGAAATCATCCTGGTTCAGATCACCCGTGTAAAATGCCCACTTACCTGGTTCAACCTCAACCTGGTTATTGCCAAATGCTTTATTGGCATCTGTTGAAAAATCATACAAAGGAGTAGCTGCGTTGCACACAACAGGATTTGTTGTCCAGGTTTCTATGCTATTCCTGTGCCTGATGGCAATATAATACTCGCCGGCAGGTCGTGCAAATGATGTTGAAACTGTTCCTGCTGTTGACAAAACCGCATTTTTAGCATCAACCAATGCAAAGCTAGTTGGATCATGCAATTCAACGGTAACCGAATCTGTTTGTGTAGCCAGCGATAACGGTACCGCCTGGTTGTTTAATACAGGCTGCATCGTGCCAGCTCCTGTGTAATAACCCTGAAGGAAAAGTTTCAGGTTTAAAGATACTGTTGGAGTACATACAATAGCATTATAATCCTGTAATACCTGTGCAGGAGTTAAGGCTACATTGTAAATCTTTACATCATCGATTGAGCCGTTGAAAAAACGTCCGTTTAAATACCCTGAACCAATTCTCAACAAATTTGAACCACTGATAAATGAAAATGCAGCACTGCTTGAAGAAAATTCAGTTCCGTTAATGTATAATTTCGAGTTGCCGCTTTTTGCTACAATAGCAATATGGGTCCATTGATTTAAAGTAGCTGGTGGGTTATTTAATAATAATGCATTATTATTATCATAATATACTGCGCAATTGGGTGCCCCACCGGATGAAGTTTGCATATGAATAAACTTACCTGATTGATCACTTGCAATAATGGCCTGTAAGTCTGGGGATGTAGCAGTCATTTTATACCAGGCACTTACCGTTAGTTCATTATATCCATTAAAGCTTCCATTTAATCCAATAAAATCATTTACCCCATCAAAATTATAAGCGCTGTTTGCATTTCCAAACCTATCGGTAGTAAGTGTAGCTCCATCCACCGTTCCGTTCAATGTGCCAACCGCATCATTCGCATTGCCATTAAATGGATAATATGCAACCAACCCATTGGTTGGAAAACTAAAATCAATAATACCATCACAATTATTATCCAAACCATCGCATATTTCAGCAGCTCCAGGATTAACAGCAGCATTGTTATCATTACAATCGGTATTATTTAATACATAACCAGGGGGTTGACTACAAGCTATTTGTGAAGCAGCCGGGTTACCAAAACCATCGCCATCCACATCGGCATAATAAGTTCCGCTCAAAGTATATTCTGGTGTAAAAAACTTTGCTTTAGAAGAAAGCACTTCAAACAAGCCTGATACATTCACTGCATTGGCACCAGGCACTCCCCCTTGTGCGGAAAAGCCATTGAATCCTCCACCAATGCCACCACCAGAGCCGCCACCGGTATCGCCCGAAACGCCAAAGCCATTTCCGCCATTAGCACCCGCATCACCGCCTGTAAAAGTTCCACCTATTGCATTTATTCCTGAATTATATTTTCCTCCTGCTCCTCCGTTACCAGCAATAGTTGCTGCTCCGATAACAGCCGTGGTTTGTGATCCTGCTGCACCATCGTTTGTATTAAGACCAGCATTACCACCAGTACCGATTGTAAAGTTGATCATATCGCCGGGATTTACCGTCCTGCTGATATAAGCGACTCCTCCTGCTCCGCCACCACCACCACTGGTACCGTCTGAACCAGTTGCTCCTGCTCCGCCGCCGCCTGCGCCAATGGCCCATGCTTTTATTTTGCCTGCACCATTGATAACAGGTACATTATTAGAAATAATATGTACATCTGTTCGAATATGCACATCGGCACTTGTGAAATAGGCGATCACCACAGCGCCGTTTCCTCCCTTTCCGCCTTTTCTGTCATTTGCATTTAACCCAGATGCGCCACCTCCTCCGCCTCCAAGCATTCCCGAACCACCAAATCCACCATACCAACCAGCACCTGCTCCGCCACAGCCAAGTCCGCTGGCATTACCACCGTTCATATTATTAACATTGCTGCTGCTGCTACCCGGCGCAATTCCCCCTGATGTTACAGGAATGGATGTGTTAACCACTGTACCATATTCAATGGCGATCTCTGTACCGGTAAGGGCCTTATTAAATATTTTCACTTCATCAACCAAACCATTAAAATAATCATTGTATGCCTCCCACCGCCCAATATTGATGGCAGATGTGTTTACAACGGGATTGTCGGTGAATGGCGATACTGCTGCCAGGCTTCCATCCAGGTATAAACTCAGTAAATCATGATCACTGTCTGTAACCAAAGTGGCTAAGTGCCATTGCCCGTCAGTAACTGCTGCTGTACTATTTACATCAACTGAAGTAGCCAGAGATCCACTTCCCACCCTGCCAATCAGTTTCCCGTTTGATGAGTTGACCGAAAGCTGGAACTGTGAATTAAACCCATCGCCGTTATTATTTTTTGAAATCAGGGTCCAATATTCTTTTCCGGGCGTACCGGCTCCGTTGTATTTAAACCAAAGCGATACCGTATAATTTGACAGATTTAATGCAGCACTGTTTGCAATACTGATAAAATTATTGGCTCCATTAAAACTGTAAGCTTTATCGGCTACTCCATTTCGATCGGTGCTGAGAACGGCGCCTGATACAATTCCATTTATGTTCCCTTTTTCATCATTTGCATTACCATTAAATGGATAATAGGCAACTAAATTATTTGTATTATTATCCACATCTATTAAACCATCACAATTATTGTCAATCCCATCGCAAACCTCAACTGCAGAAGGATTGATTGCCGCACTATTGTCATTACAATCGGTATTATTCAATACATATCCCGAAGGCTGGCTGCAGGCTACCTGTGATACAGCCGGGTTACCAAAACCATCACCATCGGCATCGGCAAAATAGGTTTGCGACAAAGGAACTAAATAAGCATACCTTGCCTGCACATAAAATCTTTTATTCACCCCGCCGCATGGGTCGCCAAAAACCTGGTAGTTCTGTGTTAAGGTTACACTGTTTTGACCAATCACAAGGCCCTGTACAATAGCCATTGTACTTGAAGCATGGCAACTTCCTAATGTAAAATTACCACAAGTGCCATCGGGCGTTCCATAACTGGCAAAATCAACCGAGGTAAATACTTTGCCTGGAGGAGCTGTTAATGTAAAGGATTGCCCTTCAGATGTAGCCATACCACACACTATGCCTTCAGTAATAATGACATCTATGTTACCATCACAATCATTATCTATTCCATCACATATTTCAGTTGCGCCAGGATATGCCGCGTTGCTGTTATCATCGCAATCAGAATTGTTTAATACATAGCCGGGAGGCTGAGTTAATACTGTTTGGGATACTGCAGGATTGCCAAAACCATCTCCATCTGCATCTGCATAATAAGTTATCATCAGGAATTTAACAAGGGTTACCTTATTGCTGAAGTATTGAATTATCCAGGATGGCGGCAGATTAGCTGTACTGAAAGTACCCGTAACTGCTCCTGCTGTAATGATATCTATTGTTGTTGTTGTTTGCGGGTCAAATCCATTCACCTGGCTGGCATTCAGTATTCCACTAAGTGTAGCCGTTCCAGTTACTACAAGCCTGTCGTGGCCTGTACCCGGAGTGGAGCCACCTATTTCAATAGCCAACGCTCCATCGCCTTGTGTATAATTACCTGCTACAGTTAGTATTCCGGGACTTGAACCGGGCGCAACAGTGGCCACATTGTTTAAGCTGATATTACTGCTGAAAGTTCCATTGCCTTTGAGGGTTTTAGTTGCTGCATTGATGAAATTAATTGGTGCTGTAATATTGCCATTGTTATTGATCAGGCTGCCATCGAATGTGAGTGTTCCTGTAGAGTAAAGAATTGTATTGGGAGATGTATTGATAACTCCTCCCACGGTAAATGTCCCCAGCTCCATGACACCTCTTAATACATTAATGGTACCGGTATTGGTAAAACTGGCGGGTTGCATTTTGAATACAGGCTCACCACTCAATGGCATGTTGCTATTAATAACACCTGTTGCATTGTTGATAAAACTTCCATTATTCATGGCTACATAATAAATCCCCCCGCTTCCAGTTACATTAAAAGTTTTGTTATTGGTGATACTCCCACCAGTTAGATCGATGGTAGGGCTGGTACAACAGCCACCATAATAAGCATTCACTTCCATGGTGCCATTATTTGTAAAGGCTGTATTCATGGCGCCAAGACTGGGGCTGCCTCCACCATAATGAAATACGCTTGTATCGGTATTGGACATAGGGCCACCGGTGATCTGTCCATAGATGAATACCATATCATCTTTTAGAAGCTTTGTTGCTGTACCTCCCAAAATACCCGAAGTCATGTAAACATAATTCATTGCCACATTGGTTGAATTGAAATAAACATTGGCAGGTGAATAGGTTTGACCAATAGATGTTACACCAATATCATACGAAGCAGTATTTACCTGATGGTTTCCTTCAAAGAAATAAATGGTACCGGCGCCATTGATTATTGAAGTGGGGGAGAATGTGGTTGTTGTAGAAGGCAAACCAAATTTAACCTGTCCCCCAGCCGCAACCGTTATTGTTCCACTGATCACCGGGTTGGTGGTAGGAAAGATATTCAGCGAAACCCCATTTGCCATTATGGTTCCATTGTTTGTAAACACACTATTGCGCAGGTAAATTTCATTATCACCGTATTGAGAGACTGCTGTAGCATTATTGATCAGCGTACCGCCTGAATTATTATTGAATGTACCACCGCTTAATGTTTCATTTCGAATACCACCGCCACCTGTTGGAGGAAAAATAAACTGGCCATTATTTTCAATTGCACCATTGGTCATGTTAAATACAGTACCAAAGCAACATCCACCATATCCTGTAACAAGGTTAATTGTGCCATTGTTTACAAGTGTCGTAGCAAGTGTTCCTAATGAAGTTTGGCCGGCGCCTAAATGGCCTGTGGCTGTATCATTGATGACCAGGTTCCCCCCACTTACTGTACCCGCCCACCAATATAGATTCTCTGCAATTTTTTTAATGGCCGGTCCTCCAAAATTTCCGCCGTCTATATATATATTACCATTAAAAACAATTTCAGGTTGGTTAAAATTTACTGTGGTACTTACCCTTGAATCGTAAAGTCCGTAATAGGAACTAAATACTTCGTGTGTCCCGCTGGCATAATGAACATTCCAATCTAATACACAATTGGCAGCATAAGTGAAGGTGCCGTTGGTTTGCATATTGAACTGCATATTGTTTCCATTCGATTTAAACCTGCCACCGGAATGAGTTGAACTTTGGTCACTCTTGATGGTACATACAGCCGAACTGACTCCAGTTACACCAACGATGAATTCACCATCATTCGTAAACTTACTGACATCAATGTTTGTAGTATAATTTGCCTGTACCTGGGCGCCTGCATGATTATAAAACTCACCGTTCAAAATATTCATTGCACTGATGCCCGGAGTGGCGTAAATGAGAAAAGAACCGTAGTTATCAATTCTTCCAGTTGTAATTCCATCGGACAGAAAAACGAATCCGCCAGGACAACAACCCTGAGTAGCATGTGTAAAAAAGAATGTACCGTTATTGTTGAAAGGTACGGCAATGGTACCAACGCCATAAACATCGACACGGCCCTGGTTTTTTACGGTACCTGTACCGGATAATATACCACCATTGTTGAGGTGGATACCATCACCTGAATTATTCACCAGGTCATCACCGGGGCCATCCCGGAGGAAGAAGCGGCTGTTGATGGTCAGGCTGCCTATTGCTGTGATTACAATTTCATCGCCATCAGTGATGCCTGCACTGGTTACAGTAATATCGTGACTAATGGTAATCTGACCGTCGGTATTACCCGGCACACCTCCACTTACCCAGTTACATCCATCAAAATGTTCCCAGGTGGAGGCCAAAGACCAATCGCCGTTTTGTTTAGTACGGAACGGGCGATCATCATTCACCGTTATTGAGCCGGGGAATATATTCGCATCATTATCATTACAGTCGTCGTTGTTCCTGGAATAACCCGTTGGTGGGGTTGTGGCATTTACTGCACATGCAGGCACTAAATTTCCTGCACCAAAACCATCTCCGTCTGCATCTACATAAAAATTAAAGGTTTCATGTTTGGCAGCATTGCTATCATCACAATCGGTATTATCTGTAACATATCCTGTTGGTATGATGCCGGTATGATTGGTTACAATAATTGCAGCATTTCCAAAACTATCCCCATCCACATCAGCATAAAATGTAAACGTTGTATCCGGAGAAATACAAACCGTGAAAACCTGGTTTGTTGAAGATGAACTTTGAGGATCGATATTCCTGTTTTCTACCCTGATAAAATAGGTGCCGCCAACTGTTAGATCAGAATACCTGACATTATACGGCGCATTTCCCACCTGGAAATTACAACGGATTCGCCCTCCGAGAAAGTTACAGTCATTACTTTGATATAAACTGATATTACTCCTGAAGTCACCTGTTCCTTCAACACTTATTCTAGGGGACGTATTGATCGCCACAAACCTGAACCATACATCACTGTTATAACTTTCATTGGGTAAATTGCAACCAGAGTTAACACCATTATTTGTAGCCACACGAACATTTCCAATAAGTGGATTACTGCAAATGGTTTCCCCTTCAGGACCCTGAATTAATACACCTGCAGTGCAGGGTTCATCATACTGAGGGGATAACACACATATACTAAATGTGCCATTAGTTGGTGCAGTAGCCGATGAATGAGAAACTCTTACAAAATAGGTAGCTCCAATTGTAAGCCCCTTGATTGATACAAAAGCTACATTAGATCCACTTTCACAGGCAAGAGGCGGACTGCTGAGGTTAGCGCAACCTGTGCCTGTAAATACAGATACCGATGGATTGAAATCACCAAAACCAGACACGTTAACTATATGTGAGGACTGTGTAGCCATAAATGAATACCAAACATCTTTTGCAGCAGATGAACATGTTTCATCACCTCCATATGTTGCATTAGTTATATCTCCGGTAAGTGAATTCGAACAAGAATATACTCCTTGTGCAACAGGGTTTATTGTAAATGAATGGCAGGGATCATCATTTTCAGCATATTCAATTACACAAATGTTGAATTTTTTGTTTTGTGGCTGAACAGATGTTTGGTTACTGACATTAATAAAATAAACATTGCCAACTGTAAGATTATTTTGAACCAGCAAAGCCTCTCCACCAGGGCCGACAGAATTGGCACATCCAATATGATTATTATCGAGGTTTGAACAGGATTGACCGGTATGGAGTGATACGGTGGGTTGAAAGTCTCCCTGGCCTGTTACTTTAATATCATGCCTGCTTCTGGTTGCCGTAAATGTAAACCACACATTTGGGTTGCTATTATTATTGCAATTAGATGCTCCGTTATAATTAGCTAGCGATACATCTCCTTCTAAAACATTCATACAACCTGACGAGGGCACAATTACAGGTGCAACGCAAGGATTGTCCGGCGTAAGGAATATCCTAGCAACATTTTTCCTTGGAATCCCATTAAAGCTCATATACTTACCAATTACCAAAAGCTTACTACCTGCCTGAATTTTCGTACTATGGATTGTATTGGTAAAAGAATTTGATATTGTATCCTCTAGAAAACCTGCGCCAATATCAAAACTATTATCAATGCTACCATTTAAGTTTAATCTTTTCAAAAAATATGAATCACCTATTCGTCCAAATACAATTAACTGACCATTTGGAAGCACCAATACTTTGTTACTTACAAAACCGGATGAGCTGGAAGGCCATCCTATGGAAGCATCAAAATTAAATGACTGGTCCAATGTTCCATCAACATTCAACCTGGCTATACCTCTTCTAACCCTAAAGTTTACATCCCACAAATCCTGTCCTCCGGTGATCAGCATTTTCCCATCAGGCAAAGTAATTAGACCAGTATGAGAATCATTGAAATGTGCTAAATTTAAAACAGTACTATTAAAATTGACATCCGGGCTCCCATCAGGATTAAGTAGCATTATCAATCCAGGTGTTACAATTGGAGGACCACCAAGTTGTCCTACACGAGATCCCTGGCAAAGCAAAAATATTTTTCCAGTAGACTGTTGAATAACGATACTGCAAAATTGGTAGATATTCAAAGGAGAAACAAAACCAGCATCGACAGAACCATCACTATTAATCCTGACCAAATTATTAGATGTATGCGATCCGTAATTATTAAATACTCCGGCCAATAATATTTTTCCATCCGATTGAAGGTTTATGTCGAATACATTGGCAACAGAAAGTGGTGCGGAAGCATTGAGATTAGAAACAATGGCATTGTTAAAAGGTATATCAAGACTTCCATCAGGCAACAGCCGTGTCATTCCATTAATTTCAACTCCATTATACGTTCCATAAATCCTGCAAAGCAGGATCTTTCCATCAGGTTGGCAAATTATATTAGCTATTTCAACATTGGGGGTGAGAGATACATGGCCAATTCCCCCGGCATTAAATGTCGGATCAAGGCTACCATTTGCGTTTAACCTGCATATATAGTTTACAGGAGTGTTGTTATAGCTGGTAAAATTTCCGGCAATAATGATCTTTCCATCACTTTGAACATCCATGCATCTTATATTACTTGCCCCTCCCCCCACATTTACCCCATTATCATACACATTAAAGCTAGGATCATTGGCGCCGCCGCCCTGGGCCATAAGTTCTACAGCTAAAAAGATCAGGAACGTCACTAATGTAATTAACTTCTTCATATTCTATTTTTTGTTAGTTATGGTAACCGGTTGTATTTGTATTGAAAACTCATATTATTGCCCGGGGTTACTGTAAAAGCTACTTTACATTTTCATAAGGATTGGAAATAGTACAACTGCTTTGCAGGAATTTTATATCAGGTAAAATTATCATTTGCATATTACCATACAATAGCTAATATTAGCTATATATGAATTGAAATGTCTTTGCTATTGTTGATTTCATCAAATTAATATTGCAAATAATTAATTATACAAATGTTGTTTATTACACTCAGCTTAACAATACCTGAAAGGCAGTATTTTTATTAAGAAAAAATACCTGAAAGCAGGTAGAAGCTATAGTTGGTATCAATGTGCAACGTTATTAGCCAGGGCGACTGGTTAAATAGTCGAAATTTGATTACTTTTAAGTTACAATTGTTTCAAATGGCTAAAACGCTCATTAACAGAATTACCATTGATCATGAAGTATGTCATGGAAAACCTACTATACGAGGACTACGTTATCCTGTTGAATCTATGCTTGAATTAATGGCATCTGGTATGACAAATGAGGAACTCCTGGCAGATTATCCGGATTTACAAAAAGAAGACTTTCTTGCTTGTATAGAATATGCCGCAAAATTAATTCAAGTTAAAAGCATATATAGGATAGCCTCGTGAAATTCTTAATTGACGATCATTTACCTAAATCTCTATCTGACTTTTTACAATTAAAAGGTCATGACTCAATACATACAATTGAACTTCCTGATGTTAATCGAACAAGTGATTTGACAATACTTACAATTGCTGGTAAGGAAAATAGAATTGTTATAACTAAGGACAGTGATTTTCTGGAAACATTTCTCTTAACCGGACTTCCTGAAAAACTTGTAATAATTAAGACAGGAAATATTCGAAATGCAGAATTATTAGCAATTATCGACCAAAATATTGATAAAATTTGTACGCTATTATCAGACAGCCATCTTATCGAAATAAATAGCGCTGAGATTATTGTTCATAAATAGTCTAATATAACCTGCTTATAAAAAAGACTGCCTCAGGCTGGCATACAATCACATTATCAGGGTTATTTCGATACCGATCATTTGTTACCGGCCCGGCCGTTTTCTAATTAAATTAAATTCAAGCCCTACCTGTTCATAAAGCGCTACACAAGTTTTTCTTTATGTGCCAAAGCCAATGCCTCACCCATAGAATGAACCTGTAACTTGTCGTAGATTTTTTTTACATGATTATTCACAGTGAAATAACTGATCCCCATCTGGTCGGCGATCATTTTATAACTAAGTCCTTGTGAAAGATGTTTGAGTGTTTCTGTTTCTTTAATGGTAAGGTTATAATCGGTTTTCTGTGGATGCTGGCTAAAGTGACGCATTACTTTTAATGCAATAGACGGACTCATACTGGCACCGCCATTCATTACCTCCTCAATACTTTGCGCTATCTGTTTTACCGAAGCATTTTTTAAAATATACCCTTCTGCACCGGCTTGTATGGCAGCAAACACTTTATCATCGTCATCAAAAGCCGTTTGCATGATCACTTTTACGTGTGGATAATGCCGTTTTACCATGCGTACACCATCAATACCATTTACCAAGGGCATTTCAATATCCATTAAAATCACATCCGGGTTGGTTGCAAGAATATCTTCTTCAATATTTGCACAGTTTTCAAAGCTGCCGGCAAATTCAAAATCGGGTGTTAATTGTATTAAGGCCTGAAGGCTTTCACGCCTGGCACCGTTGTCGTCATATATTACTGTACGTATCATGGTATAAAAATAACAATAACCTTTTTAAGGCGTATAGCTAATTATAGCTATCGGAAAAGTGCACACAATCGTAACACCTTTTCCGGGTAATGAATCTATATAACAGGTTCCATTGAGTTGTTTACAGCGTAGCTGCATATTCTGCAGGCCGTTGCCCTGCTTAATATCTTCCCCGGTATAGCCTTTACCATCATCACTGATCATTAACTGTACCTGTTCATTTTTTTGTATCAGAGACACAATGACTTTTTTTGCGCCACTGTATTTGGCAATATTATTGATCGCCTCTTTAGCAATGAGTAAAATATTTTTCCTTAGTTCCGGGTTTTGAATGGATGCGGCCAGTTTTTCATCAATATTAAAGTCGCAGATAATATCTTTTGGTGACAACAATTCACTACTGTAATTCTTCAGTCTTACTTCCAGGGAGTATTTTTCTTCACCGGAGGGTTTCATACTCCAGATAATATCACCCATGCGCCCCATCAGTTCCTTTGAAGTAAGTGTAATTTTTTCAATCATCTTACGGCTTTCATCAGGTTGTTCATTCCACACATCATTGGCCAGGTCACCATATATATGCATGCTGCTGAGCGTGGCACCCACATCATCATGAAGGTCGGCGATGATCCTTTCCCTTTCTGCCTGTATGGCTAATTTTTTTTCCAGTTTTTCTTTTTGCCTGTTAAGTTTATACCGCAGGAAAGCAGCAATGAAGATCCCGGTCAGCAGGATAAAAATAAATACGGATGTAATTTTAAACCAGGTCGTTTGCCACCAGTATGCATGAACCACGATGGCTAATTCTTTTACAGTTCCATTAAATTCACCACGGGTATTGGAAGCCATTGACTGAAGTGTATATTTTCCAGGTGGCAGTTTGGAATAACGGAATGTACCGGTATTTTTCATGTATTGCCATTCCTGTTCATAACCCAGTAACCGGTATCTTATTTTACACAAAGCAGGTGTAGTGAAATTAATAGCTGTCATTTCCATTTCAAATGAAGGGGTGCCGGCATTCAGATTTAATATTGCAGCCTTTTCATTAAATGGATAGGGATTAAAAATACTATCGGATTTAACAGCAGTTATCTGTAATACCGGGGCCGGTGATCTATACAATAACAGCTTGGGGTTAATTACCGTTAAGCCATTAACGCCCCCGAAAATGATTCGGCCGTCTGTTGCACGTATTACGGCATGTGTATTGAATTCATTGGCCTGTAATCCATCTTCAATGCTAAAATTTGTAAAAGAGTTTTGCTGAACATTAAAATAGCTGAGCCCTTTATTGGTACTAAGCCAAAGATTATTTTTCTCATCAGGCATGATCGCATATACTACATTGTTGGGAAGCCCTTGCTGTATTGTAATTTGTTTTACCATTTTTAAACGGCGGGTATTAAAAAGATAAAGGCCGTCTGAAGTAGCCATCCACAAAAGGCTGTCGTTTTGCGGCATGATATGCTTAATGGTGATCTTTTTATCGAAGGCAAAAACTTCTTTGTAAATAATTCCTGATTTAGCATATACGCTGAAGCCAAAGTTATTTAAGCATTTATAGATTTGTTGCTGTGCATCCTGGTAACTGTAAACTACTATATCCGGTTTACCATAATTGGTTATGCCCGGAAGGTATTCTATTTGTTGTTTTTCTACATTAAATTTCCATAAACCGTTAAGAGTCGCTACCAATAGATCATTGTTGCTTGTTTTGCTTATCTGGTATGCGTGCAGGTTTTCTTTGAAATCAATTTCATTTGAAGCAAATTTTTTGATACTACCGGATCGCAGATCGTATTGATAAAACCCATAGTCATTCGCCGCATCGCTCGTATAATATAATTTATCGTTGTGTTGAATGATATCTGGATTTTGAATAGCCGGATTACTGCCCGGCAGCATTTTTTTAAACTGCAACGCTTTATCCAGTATGATGATACCTGATTGGGTGCTGCAATAAAGATCTCCATCGGATGCTTCAGTAATTCCCCTGATAAAATTTGAGAACCTGTAAGTGCCGGCATCTTCTGCATTTACAAATGAAGTGAATTTTTCATCTTTCAAATTAACATAATCCACTCCTTTGCCCCAGGCTACTACCCATAGTATCTGATTACGGTCGATATATGGAAATACATCATTATTACTGATGCCATTAAGGTTTTGGTTATTGTAGGATATGTGCGTAAGAATTTGCATAGAAGCTGTATCTAATACATGCAATCCGTTCTTGGTTCCCCCGATCCACAAATGCCCTTTGCCATCAGGCGAAAGGGATAAAAAATTAGTATTGGTTTTTACTTCCGGGGAGAAACTGCTATCAGCAGTAGACAAATGATATTTACAAATCCGTCCCCGGCTGTTAAAAAACAGCGTGTTTTCATCAGGCATGTAAACAGTTGCATTAATGCCTGATGTACATTTAAAGCCAAGGTTGATCCATTGATTTTTGCCGGGTTGCAGGCCTGTGAAACTGCATACCCATATGCTGTCATTGTCTTTCAAGACACATTTCCAGCCTTGTTTTAACGAAGTAATACCGGGAGGTATAAAAAATCCCTGGTTAAAATCATTGACAACCGGTGGACGGATATATTGGACCTGTTTTGTAATGCTATTGTAAAGCATTGCAAAATTATGGGGAATAAGGATAAGCAGGTTGTTTTCATTGTCACTTGAAATGGGTAGATATAGTTCGGTTTTTTTTTCACCACCAAGGTTAACAGGGGGAGCTGTTAATTTGTGTATTGTAAAACGGTTACTGCGATAGCTATAATGAATCAATCCTTCAGTGTTTCCAAACCAGATATCGCCGTTTTTATCTTCAACTGTTTTAGATGTTCTGCCAGTCATTTGCAATCCGGGAGCAATTTCATTGTTGGCCAGGCAGTGTGAACCATCAAACCTGTTAATACCATCCATTCCGGTCATCCAGACAAAACCTTTGCTGTCAGTATAAATATCTGCGATTACTCCTTGTGTAAGTCCGTCATTTGGAGTAAGCTGTTTGAAGTGAAGGTTGGAAAATTGAGATTGAACAAATACCGGAATTAATATTCCCGTAAAAAGGACCAGGCAAGAAAAATAAATTTTCAGTTTTGTCAGCATCTGTGATTTAAGATAAAGAAAAATTTGTGATTACAAAAATTCCGGTACTTCAACTATTCTTACCGGCGCAGGTATCCCGACCTGTTGCCTACCCGTCACTTAGCTTACAATTAATGAACGCATAAAATAAAATGTCGTGGGTTTCAGAAAGAAATTAGGAATAAACACAGATTGGGAGACCTGCGTTAGAGTTGGAAAGAAATAATCTATGTAGGTTTATAGTTAGATTGCTTCGTTCCTCGCAATGACGAACGCTCCTGTCCCGACCTGTTGCCTACCCATCACTTAGCTTACAATTAATAAATGCATAAAATAAATTATCGTGGGTTTCAGAAAGAAGTAACGATTAAGCACAGGTCGGGAGACCTGAGCAAGAGTATTAATAAAAAGTTTGAAGTTTGAGGTTCGAAGTTGTGCGAACTTAACCTCTCCGAAGGAGTCCGGAGTCTTTCGGACAAACTTCAAACTTCAAACCTCGAACTTCAAACATCAAACTTCAAACCTCAAACCTCGAACCTCAAACCTCGAACTCTTTTAAGGATGCAGTGAAGAAACCCCGTTAAAACTATTCACATCAAATACCGGGAAATCATTTCCATCCACAAACCCATCGCCGTTCATATCTGTTGCAACATAAACACTATTCACACCATTAAAACTATCGGTATCAAAGGCCGGAAAATCATTTCCGTCAATGAAATCATCCTGGTTCAGATCGCCGGTAAAGAAAGCCCAAACATTAGGTTCAACTTCAACCTGGTTATTACCAAAAGCTTTATTGGCATCTGTAGAAAAATCGTACAAAGGAGTAGCTACTGCACATGCAACAGGAGATGCACTCCAGGTTTGTATTGTGTTTCTATGGACTATGGCAATATAGTATTCCCCAACAGGCTGTGTAAAGGTTGCAGAAACGGTTCCATCAGTTTCCAATACCACTTTCTTTGTATCGGTTAATGCAAAAGTTGTTGGGTGATGCAATTCAACCGTAATGGTATCTGTTTCTGTAGCCAATGATAACGGTACCGCCTGGTTGTTTAAAACCGGTTGCAAGGTGCCGTCTCCGGTGTAATAGCCCTGCAGGAATAGTTTAAGATTTACTGTAATGGTTTGAATACAACCAGTAGTAACTGTGATCTGTTTCGTGGCAGATTTTGTACAACCGTTTGCATTCGTAAATGTATACACAATGTTATGTGCACCTACACCAGCAACAGCCGGATCAAATTGCCCGCCACTTACACCCGTGCCGCTGTAAGTACCTCCTGCCGGCAAACCACCGGTAAGTACAAAAGCAGAAACTGTATCGCATACTGTACCGAATGAAGCAAGCGTAACTACCGGCAATTGCTGTACAGTAACCAATGTTGGTAAAGATTTAGAAAAACAGCCATTTGCACCAGTAACTTTTACTATTACGTTTCCGGTTTGGGTTATAACTTTAGTTTGATTATTCCCACCACCATTCCAGGTATTTCCTGTAGCAGAACTCGATGTAAATATTACACTTCCACCCTGGCAGAATGTTGTTGGTCCACCTGCTGTTATTGTTGGTATAGGGGGCGCTGGATTTACTGTTACAATTGTTGCCAATGATACAGCAGAAGCACATCCGTTTACATTTGTTGTAGTTACTGTATAACTTCCACTGGTATTTACAGTAATGCTTTGTGTGGTTGCGCCATTACTCCAAAGATAGCCTGTAGCTGCACTGGATGTTAAGGTTACATCATAATAAGTTGCACAGAATGTTGTTGGCCCGCTTGCTGTTATTGTTGGCGTTGCAGGCACTGCATCTAAAGTTACAGTTGTTGATATTGATGCTAATGAAGTACATCCATTTGCATTAATTGTATGTACCGTAAAACTTCCTGCTGCATTTACAGTAATACTTTGTGTAGTGGCACCATTGCTCCAAAGATTTCCGGTAGCAGCACTTGAAGTTAATACTACACTTCCACCCTGGCAAAGCGCTGTTGTTGCGCTTGCGCTAATTGTTGGAGTAGTCGGTAATGGATTTACTGTTACAGTTACCGGTGCTGATGGAGCCGAAGTACACCCGTGAATGCTTGTTACAGTTAGTGTATAACTTCCAGCAGTACTTACCACTATTACTGATAAGGTTTCACCGTTACTCCATAAAACGCCCGTGGAAGATGTACCACATTTTAACACAACAACACCTCCCTCGCAGAATGTTAATGAACCAATATTTTGAATAAATGGAGTTGTTGGTATTGAATGCACAATAACAGTTGTTGTCAATGATACAGCAGAACTACATCCGTTTACATCGGTTACAATTACTGTAAAACTTCCGGCAGTGCTTACCGTTATACTTTGTGTAGTTGCGCCATTACTCCACAAATTTCCACTGGCAGCACTGGATGTTAGTGTTACACTTTCGCCCAAACAGAATGTTGTTGGTCCACTCGCACTAATTGTTGGCGTTGCAGGCAATGGATTTACTAAAACTGTTGTAGTTAATGATACAAGAGAAGTACATCCGTTTACATCAGTTGTTATTACCGTAAAACTTCCGCTTGCGATTACCGTTATACTTTGTGTGGTGGCTCCATTGCTCCACAAGTTACCTGTGGCAGCACTGGATGTTAACGTTACAGTTCCTCCTTCGCAGAATGTTATTGCTCCACTTGCAGTTATTGTTGGCGTTGCAGGCAAAGGATTTACCAATACCGTTGTTGCCAATGATACAAGAGAAGTACATCCGTTTACATCAGTTGTTGTTACCGTAAAACTTCCGCTTGTGGTTACCGTTATACTTTGTGTGGTTGCTCCATTGCTCCAAAGATTTCCCGTGGCAGCACTAGACATTAAGATCACACTTCCACCAGCGCAGAATGTTGTTGGACCACTTACACTAATTGTTGCAGTGGCTGGCAAAGGATTTACAATAACGGTTGTTGGTAAGGAGGGCTCAGAGAAGCATCCATTTGCATTGGCAACCGTTAAAGTGAAAGTTCCACTGGCAGTTACAGTGATGCTTTGTGTGGTTTGTCCACCCGGACTCCATAGATAAGATGCAGCAACATTTGAAGTAAGCGTTACACTACCACCCTGGCAAAATGTTGTTGGCCCATCTGCTGTAATTATTGGTGTAGGAGGTTTTACAATAGTCATATTGCCAGTATTGGCTGCCCCTGTAAAGGCAGGTGCACTGCTGATGATCCTGATACGATAGCCTGTACCGTCAGGTGTATTTAACGGAATCGTAGTTGTTACCGAACCTGCCGTATTGGTACCGCTCGGCAAAGCACTTACGGTTCCAATATTTACGGGGCTGGCAAAGCTGCCATTGGCATCGCTCAACTGTGCAGTAAATGTATTTACAGCTACCCCAAAAAGGCCTGTACTGGTAAAGTTTACAACAAGGCTGCTACCCTTGCAAGGACTAAGGGTGGTCGGAGTGTTCGTAATATCCGATGGCGATTGCAACCCATCTACTTTTATCACCGCACTATCCCAATGGCTCCAATTGCCGGCGGCATCTTTTACCCTGGTAAAGAGCATGTGATCTCCTGTGCTGGTGGCTAACGGTATATCGTAAATAAAACCGAGTGTAACAGTAGTACCCGGCGTTGGTACAGCCAATGGCGATGCATTGCCGGTACCCGGATCTACATCTAAAAAATATTCTGCGGCTGTTATGTTTGGCATATTGCCTGTAGGAGTTTTGATATAAAAGATCCTGTTTTCGTAGAGTCCCCATTTACCACTGGCATCTTTTGTACGAATGCCCATATTATGAAAACCCAATGCCAGTGATGTGGTCGGTATAGAAGCCAAAAAATTTACTGTACCGCCTGATGCACCAATAGTCATAGCAGTGCCCAGGCCTACGCCGGGATCAACATCTATAAAATATTCTGCAGCAATAATATCAGTTACATTACTGGTTGGAGATGTTATGTAAATATTGCGGCTTGTATGATGGCTCCAGACAGCATTCTCATTTTTTACCCTAAAAGCCAGTAAATGAAAGCCGGCAGCCAATGCTACTGTAGGAGCACTAAACGAGAGGTCAACCGTACTACCCGGCGTAGTTACAGTTACGGGTACCCCGTTGCCCACACCAGGGTCGGTATCAAAAAAATACTCAGCCTGTGTAATGTTCTGTGCCTTTACATACAACATACAAATACAAAGGCAGCATGATAGTATCCATTTCATAAAAAATATTTTGCGCTTTTACAACGGGCTTAAAATGCCGTGCATAAAAACTTTTGAAAGTGTTGGTAATTGCTGAAAATGATCCTTCATTTACAGGAACCAGCATTCAGTTACCGCCAAATTAATTACTGATTTTTGCCTGTACATTTACCTCCACATTGCCACCAGGCGCAACAGTTGGTGTGGTTATGTTCATGGTATTAATATAGGGCAGGCTGGCCATGCGGCTGTTTGTCCAGTTAAGTGAACCGGTAACATCAAATAAAAGCCCCATATCCTTGCCATCGCTTGCTGCATTGTTGGCCGGGCCGGCGGCAATCGTAAAATCTGCAATGGGATTATCTATACCGGCATTTACAATTGCCTGCGCAACCATTTGCGGATCCTGGTTTTCAACATTTCCACCGGAGTTTACATTACCACTCACATTCCAGATGTTATTATTAGAACAGTTAAAAGTAATATTGTTGTTAAAGGTGCTGCTAGATACATATCCAGGATTGGTGTTTACAAATATGTTATTGGTAAAGGTGAGGAAACTAGATGGACCCCTAAAAGTAAGGGAACCACCATTACCATTAATTATATTATGATCGAACAATACATTGGTGCAATTACTACCAAAACCATCAAACATATAACTAACTACCCGGTCCATGAATAAATTGTTTTGAATTACAATATTTGAATAGGTACCGCCATTATATGAAAAAAATGCAATAACTGAACTGTGAAAATAATTGCCTTCAAAAACGAAGCCGCTGCCGCCCACGTAGCATACGAAACCACTTAGATAGAACTTATTCCTGATAATCCTGATATTGATGACATTGGGATGATTTACAAATATAGCTCCAGCAGAAACCAGTCCTTGTATTTCTGTATTAGCAGACCCGTCATTTAAATCTATTCGTCCTACACTGGCTGTAAAAGGAAGCTGCTTATTGGGGCTGAAACCAGGGCCGAGAATGGTGAGTTTTTTATCTAATATACAGCCTGCATAGTCGGTTGGCGAGCCATGCACTAATATGGTATCGCCAGCGGCAGAAGCATTTACTGCAGCTTGCAGCGTATTAAACTGTGCCACGTTGGACGGAAAATTACTTACAGTACGAATCGTTGCCTGTGTTATTGTGGCAAATAATAAAGCTGCTGCAAGAATGGTAGTAATTTTTTTCATGATTTTGTTTGTATTAAAATGATAAAGTAAAAACCGGTTGTTATGATTATTTGAAATTTATTTTAGTTGTTATAAAAAATACGTTCCTTAATGCCGTTGGTCGGAGACCAGACGGCGGCTCTAAGATTGAACGGTCGCAGAGGGTAGTTTTGGTTTAGGATTGCTGGATGATCTTATTTTCTGTATACTAAATTTTAACTTTGTAAAGCTGCATAAGATTACTTTACTACACAATGACTAATTTTAGTTAAATATATATTCAACGTTACTGGTTGGAGAACTCACGGCAGCGATTGCGAATGCTACTGATCGGATGCTGACCAGGCATAAAAATTATTGGAGTAATAGATTAATATTAGTTTAAGGAACAGCATAACTACAACTGCGGATAAAAACCTATACGAGTTTTTCTTTGTGCGCCAGCGCCAATGCTTCACCCATGGAATGTACCTGTAGCTTTTCGTAGATTTTTCTTACATGGTTGTTAACAGTAAAAAAACGGAGGTTCATTTTATCGGCGATCATTTTATAACTGAGGCCCTGAGCCAGCAGCTTAAGTGTTTCGGTTTCTTTACCGGTAAGATTATAATCGGCTTTTTGCTGCCGGCTGAAATAACGCATTACTTTTAATGCAATAGAAGGGCTCATACTGGCACCGCCATTCATTACTTCATCAATGCTTTGCGCAATTTGTACAATGGAAGCGGTTTTTAATATATATCCCTCTGCCCCGGCCTGTATAGCAGCAAATACTTTTTCATCATCATCAAAAGCGGTTTGCATGATCACTTTTACCTGCGGGTAATGCTGCTTTACCAACTTCACCCCGTCAATGCCATCTACAACAGGCATTTCTATATCCATTAAAATGATATCGGGATTTGTTGCTTCAATATCTGCCAGTATGTTTGCACAATTTTCAAAACTGCCTGCAAATTCAAAATCAGGCGTCAACTCCATAAATACCTCGAGGCTTTCTCTTCTTGATCTGTTATCATCATATACTGCTATCCGTATCATAATGTAAAAGTAAGCAGTGGCTGTTTAACTGGTATGACTAATTTTAGTCATAGGGAAACTACATACAATCGTAACACCCTCTCCAACCAGGGGTTTAAAAATGCAGATACCCTGTAATTGTTTGCAGCGTTGCTGAATATTATTTAATCCATTACCGATTGTCACATCTTCTACACGGTAACCTTTTCCATTATCACTGACAGTTAAGAGCATAGTTTCATTTTGCTGTTTAAAAGATACAAACGCATTTGATGCTTCACTGTATTTTGCAATATTATTAATAGCTTCTTTTACTATCAGCAATATATTTTTCCTTACTTCGGGATTGCTAATGGATGCTACCAGTTTTTCATCAATATCAAAATCACACTCAATATTCTTTGGCGTGAGTAATTCGTTGCTGTAATTCTTCAACCTGGCTTCCAGTGTATACTTTTCTTCATCGGCTGGTTTCATGCTCCAGATGATATCGCTCATCCTTATCATGAGATCTTTTGTGGTAACAGAAATTTTTTCAATCATCTTCCGGCTGTCCTGTGGTTTGGTATCCCACACACTACCCGCCAGATCGCCATAAATATTCATGCTGCTCAATGTTGCCCCAACATCATCGTGCAGGTCGGCGATGATACGCTCCCTTTCATTTGAAATAGCTTCCTGTTTTTCCAATAATACTTTTTGCTTATAAATTTTTCTTTTTACATATTGCCTTATCAGGAGTACAATAACAGATACCAACAGGGTTGCCATTGTCAATTTAAACCACCAGCTCTGCCACCAGTGCGATTGAATGGTGATCACTAATTGTTTAATTTTTTTGCTCCATATACCGGTTCCATTGGCAGCAATTATTTCAAATGTATAAGTACCTGCGGGTACATGTACATACCTTGCAATACCCGGATTAACCGTATTTACCCAATCTTTATCAAACCCTGTTAACCTGTATTTTAATTTAAAGCTTAAAGGATCCGAATAATCAATTGCCATGAACTGAAATTCAATGCTATTTTCTTTTGCAGATAAAATTAATTCATTACTACCTGCATTAAACTGAAAAGGGTTTATACTGCTGTCTGTTTTAATGGATGTAAATTGAATATTGAGTGAGTCTGCAGTTATATTAATATTATTGGGGTCAATTACATTTAATCCATTAATGCCGCCAAAAATGATTTCACCGGCATTATTTTTTATTGCAGTATGAGAATTAAATTCATTATCCTGCAAACCGGCAGCCATCGTGTAGTTGGTAAATGTTTCTGTGCTGATACTATAAACTGCAATTCCTTTACCGGTGCTTAACCACAGTTTACCCTTATCATCAGGCATTATTGCATATACAGTATTGTTGGGTAAGCCTTGTGCTGTGGTAATTTTTTTGATTATTTTTAGCTGCCTGCTGTTAAATAAGTACAAGCCATAATTAGTACCTATCCATAATAAAGAATCATTAGGTTGGTAAATATGCTTTACAGTAATACCGTCGTTAATGGTGAATGTTTTTTTGTACTGACCAGATGCCGGCATATATACTTCAAAGCCACCGCCATTGATGCATTTATACAATTGCTTTTGCTTGTCCTCGTAAGTATAAACAATTATTTCATCCAGGAAAGGAATGCCTGATATTTCGGTAATAATATTCTTAGCCGTATTTATCAACCACATACCGCTATAAGTCCCTGCCATTATATTACCATCACTGTTCAAGTTTAATTTGTATGCACTTGAGGCATTAGCATTTTTATTTACTATTTTAATGAAAGAGCCTGTATTTAAATTGTATTTGTAAAATCCATCTTTACCAAACCACAAATTATCTTTCCTATCTATCAGAATATCGTCAAATGCTAATTTTGGTACAGCAGGTAAATGGCGAACAAATTTCAATTCATTATTCAATTGTATGATACCATCGTTAAAAGTATTGCAGTAATAATTCCCTTTACTATCTACCACTATACCCCTGATAAAATTGTTGGTTTTATTATTTCTTGCCTCTTCAGGCGTTAAGTAATGTTTAAATTTGACATCATTCAGGTTACAGTAATTCAAGCCCCTGCCCCAACTCATCACCCATAAATTATTTTTGGCATCAATATATGGCATAGCCCAATTGCTTGAGATACTGAATCTGTCTTCCGGCTTATGGGTAAAATGTGCTATTTCCTTATAGGTTTTTCCGTCTAAACAAATCAGCCCCTGCGATAAAGTGCCAAACCAAATATTTTTTTTATTATCAACAAAAATAGAAAGCGGCAAAAAATTTAAAGTTGTTAATTTTTCAATGGCATGGGTATTAAAATTATACCTGAACAGATTATAACCGGCTAACAATACTTCAGCTTCATTTAAGAAAAAATAAGCGTTAAAGGATAAATCTTTTTGTGGAATTTTTTGTTTTTCCCATTTATCTGTTCCTTTTTTTTGAGTTGAATATGTATCAATATACAATGTATCCTTAATACAATCAGCATAAGAAATAATATCATTAAACTTCCCTTTATCTATTTTAAAAGGATTTATCAAATCAACACTGCCTGCACCAGGAGGTTTATTAGTAAGGGTAATTTTGGTTGTTTGTATATTATAAATAAAAGAATTGCTTGCATTAATACCAACAAGTATATTATTTTCATTATCAACAAACGCAGGTGAATAAGCTTTAATTGATCTGCTTTCAATTCCAAATGATTTTAAATCAAATTTTACGAGATTAAATTTATTGGTAGTATAACTAAATTTTATAAGCCCTTTTTCACTTCCAATCCATATATCATTATTTTTGTCTTCAACTATATTTAATGTAAGGGCAATATTTTCTAATCCCGGAGCTATTTGGTTATTGCTTAAACATTGAACCCCATCGAAACGGTTAATGCCATTGGCGGTAGATATCCAAAAGAATCCCCTTGTATCAGTATAAACATAATGTATTACACTTTGCGATAACCCTTCATTGGTAGTAAGGTGGTTAAAACGTAACTGATTTAATTGTGCAAAATTTTGCAGTGTAGAAAACAGTAATAATTTAAGGAAAACAGTTCGATGTTTACACAAGTGAGTAAATAGTTTGTCTTAAAATTATACTATTTATCGTAAATGTTAGCTTATGAAGATAAAGTGACTTTTAAACTTCAATAATTGTCTTCCTTTCTGGCAGCTCTCCCGACCTGTTGCCTATACGTTACTTAGCTTACAATTAATAAACGCATAAAATATCGAGGGTTTCAGAAAAAAGTGAAGAATAAACACATGTCGGGAGACCTGCTAGAGTAGAGTACAATAAGATAAATCTCTTAGTGAATCAGATACAGCTCATTAATAAATTGTTTGAAGTTTGAGGTTCGAAGTTGTGCGAAATTAACCTCAAACCTCAAACTTCGAACTCTTTTAAGGATGCAGTGAAGAAACCCCGTTAAAACTATTCACATCAAAAACCGGGAAATCATTTCCATCTACAAACCCATCGCCGTTCATGTCTGTTGCAACATAAATACTGTTCACTCCATTAAAACTATCAGTATCAAAAGCCGGAAAATCATTTCCGTCAATGAAATCGTCCTGGTTCAGATCGCCGGTGTAAAATGCCCAGACATTTGGTTCAACTTCAATTTGATTATTGCCAAATGCTTTGTTGGCACCGGTAGAAAAATCATACAAAGGGGTGGAAGCACTGCAAAACAGGGGCAACGAACTCCATGTTTGAACAGTATTTCTATGCCTGATAACAATATGATATTGCCCATCGGGCTGTATAAAGTTTACCAATATTGTTCCATTGGTTTGCAGTACTGCTTTCCTCGAATCAATCAAAGCATAAGTAGTTGGGTGATGTAATGCAAGAGAAATCGTATCTGTTTGTAAAGGAGTTGATAACGGTACCGCATGGTTGTTTAATACCGGTTGCATAGTACCGGCTCCTGTGTAATAACCTTGCAGGAACATTTTCAGGTTCAGGTTGATTGATTGAAATTCATAAGCGCCCATATCCACCACGGCATTGCCTATTCTGTTGTAGTTTCTTATATCAAACAATGGTACACTTGTATTATTACCGGCATCAATACCAACAGATCCTGTTTGTAACTGCAAACCATCATCAAATGTAAGCCAGCAATTATCTGCACCATCTGCATCGGCTATGTTCATAAAAACCGGCGCTGTAAAAATATTACCCGTGCCTGGCCCGCTAATTGTATGTGGTACATTTTGATTGCTTATATCTATGGCACTAAAAGTAGCAGTAAAATTTGCAGCTCCCAATATATAAAACTGTGGCCCGGTGCCTGATGCCGTATTACCCCAAAAAATACTGTTGCGAATTGTTGGGTTGGCGGTGCCAGAATTACCGGATACAAAATTTTTCCGGTCAGAAACAATACCTCCACCATCTACAGATGAATTATTCACAAACACCGAGTTTAATACAACCGGACTTGCATTACCGTTACCACCACCCCAACAGTACATTGCACCGGCTCTGGATAAAGCGATATTGTTGTAAAAAATTGAGTTGGTAATAACCGGGCTCGCATTGCCATTATATCCAAAATTATCAATACCGCCACCACCACTTGTTGCTGTGTTAAATGCAAATATGCAATTGGTAATTGCAGGATTGGCGTTGCCACCGTTTTGTCCGTGATTGAAAATACCACCACCAAATAATGCTGAGTTACCGGTAAATAAACAATTTCGTATTGTCGGGCTGCATAAGCCACCGCCAGCAGCATTGTTTAATATGCCACCACCGAGGCTGCGGTTATCATTACCAAGCAAATCAAAATTGGCATTCGCTCCTGTAATAGTAAAGCCATCTAATAAGGCTGTATTATTTAAACTGCTGTTATTAATTACATGATAACTGTTATCAGCTATGCCCGGTGCACCAATCTCTGCACTGAGAAAGGAAGAGAAACCACAGACAAAATTTCTTTGTGATAAAGTTGTTTCTGTACCATTAAAACTTCCATACACTGCCACACCATTCAGCATATTGAAATAAATATTTCTATTAGCGGTGTTGGTAGTAAAATAAGTTCCTGCTGCAACCCATACTTCATCTCCAGGTGCAGATGAGTTGATTGCTGTTTGTAACGATGTACCAGGAAAAGCATTTGACCAGGTGGTTCCATTTAGTAAACCATTACCCGAAACAGTTATATACCTGATGGCCGACTGGCAAATATTACACGCAAATAAAAAGATCAGTATTGTTACTATAGATATTTTACGCTTCATTACTAATCATTTTGAGTAAGCCAATACATATACTAATATACATGGAATATTAGTATTTTAACTCACCAATCCTTCTTTTTCATCATTTATTACCGGGCAGGTCTCCCGACATGTTGGCTGGTGGTTACTTAGCTTACAATTAATAAATGCATAAAATAAATTATCGTGGGTTTCAGAAAGAAGTACGAATAAACACAGGTTGGAAGACCTGTACCAGAGTTGGAAAGAAATAATCTATGTTGGTATATAGATAGATTGCTTCGTTCCTCGCAATGACGAACGCTCCTGTCCCGACCTGTTGCCTAACCATCACTTAGCTTACAATTAATAAATGCATAAAATGTCGTGGGTTTCAGAAAGAAATCAGGAATAAACACAGGTTGGTTGGCTTGCGTTAGAGTTGGAAAGAAATAATCTATGTAGGTTTACTGTTCGATTGCTTCGTTCCTCGCAATGACGAACTTACTGGTGCAGGTCTCCCGACCTGTTGCCTACCCATCACTTAGCTTTCAATTAATAAACGCATAAAATAAAATGTAGTGGGTTTCAGAAAGAAATTAGGAATAAATACAGGTTGGAAGACCTGCACCAGAGTTGGAAAGAAATAATCTATGTTGGTTTATAGTTAGATTGCTTCGTTCCTCGCAATGACGAACGTTACTCGCAATGACGAACGTTACTCGCAATGACGAATCTTTAAAAAGTGTTGAGCAAAATGGTTGCGACCAAACCAGCTGTCTCCGTTCTCAACCTGGTTTCTCCCAAAGAAACGGGAATAAAATTATTTTGAAGGGCAGATTCAATTTCTCCTTTTGTAAAATCTCCTTCCGGCCCGATGAGGATCAACTGATTTGAAGATTTGGAGCTTTGATGATGTAGTGACTCTTTATTGCCTTCGGGTAAACAATGTGCGATGTATTTTTTTACATCTTCAAATTGCCTCATTACCACATTTTCAAATTTTAAAGGTTCATGTAAAGCCGGCAACCAACATTGTTGTGATTGCAGCATGGCGCTTACTAAAATTCCTTTCATTCTGTCGAAACGAAAATGTTGTTTTTCTGTTCTTTCACAGATCAAAGGAATGATCTCATGAACGCCTATCTCTGTTGCTTTTTCCAAAAACCATTCAAACCGGCTGGTGTTTTTTATGAGTGATATAGCAATGGCCACTTTTTTTTCTGAAGGTTTTGTATGTTCTGTTGAAAGTATCCTGACCGCACATTTCTTTTTATGATCATCAATGATTTCTGCTGTGAATAAGTTCCCCTGGCCATCGGTAAGGTTTAGCTGCTCAGCATTTTGCATACGCAATACCTGCACCACATGCCTGGATGTTTCTTCATTCAGAACCACATGGCCTGAACTGTTTTGCTTTTCATCTATATAAAAAAATGGTAACGCCATAAAAAAAATGGAGAACGATCAAAATCTATTCTCCTTTATTACATTAAAATAAAACATCTTCTTCGCACTTATCTCCTACTTTTCCTCCCCTTTCCGGGGGAGATAGAAGGGGCCTAAAATGGTGCATCCGCATCAAACTCCCCATCATTCATTTTACTTCCTTTCTGTATATACATTTTTGCTTCGTCGCCGCCGCCTGTGCTGGTAACGGGCCTCCAGTTGCCTTCTTTAGGTAAACCGGGGTTAAAATCGCCGCCTTCATCTTCAATGAATTTTTGAATATGTAAGAGTGCTTTAAGTTTAATTGTTTCCAGGCTACCATTCCTGTGCTTGGCAATTTTCACATGCGTTTCTCCTTTGTTGTTCTCGCCAAATTCGTTGGCAGTGATATCGTAGTATTCCGGCCGGTATAAGAACATCACCATGTCAGCATCTTGCTCGATGGCACCTGACTCTCTCAGATCGCTTAACTGCGGCATTTTATTTCCTTCTTTTCTTTTTTCTACCTCACGGCTTAACTGTGAAAGAGCAATGATCGGCACCTGCAATTCTTTAGCAAGCCCTTTCAGGTCCCTGGAAATTTTACTGATCTCCTGTTCCCGGTTGCTGTTTCTGTCGGCACTGCCACTCATGAGCTGCAGGTAGTCAATAATGATCATACCAACATTGTGTTTATTTTTCAGCCTGCGGCATTTTGCTCTTAATTCAAAAATATTCAGTGCAGCAGAATCATCAATGTATATCGGTGCCTTGCTCAACCTTTCAATACCACGTTGGTATAATTGTTTCATTTCATGTTCTTCCAGTTTACCGCGGGCGATCTTCTCCAGCCAGATCTCGCTTTCAGCACTTAAAATCCTTTGCACCAACTGACTGCTGCTCATCTCCAGACTAAAAAACCCGACTGCGGTTGGTTTGGTAGGATGAAGGGCTGCACTACGGGCAAGGTTAAGCGCAAAAGCAGTTTTACCTACAGAAGGCCTTGCAGCAAGAATAATAAGATCGGTCTGCTGCCATCCGTATGTTATCCGGTCAAGGGATTTAAATCCGGTTGGTACACCGGTGATATCATCCTGCCGGTTACGCATATCCTCAATTCGCTGAATGGTTTTTACCAAAACCGTATCAATACTGTCAAAGTTTTTACGCAGGTGATTGTTGGTTATCTCGAATAATTTACTTTCGGCATCATCGAGCATATCAAAAACATCGGTACTGTCTTCGTATGCATCGCCGATGATCTCGCCGCTGATGCGGATCAGTTCACGCTGAATGAATTTTTGCAGAACGATCCTGGAGTGTGCATCAATATTGGCTGCTGAAACAACTGCATTGGTGAGTTTTGTAACAAAATAAGGGCCTCCCACAAATTCCAGCTCTTCCCTGAATTTTAGTTCTTCCACTACCGTTAGTAAGTCGATCGGTAAACTTTTTATGGCCAGTCCCTGCATGGCTTTGTAAATACGCTGGTGCGCTTCCACATAAAAACATTCAGGTTTTAAAATTTCCACTACGGTATCAAAAGCACTTTTCTCCAGCATGATGGCACCCAAAATGGCTTCTTCCAGTTCCTTTGCCTGTGGCGGCACTTTTCCAAAGACCATCGAACCAAGGTCTACCGATGACTTGCGCCTTACTTTCCTGTCCTTATTTATATTCGTGAACTCCATGTGTTAATGTATAATTGCTTGTTAGGGTTTATTGCAAACTGAAAACCTGTTGATCATAACGGAAAACAATAAGTGATTCGAATGATCTTTCATTTGTTTCCTGCTTAAAATGGAATCAACTGCTCCATTGCTGCAGGGCGGCTAAGATAAAGGCAATTCGTTCATGTTAAATTAACATTAGCCTGTTATCAACTTTAATTTGCAGATTATCCACTGTCAATTCACAGTCAAAATTAGTTTATTAACGGTTTATCAACAGGATAATTAACATACTTTATTCACACCGACTTAAACAAAATAGATTTTATACACAAATAACTGCCCCTGAGATTTATTTTTGTGCACCTAAAAAAATTATTTTTTAGCTTTTAAATGAAGGGATAAAATTATTTTTTTCAATATTTATTATTATAGGGAACCGGCTTCAAAACATCTTCAATCAAAAAACTATCTTTGCGTCGAAAATATTCCTGATACATGACTATTTCTTATAATTGGTTGAGTGAATACCTGCCTTCGGGACAAGCAGGCCTGCCTGAAAGTATTGATCCGTATAAACTGTCCAAAATTCTCACATCGATCGGACTTGAGGTAGAAAGCCTTGAAAAGACCGAAGAAATAAAAGGAGGCTTACAAGGCCTGTTAGTAGGAGAAGTAATTACCTGTGAAAAACACCCGGATGCCGATAAATTAAAACTGACCACTGTTTCAATCAATAATGGAAAACTGTTGAATATCGTTTGTGGTGCTGCAAATATTGCTGCCGGACAAAAAGTGATCGTAGCAACCATCGGGACCACCATTTACCCGTTAACCGGTGAACCATTCACCATTAAAAAAGCAAAGATCCGTGGTGTGGAAAGTGAAGGAATGATCTGTGCTGAAGATGAGATCGGGATGGGTACAGATCACAATGGTATCATGGTTTTACCTTCTGAAACAGTTCCGGGAACTGCAGTTGCAGAAATATTTAAACCGGGGCAGGATTTTGTTTTTGAGATCGGCCTTACCCCCAACCGCATCGATGCCATGTGCCATTTGGGAGTTGCCAAAGATGTATGTGCCTATTTATCACATCACAATAAAACAGAGATCACTGCTGTTTTGCCATACAAAACCAATTTCAAACCGGATAACCTTTCTCAGAAAATAGAGGTCTCTATTGAAAATAAAGAAGCGTGTAAACGATACAGTGGTATCAGTATCCGTAACATAACCATTGCCGATAGCCCCCAATGGCTTGCAGAAAAACTTACCAGCATTGGTTTAAAACCCATCAATAATATTGTAGACATCACCAATTTCATCCTGCACGAAACAGGCCAGCCGCTGCATGCATTTGATGCGGATAAAATAAAAGGCAACAGGATCGTTGTAAGATCAGCTTTTGATGGAGAACCTTTCAAAACACTGGATGGTAAAGAAAGAAAACTATTTGCAAATGACCTGCTCATCTGCAATGAAACAGCCGGTATGTGCCTGGCCGGGGTTTACGGTGGCATTGAGAGTGGTGTTACCGGCGAAACAAAGAATGTTTTCATTGAAAGCGCCTGGTTCAATCCTTCGTTTATCAGAAAGACCTCTTTAAAACATGGCCTGCGTACAGATGCTGCTGCCAGGTTTGAAAAAGGTACAGACATCAGCAATACAGTGAATGTTTTAAAAAGAGCGGCCTTGCTCATTAAAGAGATCGCAGGTGGAGAGATCAGCAGTGATGTCATTGATGTTTACCCTGCTCCATTACAAAAAACAACCGTTGGTTTAAAAAATCATTACCTGAAAAAATTAAGTGGTAAAAACTATCACGCAGATACCATAAAAAATATCTTAAAAAGCCTGGGGTTCGATCTCGTAAAAGATTCGATCGATGAGATTTGGGTGGATGTTCCATTCAATAAACCCGACATTACCATACCGGCAGATATTGTGGAAGAGATCATGCGGATAGACGGATTGGATAATATTGAGATCCCATCGGCCATTACCATATCACCGGCTCTTGAAAAAGACCAGTACAAATTTGAACAAAAAGAAAAGCTGGCTAATTACCTGGTAGGCCTGGGTTTTTATGAAATATTCACCAACAGCATCACCAACAGTGATTTTTACGATGAACAGGTATTGAAGACATCAGTAAAAATGATCAACAACCTGAGTGTTGAACTTGATATTCTGCGACCTGAAATGTTGCAAGGTGGCCTGCAGGTCATAGCCCACAATAATAACCGGAAAAATTACAACCTGCGGATATTTGAATTCGGTAAATCTTATTCCGTTTCACCTGAAAAAACTTACAACGAAACAAACCATCTTTCACTTTATATCAGTGGCAATATAAATGAGCAGGACTGGAAAAATAAACCCGCTAAAACAGATTTTTATTATCTTAAGGGTGCGGTAGAGCAAATATTGTCACTGGCAGGTATTTCTAATGCTTCATTTGAATCAACCGATAAAAAGAATTTTAATAATTGTACTCAAATAAAAATAGATAAAAATATTATTGGATATTTGGGAGCAGTTGACGAAAACACCCTTAAGCAATTTGATGTAAAACAACCGGTCTTTTATGCAGATCTGCTTTGGGATGAACTATTATTACTTGGAAAAGGCAGAACGGTGATTTATAAGGAAGTGTCTAAATTCCCGGTAGTGAACAGGGACCTGTCGGTAGTATTGGAAAAAACGATCACTTATGCAGCATTGGAAAAAACGGCTAGATCAACAAAGATCGAAGCCCTGAGATCCATCCAGCTTTTTGATATTTTTGAAAGTGATAAATTAGGCCATGGTAAAAAATCTATGGCAATTAGTTTTACCTTTCTGGATGATTCAAAAACATTAACAGACATTGAAATTGATTCTTATATGCAAAAAATTATCACAGCATATGAAAAGGAACTGAATGCAACAATAAGAAAATAAAATATATTGAAACAGGTAGAAGAACATATAAACCGCATAAACAGTAAGCTCCAGGAGTTGTTGAAGAAGGTTGCACAGTTAACAAAAGAATCAGAGCAACAACAAAAGACCATACAAAAATTAGAGCAGGAAAATGAACTGAGGGAAGGCAAGATCAATATGCTGGAACAACAACAGCATATTTTAAAGTCAGCGGCCGGAAAAATGGAAGATGCTGATAAAAAAGAATTTGAACAGGTTATCAATAAATATATCCGGGAAATTGATAAGTGCATTAATTTATTAAATAACTAAACCCGTAAACATGTCTGAAGAACTTATTCCCATTAATATATTAATTGCCGACAGAACTTACCGCATCAGAACCAATCCAAAGGATGAAGAAGTGATCCGTAAAAGCTTAAAGATCATCAATGATAAAATAATTGAATATAAAACTCAGTTTGCAGGCAAGGATATGCAGGATTATATAGCCATGGTTATTATATGGTATGCCACACAAACGCCTGATGAATCCTCATCAGTTGCACAGGAAGATTTGCTGGAAAGCCTTAAAAAAATGGAACTTCAACTCGATAAAGCCCTATAGTGTAGTAATAATTATCAGGTTCGTTTTATTATCTGTTCCATTTCAAAAAAATTCTACACAAAAAAATCATTAACTTCGCTCATTAACCATCTTGCCCGGTCAAATGCCGGATAAGTAAGATATACAATATTGTGAATCAGACTAAAAACATAAAACTTAATGGAACCGAATATACTTTCCATCATTATAGGTGTGGCTGCATTGATTGTGGGAGCCATCCTGGGTAAAATACTTTTTTCTAAAAACACTAAAAATCAGGTAGCTGAAGCCGAGATTCAGGCACAAAAGATCATTGCAGACGGACAATTGCAGGCAGAAAACTTAAAAAAAGAAAAACTGCTGGAAGCAAAGGAAAAATTCGTGCAATTAAAGGCTGATTCCGACAGGGATGTGTTGCAACGCACCCAGAAGGTCAACGATTCTGAGAACCGTATCAAGCAAAAAGAGCAAAGTATTAACCAGAAAGAGGCTAACCTGGAGAAACAGTTAAAGGAAAATGATACCATAAAAGACAATCTCAATCGCCAGATTGAAGTGGTAAATATTAAAAGAACTGAGCTGGAAAAACACCAGGAAGAGCATATTCGCCGCCTGGAAAAAGTTGCCGGTTTATCTGCCGAAGAAGCCAAATCACAATTGATAGAAAGCTTAAAGCAGGAAGCTCATTCTAAAGCATTGGTCATACAGCAGGAGATCATAGAAGATGCTAAATTAAAAGCTAATAAAGAAGCCCGTAAGATTGTTATACAAACGATACAGCGTACAGCAGCAGAACAGGCCATTGAGAACTCAATTACAGTTTTTAACCTGGAAAGTGATGAAATAAAAGGCTCTATCATCGGAAGGGAAGGAAGGAATATTCGTGCGATAGAAGCAGCAACAGGTGTGGATCTGATCGTTGATGATACTCCGGAAGCCATTGTTCTTTCTTCCTTTGATCCATTGCGCAGGGAAATAGCCCGTCTTTCATTACAAAGGCTGGTAGCCGATGGCCGTATTCACCCTGCCCGTATTGAGGAAGTAGTGGAAAAGACCAAGCGTCAGCTCGACGATCAGGTTATGGATATCGGTGAAAGGACCGTAATGGAATTAGGTATTCATGGTTTACACAAAGAATTGATAAGAATGGTTGGAAGAATGCGTTTCCGTTCTTCTTATGGCCAGAATTTGCTGATGCACAGCCGTGAAACAGCCAATCTTTGCAGCATCATGGCTGCTGAACTGGGTATGAACCCAAAACTTGCCAAACGTGCAGGGTTACTACATGATATTGGTAAAGTACCTGATGAAGAAACTGAATTAAGCCATGCCTTGCTAGGTGCAAAACTTGCCGAAAAATATGGCGAGAATCCTGCCGTAGTAAATGCTATTGGTGCTCACCACGATGAAATGGAAATGCAATTTGTGATCTCTCCTATTATACAGGCTTGTGATGCTATCAGCGGTGCAAGGCCCGGCGCAAGGCGTGAGATCATGCAACAATATATTCAACGTATCAAAGACCTTGAAAACCTTGCCCTGGCTTATACAGGTGTAGAAAAAGCTTATGCCATTCAGGCCGGCCGTGAATTGAGGGTTATTGTTGAAGCGGATAAAGTAACAGATGGCGATAGTGAAAAATTAAGTTTTGAGATTGCACAAAAGATACAGGAAGAAATGACCTTCCCGGGACAGATCAAAGTAACCGTTATCAGGGAGAAAAGAGCTGTGAATATTGCCCGTTAAAGAAGAGATGACATCTTTTTTCTTATTTAAGCACTACTATGCTTGAAAAGATGTCATCTCTTGAAAAAACTTCAAACTTTAAACTTCAAACTTCAAACTTTTCCCCTACCTTTGCCGTCCGTTAAAAATAATAGATATGAACGCAATTAATTTTGTTCATGAGCAGTTGACAACAGTTCCAACGCTTCCGACATTTAAAGCAGGTGATAACATCACAGTTAATTATAGAATTATAGAAGGTGCAAAAGAGCGTATCCAGAGTTTTAAAGGAGACGTGATCAAACGCCAGGGTACCGGTGCAACAGCCACATTTACAGTGCGTAAGATGAGTGATGGTGTTGGAGTTGAACGTTTGTTCCCAACCTATTCTCCTAATATTGAAAGTATTGTTCTGAACAAAGTTGGCCGGGTTAAACGTGCAAAATTGTATTTCCTGCGTGAAAGGAGCGGTAAAAGCGCCCGTATCAAGGAAAAAAGAATGGCTGTTGGAACAAAAACCAAGAAAGACAAAGCTTAATTTCTTTTCTAACATATTGATTACAAGCGGAAATAACATTATTTCCGCTTTTTTATTTCCCGGGGCTTTTAATTACAAGATCTGTTTATTACTTTAGCAGTCGCTTAACCTCAACTCCTCTGTAAGATCAACCTTTCCAACTTCTTGTGATTTTTTTTACATCTTAACTTATTCAATCATGAGAAGGAATGCTATGCTTTTGCTTATTGTAATTTCAGTTTGTTTATTTTGTATGTCTTGTGCCAGGGGTATAACAACCTATGAGGCTGCAAATGGTAAAGCCAGATGCGGAAGGTATATTCGCTAAGTTCCGTATTTAATGGAATATTTTATTTAACAGGTAATCCGTTAATAAATCAACCAACTGCTTACCAAAAAATGTATCTTTGTACCTTAAATTAACAATATGATACAAACCAATTTAAACTCAATATTTCTTTTCTCAATGCCGGGAGGTAGTGAGTGGATATTAATTATTCTTGTTGTTTTATTGATGTTTGGCGGTAAAAAAATTCCGGAACTGATGAGAGGTGTTGGCCGTGGTATCCGTGAATTTAATGATGCAAAATCTAATGTGAAGAGTGAGATCGAAGAAGGAATGAAAGATAAAGATCCAAATAAACAACAGGTTTCCTAGTAATACAAAATTTCAAAGTATTTCAGCCGAAGTGTGCAACATTCCGATTTTTTTCGGATCGTGAAGCGTTCTTCGGCTGATTGCATAATAAAAAATACGTTATAAGATTTATGTTTCATTACACAGATATTTCATCATATCACCGCCGGTTGAAAAATAATGAGACAAGTGCTTTATCTGCAGTGGAATTCTACCTGGCTAAGATCAGGGAAAACAAATCTTTAAATGCATTTGCAGAAGTATATGAAACTGAAGCACTAAAAAAAGCGGCCGAGCTTGATGAAATAAGAATGCTGGGAGGAGAGATCAAAAAATTACACGGGGTTATCATTGCGATCAAGGATGTGATCTGTTATAAAGATCATAGGGTTACTGCTGCATCAGGCATATTAGAGAATTTCATTTCTGTTTATAATTCCACTGCTGTACAACTATTGCTGGATGAAGATGCTATCATCATTGGTCGTTGCAATTGCGATGAATTTGCCATGGGAAGTACCAATGAAAATTCTGTGTATGGCCCCGTTCAAAATGCTCTTGATCGCACATTAGTACCGGGAGGTTCATCCGGCGGCAGTGCTGTTGCCGTGCAGGCTGATATGTGCATGGTAAGCCTTGGCAGCGACACAGGAGGTTCGGTAAGGCAGCCAGCAGACTTTTGCGGCATCATTGGGTTAAAACCCGGATATGGCCGTATATCGCGTTATGGTTTGCTTGCATACGCTTCTTCTTTTGACCAGATCGGAATTTTTGGTAAAAATATAACCGATGTTTCATTGTTATTGGATGTATTGAGCAAACCGGATGATTACGACAGTACAATGAATATTGCTTTGCAAGCAGAATCCTTTTGCAATTTCAATTCACAAGGAAATAAAAAATATCGGTTTTGCTTTTTCAAACAGATGTTGGCTCACCCTTCATTAGATGTGGAAATAGCCAGGCAGATATTTAATCTGATTGAAAAATTAAAAGAAGCAGGGCATCAGGTAGAAGAAATTGATTTTGATCTTATTGATTATATCGTACCCGCTTATTATGTACTTACAACTGCTGAGGCAAGCAGTAACCTTTCAAGATATGATGGAGTAAGATATGGCCACCGAAGCGATGAACCCGTAAAAAATTTAACAGCATTTTATTTGCAGAACAGGAGTGAAGGTTTTGGCATAGAAGTCAAAAGAAGGATCATGCTGGGAACCTTTGTTTTAAGTGCCGGATATTACGATGCTTATTACAACAAGGCTCAACAGGCTAGAAAAATGTTACTGGACCGTACTTTATTGATCTTCAATAAATTTGATGCCGTTATTTTGCCTACTAGCCCAACAACTGCTTATAAATTAGGTGATAAAGACAAAGACCCGATCGCAGTTTATCTTGCAGATATTTTTACCGTTTTTGCAAATCTTACAGGCTTACCCGCTATTTCCATTCCTTTATTTAAACATAGCAATGGTTTACCTTTTGGATTACAGGTAATGACCAATAAATCTGAAGAACTAACTTTGTTACATATTTCAGATGTGCTGCTAAAGAAAGACCAGAAAACTGAATTATCTCCGGTATAAATGAAAATATTAATCTGCATATTGCTTTCAACATTACTTGTACCATTTGCGAATGCAGAAACTAACTTGCTGATAAATATTCAACAGGTTATAGTTTCTGAACAAGGAGATACAACCAAAGAAAAAGTTGTTGAAGAAGAAGCCATCATTGAAAATATTATTCATACAAAAAATGCACCACCGAAAGAAAAAGTGCAGTATATAAGCCAACTTACGAAATATGGTTTTAAAAATCTTTTTTCAAAATACGCTTACAATTCTTCTTTGCCATATTCTTCTCAGGTAAACCCCCTGGCAGAAAATTATATGCAGGATTATTTAAGGGTTCATAGCAATAGCCTGATAAAAATGAAAAGCTGGGGTTTGATCTATTTTAATCTGATCGACAATATATTTGCTCAGTACGGATTACCAAAGGAATTAAAATACCTGGCCGTAATTGAAAGCAATTTAAATACTGGTGCAACAAGTTGGGTAGGTGCAGGAGGCCCCTGGCAATTCATGCCTTATACCGCAAGGGATTATGGACTGGTTGTAAACAAAAACTATGATGAACGCAGGGATTATATAAAAAGTACTCATGCGGCTGCCCGTTACCTGCTTACCCTATACAAACAAATGCATGATTGGCTGCTGGTTATAGCAGCGTATAACGGTGGCCCGGGCAGGGTTTATGAGGCAATGAATAAAAGTGGCAGCAAAGATTTTTGGGCTTTACAATATTATCTTCCACTGGAAAGCCGCAATCACGTAAAAAAATTTATTGCTACTCATTATATCATGGAAACAGATCATTCAAATGTGATCAATACAAATAACAGTGGTTTCTTTACTCCAACAGGCGATGGAAAGCCATATTCCGGAATGCCATCATTAACATCAGTTGAAATAGACAATTCTGAAACACAAACAATTTCCGGTAAATATAATTCAGCGGTTATGGCTAAAAACCTGGACTTTGAACTTGTACAATTTAACCGTTACAACCCTCAATTTGATAGCAAACTATCTTTGAATGGCCAGTATGATCTCAGGCTACCCGTTGATAAAATGCAATTATTTTTAGCTACGAAGTACCAGATATTAAATGAATGTGTTCAGTTATTATTGGGCGATGCAGATATACCTAATAATAAAACGGTTTATCCCAATACAAAGAAAAAAGGCAAGGGATAGCGAGAAGGATATGTATGATTTGTGATTTATGATTTTAGGATTTATATGATGGACAAAAAAATCATACATCATAAATCATAAATTATAAACCTTTCATTTTTAAAACCCGTATAATAGCTTCTGCTTTCAACATACACTCTTCATATTCCTGTTCGGCTTCGCTGTTAAATGTTATTCCCCCTCCTGCTTTAAAAGAAATTATTTTTTTTGTCTCATCAAAAAACAAACTCCTGATAACTACATTAAAATCAAAATCGCCTTCGGGGTTTATATAACCTATAGAACCTGAAAACAATCCACGGGTAAAATGTTCATACCGGGCAATTAACTCCATTACTTTTATTTTGGGGGCTCCGGTCATTGAACCCATAGGAAAGCAGGCTTTAATAATATCTGTCAACTTTGTGCCTGGTTCTATTTCTCCTTCAATGGTACTGATCATCTGGTGCACCTGGGGAAAACTATATATTCCAAACAACTCTTTTACACCTACGGATCCTTCTGTACATATCTTACTCAGGTCATTTCTTACCAGGTCAACGATCATTACATTTTCACTTTTTTCCTTTGCGCTATTCATGAGATGCTGTTTACTTTTCAGATCTGCAACCGCATCAGTAAGGTCTCTTTTACTGGTCCCTTTTATTGGTTGTGAAAAAATTGTATTTCCACTCTTTTTTATAAACCTTTCAGGGCTTGCGCATAAACAATATTTATCATTAAGTTTATAAAAAGTACTAAAAGGATTTGGAGAAATTTCAGCAAGCCTGGAATAATAAAAAAACGGGTCTATTGAAACGTTCGAAGCATAAAAATGCTGGCAAAAATTAATTTCATAACAATCGCCCCGAAGTATGTGACTTTTCAGATCCTGTATTATTGATTTATACTCTTCCCTGGAGATCCCATATTCAAATTCAATATTAACAGGACCCGGTCTGTTTATAAAATCATCCTCCTTGTTGATAGCATTGAATATTTCAGTTTTATCCCGGTGTTCAGACTCTATCGTAAGTTTGTTATCCTTAAGCAGCAAAAGAATTTCAGGAATAAAGAAAAATCCATCTCCAAAATCTACATCGTTTTCAGGCGCCTTATTATTTACTGTCCTTTTATTTAATATATCATACCCCAGATGTCCAAAAAACCATTCTTTGTTAAGATCAGCAAAAACCTGTAATGCTTCCAATCCATTTTCATGTGTTATAGAAACTGATCTTTTACATCCGGCTGCCAGTAAATAATCAAAAGATGATTCATCATCAGGACGATGCCCGCTATCCAAAAAACAAAAAATGTTGAACCGGCGTGACCAGTTCAACATTTTTATCTTAAAAGCTTTGTTATTTTCTATTGCAAAAGTTGCCTTATTTTTTTCCACTTAATAAATTAAAAATCGTCATCTTCTTCACCATCATCATCCAGGTCATTAAAAAGGCCCATTTCTTTAAAGTCATCATCTGCTTTAAAATCATCATCATCTTTAGCTGGTTTTTTAGTACCGGCTTTTTTGCCATTTGATTTGGGTACATCAAATTCATCAAAGTCGGGATCCCAGCTATCATCTTCTTCGCCTTTTTCCCAATCATCTGCCACTTCTACATCATCGTCATCATCGTCATCGTCTGATTTCTTCTTAGATGCTTTCTTTGATTTGGAAGGCTTTGGTTCAATATCATCAATATCATCCAGATCATCGTCATCATCATCATCTATCTTTGTCTTTGAAGATGATTTCTTAACAGATGCGGATTTAGATACTGCAACTTTTTTAACTGCTGATTTTTTTGAATTATCAGATTTTGATGTCATACTTAAATAGGATTAATATTGTAAAATTTCCACGAGTTTTCCAAATGACCAAATATTTATGGACTTTTTTTTATTATTTTTTTAAGTAGCTACAATTTGTTCTCTTCCAGGTCCATTACTTATATATTTTACGGGTACTTTTAAAAAATCATTTAAATAATTAATATAAGTTTTCATTTTCCCGGGCATGTCCTGATAATTATTTATTTTAGAGACAATGGTTTCCCAACCTCCAAAACTTTCGTATACGGCTTCAATGTTTATGCGATTCATTTGAAAAGGTACATAGTTTTTTTCTTCCCCGTTAACTTTATATCCTTTACAAACCTTCAATTCAGCAAGGCCATCAAGAATATCTGCTTTTGTCATAACCAATTGAGTTACCCCGTTGATCATACATGCAAATTGCAGGGCTACCAGGTCTATCCAACCACATCTGCGGGGTCGTCCGGTAGTGCTGCCAAATTCATTTCCGGCATTTCGTAAAAAATCGCCGGTAGCATCTGTTAACTCAGTTGGAAATGGCCCGCCACCCACCCTGGTACAGTATGCTTTTGTAATTCCAATGACCTCTTTTATCTTTTGAGGTGCAATTCCTAATCCTGAACAGACACCTGCAGAAATTGTACTGCTGCTTGTAACAAATGGAAAAGTTCCAAAATCAACATCCAGCATACTACCCTGCGCTCCCTCTGCTAAAACTTTTTTACCAGCTGAAATTTTTTCATTGATAAAATATTCACCATTTACTATTTTAAATTCTTTCAGAAATTCAAGCGCATCGAAAAACTCCTCTTCCCAATTTGAAATATCTTCTCCGAAATTAAAATTATCAAGCAAACGCTGATGCTTCATTCTGAGTTTAATATATTGAGTAGTGAAATTCTTATCAAGTAAATCACCTACCCGTAAACCATTTCTACCTGTTTTATCCATATAAGCCGGACCAATACCTTTTAAAGTACTGCCGATCTTATCGTTTCCCTTTGAAAGTTCACTTGCTTTATCCAAAGCCCGGTGAGTTGGTAAGATCAGGTGGGCACGTTCGCTGATAAAAAGATTTTTTTTGTAATCAACGCCCATCGAAGCAACATCATTGCATTCCTTTCTTAAAGTAATTGGGTCCAGAACGACTCCGTTGCCAATTAGGTTTGTTTTGTCTTCATGAAAGATACCGCTTGGTATCTGGTGCAGAACAATTTTTTTATCATTTACATATAAGGTATGCCCTGCATTAGGACCTCCCTGGAACCTTGCGATCACATCATAGTTCTTGGCAAAAAAATCTACAATTTTTCCCTTGCCCTCGTCTCCCCATTGCAACCCCAGAATTACGTCAACCATTTTTTTAATTATTATTTAATATTGGGTATTCAATATTGTTAATTCATAAAATGAAATATTCATTTTAATTCTTGGCGAAAATAAATTGAAATAATGCAACCACCTAAAATGTAGAGAAAGAATTTTAAAATGTATGATTTGTGATGTATTATGTATGATTACCTTATTGGTAAATTTCTCCATTATGTTGCAGATTTCAAATCATACATCACAAATCATATATCATACATAGATTAGGCTACTTTAAGTAAGCTGAGTTTGGTGGTATTAAATTTCCGTTTTGCATATTCCAGGGTCACATCAAAACTCTTTACTTTTTGAGAAGGCAGTTCATACATAGCATCCGTAAGAATACCTTCACAGATACTGCGTAATCCACGGGCACCCAATTTATATTCCAGTGCTTTTTCAACCATGAAATCAAATACCGGCAGTTCAAAAGTCAGGGTAATCCCTTCTATTTCGAATAAACGTGTAAATTGTTTTATCAATGCATTTTTAGGTTCGGTTAGTATACTGCGCAATGTTTCTGCATCCAGTGGATTGAGATATGTTACAACAGGTAACCGGCCCAATAATTCGGGAATTAATCCAAAATGTTTCAGATCAACAGAGTTGATGAACTGTAATAAATTATTATGTTGGTATTCCTGTAATTCCTTATTTACATTAAACCCTATTGCATTGGTATTTACCCGCCTTGCAATGATCCTGTCAATTCCATCAAAGGCGCCACCACATATAAAGAGGATATTCTGGGTATTTACTTTAATTAATTTTTGTTCGGGGTGTTTACGGCCACCTTGTGGCGGAACCAAAACTTCACTTCCTTCCAGTAATTTTAATAACCCTTGTTGAACCCCTTCCCCACTCACATCCCTTGTTATAGAAGGGTTATCGCTTTTTCTGGCTATTTTATCAATCTCATCTATGTAAACAATTCCTCTTTCAGCCGCAGTTACATCATAATTACATGATTGTAATAAACGGGTAAGCATGCTCTCTACATCTTCACCAACATAACCTGCTTCGGTGAAAACGGTTGCATCAACAATAGCGAATGGTACATTCAACATTCGTGCAATGGATTTTGCAAGCAATGTTTTACCGGTTCCCGTTTCACCGACCATTATAATGTTGCTTTTTTCAATTTCAACATCATTTTCAATTTTCTGATTAAGTCTTTTGTAGTGATTATAAACAGCTACTGCGAGTATTTTCTTTGCATCATCCTGACCGATGACATATTCATCCAGGAACTTTTTAATTTCAATAGGTTTCTTAACGGTAAGTTTATGAGCCGTTGAAGACGCATTTTTCTGATCAGTATTATTGGTAAGTTCCTGTGATATGATATCCTGGGCATGTTCAACACAATTCTCACAAATATGACCATCCTGTCCTGCAATGAGTATCTTAACTTCATCGCGGCTTCTTCCACAAAATGAACAATGTAATATTTGCTGTTTAGCCATTTTAATAATTTATTGGTCAGTAGATATAAAAGAAGATACCCCCAAACCAGGATACAAAGTTAGTAAACCTTAAGAAATATAGGATTATAGTATTCTCATGAGATCATTCATGCTTAAAAAGATGCCCTACAGAATCAATAATATTCCTTAGAACATAACTTCAAAAACAGAAATTTAGTATATAAATTCCCTGAAGATCTATAATTAAAGATATTATGATTAAATTTTTTCTATAATATGATCAACAATTCCATAAGCAATTGATTCTTTGGCATCCATCCAATAATCGCGGTCAAAGTCTTTCATAACTTTTTCATAAGTATGTCCGCAATTCTCAGCCAATACCCTTGCACCCATTTGCTTGGTTTTTAACATTTGTACTGCCATTATTTCAAGGTCGGCACTGGTACCTCTTCCTCCACCGCTTGGTTGGTGAATCATTACTTCGCCGTGCGGGAAAATAAATCTCCTTCCTTTTTTTCCGCCACTCAATAATATACTTCCCATACTTGCAGCCATTCCCATACATACGGTACTAACCGGAGATGAGATCATTTGCATCACATCATATATGACCATTCCGCTGGTAACGCCTCCTCCAGGGCTGTTGATATAAAAAGTTATTTCTTTACCGGGGTCAAGTGATTCCAGGTACATTAAACGATCGGCAATGTCTTTAGCACTTTTATCTTCTACTGCACCCCATAAAAACACTTTACGTTGTTCAATGAATTTTTTATCAAACATCCACCCGCTCATCATTTTTTCCATCGGATTCTCCGGTAATTGCATTGGGGCATCTTCTTCGTCCTGGCGTATATTTTTAAAATATTGGTTCATATTCATTTTTAATTATCAATTATTTAATGATCAATTATCTATTGACTTAGTCCTTCTTTGCTTTTTTCGGATTCATCAAAAGCACTTCATCTACCAATCCATATGCTTTCGCTTCTGTTGAGGTCATCCAGTAATCCCGGTCACAATCAACAGCAACTTTATCTACTGGTTGGTTTGTATGATGCGCAATGATCTCATACAATTCATGTTTAACTTTCCTGATCTCATTTACTGTTATTTCAATATCAGTTGCCTGGCCACCTGCACCTGCACTCGGCTGATGCATCATGATACGGCTATGTTTTAAAGCAGTACGTTTACCTTTAGCGCCTGCACACATGAGTACAGCGCCCATGCTTGCTGCCATGCCGGTGCAGATCGTTGCAATATCAGGAGTGATGAACTGCATCGTATCATACATGCCAAGGCCCGCATATACACTACCACCGGGACTGTTAATATACATCTGTATATCACGCGTTCGGTCTGTACTTTCTAAAAAAAGTAATTGTGCAGTAACAATATTTGCAACTTCATCATTGATCGGATATCCTAAAAAAATGATCCGATCCATCATTAAACGACTGTACACATCCATCACAGCAACATTCATCGGACGTTCCTCAATAATATTCGGAGTAAGATTGGTCACATTATGATTAACATATCCATGCAGGGTATTGCTGCTGATACCTTTGTGCTTTACAGCATATTTTTCAAATTCTTTTCCAAAATCCATTTTTTAAAATTATAAGTGTGAGCAAATATAGTTGAGAGTTATGATTTACTAATTACATAAAGAAAATTAATTCCGACTTAGTTTTACATTCTCTTAGTTTCTTATTCCTTATTCCAACTTTCTTATTTCTGATTTCCTTAATCCCTGCTTCTTCCCTGGTAAATTAAAATGTATTGCACAAGCATAGCAATAGATGCCAATGCAGCTACAACGTAAGTAAGTGCGGCCCACTTCAGCGCATCTTTGGCATTTTCCTTTTCTACTGAACTCGTAATATTGGCAGTACCAAGCCATGTTAGTGCTCTTGATGATGCATCAAATTCCACCGGTAATGTAATGATAGAAAATAAGGTCGTAACTGCAAATAAAACGATCCCTATCAAAAGAATGGTTGGATTTCCGCCACCAAAACCCATAAAGCCAAGGCCTGCAATAATGATCCATTGCGAAAGTGTGCTGCTTATCTGTACTGCCGGAACGATCTTGCTCCTAAGCATCAGCATGGAATAAGCCGTAGCATGCTGAACAGCATGGCCACATTCATGAGCAGCAACTGCTGCAGCAGAAACATTTCTGCCTTCATAAACTTCTGCACTTAAGTTCACCGTTTTATTTGCAGGGTTATAATGGTCCGTTAAACTACCGGGCACCGATGTTACTTCTACATCGTAGATACCATTATCCCTCAACATCTTTTTCGCCACTTCAGCACCCGATAACCCGCTACTGGTAGGTATCTTGCTATATTGCGCAAATTTACTTTTAAGCCTGTATTGAACGATCATTCCGATGACCATGAAAAATACAGAGATTGCTAAAATACCAAATGTCATTTTCGTTATTTTTCTTTAACTCTTTGCAAAAAGTATTCCCAAGAAAATTACTGACAAAATAGCAAAAGGAGATGCTGGATGCTGGATGCTGGATACTGGATACTGGATACTGGATACTGGATACTGCCCGCCTGGATGAACGCCGTTCGGACGGGGATCCTGGTATCTCTTATAAAAACATAAAAAAAGAGCAAATCGCTTTGCTCTTTTTAAGATATCTTTTATGACTTATTTATATTGTGCTGCTAAACTATTAGCCAGGTCTGTCATTTTTTTAATGCCTTCTTCGGGCAGATTTCCTTTTTTAAACTCGGCTAAAATTTCAGGGTATTTATTTTCCATTTCTAAAAGAAAATGTTCCTCGAAAGCTTTTACATTTTTCACAGCTACTGTTTTCAATAACCCCTGTGTACCAAGGTAGATCATGGCTACTTGCTTTTCAACAGAAAATGGTGAGTATTGTGCCTGTTTTAATATTTCCACATTTCTGGCACCTTTATCAATAACGTTCTTGGTTGCAGCATCCAGGTCGCCACCAAACTTAGAGAAGGCTTCCAACTCACGGTATAAAGCCTGATCAAGTTTCAACGTACCGGCAACTTTTTTCATAGACTTGATCTGTGCATTACCACCTACACGGCTAACCGAAATACCTACGTTAATGGCCGGGCGAATACCAGCATTAAACAGGTTTCCTTCCAAAAATATCTGTCCGTCAGTAATAGAGATCACATTGGTAGGTATGTATGCAGAAACGTCACCTGCCTGAGTTTCAATGATCGGCAATGCGGTTAATGAGCCTCCGCCTTTTACCAGGTGTTTAATAGAAGCCGGCAGATCATTCATTTGCTGTGCGATCTCATCTTTAGAAACTACTTTTGCAGCTCTTTCCAATAAACGACTGTGCAAATAGAATACATCACCCGGATATGCTTCACGACCCGGTGGGCGGCGTAACAATAATGACACTTCACGGTAAGCTACTGCTTGTTTTGAAAGATCATCGTAAATGATCAAAGCCGGTCGTCCGGTATCCCTGAAAAATTCGCCGATAGCGGCACCGGCAAAAGGAGCATAGAATTGTAATGGTGCAGGATCAGAAGCAGAAGCTGCCACAATGGTAGTATAAGCCATTGCACCATATTCTTCCAGTGTTTTCATGATACCGGCAATCGTAGATGCTTTCTGGCCGATAGCTACATATATGCAATAAACAGGTTTACCTGCTGCGTAAAATTCTTTTTGATTGATAATGGTATCTACTGCAATAGCAGTTTTACCTGTCTGCCTGTCGCCAATGATCAACTCACGTTGTCCACGGCCAATAGGAATCATGGCATCGATCGCTTTGATCCCGGTTTGTAATGGTTCTTTTACTGGCTCTCTGAATATCACACCCGGTGCTTTACGCTCCAGTGGCATTTCATATAACTCGCCTTTAAGGGGTCCCTTACCATCAATAGGTGTACCCAACGTATTAATTACTCGACCACTCATTCCTTCTCCTACTTTAATAGAAGCGATCTGGCTGGTACGTTTAACCTTATCTCCTTCTTTGATCCCGCTGCTGTCACCCATTAAAACCACACCCACATTATCTTCCTCCAGGTTCAATGCAATGGCTTTAACTCCATTATCAAACTCCACCAGTTCACCAGAACGAACATTTCTCAATCCATAAACCCGTGCAATACCATCACCCACCTGCAATACAGTTCCTACTTCTTCTAAACTTGCACCTGCATTAAAATTGCTTAACTGTTGGCGGAGTATCGCCGAAATCTCATCTGGTTTAATTTCTACCATATTAATTAAGTTTATTTTATCAGTAAATACACTCAAATCCTTGCAGCTTCCTATATCTTTTTCAAATCGGGTGCAAAGGTATGGGAAGGTTGCCGGAATGGCAAAAAAATCAACAATAATTAAAAGAAATTATACTTTACAATGCGCATCAATGTTATTGGTTTTGACTTACTTTAATTAGAAATGCTATAACCTATTTTAATAATTGCTAATAGAATATTATCATATAAATTTATGCATTATATTATTTATTTTAACCATCCTCAAATGAAAAATTTTTACTTAAATAAAAAGAATTTCTTTCTTTTATTCGGTTTGGTATGGATGAGTTTTTCCATAAAAGCTCAAAGAAATGAAGATCCTGATTTACCGGACTTCCACAATAATATCATTTCAAAAGAAGATTATTTACAAAAAAGGGATAAATATATTGGTGACCTGAGGGGTTACCGGTTTTTGAATCTGCAAAATTATAATGCAAGGGCAATTGCTGTAGAAACAAAGATGAACCAGGAAAGGCTGCAGCAACAAAATAATTCATTAATGATACTTGCCCCTAACTGGACACAGCTAGGGCCTGCTCCTATTCCGAACGGGCAAACATCCGGTTTTAGTGTAGCGGTAAGCGGTAGAACAACCGCAATAGCCATACATCCAACAAACCCAAACCTTGTTTATGCAGGTACAGCTAACGGTGGCGTTTATCGCTCAGTAGATGGCGGAAATACCTGGACCCCCATTTTTGATGCTGCCCAATCATTGGCAATTGGTGCATTGGCCCTTGCACCTTCAAATCCTTCTATTTTATATGTTGGAACCGGAGAAGCAAATCTTTCACAGGATTCGTATGCAGGTATCGGGATCTACAGAATTGATAATGCCGATGCTTTACCTGTTTTAAACGGACCTATCAATCCGCCCATTTCAGGAACAACCTGTTTCTTTGGTAGAACCATCAGTAAAATACTGGTAGACCCCGCTAATGCAGATATTATTTATGTTTCTTCCGGACGGGGATTTGCAGGAAATCCTTCAACTTCCCCGGGCAACACAGTACCACCATTGGGAAGAAGGGGTATTTACAGATCTACAAATGCCACTTCAGCAGCGGGTTTAGTGAGTTTTACAAAACTGGATGTAACCAGTATCAATGACAATTTCGACATCCTTGATATGGTGATGGAACCAGGTAACAGTGATATTATTACCTGTTATCTATATGCTGGTGGCGGTGGAATTTACCGAACAACAAACGCAAGTGCTGCTACTCCAACTTTTACACATCCATATACCACCGGATCAGCCGTAAGGGGTGAATTAGCAATTAATAAAGTGGGGCCTGTTGTAACGATCTATTGTGCAAATGGCGAATCAACCAATGGCAGGATATTAAAATCAATAGATGGAGGAGTTAGTTTTGTAACAACAGCTGGTACTACAGGTTTTTGTAGCGGACAATGCTTTTATGATATTGCCGTTGAAGTAGACCCTACCGATGCAAATAATGTATATTTTGGCGGTTCATCCGGAACTAACATTTTCAGGCGTTCCACCGATGGAGTAGCTACTGTTCCAATATCTTCTACTACCAGACTCCATGCAGACTGCCATGTAATAAAATGTGCACCCTCTTCCCCACTTACTTTATACCTCGGTTGCGATGGTGGGATTTTTAAATCAACTGATGGAGGTGTCACCTGGGCCAGTAAGAATACGACAGGGTTTTCTGCTACCCAATTTCAAAGTATTGCCATACATCCTGTTGATCCCAATTTTACCATTGGCGGCACACAGGATAATGGCACCAATATGATAAAACCTGACGGATCACATAACAGGATAGATTTTGGTGATGGCGGATTTGCATTGATAGATCAGAATGCTGTTGACAATACCAATGTAACAATGTACCATACTTATTTTAATCAAACAAATGCACAGGGCATATCCAGGGTTGATTTGGTTGCCAATGCCACTGATGGTAACTGGTTATTTTTTGGTTGTGGTTTTGGCGGTATAACTTTAAATGGAATGGATTGTTCTACTACATCAAATATTTTATTCTATGCTCCAATGACATTAGGGCCAGGCAATCCTAATACAGTATATTACGGATCAGACAGACTTTATAGATCTTCCGACAAGGCAGTTACTATGACAACGGTAAGTCAGGCTCCCATTGTTTCTGGTGTGGCAATCTCAAGTATCTCAATAGCAAGAACTGATGACAATGTAAGATTGGTTGGATTAAATAATGGCAACATTTACGGCACATCGACGGGCGCTTCAACGCTTACAAATATTACGCCTGTTTCAGCACCGCTTGTTCCGGTTGGCAGGGTTACTATTGATCCGCTGGATAAAAAAACTGCGTATATATGTTATGGAGGTTTTGGAGTTGCGGCTGGTGCTCATATATGGAAAACGACCAACCTGGATGCTGTTACTCCAACCTGGGTTGTATCCGGAACAGGTGTACCCGATGTTCCGGTGAACGCTTTTGCCATAGACCCGGGAAATACCAGTATTGTTTTTGCCGGAACTGATATTGGAGTATATGTTTCCATTGATGCTGGGCTTACCTGGAACAGCTACAGTGCCGGTTTACCCGTGGTGCCGGTTTTTGATATGGCAGTTCACCCGGTAACAAAAGCATTAAGAATTGCAACGCACGGCCGTGGGTTTTGGCAATCAACAAATCCGGTAATTCCGGTAGAATACAGTGCGTTTTATGCAACTGCAAAAAATAATGGAAAAGTTTTATTGGAATGGTATACGGCATCAGAATCGAATAATAAGGGATTTATTATTGAAAGGGCTGTTTATAATAATAATATCAACTTGCTGAAGTTTGAAAATATTGGTTTTGTGAATGGGAATGGAACTACTTCTCTTCCTAAAAGATATAGTTTTGATGATAATCCTATAGGTGGCAAAAAATTCATTTATCGTTTAAAGCAAGTGAATTATGATGGGATATTCAAATATTCAGGATCAAGGATCATTACGTTGGCTGGTTTTGATTTTGCATTGTTTGATATGCAACCAAACCCCGTTTCTTCAAATGCAATCATTAAATACCAGTTGCCTTCAGATGATAATATTAATATCAGTATTTACAATATGGAAGGCAAATTAATCAAGACAATTGTATCAGGTTCGAAGCCTGCAGGTATTTATCAGGAGTTGATCAACACAAAAGAATTTCTACCGGGAAATTATATTTACAAAATGACAACAAGCAGCTTTTATAATTCTAAAAAGTTTGTAGTGATTCATTAGATAAATTTTATATAAAACGTTTATTTATACAAAAAGTGCTGTGTCTTGATTATTGACAGCACTTTTTTTATTGTTATTTGAATTATTCTTATAGCAGCAGGCTGATTTTTTAAAAAAATAATGTAATTTTCCAACTTCAATTTTATCTTTTTTTTGAAAAATCAACTCATTTTCAAAAAAACAACAAAGTTGTTTATTCTTCACCCAAACTTTATAGTATTAAACGATTTAATAAATTAATGCATTTATCTTTCAACAGTATATATACAATAACAAAAATAAAATCAACTTTACCAACCTGCAGTAAATAAGTGTATAAAACCTGTTTATTGCTAAAATTATTTTAAACATATAATGAGGTCATTATGAAAAAAATCTACTTGTTTCTTACATTGTTTTTTTGTGTGATACTTGCAAATGCCCAGGATGAAAAAAACAACCTGGCCATGCAACTTGTAAGTAAAAACAGTACGGCAATTGGTCTATCCCAGGATCAATTAAGTAATCTTAAATTAAGCAGTACTTATTACAATGAAATTGCCGGCACTCAAATGGTTTATCTGTTTCAAACTTATAAAGGTTTGATTGTTCATAACCAGATGTTGGTTTTAGCCTTTAAAAATGAAAAGATTGTTTCCAACGCCGGTGTGCTTATTACTGAAATGGAAAAAGCAACCAATAACCAGGTTGCGATACCATCGCTAAAAGCTGCAGAAGCTGTCAGGGCTGCATTTAAAGAAGCCAGGCTTGCAATACCTGCATCTTTATCTGTGATCAGTTCTTATGATAATGGCAACAAACTTGATTTTGGCAAACCAAATAGTGTTACACAAAATATTATTGCAGAACTGATGTGGGTCCCTGTTGAAAAAGGCATTCAAAAATCTGTGAAACTGGTTTGGCAGGTTCAGGTTGTTCCTGCATTTTCTTCAGACTGGTGGTACATACAAATTGATGCGGTTAACAGTTCACTTATTGATAAAATAAACCTAACCGTTTATGAATCCAAAGATGGAGGAAACAGTAACTTAAACTCCATTTTACTTTCAAAAAATAACCCTCAGATTACAGAAATAAAACAAGCGGATTATTCGAAATTAAATTTATTTACTCCACCGCCACCACCTACAGTTACCAGTGCAAATTACCTGGTGGTTCCTTACCCGTTGGAAAGTCCGGCTTATGGACCAAATGCAGTTGTAAATAGCCCCTGGCTTTTGTCGGGTGCAGGAAATAATGCAACAACCAATGGCTGGCATTTTGATGGCAACACTAATTATGATATTACCAGGGGCAACAATGTATTTGCATATCTGGATGCGGCCAATACCAATTCACCCAATGCAACAACAAACTGGCCTGACACATCAACTACACCGAACCCCTCTTTAAATTTTACCCAAATTCCTCAGCCCACACTACAACCAACTGTTCCAATAAATAAAAAGTATGCACTAAACAACCTTTTTTACTGGAATAACTTAATGCATGACGTATTTCATTTATATGGCTTTAACGAAGTATCTGGTAATTTCCAAACAGATAATATTGGCAGGGGTGGAAACGGTAATGATTATGTTCAGGCAGAAGCCCAGGACGGTGGTGGAACAAACAACGCAAACTTTAGTACTCCAATTGATGGTACAAGACCAAGAATGCAAATGTTTTTGTGGAATGAAGCACCCAATAGTTCAAATGTTACCGTAAATGCACCAAGCTCGATCGCCGGAATTTACGCGGCAGCAGAAAGCAATTTCAGTACAGCAAATAAACTGGCAAATATTGGCCCGGTAACTGCACAGGTGGCTTATTTTGATGATGCAACGGGCGGCACACATGAAGCCTGTACCGGTGCCCCTGGAAATAATATCAGTGGCAAAATAGCATTGATAAACAGAGGTAATTGTCCTTTTGTACAAAAAGCACTGGCTGCACAGGCCGCTGGAGCCATAGGTATCATTATGGTTAATAATGCACCCGGCGCTGTCATAATCATGGGTGGAACAGATAATACAATTACAATACCTGCTGTAATGATCACTGATGTAGATGGTGCCATTCTTGCCGCTCAATTGGTTGCAAGTGCGGTGTTTACTGCTACACTGAACGGTGGGCCTAAATTAGATGGTGATGTGGATAATGGTATTGTTTGTCATGAATACGGCCATGGAATATCTACCCGTTTAACCGGCGGCCCATTAAATTCAAGTTGCTTATCTAATGCTGAACGTGGAAGTGAAGGGTGGAGTGATTATGTAGGATTAATGATGACTACAAACTGGGCAACAGCATTACCAACAGATGGCGCATTGGCTCGTCCAATAGGTAATTATGCAGTTGGACAAACTCCCTTAGGTTCGGGTATAAGGAATTATCCCTATTCAACAAATTTAACAGTCAATCCGCTGACCTATGCAAGCATGGGCGTTGCCCCAATTGGTACAGAATCTCATAATATCGGAGAAGTTTGGTGTGCGGCTCTTTGGGAAATGACCTGGGGATTGATTCAGCAGGATGGTATCAACACTAATTTCTTTAACCCCAATGGCGTAGGAGGAAATTCAGTAGCCATGAAATTAGTTGTGGAAGGTATGAGGACTCAGCCTTGTAATCCAGGCTTTTTAGATGCAAGAAATGCAATTCTTACTGCTGATCAGAACTTATATGGAGGAGCTCATTTGTGTACGATCTGGGCAGCTTTTGCAAAAAGAGGAATGGGATTCAGCGCACTTCAGGGTAGTGCCGGCAGTGCAACTGACCAGACTGCTGCAACAAATCTTCCACCGGCTGCTTCCATTACGGCACAACCAACCGACATTGCTGTTTGTGCAGGAAACAATGTATCCTTCAGTGCAACAGCTACCGGTTTCAATGTTTCTTATAACTGGCAAGTGAGTACTGATGGTGGAACCACCTGGAATAATGTTAGCCCTGCAGTTACTACTGCAACGCTTAATTTAGCTGCTGTTACGGGTTCTATGAATAATAACCGCTACCGTTGTGTAGTTTCAGGCGGTTGTCCAAATACTCCTGTTAACTCTGCAGGTGCTGTTTTAACAGTAAATACTTCTTCCCCAGCTATTTCTTCACAGCCGGCAAATACATCAACATGTGTTGGAACCAATGCAACATTTAGCATAGCAGTTCCGGGTACTAACACCTACAACTGGCAGGTAAGTACCGATGGTGGAAACACCTGGAACAATGTTAGCCCTGTAGTTACTGCCACCACACTTAATTTAACGGCAGTTACAATAGGAATGAACAACAACCAATATCGTTGTGTAGTAACAGGGGGCTGTCCTTCTACCAATATAAATTCATCAGCTGCAATATTAACCGTAACAACCGGCGCCATTGCTATTACGACTGGTCCTTCTGATGCTTCAGCCTGTGTAAACGGCAATGCTTCGTTTAGTGTTATTGCAACCGGAACCAGCCTTACTTACAACTGGCAGTTTAGTACTGATGCAGGAATCACCTGGAATAATGTCAGCCCTGCAGTTACCACTGCAACGCTTACACTAACCGGTGTAACTGCTGGCATGAATAACAATCAATACCGTTGTACAGTAAATGGAACAGGAGCTTGTACTCCGGCGGGTATCAATTCAAATCCTGCAGCATTAACTGTCAACAATTCCATAGCCATTACTACCCAACCTGTTGATGCTTCAGCTTGTACCGGTAACAATGCTACATTCACTGTCGCCGCTTCTGGTACAGGTCCTGCTTATAACTGGCAGGTGAGTACAGATGGCGGAACCAGCTGGAATAATGTAAGCCCGGTAGTTACCACTGCAACGCTTACACTAACAAGTGTAACAGCAGGTATGAATAACAATAAATATCGTTGTGTCATCACAGGCACCTGTTCTGTTGTTGGAATTAATTCAAATGCCGCAACTTTAACAATTGTTACAGCTGCATCAATTACTTCTCAACCGGCAAATACTACTGCATGTGTTGGAAGCAATGCAAGTTTCAGTGTAGTTGCAGGTGGCTCAGGTGTTATATATAACTGGCAGGTAAGTACAGATGGCGGAACCAGCTGGAATAATGTAAGCCCTGTGGTTACCACTGCTACGCTTACACTAACAGGCATTACTGCCGGAATGAATAATAATCAATACCGTTGTACAGTGAGTATCTCATGTAACCCGGTGGGTGTAAATTCAAATCCGGCAATTTTAACTGTTAATACAGCTCCGGCTATAACTATACAACCAGCCAATACAGCCGTTTGTACCGGCAATAATGCAACATTCTGTGTAACAGCATCCGGTACAGGAATTTCTTATCAATGGCAGTTTAGTACAACCGGTTGCTCCGGGGCATGGCAGAATGTTGTTAACAATCCAACGGCAGTTACAAATTGTCTTATTTTAGATGCTGTTACAACGGGGATGAATAATTACAGTTACCAGTGTATTGTTTCAGGAACCTGCTCGCCATCAACAACATCAAATTGTGCAACACTAACAGTAAATACCGTTGCAGCCATTACTGCTCAACCTGCAAGTGTAGCAGGTTGTACCGGTGGAAATGCGACTTTCAGTATAGGTGCCAGCGGATCAGGTTTAACATACAACTGGCAGGTTAGCACAGATGGAGGTGCCACCTGGAATAATGTAAGCCCTATCGTTACCACAGCAACGCTTACTTTAACCGGAGTTACTACAGGAATGAATAACAATCAATATCGTTGTGTGGTTGGTGGAAGTTGTACCGCTGTTGGTATCAATTCAAATGCTGCAACTTTAACCCTGGCTACTTCTGTATCATTTAGCACACAACCGGTTAGTGCCGGAGTTTGTGCTGGTACTGATGTAACATTTACTGTTGCAGCTTCCGGTACCGGTTTAGCTTATAACTGGCAGCTTAGCACCGATGGCGGAAACACCTGGAACAATGTTAGCCCTGTAAATACAACTAGTACAATTTCTATATTAGCACCAACTGTAGCAATGAATGGTTATCAATATCGTTGTGTGGCATCCGGCAATTGTAACCCTGCGGGTGTAAATTCAAATATTGCCACTTTAACGGTAAATACCTCCGTAACCCTTACATCACAACCCAGAGATATAATCGGTTGTATAGGAGCTGCGGCTGTTTTCAGTGTAACCGCTACAGGTAGTTCCATTTCTTATCAATGGCAGGTTAGTGTAAATGGCGGCCCTTATGTGAACCTTACGAATACATCACCTTATTCAGGTGTTAATACAAATACATTAACCATTAATCCGGCTACAGGATTAAGTAACACCAGGTACCGTTTAAATGCATCAGGCGCCCCTTGTGGAGGCATCATTACTTCCAATAGTGCATTATTAGATGTGAAACCATCTCCGGTTGTGGTGCTTACAGCAGCTTCTTATTCTAATATTACTCCTTATATCAGGACTACACTATACACAACCGTTAGCCCTCCGGGAACATACACTTACCAATGGTTCAGAGATGGCGTATTGGTACCAAATATTACTACCGACAGGTTTGCAGTAACAGTTGATGACCTTGGGGTTTATGATGTTGTTGTTACCGATGCAAATACAGGATGCAGCAGTAAAAAATCCAATACCGCTGCAGTGGATTTTGCAGTATCCGACCAGTTGTTCATTTATCCTAATCCAAGTTCCGGACAGTTCCAGGTCAGATACCTTAGTTTTACTGACAATGTAGCACGTACTTTAAATGTATATGATAGTAAAGGTGCAAGGGTTTATTCTAAACAATATACTACTGCCGGGCCTTACACAAGGATGGATGTAAACATGGATAATGCAGCATCAGACGTTTATCTTGTTGAAATCAGGGATGCAGCCGGAAATCGTTTAGCTACAGGAAAAGTGGTGATCAGGTAATAAATAACATATTAATTCTTTAAGGCAGTCTTTTAAAAAAGGTTGCCTTTTTTTTGTTATAATATAATTTATGGCAGTAATGATTGGCAATATTGAAAATGAAAGTATTTAAAAATAATTTTTGGAACCTGAAAAGAGAAAGGTTTCTGAAACAAAACTTAAGAATACGAATTTGAAAAAGTCTATACAAGCCATATGTAAATAACAGCAAAGTATCAATACTACAAGTCAATTTATTATATAATCATAATCAATTTATTTTAATTTCAATCAAAATAAATTACTAGCTTTATTAAATAGCTCTGAGTTAAGAATTTTGTATTACATCATTATTACTTAAATTATTTTTTTGAATGAAATTTTCTGCAATACTTAAAGGACGGAATGTAAATCTTTTTTTTATATGATGGCCACCGGTACGATGTAAAATGTCTTTCAAAGTCTCAATTACTTTAATTATATGATCGCCCTTGTTTATCATTACACATTCAGCCATTGCAGCATGTGATGCATCTGTAATTTCTGACCGGGTGGCTATCCCTGATTTATTTAAAGTTTCGAGTACTTGTGTAGCCCATATTACCGGAACATGTGCCGATTCACAGATCCAGAGTATCTCCTCCTGTATTTCTCCCATTCTTTCAAATCCGATTTCAACAGCCAGATCACCACGGGCAATCATCACTCCAAATGTTTTTTGCTTCATCCCGCAAATCAACAGGCCAGGTAAGTTTTTAACTGCTTCGGGTGTTTCAATTTTTATGATAATATCCGGTGGTGCCGATGAAATTTCTTTTAAAGCTTTTTGTAACCCTGAGAGATCTGATTTCTTTCGAACAAAAGAGTAACCAACCAAGTCAGCATGTTCACAGATAAATGGCAGACATGATTTGTCAAATTCAGTTAGTGGAGGAATGGAAATTTCAGAATCAGGAAAATTGATGCCTTTATCAGCTTTGATTTGATGCTTATCAGAAGAAATTCTAACTATCCGAATGGCGGCCCTGTTATTAATGATTGATTCTATTTCAGCTTTAATAATCCCGTCATCTATAAAAACCCTTTCACCTTTTTTCAGCATAGTAATGATGCCCGCCTCATTGGGGCTAATGACAATATCATCAGCTTTAAAACTGCTTGCATCTTCGGCTAACCAAAGGAGTTGGCCCTCCTCTACTTTAACTTTCCCTTTATTTTTCCCTTTCCCGATCAATTGTGTCCTGATTTTAGGCCCGGCCAGGTCCATATATATTTTACAGGTAAGTCCCGTATGCCGAAAAGCTCTTTTTAATTGCTGTATCATTTTCGACCAGGTGGCTTCATCATCATGTGCACAATTGATTCTAGCTACATTCATACCATTTTGCAACAGGTTTTTAATCAATGCATAATTATCTGAAAAAGAAGTATCAAATGTTACCATAATATTAGGTGTGGTGTCATCATTCTTTTTTCCAAAAAGCGAACTGCTTTTTTGTTTTATTTGCTCCCGGTTATACATAAAAGAGCATAGATCAAGTTCGTTGGAAGAATAGATTTTACCCAATCTTTGTAAAATAGATTGTACCTGTCTATGAATATGACTTTCAGAACTAGTCAGGGAAGAAAGTCCATGAACATGCAGTAAATCCTGCAAATCTCGAATATCTTCATTTCGAAGTGTCAGATAATGAATCATATTTTGTGCAGCCAGTTTTTGTTGTGGATGAATTTCTTTAAAAACCGATTGCCGGTTATCAGTCTCAAAAAGCATCTTTTTTTCAATTTCAATTAACTGTTGCTTTATTTGTTCTATTGGATCCGTGTTCATTGGAAAAAAATTGATATTGATATGATTTTATTAGTTATACTAAAATTGGTTTGTTCATGTTGATAGTTATATTAACTGTGATTAGTAATATTAAGTTATTTACTAACTTTTCGGAAAATTAAGGTTTTGAAACCTGATTTTGCGAACTTATAGTTACTTATATGTGTAAGCAATAATTTAATGATTAGTTAATATTACTTCAAGGAAATTTTGGTACAGTAAGATTATATTTCCGCCTAAAATAATCTTTTAGATCAAAGATGAGGTTCTATTTCATTTCGTTATTATTTTTCTTACTATCATGCAGTAATGATAATAAGACCGTTAAAATAAAAGGTTCCGATACTGAAGTGAATCTTGCAGTAGAACTTGCAGAAAGTTTTCATCAGATCAATTCAGGTATTTTTGTTTCCATATCTGGTGGTGGTTCAGGTTTAGGTATTGCATCATTACTAAATGGTACCGGTGATGTAGCAAACTCATCCAGAAGTATCAATAAAAAAGAATTGGAATTATTTCATAAACAAGGATTACAAATCGACTCATTTGTTTTTGCACAGGATGCAATTGCCTTTGTAGTGGCAGCAGATCTTCCTTTAGATTCAATAAATACAACTAATCTCGCAAATATTCTAGATGGCAATTATAAAAACTGGAAATCGCTTACAGGAATTGATATGCCTGTAAATATTTATGGCCGGCAAAGCAATTCGGGAACACATGACTTTGTAAAAGAAAGATTAGGTATAGAATTTAGCAATTATGCCAAGCAAATGAATGGTAATGCACAAATACTGGAAGCCATTAAAACCGATCATTCAGGAATTGGCTATGTTGGAGCAGGTTATGTTTCCCGTGGCGGCAGTAAAGGAATTAAAATATTACCAATTTATACAGAATCGATGCAAAAAGCTATTTCACCTCTTGATGCTTCAATGATCGCTGCCGGGAAATATTTTTTTCAACGTCCTCTATTTCAATATTATTTAGCTGCTTCTTATGATAAAGTAAGGCCATTCCTTGATTTTGAAAAAAGTGTAGCAGGCCAAAAAATCATTCAGGCATCGGGGTATTATCCTGTAAATAGATAAGCATGATTATTAAAAAGCGAGAGCATATTGACTGGATTTTTAAAAAAATATTTAAAGCAACGGGTTATATTACCATTGCCTTACTCGCTGGTATTTTTCTAATGTTATTATATAATAGTATCGCATTTTTTGTTGATGTAAAACCTATTGATTTTTTTACAGGATCACAATGGGACCCCGGCAGTACCACAGGTAAATACGGTATAGCTCCTTTATTAGTAAGTACCGGTTTGGTTACATTAGGTTCTATGATTATTGCAGTGCCCCTGGGCATATTTACTGCAACATTCATATCAGAGCTTGCTCACCCTAAACTGAAATCCGTTTTAAAACCTCTCGTTGAAATGCTGGCAGCTATTCCTTCGGTTGCTATTGGTTTTCTTGGGATAGTACTCGTAGGCCCCGGAATTGCAAAAATATTCGGAATACAAAATGGTTTAAATGCATTGAATGGCTCAATCTTACTTGCAGTGATGGCATTACCTACTATTATTACGATAAGTGAAGATGCAATTAATGCAGTGCCACTTGGCCACAGGGAAGCTTCTGTTGCATTGGGTGCTAATAAATGGGAAACAATATTTAAAGTAACGCTTCCTGCAGCTTTACCTGGCTTGATTGCCGCAATAATGCTTGGTCTTGGAAGAGCGCTGGGAGAAACAATGACAGTATTAATGGCAACCGGAAATGCTGCCATAATGCCCAATGGGTTTTTAGATGCTGTTAGAACCATTACTGCAACCATTGCGATAGAAATGGGTGAGGTTCCTTATCAAACAACTCACTACTTTGCCTTGTTTGCCATTGCAGTGATTTTATTTATGATAACCCTGTTCATTAATTTAATGGGTGAATATTTTGCAAATAGGATAAGAAGATTTCAGGCTTAAGTTTATTAAAATAAATTTTTCTTATTCATAATAATGTGATCTATATTCTATGGTAATAACGGGTTATACACCTGGCATTTAAAAAATTAATTATAGAGAGAACTGATGAAGAAATTAATAATCTTTTTAAAATGGACCTTATTGTCAGGAAGTACACTCATAGTATGCCTGATACTTGGAACTATTTTATGGGATATTTTTTCAAAAGGCATGTCATCGGTTTCATGGAATTTTATTAGTCATTTCCCAACGAATGGTATGACAAAAGGTGGTATACTACCGGCAATGATTGGAACATTAATGCTTACAATGATCACTACTCTTTTTGCAGTGCCCTTTGGAGTAGCCTGTGCAATATATTTAAATGAATATGCAACACCTTCTATTCTAACAAATATAATCAGGGCCAGCATCCGGAACCTTGCCGGTATTCCTTCTATTATTTATGGCTTATTTGGTCTTGCATTATTTGTTCAGGCTTTTAGATTAGGCACTTCTGTTTTGTCTGCCGGTTTAACATTGGGGTTATTATCACTACCATATATCATTACCACTACTGAAGAAGCACTGAAGCGTATACCCAACAGTATGCGGGAAGCCACACTTGCATTAGGAGCCACACAATTTGAAACCATAAAAGATGTAGTATTACCTAAAGCATTACCAGGGATTTTAACAGGAGTGATACTTACCATGTCAAGAGCCGCAGGCGAAACTGCTCCGATCCTATTTACGGGTGTAGCCTTTTATATTAATGGCATAACAACTTCTCCTAAACAAGAGTTCATGGCTTTACCTTACCATTTGTATATGCTTTCTACACAGCACCAGGCAATAGAACAAGTAAGGCCATTGGCATATGGAACGGCAACGGTTTTAATTTTACTGGTTTTTGTACTAAATATCATTGCTTTTTATATACGGTTTAAACACAGAACACAGGAATAAAATGAAAGAGATCAAATTATCAGCAAGAGAAATGAATATATATTTCGGGAAAAAACAAATCCTGAAAAATATCAATATTGATTTTCCGCTAAATCAAGTCACTTCTTTAATTGGCCCGTCGGGTTGTGGAAAATCAACCCTACTCCGTTCTTTTAACCGTATGCATGACCTGACACATGATGCAAGAATAGAAGGTGTGATAAAATTAGACAGCCTCGATATTTATGAAAAAAATCATTCGGTTACCGAATTACGTAAAAGGATCGGAATGGTGTTTCAAAAACCAAATCCATTGCCAAAAAGTATTTATGAAAATCTGTCTTATGCTTTGAATATCCATAATTTTCCTAAAAAAGAAATTCCGGATCTGATAGAAAAAGCGTTGAAAGAAAGTTATTTATGGGAAGAAGTAAAAGATGAATTAAAAAAACCAGCTGTAAAATTATCAGGCGGTCAACAACAAAGGTTGTGTATAGCAAGAACGGTAGTGCTGCGACCTGAAGTTATTTTAATGGATGAGCCATGTTCAGCATTAGATCCTATCAGCACAAATAAAATAGAAGAATTGATTTTAACCCTGAAAAATAATTATACTATAGTTATTGTAACACATAATATGCAGCAGGCACAACGAATTTCAGATAATGTTGCTTTTATGTATCTGGGTGAGTTAATTGAATCTGATTCTTCAGAAAATATCTTTAAAAACCCAAAACAAGAATTAACCAAAAACTATGTGAACGGGCATTTTGGTTAAAAAATCTGAAAAGGAAGAATTATAAACTTATCATCCATAAATCAGGTATGCTTTGCTGATTTGTTTTAAAAAATATACTCATTACCAGTTGCCTTTTAATCCCGGTATACAATTTTTCTCATTACTCATTGGTGTGGCGATTGCCGGAATTTCATACTTATTTTTTATAATGATCAAGTCACATTAAATGACTTATAACTAAAAAGCCAAAACTTAACATTGTGAATATTATTTTATTGTTAAGTTTGTAAAAATACTAATTATGGCAAAAGAAAAAGTTATTAAGGACTCTTCCAAAAAAGTAATCCTTCAACTGGTTGAAAAAAACCTTCAATCTTTACTTATCAAGTTATACCCTGAGATCGGCGAGAAAAAATTCAAAAAAAGAATCAAGCGTGCAGGTAAAATCCTTGTTAGAGGAATCAATGTTAAAGGAACAGTAACTGGAAATACCATCGACATGAATGAACCAATACCTTCAGTTTAAGTTTATTTGAATTACTGCCATGTTTCAACCAAAAGATATTTTTCTACACAAATGGAAAAATATTATACATAAAAAAGAGGCTGTCCTACCAGAGACAGCCTCTAAAAGAGAAATTTAAAGGAACATGCTACTCTTTTATGATCTTACTACTCTTATTTTCATTGCCTTGTATAACCTGACATTATACATTCCTGCTTTAAAGTTTTTGCCAAGCACATAATAGGATTTACCTGTACTTTCTGATTGGTAAACCAATCTTCCCAAAAAATCTGTTATAATAATTATTACTTTTTCTTTGCTGTTAAATCCTTCAAGTACCAAATTAAAAGAAGTAACACTTGGATTAGGAAATACATGGATTTTATTCACTTTGCAATAACTTTCCGATGTTTTAATTTTCATATTTGAAGCTAAGAGCGGTAGCAGGCATGTAGGTCCCAACACAGTATTGATTATACCAACACAGGACTTTGAATCTTTAACATAACCAGTATATATACCTGCTGGTAAGGATGTAAAAATATTACTGTTCTGATAGGTATTTCCATTTAAACTATACATATAAGGCCCAACTCCACCTGTCCTGAATAATTGTATTGAACCATTATTTATTAAGCAACTGCTGGCATTGGTTGATGAGGTTGAAACTATTATTGGATTGAAAGCAATGTTAACGTTGGCTGATCCGAGGCAACCCTTGAAGTCCTTCACAGAAATAATATAGTTACCAGCCGCTAAACCACTAAATGAGTTGCTTACCTGGTATAATCCGCCATTGATACTATAAGAATATGGGGCAACTCCACCTATTGAATTCACTTGTATTGAACCGTCATTTACACAAGTGCTGGTATTCACTTTACTTATTCCAACTGTTATGGCTGCACCTTGTGTTACAGTCAATGTTTGCTGCCCAATACAATTTTTGGAATCTTTTACATAAATAATGTATGAGCCTGCAGTAAGTGATGTAAATACATTACTTATCTGATAATTTACTCCATCCTTGCTATATGTATAAGGAGTTATACCTCCTGTCCTGTACACTTCAATTGAACCATCGGCAGCACAACTGCTTGCGGGCCTTGAAATAGCTGAAACAATTATAGGCGCAGCTTGTCCAACAATAATAGATTTTGTACTGATACACCCTCCCGCATCTTTTATATATCCTGTATAAGATCCGGCAGGAAGGTCATTGAATGTATTGCCAGCCTGGTAACTTGTGCCATTCAAACTATAAGTATATGGTACAATACCAGCGTTTCCGTATAATAAAATGGAGCCGGTATTTCCGCAATTGCTGCTGATGTTTCCACTATTGGTAATATAAACATTATATGCAAATTCAATATGAATATTGGAAAAGCTAACCATATTCAATTCCGCATCGGTAACCGTTACATTATAATAACCGTAATTTAAACCCGTAAGAGAAGAAAAATTGCCTGCTGTAAACGGGGTATGGCTAGAGCCAGTTTGACCGGTCCAATTATATGTATAAGGTGAGCTTCCTCCCATTATTGTTAGTGTAATAGTACCATCATTACTGCCCCTGCAAACACTGAGATTGGTCTTAACGAATGTAGCTGACAAAGGATTTGCAGTAAGCCCCAAATCAATCAGTTCACTACGGAATTTCTTATGGTTATTATCAGAAAGGTCTTTTGCAATGGTGCCATTGGCATAGAAAACAGCATCTCCATTGTCAACCAATACCTGGAGTTGGCTTGAACTCAATAAAGGATCGGGAAGATCAACGATGGATTCAAAACTACCCTGCACTGCAAGTGCCGTGAGATCAGCAGAACGGAGTACAGGAGCATCTGATGCATTGCCCGTCCAGGTATAAAAGCGGAAATCTTTTGGAGCAATCCCGGTAGCACCATCATGTGGCCCTGCGATGATAAGGTATTTTCCGCTTGTATTGCACTTAATTTCACGTATTCCACGTCCTCCAAGGTCAAGCTGTATAGGTACCCCAAAAGTTGCAGTTCCTGTTGTTGGATTTCCAGTTACAAATGATGCTATATTGTTAAGCGGAACAATCAATGCTTTTGTTCTGTTAGTGGAAGGCGATATTGGTGCACGAAAACATATATATGCCGTTGTACCGTCAGGAGCCATCGTTAATCCTTCAATATTAAAACCTGACCCGTCACCGGTTTCAGGAATAACACCGTTTGCTGTACTTGCAGCAAGGCCAAAATAATTGGCGCCAAACCCGTGCAGGTTATTAGCATCCCAATTGACAAGATCGGTTCTTAAATTATCATACCTGCCAATATAACTAAGCTGTGTAGCCGCACCTGTACCCGATACATCTGTAGCAAATAAACGATACCTGTTTGGCCGTAGTGCACCACTGTTTGCAGAATTACTGTGAGATCCCAGCCAATAAATACGATTTCCCACTCTTACAGATGATTCAATATCTACTTCCGGATTAGATGCTATTACTCCCAATGAAATTGAATAATCAAATCCAGTTACGGGTAATCCGGAATTCCGGCGATCATATAAACGCAATACCTGGTTCTCATCATCCGCAACCAACATATAATTCACATCGATCATTACAGCAGTTGAGGCATCACTGGTGCCTGTATGAAATCTTGTTCCGGTAGTATTTACAGATGAGGCAGAAGCAGCATAATTAATGATATAGTTAGTGGTATTGCTACCATCATTCACAGATATTGTTATATTGGCAAATCCGACTAATGCAGGAGTGATCTTAATATTTCTTGAAGCACCTGACCCCGTTAATAAAATATTAGCATTAGGAACCACGGTAACATTGCCGCTTGAAACATTTACAACTAAACTTGATACTGCTGTAATATCGTCAGCGATCGTAAAATCTAATCCTGAAAATCTTGCCGGGTCTGTAGGGTCAGAAATAACTCCACTGATAGCAAGAGGGCTTAGAGGCGCAATAGATACACCGCCATCCAGGAAGTTGCTGGTTGTTGTAACATTCAGAACAATTGTTGGAGAGCCGCTTATTATAACACATGGATTGAAAGAAACAGTTGCCCTCATACTTTTGCCAGGGCTGCCAATATCAGCTCCTGAAGAAGATATGGAACCCTCCCCATCACCAACAGAAGACAATAACCATTGAGTTATCAAATTATTTCCAAGTCCGGCACTGTTAACTATTCCACTGCTATTCTGTGTTCTTATTGACCCTGGAGAAAAAGTCTGGTCACCATATGTAAGCCTGTCTACTAAAATGTTGGAAGTATTATATAAATTGATTTCATCTTCCCTTCCAAGGTTATTTGCCAATCCTCCAATAATTTTAATACCGCTGCACAAACCCCATGCAGAACGAAAAGTAGCAGCAATTGATTCTGTAAGAATAACCGATTCGCCCGGTTGAACAATACCAAATGAACTAAGGCTTTGTGAGCCAGGTGTACGGCTGTTATCATCAAAACTCCATCCCGTCATGTCAACAATAGAACTTCCAACATTTGTAAATTCAATAAATTCACCATTAACACCAGAATACAAGTATTCTGTTATACGCATAGACTGGCATTTACTTTCCGGTTGAAAAGAAAAGGAAAAAGTAAAAAATAATATTGCCGGTAATAAAATTTTACAAAAAATATTTTTGCTTGTGAATGGTATTAAAAATAAGGAAACATTGCCCGGTCTTATTTCAGAATTACAGGAAAAATTTTTCATTTGCAGCTTGTTTTGTATGCTTATTCATTTTAGTGATGTTTAATACTTCATAAGAATCCGAAAGGATGATCATAGAATTAATTATCAGGTATATTTATTAAAAAGGGCATTTTGATATTCCGGATTATATATGGCTTAAATAAATCCATAGCAAAAGTAAACTGACTGATTAACTTCTGAATCCATTAATACATAATTGTTAATTTCTTAATAATATGTGTAATTATTAATAAATTCTTCGCTTTCTCAGGCATCCGGATTTATAAGTCATTATTACTGACAGGCACGTGAGTATAATCAAAAAAGGCTGCCCTTTTATGGACAGCCTCTTTAAAGAGAATTAAAACAATATTATTCCTTTATAAGTTTAAGGCTCTTTCTCTCATTGCCTTGTAAAACCTGCATAACATATGTTCCAGCAATAAAACTGCTACCAAACTTGAACTGAAGCTTTGCGATAGTCTGTGTTTGATAAACTACTTTTCCAAGTATGTCTGTTACTGTAATGTTTATTGCTTTTGTATTGCTAAACCCTTCCAGTGCTACTATAAACTCTGTTGCACTTGGATTTGGATAAGCCTGAACTTTTATTGCTTTACTACTTAATTCAGGTACATTGTTAATTGAACCTTTAGTAAGCGTTGAAACTGTAGTACCACCGCAACCAGCAGGGCCCACAACAATACCGGCTAACATGCCCATACATCCTTTCGAATCTTTTACAAATCCTGTATAGGTACCAGCATCTACACCTGTAAAGATACTGCTGCTTTGGAAAATATTCCCGTCAATGCTATATGTATAAGGACCAAATCCACCTGTTCTGAACAATTGTACTGATCCATTATTACTTGTACAAGAGCTTGCTGCTAACGTATTTGCAGTAACAATTATCTGATTAGATCCTATCGTTACATTTAAACTACCAATACAACCTTTAGAATCATTCACTCCAACAATGTAAATACCTGCTGCTAATCCAGAAAATGAATTACTTGATTGGAACAACCCTCCATTTAAATTAAATGTATAAGGAGCTATACCTCCGCTTGCATTTACCTGTATAGTGCCATCAGCAACACAAACACTACTGTTTGTTTTGCTTGCAGAAACTGAAAGGGCGACTCCTTGTGCAACAATTACATTTTGTGATGCTGTACAACCCTTAGAATCTTTCACCCAAGCTGTATAAGGGCCAGCCGGAAGATTTAGGAATTTATTGCTCACCTGGTAATTAACATTATCGATGCTATAAGTGAATCCAGGTACACCACCTGTCTTGAATATTTCAATTGAACCGTCATTTGCACAACTGGTTGCTGCTTTCACGAATGTACTAATAGTAACAGGTGCTGCTGTGCTTACTACAATACCGTTCCTTTGGCTAACACATCCTGCAGCATCTTTCACAAATCCGGTATAAGTACCTGGCGCTAAATCAGTAAAGCTATTGCTTGACTGGTAAGTAGTTCCATTTAAACTGTATGTATATGGACGAACACCTGCATTACCATATAATATGATAGACCCTGAATTTGAACAGCTACTGGAAGCACTTCCATTGAATGTAATAAACACTGCAAATGCAAACTGTACATTAATATTCGAAACAGTATATGTTGCAGAAACTGCATCCGTTACCGTCACATTGTAAAAACCGTAGTTCAAACCTGTTACTGATGAAACATTCCCCGCATTAAACGGAGTTTGGCCTGGACCGGCAAAACCAGTCCAGCTATAGGAATAAGGCGCTGTTCCACCTGATGCTGTCACGAATATAGCACCATCATTACTTCCGCCACATACACTTAAATTGTTTTTAACAATTGTTGCAGTAAGTGGTGTTGGTCCTTGTGTGCCCACTGTTGTTGTAGCTGTTATTGTACATCCCTTTGAATCTGTTACCGTAACGGTATATGATCCGGCTGTTAATCCTGTAGCTGTTATGGTTGTTTGGCCACCAGGTGCCCATGAATAAGTATATGGCGCTGTTCCGCCGATTGGTACCGCTGTTGCTGTTCCGTTAGAACCTCCTATTGATGCAACAGGAGTTGATGTTGCTGTTGCTGATAATACTGTTGGCTGAATCACTGTAACAACATTGGTTGTTGCTGTACACAGGTTAACATCTCTCACAGTAACTGTGTAAGGTGATCCTGCTGCATTCACTGTGAAAGTATTGCCTGACTGGAATGCTCCACCATTCAAACTGTATTGTAAAGTTCCGGTTCCACCAGATGCAGTAACTGTTAATGTGGTTGTCCCGCCATTGCAGTTTATTGTACCTGCTGATGCAGATGCACTGATTGTTGTTGGCTGGGTTACCGTTACTGTATTTGTTGTTGCTGTACACATGTTCGCATCTTTTACACTAACTGTATAAGGTGAACCTGCTGCATTCACACTAAACGTATTACCTGACTGGAAGGCTCCACCATTCAAACTGTATTGTATAGGTGCTGTTCCACCAGTTACTGTCACTGTTAGTGTAGTTGATCCACCATTACATGCTATTGTACCTGCTGATGCAGATGCACTGATATTACATGAAGGTGAACCTACTGTTGTAGTGGCTGTTGTTGTACAACCTCTTGCATCTGTTACTGTAACGGTATATGATCCGGCTGTTAAACCAGTAGCAGTTATTCCTGTCTGGCCACCCGGTGCCCATGAATAGGTATATGGCGCTGTTCCGCCTGCTGGAACCACTGTTGCTGTTCCGTTAGAACCTCCTATTGATGAAACAGGAGTTGATGTTGCTGTTGCTGATAATACTGTTGGCTGAATCACTGTAACAACATTGGTTGTTGCTGTACACAGGTTAACATCTCTCACAGTAACTGTGTAAGGTGATCCTGCTGCATTTACTGTAAAGGTATTACCTGACTGGAAGGCTCCACCATTCAAACTGTATTGTAAAGTTCCCGTTCCGCCTGATGCAGTAACTGTTAATGTGGTTGTTCCGCCATTACAGTTTATTGTGCCTGCCGATGCAGATGCACTGATTGCTGTTGGCTGGGTTACCGTTACTGTATTTGTTGTTGCTGTACACAGGTTCGCATCTTTTACACTAACTGTATAAGGTGAACCTGCTGCATTCACACTAAACGTATTACCTGACTGGAACGCT
>JANMMS010000026.1:0-84666 GCA_031373525.1 Ferruginibacter sp.
AATGCAGCTTCTGATATTTATTTTGTTGAACTTCAGGATGCAAGCGGAAAAAGGATTGCTTCAGGTAAAGTGGTTATCAGGTAATCGAAACTTAATTTAAAATAAAAAACTCCCGTCTGAATCAAGACGGGAGTTTTTTATAAAACGAAGTATAAAATTGTATTTTTTAATAAATATCAATTGAATTCTGCGGAAACATTAATAGAAGGTTCTGCGGAAACCTTTCCTGCAGCTATAGCTTTTCCGGTTACCTTATAATCTTCCAGTTTAATTGTAAATGTTGATTTACTAGTGATCTTTTTTCCTTCAACTACAATAGTTGCTTTTGTTTTAATTTTTTGTGTTACTCCGTGAATGGTAAGTTCACCTTCAACATCTGCTTTGTAAGATCCATCAGCACTAAATTTTATTTCAGCAAGGTTTGTAATAGAACCCTTGAAATTAGCTACCGGAAACTTTTCAGAATCCATCCAGCCTGCGCTGTTAAAATGCTCCTGGATGGTTGGATTGGAAAAAGTAAAATTCTTAATAACTGTCTCAAAAGCTACTGCACCTGTCTTTGTATCTAATGCAGCAACTGATGATTTATTTTCAGCGATGGGCAGATCGTCTTTACTGGTAGTGGCATCAAAGCCAATGTTTGCTGAAGTTGTGGTTTTCTTTTGTGCAAATAAAGCACCGGTAGATAATAATAATGCTAAGAATAAACTTGTTTTTTTCATTGTTCTTTTTTTTTGATTGATTAAATTATTTTATAACTGCTGCTCTTTTAAAACTGATATATCTTGTTTGCAAAATGTCACTATAAACAGCTCCGCTGCATGATCCCTTAATTGAAACCTGTTCCCCGATTTTTATTTTTTTTGCTTCAGCAAGATGCTGTTCCTGGAATGTATAAATGATATAATCTCCTGTAAGGGAATCAGACATTTTTACATTTACAACAGAATCTAACGTCTCCAGATCTGTTACTACTCCTTTAACAGATATTATCTTCTCTATGTACTTTATATTTGCCAGGCTATCATTCTGTTGAAATTCTTTAATGAAATCATTGGCTTTTAAAGTATACTCTGTTCTAATTTCAGCTGTATCAGCAAATTTCTCTGTAAAAAGATACCAGGCAATTCCGCCCATTGCCAATAAGAAAATAAAAATAATTATTAAGACTATTTTAGCCTTAGGTTTCATCCTGGTTGTGATCATAAAAAAAATCAATTAATCAGATACAAATATATGATGTTTAAACATTGAATATGCAATTACATTAATTTTTTTTCGTTTAATCACTTTGATCGCATTTATTTAACAATTTGAAATAAAGAATTTATTTGTTTATCGTATATAAAAAGATAATAATCATATAATCTTCTATTGGGTAAAACCGAATAGGAAAACAAAAACCAATCCGGCTCTTACCTGAAGGATTAACAGGAATTGATTGATTTTTATAAACTAATTTATTATAAGTTTGTTTTACGTATAAAAAATTAAGAAAATTACCATAGATGTGTAATCAAATTTATTCCATTCGAACCAAATGAAAATTATTTTATCTATAGTATTCAGCATCTTCTCCGTACTAAATTTATGTGCCCAACAGGTACCTTTGCGTCCAAAAATAGGTTTAACCTTAAGTGGTGGTGGAGCAAAAGGATTGGCTCACATTGGGATACTGAAAGCGATTGACAGTGCAGGATTAAAAATTGATTATATCACAGGAACCAGTATGGGAGCTGTTTTAGGAGCATTATATGCAGTAGGATATAGTGGTATTGAAATTGAAAAGATTTGTAAAGATATGGATTGGGATGCCTTGTTTTCCAACCAGATACCCCTTCAGGCATTATCGATGGAAGAAAAAAATCAATATAGCCGTTTTGCACTTGACCTGCCGTATATCAACAAAAAAATAAGATTAACAACAGGCCTCATAGAAGGCCAGGAACTAAATATTAAACTTTCGGAATTATTCTTCCGTGTTACTAATACAAAGAATTTCAATCACTTTGCAATACCCTTTCAATGTATGGCTACTGATTTGGAAACCGGTAACCTTGTTATACTGGACAGTGGTGATATTGTCACTGCATTAAGGGCCAGTATGGCAATCCCTTCTATTTTCACTGCTGTAAACATTGCAGAAAAAAAATTAGTAGATGGAGGACTGGTAAGAAACTTTCCCGTTAAAAATGTCAAACAAATGGGTGCAGATATTACTATCGGCAGCAATGTAACCGGAGGCCTTTCAACAAAAGACAGAATTTCCAATCCTATTGATGTTATTCTTCAAATGGCATTTTTTAAGGAAGCTGACGATTTCAAAGAAGAGATTCCCTTAACCAACCTATATATTTATATGCCATTGAGAAAATATAATATGGGAAGTTTTTCTAGTACTAATGAGATCATGAAAATTGGTGAGGAAACCGGTAATAGTTATTATCATCAATTTAAAAAACTGGCTGACAGTATTAATAGTATAAGTGATCAAATAATAAAAAAGGACAGCATTATTCCAACAATGTCTATTTATATTACAGGCCATGAAGTAAGTGGCTTAGTAAAAACCAGCAGACCTTTTTTTTCTCACCTGATGGATTTTTATGATTACCGGTATTACACTGCTTCTCAAATAAGCAGGAAAATTCGACGAGCCTATGGCTCACGGTATTACAGCAGCATAACATATTCATGCATCCCTGTATCAAAAGACACAGCAAAAATTATTTTTAACGTTGTTGAAAATCCAAGTACTTTATTAAAAGCCGGTTTACAATATTCTAACTTCAGGGGAATAAACGTGCATCTGAATATTACTTCCCGCGATTTTGTAATTAATAATTCACGTAGCCTGATCTCATTATCCCTGGGTGAATCATATCAATTAGAGACAGAACATTTGCAATATCTTGGCAGAAAAAAGATAGTAGCTGCCATTGCAGGATTCCATATAGACAGGCTTAATATAAATACTTACAATAATTTTAAAAGAGATGGTGCCTACAAACAAACTTATTACACTACCTATTTTAATTTACAGAATAGCGGGAATAATAAAATATCTGCTGGTATAGGCGCTTCCTACGACCTTATTATGCTTAACCCAACCACTAAATCAACTTTTGAAAGTAAGGGTAGATTCAGTTCAGCTAAAAGTTATGCTTATTTAAACTTTAATACGTTGAATCAAACATTCTATCCCAAAAAAGGAGTAAAAATAAAAACAGAATTTGGAATTGTATATGACCAAAGGCAAAAACTAAATATATTTCAAAACGGCCTACCAGTCGATATATCAACATTTAATTTTGACAATTATTCCAGGCTTTATCTTGATGGGGTTTTTTATATCCCACTCAAATCACAACTAACATTCTTTTCTGAATTTCAGGCAGGCATCAATTTTACCAATAAACCCAATGTCTTTAACAATTTTATTATAGGTGGCATATCCGGAAACTTCAGGAATCAGATCAGATTTGCCGGTTTACAGGAAGCTACTGTTAATGCTGCTACAGTAACCACTTTGCAGCTAGGAATGCGTTATTTAATCTATAACAATATCTATATTATAGGCCGCATTAACGGGTTAATAAAAGATTTCGCTACAAAGAAAAATGCCACTTCAAATAAAAACTTCTTAAGCGGCTACGCTATTACTTTTGCATATAAAAGCCCAATTGGCCCTTTAGAGCTAAGTGGAATGTATTGTGACCAAAGCAAACAAATACAATCTTATGTAACATTTGGTATCCCTTTTTAACCAGGATTTACTTCAACCGCCCTATTTTTAACACAGGTTACCTTCTTCACAGCAATTATTATAACAAAATTCAAAACCATTTTTTAATATCTTTGCATTACACATAAATTATAATTTGATTTTTTTTTCAAAACCTGTTACAAATATTTTATTGCTATTTTACCTGTCTGTTTGTTCATTATATGTTGAAGCAGGTACGCAAAAAGACTCTTCGAATATCGAATCATCTCCTACTTCTACACAGGATGAAGCCATCAGGTTTGTAGATAACATCACAAACCTGGATTCGAGTGAATACTGGCCAAATGTGAAACCATCCCTGTTCCTTCAAAATATTAAAATAAATATTCACCAGCCATTAAGCATGTATGCTGGCCGGGGTACAAATTTTTGCGGATATGGAGCATTGACTTATCTATTATTACAAGACGACCCACTTGGTTATGCTAAATTCATGTTAGCCTTATTCCAAAACGGAAAAGCAACCATGGGTAGTGCCTCATTTAATCCTTCTTCTGTTATTAAAAAAACTGCGGGAACACTGAAATATAAGGGCCTGCTGGATATCCGTCCTGCTGAACAAATACTGTACTTAACACTAGCAGATCACTTTAAAGGATACCTGAATATATTTAACAGACACTTTGACCCGGGAGATGAAAACACGTTTTGGGCTTCAGTGAATTATGCCAAATTTAACCGGATGATCAGGCAAATGTTACATTACAGCGTAAAAGCAAGAGGCAATGACCTGATGCAACCAACGGTTGGTAATACGTATGATTATATAACAGAGAAAATGAAAAAAGGTATAGTTGTTTTATTTGTTAACAACAGGATACTTCACAAAAAAAAACATGAAAAGATAAAATTTGGCGTACCTACCCATTTTGTTATACTAAAAAGCATCGTTAAAACTACTGATTTGATCACTTTAGTTTATTGGGATTACGGACATAAAACATTGCTTCAGTTGAAACCAGAATTCCTGCACAAGATCGTATTTGGAATTACTCAGTGTATAAAAAAATCTCCCGATGAAAAATAGGATTATTTATTATATTTTAATCTTTGTTATGGGAATCCTGTTTTTCTCGTGCTCACAAAAATATATTACAACAAAATATTATTATCTTAATAAGAATACTTTGGATAATATAGAGCAATCATATATGAAACTTTATTTACAAAAACCTTTTACTATCGCTTTTACCGATAAAAATTTTGAGACACTTTCACTGGATATAATCACAGATTCGCTGACCTATATTTATGAATTCAATATTAAAGAAAAGCGTTTATTAGACACATTAATGAAGTTCAATTTGAATACGACCTCAGTTACCGAGTTGATCAATAAAATGAGGTCAATCCATTGCACCTGGGTAAATAAATTTGATTATTTTGTAGACAACAACAAAAAATCACTTGTTTTTCTTTCTATAAAACCGGTAGATATAAACAACCTGTTTTCCAACAAAAAATATTATATACTTACCTACTTTTCTCAAAAACAATATTATGATAAAGCAGGCCGGTTGGTAAATAACCGAAAACAAAGACAACTTCAAAAAGTAAATGGAGAAATTTTCAAAAGAATAAATGATACAGTCTGTTATACGATTTCTTCTACATTCAGATAGAAGAAAAGAATGAAATCTATTATTCTAAATTAAACTAAACTATAAAAAATGAAATTCAGCATTGCACTAACATCAATTTTGATTCATGCATGTTTTTTTTCAATGGCTCAGACTGAAGCCAGGAAAACTTTCCCTCTTGTAGTTTCATTTAACAGTCAGTGTTGTGGTGTACCATCCGACAGTTCAATCAGGAAATTTATTACAATGTTTAAAAAAAGATACAAAATAAGAAAGATCTCAGCATATGAGTTCGGTCCACTTGGAAGAGAAGGTGAATATTGCCTTGCCTTTAATTTAAAGGAATTGAATAAAAAACAAAGAGTTGTCTTTATTTCAAAAATAAAGAGAATAAAAATATTCCCTACTGACAGAGGAACATTTTCATTTGATGAAAATTATGAAATAGATCCTGCAAGCTTACCTAAAAGGGCTCTTAAAAAAGAAGTGCTCTTTTAAATTGCTTTACTGTTCCACGATCTCAATTGATTTTTCATTATCAATACTTACACTGGGAATGCCATTATAATTGGTTATTTTGCCCGTAACACAAATTATTTTTCCGGTTAAAAATATCTCAGGTTGATAACTGAAATTCGGAACCTGATCCTTAAATATGCTGATACTGAATATTTGGTTTGGAAATTTTTTATCCAGGTTTATAAATACATTTCCTTTTGAAGAAATTTTTGTTGATACAACTGTTCCACAAACCCTGATATTTTCATTCTTACCCATATAATATTTTGCCTGTACACTATTAAATGTATTTCTTGGCAAGCTATCTGCTCTTAATGGTAATAAATCGGCAGATTCTCCGGAACCTATCCATTTATTTATATCCAGTCCGCTTTCCAATAAGTTTTCAACTTCATCCGGTAGATTATAAAAAAAATCCAGTCCGGTAACAGCCTCAACACTATCAATACTTATAGCATAATTCATTACAGGATATTCGCAATCCATATTAGGCATAATGAAGCCAATTGCCCTTCGGTTTACTAAATCAAGTACCACTTTATAATAATGTTCAGGTATACTAACTTTATTTATTCCTCGTTCAATTTTTTTAAGTCCGGTTTTTAAAACCCCTCCACTAACAACATACACCTGTATGTTATTCCTTATAGCATATTGCCGTATCAAATCCTCCAGCTCTGCCCATTTACCCCTGTTAAGTTTTGCTACCTGTGGAGACATATTGGAATACAGGAAACTTTCAGATAATGCCTTTTTTGAATAACGAAAATCTGCAGAAGGAGCCAGATGCCCCCTGTCGTAGCCAAAAGCATCATACACTATACTGCTGTCGGGGCGCATTGTCTTTAAAAAATAATCAGCTTCAACGGCTGAACCGGTTTTGATCTTTTCATCGGGCCTGAAATCATTTGATCTGCCTTCATTGCCTTTAACAACATCTGGTAAAATGATATGGGCTACCCATTTTGCCTGCTCATATACTTCTGAATATACCAATGCAAAAGCACTGTGATAAACTACTTCTTCACCCAAAACTAATTTTGGCAAACCATTTTGCTCCAGGTCCTGATGAATCTTTTGGAATTTAAGATCTTCCAACCTTACTAAAATGCTATCTTCTTTCTTTTTAAGAATTAAAAGTTCCGATTCAGCTTTACCAATCTGTTGTATAACTGTTTGAGAAAAAGAAAAAAAAGGAATAAACAAGATGATCAGCAGAAGGCGCATATCAATTATATTAAAAAGAATTATAACCAAAGATGAATTAATTAATTTGAATAAGTATGATCTTGGCGATCTCTTATTCTATCAATTCAAATATCTCTTTATGTTGACACCAGAAAATATCCAATAATAATATTCTTTTTTTAAGGAAAGAAATAATTTGAGGCCAGTCATCTTTATTATAAATATCCACAGCATTTAATAAAAAGTAGATACGACTGATCTTATTATTCTCAATTTCAATATTTTTTTCCCATGCCCATTTTTCCATAAGGATTTTTTCAAATTCAACTTGTAGTAACTTAAAATGGTCAAAAAAGGAATCTTGTACTATTATTTTATTATGTGAAATTTCAAAGCCAATATATGCCGATTCGCCTTTCACCTCCATTTTCAATTTAATGAACCTGATACCTGTTTTGTAATTGACCCAGTTTATTTTACAGCCCTCTGCTGAAGGAACCGGTGATATGTATTTCCCAAAAGTTGTCCAGAATTCTTCCCGCAAAAATGATTCTTCCTTTTTTGAATACATATTATCTATCAATTTGCCCTTATAAAGTCAGGCTTTTTGATAAAATTACTATTAAATTTAAACCTGAGTTTCGTTGTTACATCAATTTTCCAGTTTTGCATGCCATCAATAACGCGTGGAAAATAATACCCTCTTAACTCAATGGTGCCAAAAACAAGACTTTCGTTTCTTGTTCGCACACCTGCACCAATTGCAGTGTAGGCATCTGATTTTTTTATTGATTGATTAATAGGTCTTATGACAGAAATATCGCCGAATACAAAAGGAGCAAAACGGAAGCCTAAAACTCTGGTAAGATTAAAAAATACAGATTCAAGTTTAACAGTAGTTCTTTCATCAGCCATTATTGTTCCGTTTAAAAAATAAGGCAAACCAAAAGCACTTTTAATGAATAAAGGTTGATTCAATAAAGTATTAAGCTGACGGGTATAAAAAAAAGAAACAAAATTCCTGTTAAGCCATTTTGTATTTAATTTTCTTAACCTGGTAAAATGATCAACACCAACCAAAAGATCAACATCCTCTAGTCTTCCTTTTGTTGAATATCCACCAAATCTTATTTTATAAGAACTAAATACTTTTTTTGCTGAGAAGCGGTTTGCATCAAACTCAATTCCATAATATGGCCTGCGTTGATCCTGCTTATTGGTCCATCCCAAAATTAAAGTTGCACTTAAACCAATAGGTACGTCTTCATTTCGGCCAAATCCATATATAAAATTTGCACGATAAAAATTTTGTTTATAAAGACTATATGAAAATAAGACACCATTTATATTGGCAAAATTAGAACTAAAGTTTGTATCATACTTAATGGGTATTTTATCGAAATTTGTATACAAAGTACGTCCGGCTACAAAATGCCTGAGCCTTTTTTCTGAATCTTTACCTCTCGCATTTTTATACCCAATATTATACCCACCCCATACATCCAGGTTACTATATGAATATTTTAAATTGGAGAGATAAAATGAATCTGAATTATAAGCATTCATAGTTTGATTAAGAGATATTTCAGCCGCCCCTACCCATTGGGTATATCGATTCAACAAAGGCTTCTCCAGGCGGCTATAATAACTATTTTCTTCAAAACGATTACTGCTGTATGACCTGTTAAAAGTTGAAAAACCTGTTGACCAGCTAAAAAATGACCCCTTAATATTTCTAAGCTTTAATTCTGCACCTATGCCCCAACTGGGTGATCTTTCCAAATCATACAAACTGCTGACAGAAAACCCGTTTCCTGACCCCGCTAAATTTTCTTCCCTGATTTCAGCTCTTGCACTTTTAGTATTAGCATTTATATTGCCCCCAATTGAGAAAACATCCCTTGTAAGCACGACAATATCAATTGAATCATCTGTTGCATCAAAAGCAAATATTCTTGCATCCTGTAAAAATTCCTGGTCACGTAAAAACCATTCATTGTCCGATAAAAGCAGAGGTAAAAATCTATCCCCTTCTTTGAAAAATAAATGCTTTCTAATAACAGAAGCTTTAGTAGTACTGTGTAATGAAATACCAACTCTTGTTGCAAATCTTTCTCTCACATCAATTGCATTTCCGTCTATTTTTTGATGAAATCCAAGAGGAAAAACATCTATAGTACGAATTATTCTGCCGGCATATTTTAAAAATGGAGTTGCAATATTAACGGGATCTTCATTTAAAGATGTTACCATACTCTTGCCTAACTTCCCAATAAGCCCTTTTTGTTTTGCAAGAAAAAAAGTATCCAGTTTAACCTGTGCAGAAATATGTGTACAAAATAATGTGCCAGTAAGTAATACCAGGAGAATAAATAAGAATTGCTTTGCCATTAAAGAAAACATTGATATATTGACTGACTAAAAGATATTTAAAGATATTACGAAAAAAATTCTGAATCATTATAAAATGACCTCGGAAAGAAAAATATGATTTGGCAATGAAGTTCGCTCACATAAACTGAAATTTATATTATACAACTGCCACATATAAATACGACAGATTCTATGTGAATGGATGATTGAAAAAAGATTTACATATAAGGAATAATCAATTTTACAGCTTTATTAACAATAAAACTTTTGCAGAAAAACAGAACTGTCCTATATTTGCGGCGCAATTTCAAAATTTCAAAGAAAGAATTTAAATAATATACTGCCATTTTGAATTTTGTTCCCTGTCAACGGTTAATTCAGTCAGACTTAAAGAGAATTTTGCAATAAAACAAATATCAAAAAAATTATAAATAGTATCACTGTACCTATCAAACAAAATAAAATGAAAGAAATAATAAAAGAAACAAAAGAGACAATCGCAAAAGGAACTATAGTAAATACCAATACCACAAAATCATTTACTATTTTGGATCTGTGGAGGGTCCAGAAATTGAAAAAAACATTAGGCAGTTCTACTAAGTGGTAAGAAATATTCACCAATGGCCAGCACTTGAAATAAGAATATGATCTGGTAACATGAAATGAAATATTAAGAACGCTGTTAGAAGATTAAAATTAGATATTATCGATCAATAAATCAATGATGTCTTCTTTTCATCAATTACTATCCTTCATCATAGCAGTTTTTTTCATTTCAGCAGCATTGTCATGCCCCAGGTATCGTTCGATCCATCCGTGTATCAGGTAAATAACCGGTGTTAATATGATTGCAATTACAAACTTGTAAATATAATTTCCGGTTCCTGTAACTAATACCTGATTCAATGTCCATGGTTCGCCTTGCCCTGTCTGAATTCGTTTACCAACATAAAATGCAATAAATATAACTACAAAGCTGTCGATCAACTGAGATACCAGTGTTGATCCTGTAGCCCGCAGCCAAATATTTTTTTCACCTGTCATTTTTTTTATTTTATGAAATACGAACACATCCAGTAACTGGCCAATGAGAAATGCAGTTATTGAACCAATAATGATCCACAACCCCTGCCCAAAGATCCCCTTAAATGCATGATCCGGATTATCAATCCCATTACCAATTGAAAAATATTCGGAAGGAGATAGACTGATTGCTGCATTGTAAATAACAAACGAATAACTGATCAAACCAATAGCCAGGTATGATAAAAACTTAACCCCTTTTGGCCCGTAATATTCATTGATGATGTCTGTCATAATGAATACAACCGGCCACAATAAAACACCTGCTGTTAAATGAAAACTGAATGATGATCCAAATAAATTAATATTTGCTCTTTGTATACCCAATGTATCTTCCAGGGAAAATATCTTCACGCCAATAACTTCTGCGATCAATGCATTTGCAATAAAAATACCTCCAAGTATAATAAACAAACGGGTACTTTTACTTTTTAAGATATTATGTATCATCTTTAAAATTAGTAAAAAAAATAGTACAACTGTAAAGGGAATATAAATAGATTAAACAGAACGATCCAGCGGGGAATAGACATATTTTTTTTGGCAAAATGAAAGTAAAGAGAGCATAATACGAAAATTATATTCAAAAATATAGCACCATAGCCCAGGATAACCAATGTGCTTTCCAATGGTTGAAAGGGTATGGCATCATTGAAATTATCTTTGGTTCGTTTTAGCAACTCGACATACCTTAACAAAACAGCAAAGACAAAACAACAATTGCATATAAAGACTATCCGGGAGAAAAAACGCATTTCAATAGATAATTACTGAGAATGAATAAACCCTGCTTTAAAGTGTATGAACTATCCTGTCTACCAACTCCTATCTCCTATCTTCTATCTCCTATCTTCTATCTCCTATAAATTAACACTCATCCATTCTTCCCCGTCAACATCGGAACAAATGAAAAATTTTCAAATGCCTCTTCTGTTATACTCCCATCCGTATTTTTAGTCACCCGTAACATCTGCTGGTGTTCGCCTGCATCCAACGGTATTATCATTTTTCCACCGGGTTTTAATTGATCAATTAATTTGGGAGGAATAATCGGTGCTGCTGCAGTAATGATCACTTTATCAAATGGCGCATAGGTTGGTAGCCCTTCAAATCCATCACCATAAAAAAACTTAATATTCGGATACTTCGATTTGAAAACAAATTGTTTTGTTTTTTCAAACAATTTTTTTTGTCTTTCAATTGTAAACACCTTCGCACCCATTTCGCCCAGCACAGTTGCCTGGTATATACTGCCTGTACCGATCTCCAGAACTTTGTCCTGAGGTCTTATTTGTAATAATTGTGTCTGGTATGCTACGGTATAAGGTTGAGAAATTGTCTGCCCTTCTGCAATCGGAAATGCTCTGTCCTCGTAAGCAATATTGTCCAGTGCAGTATCTAAAAAATAATGGCGTGGTATATTATTCATCGCATTTAATACATTTTCATCTGTAATCCCTTTATCACGCAATTGATCCATTAATTTTTTTCGCAACCCTTTATGCCGGTAAGTATCTTCAAATTTTCTCATATTCCCATGTATGTCATTTTTAAAACCCCATTTATAAAATGACCTTTATTTAGTTTTGCCAATAATTCTTCTGAAAGCAAATAATATGTAATTAAATAATCGCCTAAATAATCAGAATTATTTTAATCCCAATGCTTTTTCAATTCTTGATATCTTTTCATCAAGTTTTTTTTCTGTTATTTCAAAATCTGCAGTGTTTGCCAATTTTGTATTTACACTGAAATAATATTTTATTTTAGGCTCTGTACCGCTTGGCCTGGCAGAAATTTTGCTGCCATCCGTTAATAAAAATTGCAGCACATTGCTTTTAGGCAGGTTAATTTTCCAGGTTTCGCCGGTGAGTAAATTTTTTCCAACCTGTAATTCATAATCCAATAGTTCCCTTACATCAATACCATCAATTTGCTTTGGCGGATTGTCCCGGTCATTCTCCATCATTTTTGCAATTTCGGCTGCGCCATTCATTCCCTTTTTGGTTATGCTTATAAGACTTTCTTTGTACAATCCATATTTTACATACAAATCGAGCAACTTATCAAACAGGCTGCGACCCTTACTTTTTTCATAAGCAGCCATTTCACATAAAATGGCAACAGCACTCACAGAATCCTTATCCCTGATCATATCTCCGATCATCAATCCGAAGCTTTCTTCACCGCCAATAATATAATTTTCTGTTGTTTCTTTTTCTTTGATCAGGGATGATATCCATTTGAAACCGGTTAATACATTGTAACAAGACACACCGTTAGCTTTTGCGATCATATCTATCATATCAGTAGTTACAATTGTTTTAATAACCATATCGTTTGGCTTTGCAATACCCTTAGCCTTTCTTGCCTCTATCATATAGTTAAAAGCAAGCATGGCTGTCTGATTTCCATTCATCAATATCCATTCCCCTTTATTATTCTTTACTCCAATACCTACCCTGTCTGCATCAGGATCAGTACCTAACAGTATGTCAGCATCGAGTTCCTGTGCCTTCTTTAACCCTATGCTCATGGTTTCTGTTTCTTCGGGATTGGGATAAATTACTGTCGGAAAATTTCCATCCGGAGTGCTTTGTTCTTTAACAATATGTACATTGGTAAATCCATAACGTTCAAGGGCAGCCGGAACAAGCATGATACCGGTACCATGAATGGGCGTATAAACAATTTTCAGATCATGCTGCGCTTTACAGATATCAGGATAAACACTTAATCCTTTAACCATATCAAGGTATAACTCATCCACTTCTTTACCAATGATAGTAATATTCTTTTCAGCACCACTCCATTTAACATCATCAACAGAAGCAATTTTTTCAACTTCAGTGATCACATTTTTATCATGCGGAGATACCATCTGAGCCCCATCATCCCAATAAGCTTTATACCCGTTATATTCTTTGGGATTGTGGCTTGCCGTGCATACCACACCACCTTTACATCCAAAATGCCTGATAGCAAAACTCAGTTCAGGTGTTGGTCGCAATGATTCAAATAAATAAACCTTAATTCCATTAGCGGCAAAAACATTTGCAGTGATCTCGGCAAAACTGCGACTGTTATTCCTGCAATCATGTGCGATAGCCACACTGATATCATTTCCAAAACACTGTTTCAGGTAATTTGCATAACCCTGGGTTGCCATTCCAACGGTATACTTATTCATACGGTTAGAACCAACGCCCATGATACCCCGAAGCCCACCGGTACCAAATTCCAGGTTACGGTAAAATGAATCGGCAAGTTCATCCGGATTTTGTTCCTGCATCTGCCTGATAGCAGCTTTGGTAGCTTCATCATAATTTCCCTGCAGCCATGAATTTATTTTCAGTTCAATACTTTTATCCATATTTTTATATTTAACAGCTCCAAAAATATAATATTCATACCTGATTAACACACATAACTGTTATTTTTGTTTTTTATGAGGTCAACTTCACATCTTTATTTAGTTTCAGTGTCTTTATATAACAAATACCGTTTATTTCTGAAACTTTTTACAAACAAATCACTGCTGTGCTTTTTTGGGGCTTTGGTAATTTGTAATACAATAATGGCTCAGGATACCATTTTAATTAAACAGGTTCATTCAACTAAAGATTCGCTGATAAAAATTACACCTGAATATTTTGTCAAAAGCAATATCAATTTTCCTTATAATAAAAAAAGGGTAAGGATAATTACCATTGCCAACGTTGCCGGTTACAGTGCTGCAATGGCTGGGTTTTATGCTGCCTGGTACAAAGATTATCCCCAAAGTAATTTTCATTCATTCAATGATATCGGCGAATGGAAAGGTATGGATAAGATCGGTCATGTTTATGGTGTTTATGCAGAAAGTAAAGCAAGTATGGAACTTTGGCGTTGGACAGGTATCAGCCGCAAAAAACGTATCTGGTTGGGAGGATTAAGTGGCGCATTTTACCATACTGTAATTGAAACGCTCGATGGATTCAGTAGTCAATGGGGATGGAGTTGGGCCGACTTTGGTGCAAATCTTATAGGAAGCGGAATGTTCATAGGACAAGAACTTGCCTGGGATGAACAGCGGATACAACTCAAATGGTCTTTTCACCGGAAGCATTATTCGGATGCGTCACTAAATCAGCGCAGCAATGATATTTTTGGCAAAAGTAACCCGGAACGTTTTTTAAAAGACTATAACGGGCAAACTTACTGGCTAAGTACCGGGTTAAGATCATTTTTTCCTCATTCTAAAATACCATCCTGGTTACAAATATCTATTGGAACAGGTATTGAAGGAGTTTTTGGTGCAAATGAAAATAAAGGAGTAGATAAGAATGGGAATATCATATTCTACCGGCCAGATATAAAAAGAGTCAGGCAATGGTTCCTGGCTCCCGATATTGATCTTTCAAAGATCAAAACAAAAAAAAGGGGAGTTAAAATTGCACTAAATATCCTGAGTATCGTAAAATTTCCTACACCATCCCTGGAATATACAAATGGTAAATTCTCATTTAACTGGTTTCATTTTTAACAAGATCCACCCCTATCTCATCCAGGCCCCTATGATCTCTCCTGATTCAACTTCAACAACAATATTCTCATCCTTGGTTGTGGATATTGAAAGCCCCACATAATCAACTGCAATAGGAAATTTTTTATGTGTCCGTTCAACCAATGCTAGGGTTTGTACTTGCAGAGGTTTCTGAATTAATAAAGGTTTCAATGCATACAACATAGTGCGGCCACTGTTCGCAACATCATCAATTAAGAGAATAGTTTTATTATTGAAGTCAACTTGTTCACTCAGCCTGATCTCACCAGGATCCTTTTTATCCATTGCCAGGTCTATGACGGTGATCTTTCCGTTAAAAACCTCTTTTAAATATGCAGCGATCTTATACGCAATAAAGATCCCATTTTCTTTTATCCCGATAATGATCAATGATTCAGTATCGAAATTCCTTTCTGCAACTTCCAAAGCCATTCGGCGAAGTTTTTTATCGGCAGTATTCTTATTTAATATCATTATATAAAAAAATTAATGCAGTGATAATTTTGTAGTAAAAATATTTTTCATAAGATGCTACATTCCCAGCACGACAAATTCTATTAAGAACTATCTATTCTACAATATTAAATATTAAATATTAAATACTTTAACTTAGCTTTTCTAATTTACTACATATGCAATATGTACAACAAGCTGCATTTATTGTACTGGCAGGATTTGCCAGCTGGCTGTTTACAAAAAATATATTACAGATAAGGCGAAATATTCTCCTGGGTAAGGAAGAAGACCTTTCTGACCAACCAGGCCAGCGATGGAAAAACATGCTTCTACTGGCTTTCGGCCAAAAGAAAATGTTTAAAAACCCCTTGGTTGCTGTGATGCATTTTATTATTTATGCCGGATTTATCATCATTAATATCGAAGTGCTTGAGATATTTCTGGATGGTATATTGGGAACCCACCGTTTATTCCTGGATACACTTGGCGGCTTCTACACTTTTCTGATCAATTTTTTCGAAATACTGGCAGCCGGAGTTCTTGTTGTTTGTGTAGTGTTCATGGCAAGAAGAAATGTTCTTAAAATAAAACGTTTCATCAGTAAAGATCTTGATGGATGGCCACGCAGTGATGCAAATTATATTCTCATCACAGAGATCATATTGATGTCACTATTTCTAACCATGAATGCTGCGGACAGGGCATTGCAAATTCAGGGTACTGCATATCATTATAAGGATACAGGTAATTTTATGATATCTGGTATCATTGCTCCCATATTTCAAAATCTTTCTATTTCTCAATTGATCGGTATTGAACGTAGTTGCTGGTGGCTGCACATTGCAGGTATATTTGCTTTTTTAAATTACCTGCCTTACAGCAAGCATCTCCACATTTTACTGGCCTTTCCAAATGCCTATTATTCCAGGCTTGAACCTAATGGAAAAATGGATAACATGGAAAATGTACAGAATGAAGTGAAGTATATGATGCAGCCGGAACTGGTTCCTCCTACAGATGCACCAGTCATGAAATTCGGAGCAAAAGACATCACCGACCTTAGCTGGAAAAATTTATTAGATGCATATAGCTGTACAGAATGTGGCCGTTGTTCTGCTTCCTGTCCTGCAACGACAACAGGCAAACTGCTGAGTCCTCGTAAGATCATGATGGATACCAGGGACCGAGCAGCAGCAGTTGGAAAAAATATACATTTAAATGGCAAGTTTATTGACGACAATAAAACTTTATTAAAAGATTACATAACCGTTGAAGAATTACGTGCCTGCACTACCTGTAATGCCTGCGTGGAAGCTTGCCCGGTAAGTATCAGCCCGCTTGACATCATTCTGGAACTACGTCGTAGCCTTGTAATGGAAGACAGCAATGCACCCCAGGAATGGAATGCAATGTTCGGCAATATTGAAAATAATTTTGCACCCTGGAAATTAAGCCCGGATGACCGGGATAAATGGGCGGAAGAGTTAAGGAGTTCATAGTTTGAAGTTTAGACTTCATCATTCGGAATTCCTTGTTCCTTGTGCGATATTATTTTTTTTGTGGTGCTGAATATCCGTTTCTTTAATATTATGTATTTTTTCAACTGCATCTTTGTGCCTGTATATCTTCCAAAATTGAATTAGCGCTGTTAAAGTAAATATTCCTCCAATAACCCAATTGATATACTGTTCACTATTATGGATTCTTTCAACAACCCATTTACCTCCAAAAATAAAAACAGCATTTCCCAATAAAGTGCCTATACCAATTCCAACGATATAAATATTATAATTCGAATTTAACGGTTCAAGAATTTTTTTTGTAAACAAAATGGTACTCCAGCCAAACCAAAAGGGTATCTGAACCGGGTTAATGGCACATAAAAACATACCAAGTAAGAATCGGTGCATATTGTTATTTAGAATAACATTCTTTGAATTTTCTCCATTTTGCATTGCTGCTACAAAACTTCCTACAGCTAATGCAAGGATAATAAAAAGGGTGGCCAACTCCATTACCTTTAACAATTTCTCCTGTTTACGCACCCAATCAATTCCTACGAGCGATATTCTTACATAGATCATTTCAACCAATAAGGACCCAAAAGAGAAATACATTGCATTCATAATACTTTCCTGTATACCGATCTGCATAGCAGCTACATTCAAAGTTCCCAAAGGCAGTGAGCCCAGGAAACTGATGATCAATCCCCAAAAAAATATTCGAAGTAATTTAGGCATGCACCAAAGATAAGATGCAAAAACAAAAATGTTGTGTCTGATTCACAGATTAAAAACCTTAAACTTTTATTGCTGAACCAAAACCCCGAATTATTTCTTAATCAATTTGTGATACAAAATCATCCTCAGCTCTCTTAGTGAGAGAGGCTTGGGGTGAGGTCACTACTTCGCAAAAATGCTCAAGGATACATTCAGGTTATCTGACAATGATACACTGTTGCCACCAACTTTAAAGTCACGCCTGTTCATTGGAAACTCCCCGGTAAAAAGATATCCATTGTTAATGTTATTAACTTTAAAATTAAAACTAACAGATTTTGTAACTCCTTTAATCGTAAGGTTAGCATTTAATAAATATATACCGGGATTACTCGTAGCTGATATTTTAGTACTCAAGATATGTATGGTCGGATATTTTGCCACATCAAAATACTCAGTTTTCTTCAGATGCCCGTCCCTGGAGCCGTTGTCTGTATCAATTGTTGTTGCATCAACAGTAACATCAAATGCCCAAACCGACATATTTTTCGGGTCAAATTTTATGGCACCCTTCAAACCTGTCAGATCTCCACCCGTTTTAATACCAAAATTTTAATAACAAAATGAACTTTACTGCCCTCATCCGTAGGGGTAAGTATCATTTGTGCATATAATAAATTCATTGAAAATAGCAGGGCAACTGTGTAAACTAATTTTTTCATTTTTTAAATTATGATACAATTTACACTTCAAATATGATAATGTTCAGTCAGATAAACGACATTTAACAAATATTATATAATTTAGACTATTATGTTGAGCTCATCGACACTGCAATTATTAAGATTTCATTTTTCTTTTTTCCTAATGCCGGTGTATTGGCTTTCTTTAAGCCAGGTTGCAGAAATAAATAACAACAGGGCCATTTTAGTTTTTGTGATACTGCACTTGCTCTTATATCCTGCAGGTAATGGTTACAATAGTTATATGGACAGGGATACAGAAAGTATCGGTGGAATAAAAAATCCAAAACAACCAACCAGGCAACTGTATTATACGTCATTATTGTTGGATATGCTGGCTTTGATTTGCAGTGTTTTTATAAGCAATTGGTTTTTTGCCGGAGTATTGGCTTACATTGCTGCATCAAGAGCATATAGTTACCGTGGTATCAGGTTAAAGAAATATCCCGTAATTGGTTACCTGACTGTGATCATTTTTCAGGGCGCCCTTATTTTTTTTCTTGTTATGCACGGAAGCAGCAGTGATAAAACACTAAACATTCCTCTTATTGGTATGATCACTTCTTCATTGCTTGTCGGTGGATTTTATCCGCTTACACAAATTTATCAACATAAGCAGGATAAAGAAGATGGCGTAATAACATTGAGTTACCTACTGGGATATAGGGGAACATTTATCTTTACCGGGATCATTTACAGTATTGCAATGGCGGTCCTGGGGATCTACCTGGCATTAAATCTTGAACTGGATCACTTTTTTAAAATACAGATCTTTTTATTTCCGGTTCTTGTATATTTTTTTTGGTGGTTCTATAAAGTTCACAATGATGTAACAGAAGCTAACTTTAAAAACACCATGCGCATGAACCTGGTTGCATCTGTTTTTACAAATGCGGCATTTATTTTTTTATTTTTTATTGAAAAGTATTGAGTAAGATTATTTCCATAGCAACAAGTGTTCCTCCATTCAAACACAAACAGGAGGAACTATTTTCTTTTGCAGAAAAGATCTATTGCAACAATGAAACTGACAGCAGGAAATTAAAATTTCTTTATAGCCACAGTGGCATACAAACCCGTTATTCAGTTGTGCCTGATTTTAGTGTGCTTCCAAACGAAAGAGTATTTTTTCCGCCTGCCGCTGATCTTGAACCTTTTCCGGGTATTGAAACCAGGATGAAATTATTCAATGAACATGCAGGAACTTTATCAGCGAATACCATTGAAGCATGTATCCGGGGAAAGATAAACAAGAATGAGATCACTCATTTAATAACGGTTAGTTGTACAGGATTAAGTGCACCCGGCATTGACCTGCAGGTGATGGAGATCATGGGCTTATCACAGAACATCATCAGAACTTCTGTAAATTTTATGGGTTGTTATGCTGCAGTACACGCATTAAAGATTGCCAGTGCATTTTGCAGAAGCACAGAAAATGCGAATGTTGTGGTAGTATGTACTGAATTTTGCACCCTGCATTTTCAAAAAGAAATAACAGCTGATAATATGACTTCTTCATTGCTGTTTGCCGACGGCTGCGCAGCAATGCTTGTACAAAGTAAGCACACTGACCAAAAAGGTATTCATATCAATAACTATTTTTCAGATGTATCTTTCAAAGGGAAAAATGATATGGCCTGGGAGCTTTCTTCCAAAGGATTTTTAATGACGCTCACCGGGTATGTTCCCGACCTGATAAAAGAGGATTTTAAAGAATTGGTGGATAAAGCTATAGCTACTGCAGGAAAAAGTAAACAGGACATCACACATTGGTGCATTCATCCGGGTGGAAAAAAGATCCTGGACAGTATTTGTACCAGCCTGCAATTAGAAAATGAATCATTGCAGTATTCATATGATGTATTGAAAGATTATGGCAACATGAGTTCTCCTACTATTTTATTTGTATTGAAAAAAATATTGGAAGAGATGGAACTAAACAGCGACGACAAGCCCAACCTGATCTTTGGCGCTGCATTCGGACCAGGACTTACCATGGAAACATTTACTGCAACTTATGCTTAATTTAAAATATCGCTCATATTTAAAAGAACTTGGTGATGAAGACAATATCCCTTTTGATGATGTTTGCCAAAATCTAAAGGAGTTAAATTCAATAAACGAATTACTGAACGGGCATAAAATAACCGTGGCAGGAATTAAAAAACTAATTGAAAATACTCAAACAACTAAATCCATCTCTATTTGTGAGATAGGCAGTGGTGGCGGAGATAACTTATACGCCATATATCTTTACTGTAAAAAAAATAATATCCCAGCAAACTTTACAGGCATTGATATCAAAGAACAATGCATCGCATATTCAATGCATAGATATCCGGAGTTAAATGCAACATGGATAAAAAGCGATTATCTTAGTGTTGATCTGACCTCAAATAAACCCGACATCATTTTTTCTTCTTTGTTTTGTCATCATTTTACTGAACCAGCATTGATACAAATGATGGCCTGGATGAAAATAAACTCAAAAAAAGGTTTTTTTATTAATGACCTGCAACGCCATCCTGTGGCATATTATTTAATAAAGATGCTGACAGGAATTTTTTCAAAATCGTACCTTGTAAAAAATGACGCCCCGCTTTCTGTTGCAAGATCATTAAAAAAAGATGAGTGGAAATCTATAATGGCGTCAGCCGGTATTTTTCATTACAGCATAGAATGGAAATGGGCATTCAGGTATTTAATAGTTTGCAGAAATGAACAATGAAACTTTATATGACATTGCCATCATCGGTGGTGGTATAGGTGGTTTAACCCTGGCTATTCAAATGGCTAAACAACATTACAAGGTAATTTTATTTGAAAAAGAAAGATACCCATTCCATAAAGTATGCGGCGAGTATATCAGCCTGGAAAGCAAGGATTTCCTGGAAAGCCTTGGATTACCAATCCAACAAATGAACCTGCCGGTCATTAAGAAATTAAATGTCACTTCTCCGGATGGAACCATTTTGAAAGCTAACCTGCCACTAGGCGGTATTGGCATCAGCCGGTATAAAATTGACAATGACCTGAAAAATATTGCTATACAAGCAGGTGTTACCATCCTGGAAAATTGTAAAGCAGAAGAAGCTGTTTTGTTAAATGAAATATTCAATATTCAAACAACTTCAGGAGAATTCAAAAGCAGGATCTGTTGCGGAAGCTTTGGTAAAAGAAGCAACCTGGATATTAAATGGAAAAGATCCTTTATTAACAGGTCAAATAATAAACTGAATAATTTTGTAGGCTTTAAATATCATATCCAGACAAATTTTGCCATTGATACCATTGCCCTGCATAATTTTAAAAACGGGTATTGTGGTATATCAAAAATTGAAGATGATAAATATTGCCTTTGTTGTCTGAGCAGTATTTCCAACTTAAAAGAAAGCAACAATTCTTTTGAACAAATGGAAAAGAATATTTTAAGCAGGAATCCTTTTCTGAAAGATATTTTTGAGAATTCTACAAAACTATTTAAGCAACCCGTAACCATATCACATATCTCCTTCAATCAAAAAACACAGGTAGAAAATAATATATTACTTTTTGGTGATGCAGCTGGCATGATAACACCTTTATGTGGTAATGGTATGAGTATGGCCATGCATGCCGGTAAAATTGCTGCCGGATTCATCAGTGCATTCCTGCAGGGAAAGATATCCCGGCAGCAAATGGAAAAGAATTATACTGTTGAATGGAATAAAACATTTGGTAAAAGGCTGAGAACCGGAAGAACGATACAACGTTTCTTCGGGAAGATCTGGGTTACCAATCTTTTTGTAAAAGCCATGAAACTATCACCCTCATTTACCCGCCTGCTGATCAGGCAAACACACGGTGAAAGTTTTTAAGTAATTGATAGATATGCGTATTAAGCGAATCTAAATGAATTAATAAAATGTATCCGAATCTAATTGCAAACGTTATCATCCTCCCTCTACTTATGGAGAGGGCTGGGGTGGGGTTCTTACCCGATCCTCTTATCTGCTTCCCGCATGATCCGGAAAAGTTCATTGGTCTTCTTTAAAAACCTTTTCCCTTTTTTAAATGGCCAGGGTTTCACGCCGACGCTTCTGTTGTGCTTACTGATCGTGTACAAGGCTTTCCAATGTTTCAATATTTCGCGGTATGCCCCAAACAATGTATAACCGGTATCATAAAAGTGATTGGGCTCAGCACCACATCCATTGTACTCAAGAATAGCAAAATTTTTTCCTTGTTTCAGGTCTTCAACATTGCTGCACATGATATCATACCTTCCGTAAAAAAAATCATTGATACGATGGCTGATCAAATCAAAAACGGAAACAAGATCCTCATCTATATGTTCTTTAAGATCAACAAAATGAGCGCCCCGGTTATGATTGGCAGCATAACTTAATACATACTTCTCTTTTAAAGGAATGACTTTTTCCCAGGTTTGTTTGTGCTTGCTACGCAGTTCACCGATACGTTTAGCCGCTTTTGGATGTTTTAAAATCAGTTCTTCCAGTGTATGTTTACCATCGCCTGTAACATGAAGGGGAATCTTATGTAAAAAGCCTGTAACAATTCCTTTTGCATCGTTTGGATGCCTGATATAAAAAACACTTACTTCCATTGGGTAATGGACCATTTCCTGTACAATATATTCTACCGGTATCATCGAATGGTAATGATTTAATTCGGATACATCATCAATCTTTCGGAAAAGTATACCCTGCCCTCCCACTTCAGGCTTTACAATGAGCGGAAAAGGTATTTTGGCCGATTTTATTCTTTCAAGCAATACAGAAAAATTTTCTGTTGGTAATACATTGAAAGTTGTAGGGTAAAGTTCTATCGGCAACAAATCATACATTTCCTTTTTTGGTTCCCCGTCCATGCCGCCAAAAGTGATCTTGGGATTACTGGGAGTAAAGAACCATACTGATCGGGAACGTAACATATATAAAAGCCACATCGGTACGATCGGTGCATATAATAATTTAAAAGGCCACGCTTCCCAGTTTGCAATTTTTGTAAAGAAATTCTTCAAATAAGTAGATTATATTGTAAATAAAATACCACATAACTATCATCAATGATAAAATGTTGTTTACTTTGTTGTACAAATTTATAGCATATGCATGTACCTACAATGGCAGAGTTTATTGCCAAAGGCGAACATCCCGAAGTATTATTTTGGGTTGGTTGTGCCGGAAGTTTTGATCAGCGTGCACAAAAGATCACCAAAGCATTTGCAACGATCCTTGATAAAGTTGGAATTAAATATGCCATTTTAGGCAAGGAGGAAATGTGTACGGGTGACCCTGCAAGGCGTGCCGGCAACGAATTTATGTTCCAGATGATGGCTTACCAGAATATTCAGATACTGAATGGTTATGAAATAAAAAAGATTGTAACCGCATGCCCGCATTGTTTTAATGTTATAAAAAATGAATACCCTGTATTGGGCGGTAATTATGAAGTGATACATCATGCAACCTTTTTACAGCAACTGATCGATGAAGGGAAAATAAAAATGTCGGATGGTGAAAATTTCAAGGGAAAGAAAATTACTTATCACGATAGTTGCTACCTGGGAAGGGCAAATGATATTTATGAAGCTCCCCGGAAAGTGCTGGAAGCACTGGATGCATCATTGATTGAAATGAAACGTTGCCGCAGCAATGGCCTTTGTTGCGGGGCCGGAGGTGCACAAATGTTCAAAGAAGAAGAAAAATGAACTACCAGAATCAATATTGAAAGAACAAATGAAGCATTGGAAACAGGTGCAAATATTATTGCTGCCGCCTGCCCTTTTTGCAATACCATGCTTACCGATGGTGTAAAGAATAAAGAGAAAGAAGATGAAGTAGCTGTGATGGATATTGCGGAACTCGTTGCAGCATCGATGTCTTAGAATATCGAACAAGGAACAAGGAATATTGAATGAAGATCGGAGTTACTCACTTATATATTCGGAATTCCTTGTTCCTTGTTCGATATTCGAATGTTCCTTGTTCGATATTATTTTCACTCTTACCTTTGCACTATGGATCTTAATTTTCAAAAACATTTACCTGCAGATTTTCATGATGAATCCCGGGTATGGATATACCAAAGCAGCCGCATGTTCCTTATCAGCGAAGCACTGGAAATGGAAGATGCCTTGCAAAAATTCGTAGAAAACTGGAACAGCCATGGCGATCCGGTAAAAGGTTATGCAAATTTATTCTTCGGCCGGTTTTTGATCTTTATGGCAGATGAATCAGCAAGCGGTGTTAGCGGATGCAGTACGGATAGTTCTGTGCGCCTCGTAAAATCATTTGAAACTCAATATAATGTTGACCTGTTCAACAGGCAAACATTGACATTTATCATTAAAGATAAAATTGAACTGCTCCCATTATCTCAATTAACATATGCTTTTGAAAACAAATTTATAAACGACGAAAGCCTTTATTTCAATAATACTGTCCTGACCAAAAAACAATTGATTGAAAACTGGATCATTCCTGTTAAAGAAAGCTGGCTGATGAAACAGTTGGCCAGGCCTGTTTAAATAGTATTTTCCTTTTCATCACTGCTGTTGTTAATAATCGCTGACATACTGTCACAATTCGTCTTGTTTTAGCTATCTTTGCTGCCTAAATTTTCTGAATTGTCTGTACAGGAATTGATATTAGATAAATCACATGATGAGGCACGACAAGGTGAAGCTTTTGCACCTGCAAATGACCTTATTACCGGATTTGACAAGCATTTTTATATAGAAAGCTATGGCTGTGCCATGAATTTTGCTGATAGTGAAGTAGTTGCATCTATTTTACAATCGAATGGTTTTGGAGCAACCAGGGATGAAAATCTTGCAGACCTTATCTTAATCAACACCTGCTCTATTCGTGAAAAGGCTGAAGACAGGGTCAGAAAAAGGCTTACTGAATTCAGACAATTAAAAAGATCTAAGCCGGGTTTAATAATCGGCGTGCTGGGTTGTATGGCCGAAAGGCTTAAATCGGCTTTCCTGGAGGAAGAAAAACTGGTTGACTTAGTTGTAGGCCCGGATGGATACCGCAGCCTTCCTTCTTTAATAGAAGAAGCCAATGGCGGACAGAAGGGTGTGAATGTATTATTGAGCAGAGATGAAACCTATGCCGACATCTCTCCCATAAGGCTCAACAGTAATGGCGTAAATGCATTTGTAAGCATCATGCGTGGTTGCAACAATATGTGTTCTTTTTGCGTAGTTCCCTTTACCCGTGGCCGGGAAAGAAGTCGCAGTGCGATAAGTATTGTTCAGGAATGTGAGGCTTTATTCAATGATGGTTATCGCGAAGTAACCTTGCTGGGACAAAATGTTGACAGTTATCACTGGATAAACGAAGAAACCAATGAAGCAGTTAGTTTTGCCCAATTAATGGAAAAAGTTGCCTTGGTATCTCCTTTGTTAAGAGTGCGTTTCTCAACATCTCATCCAAAAGATATCACCGATGATGTCTTATTCACCATAAAAAAATATGAGAATATCTGCAACTACATTCACTTGCCCGTTCAAAGTGGAAGTAGCCGGGTATTACAGATGATGAACCGAACCTATAGCCGCGAATGGTACATTTCAAAAGTTGACCGCATCCGTGAGATCATTCCTGACTGTGGTTTATCAACAGATATGATCGCGGGATTTTGTACGGAAACTGATGAAGACCATCTTGAATCATTAAGCCTGATGGAATATTGTAAATACGACCTGGCTTACCTGTACTTTTATTCGGAAAGGCCCGGAACGCTTGCTGCAAGGCGATTTGAAGATGATGTTCCCCTGGATATTAAAAAACGCAGGTTACAGGAACTGGTTAACCTTTACCGTGATCATTCACTGATCAGTATGCAAAAAGATGTTGGAAAGATCTTTAAGGTTTTGGTTGAAGGTTATTCTAAGAAAAGTGAAAATGAATTACATGGAAGAGCAGATAATAATAAAGTAGTTGTATTTCCAAAGGAGAATTATAAGAAAGGAGATTACGTAATGGTAATGATCACAGATTGTACTGCAGGAACATTATTAGGAAAGGCAATCAAGGGCTAAAGCCCGTTTTGATATGAGTTTCAATAGCCCTGCCCTTAAGGGCAGGGTAATAATTTATTATATGGATCAACAAGCAATAAAAAATCGTTTCGGTATCATCGGTAATTCGCCTGCATTGAACCATGCATTGAATGTGGCTGTGCAGGTTGCCAATACTGATTTAAGTGTTTTAATAAATGGAGAAAGTGGTGTAGGTAAAGAAGTTTTTTCTCAGATCATTCATGCTTTATCTGCAAGAAAACACAATCCGTTCATTGCGGTAAACTGTGGTGCCATTCCGGAAGGAACCATTGATTCGGAATTATTCGGACATGAAAAAGGATCCTTTACAGGAGCTGTAGATAGCAGGAAAGGATATTTTGAAACTGTGAATGGTGGTACGATCTTCCTGGATGAGATCGGCGAAATGCCCCTGGGCACTCAGGCACGGTTACTTCGGGTACTCGAAGCAGGTGAATATATACGTGTTGGCAGCAGTAAAGTACAGAAAACAGATGTTCGTGTTATTGCAGCATCTAATAAAGAATTACTGGAATACACCCATAACGGCCGGTTCAGGGAAGACTTGTATTATCGTTTAAATACAGTGCCAATAAGAGTTCCTGCATTAAGAGACCGCAAAGAAGACATCTATATATTATTCAGAAAATTTGCAACAGATTTTGCAGACAGGTATAAATCCACCCCTGTTCAAATGACTGATGATGCAAAGGATATCCTTATTAATTATTCCTGGCCGGGTAATGTTAGAGAGTTAAAGAATATAGCTGAACAGATATCAGTATTAAGCAAGGAAAAAACGATCAATGCGGAACAGTTAAAAGCCTTCCTTCCCGAACACAATTATTCAAGGTTGCCCGTATTGGTTGGAGGAAGCGGAAGTGTAAGCCATGCTGAATTTGCAAATGAAAGAGAGATATTATATAAACTCTTTTTCGATATGAAGAAGGATGTAAATGAATTGAAAAAAATGTTTTACGACCTGTTGCAAAACCCTTCAATGGCTCAACATGCTCCTTTATATAACCAGGATAATGGTAACAGCAATTTAAAAGAACTGCATGGTACCGGTAATGGCAACCAGTATACTCAACAATCCCAGGCAGTCATTTTACAAAACGATAAGGGCATTCAGCAACATGAAGATGTGGAAGAATCGCTTAGTATAGTTGATAAGGAAAAAGAACTGATCATTAAGGCATTGAAAAAACACCGGGGAAAACGCAGGGATGCATCATTGGACCTGGGTATCAGTGAAAGGACCTTATACCGGAAACTGAAAGAATACGATATTGAAAACCTGTAAATAGGAAGTGGATAGTGGAAAATAGCTATTGGGATTATGCTTTATACGATTTAAACCGTTAAACGATTTTAGTAAAATAATACAAATGCAAAAACAGAATCCATATATATTATTTCTGACTTCCGTTCTGTTGCTAACGATCTTCAATTTTGCAACATGTAAATATTCCTTTAAAGACACGTCCCCTATTCCACAGGAAGTGAAAAATTTCAGGGTAAATTACCTGGAAAATAAAGCTCAATATATAAACACACAATTAAGCCCTCAGCTTACTGAAAGATTAAAACAAAAGATCATTAACACTACCAGGTTAAGGCAAACCAATGATGATGATGCTCATTATGATATCAGTGGATATGTTTCACAATATTATACCAGTACGATCAGTATTACAGGCAACAATTCGAGCGGCAACCGGCTTACAGTAGGATTTCACCTGATATTCAGAAATTCACTTGATGAAAAAAAGAATTTTGAAACAGACCTGATCCGCACATTTGATTTCCCCGCCACACAATCTTTAACACAGGCAGAATCTTCATTGAACAATGAAATTGTTAAAAACATCGTGGACGAGATCTTTAATAAAATATTTTCCAACTGGTAATTTTTGATGATTGACCTTTTATCCTTTAGCTTTGAGTTATGCAGGAATTATTTGTACAAATATTCAATAGGGATCTTAATGATACGGGTACGGATGACCTGCTTTTTAATATTATAAAAGAATATCCTTACTTTTCTATTCCGCATTTTTATTTATTAAATAAAACAGATAACACTGATCCAGCATACGAAAACATTGCTGCAAAAACCGCCCTCCATTTTGACAATCATTTTTTGCTCAATTACAGGTTAAATAAAAATATTAATAATAAAACTGAGAACATTGATAATGAAAATGTTAACATAAATAATATAGAAGTCGAAAAGGTTGAGGTTCAGGAAGAGAAAACTAAGAAGAATATGGAGGAAATAACAGCAAAGGTCAATAATGAAGAGATGATATTTGAACCTTTATTTGCTTCAGATTATTTTGCTTCACAAGGAATTAAGTTAAGTGAGGATCTGCAATCTGGTGATAAACTCGGTAAGCAACTGAAAAGCTTTACAGAATGGTTGAAGGGGATGAAAAAGATCCATGAAAACAAGGAATCGTCAGTTAGTGAACAAATTGACCTTGCAGTCCAGCATCTTGCAGAAAAAAGCAATATCGATGCAAATATCATAACAGAATCCATGGCAGAAGCTTATCTCCAACAAGGTAAAATGAAAAAGGCGAGTGAGACCTTTGAAAAATTAAGTTTGATTAATCCTGCTAAAAGCGCTTACTTTGCAGCCAAAATAGAATCGATCGCCCGGGATCATTAACGGGCTTTTATCAAAATATCAGTTTAAAATTATATAACATGTTAGCTTTATTTGGTGTATTAATTATTATTGCTTCTGTGATCCTTGGCCTGATTGTTTTAATTCAGAATCCAAAAGGTGGTGGATTATCAGGAACTTTTGGCGGATTAGGCAACCAGTTAATGGGTGTTAAGCAAACTACAGATGTATTGGAAAAAGGTACCTGGGTATTTGCAGGCCTGGTAGGTTTGCTTTGCTTGATGTCTCCTGCCTTTATTCCAAAAGAAGGTTCAGCATCTTCAGGAGATGACCTTATTAAGGGTATATCTACCTCACCTGCACAGCAACAGGCAAAACCAGCCAATACAGTTCAATTGCCTGCAGATACAAATAAAAAATAATCTTTTTATAAAATAATTACAACCTCGCTTGTTCATGGCGGGGTTTTTTATTTTAATTTGTCTAAAGTTTTCTAAATCGTGTAATGAAAAAAAAACTATTGATCCTTATTCTACTGTTCTTGTTTGTTGGGTTATATGTATCCTGGAGAGTTTTCGGTCCAATCATTTCCGCACCCGAAAATAAATATTTTTATATAAGGACCGGCAACACTTATGATGAAGTAAGAAACAATCTACTCGATCAAAAGATCATCACGGGTACATTCTTTTTTGACCTGATCTCTAAAAGGGTAAAATATAATAAAAACATCAAAGCAGGTCGTTACGAAATCAAGACCGGGAGCAATTTGATCAACCTGATTCGTATGCTTAAAGCAGGCAGGCAATCGCCTGTGAGGCTTGTTATAAATAAGATCAGGACCAAAGAAGATCTTGCAGGAAAGATTGGCCAGCAGTTTGAAATTGACTCAACAGAAGTGATCCATTTCATTACCAACAATGATTCTCTCCATAAATATCATATAGATACCAATACTGTTTTAACTAACATCATACCAAATACCTATTTGTATTGGTGGAATGTTTCTTTTAAAAATATGTTTACCCGCTTTACAGATCAAAAAGAAAAATTCTGGAATACTAAAAGATCTCAAAAAGCCGCCGCTTTAGGTCTGACTCCTGTTCAGGTTTATACGATGGCAAGTATTGTAGAGGAAGAAACGAACAAACAGGAAGATAAGGGACTTATTGCAAGCGTTTATATCAATCGCATAAAAAAAGGGATGAAACTGGAAGCTGACCCAACAGTAAAATATGCCATGCGTGATTTTGGAATAAAGCGGGTTTTACGCGGCCATCTTTTATTTTCTTCTCTTTACAATACTTATCAGCATACCGGTTTGCCTCCCGGACCGATTTGTACCCCTTCAATCAATACCATAGATGCAGTTTTAGATGCACCTAAAACCAATTATATATTTTTTGTTGCTAAACCTGATTTCAACGGATATTCTAACTTTGCTGAAACTTACCAGGAACACCTGTTATTTGCAAAAGCATACCAGCGTGCATTGGATAGTTTAATAGTCAGCAGGGATAAGTAATAAGGTTCAAGAAGTTTCATAAGTTCTAGAGGTTTCACTAGTTAAACTCAGCTTTTAAAATTTCATATATTTCTTATAGCTCATGAATATTTTTAAACCTATTAAACGTTTTAAACCTTTTAAACTGTTTAAAAGCAAGTGATAAAACTTCAAAGATTACTCATAACAAAAGGGCCAACTGGTTTTATATTAAATAAAAGCAAACATTGGTATCTGCCTGGTTTTGAAGGTGTTCCGCTGTATGATGTCATTCGTTTTTTTTACAGACAACTCATGACTCACGGTCTTTTTGAAAGAGCATCTGCCATTTCATATAATTTTATCATGGCAACCCCTCCTTCCTTTTTATTCTTATTTACACTAATACCTAACCTGCCTTTCATTTCTAAGAAAAGCATACAAATACAATTACATAGCCTGGTATTTGATATCATACCATCGAAGGTTTATAATAAGGAAATAATTAAATTTATTGATTCATTTATTTATGATTCAAAAATTGGTTTACTATCATTCGGTTTATTATTCTCTCTATTTTTTGCATCCAGTGCCATGATGGGTTTAATGAGATCATTCAATAAAAAATACCTGGGCTTTCAAAAAAGAAAAGGCCTTCACGAAAGATGGGTAGCTATAAAGCTGACTATCATACTATTCGGGCTTTTAGTTGGTTATTTACTTTTATTAATATCACAAGGAGCTATTTTAAAATTACTGGTAAAAAACAGTGGTTGGAGGGAGATAATCTCTTACACCAGGTGGAGTTTAATTGTGCTGCTGGTATTCTTCGCCATTGCCTTTATCTTTAAATACGCCCCTGCTGTTCATAAAAGATGGAAACTGAATTCACCGGGAACGATCGTTGCAACTTTTCTCAGCATCCTGGCTTCCATATTTTTTTCAGCTTTTGTAAAGAATTTTGCCAGCTACAATGTACTTTATGGGTCTATTGGCACCATCATGATGATCATGGCACTGATCTATATAAATTCACTCGCCTTACTGATCGGTTTTGAATTGAATGTGAGCATTAAATCTCTTAAAGCCATCGCAACACAGAGGGAGATGGATGAAAAAAAGGCAATACACTAATTTTATGTAAACGGTATCGGGTTCAACAGCTAATTTAATTATCTTTATAATAAATATTTAAAAAATTAATAATGAAAAAAATACACACACTTATTGTAGTAACCATTGCAGTTGCATTGTTTGCTTTCTCCACTTCAGGCCCCTTGCCTATCGGCAGCGAAATGCCTAAAGCAACCCTTAAAATGAAAGATGTATCCGGAAAAGATATCAGCATTAAAGAGGTAGTAAAAGATAACGGGATATTAGTAATGTTCAGTTGCAACACCTGCCCTTATGTAATAAAAAATGAGGAACGAATTATTGCAATTGGTGATTATGCTCAAAAAATGAAAGTTGGTGTTATACTATTGAACAGTAATGAAGCACAAAGAAAAGATGATGACAGTTTTGACGAAATGAAAACGTATGCCAAAGACCAAAAATTTAACTGGAATTATGTTGTTGATAATAACAGCGAAGTTGCCGATGCATTTGGAGCTAACAGAACTCCTGAATGTTTTTTATTTGATAAAAATCTTAAGCTGGTTTACCACGGTGCCATAGATGACAACCCATCAGATGCCACAGCTGTTAACCGGAAACATTTGAGAGAAGCCATTAATGAATTGATTGCCGGTAAAGATATATCTGTGAAAGAAAGCAGAAGTGTTGGATGTACGATCAAAAGGAAGAGTTAAGAGGTTTAGGTTTAGGCTAAAAGGTTTAAGGTATTAGGGATTTAGTATTCTACTTAGGTAATTATATTTTTATAGCCCCGCTTGCAAAAGTGGGGCATTTTTTTACTTTATCTCGTCCTGAAAAAAATTGATACAATTCTTTATCTGAAAGAAAAAATAAAGGCCTCGTTACATGCAAGTTATGATGTAAGATTGATTACTATCATTAGGTTGATTAATAGCAATCAGTAAAAAGGCTCCAAGAGCTGTATAACTTTGTTATTGAAGAAAAATAATTTTCAAATTATAAAACCTATGTTATGAAAAAGATGATGTTTTTAATGACGCTGATTTTATTAATAGGTTTATCTGTAACTGCCCAGGATAAAAAAACAAAACCTAATAATAAATTTTTTATTTCAATTGCAGCAGGGCCAGCTATTCCGGTAAGTGATTTCGCATCTAAAAATTTCAATAATGAGAGTGCAGGATTAGCAAAAATCGGCTTTACCACAAACCTGCAATTTGGGTACCAGTTGCACAAATACTTTGGTATCACTTCAACCATATTGTATTCCAATTACAAAGTGGATGTATCGCAATTTGCACAATATGGCGTCGAAGCGGACCACTGGCAACATTATGGAATAATGGCAGGACCAATGTTCACATGGCCTATTAATGAAAAGGTACGTACTGATTTTAAAGTACTTGGCGGTATCATAAATGTTAACTCACCATTAGTGAAGTTTACCGATGGTCCAAATCTGATGAATGAAGAATGGGCTAACAGTTTTGCAATGCAATTGGGCGCTGATCTCCGTTATAATTTTACTCCGAACCTTAATTTGGTTACAAACGTTGATTACAACTTTATGAAACCAAAATTTGATGGAGGAATTTATGTTGGAGATGGCACTCCTACTTCAGCATTTGAACAAAAGATCAGTGCGATAAATGCAAGTATTGGTTTAGGAGTAAAGTTCTAAAGTGTAGCTAATGTTCAAATGAACTGATTAACAAAAAGTGAAGGCTGTAATGGATCATTTATTACAGCCTTTTCTTTATAACAGGATCTAAATAAAATAATAACCTTATTTAGGTTCAGCCACTATATCAAATGAATGATCCTTAATAGATGCTGAACTATTTGAATTTGCAATTACTTTTTTCAATGCTTCTTCATATTGTGAGGCCGACATCTCCCCTTCAAAAAATTTCCGGTATCCTGTTTTAGTATTTATCATTAAGGTTGCCGGAATAGATCCACTCCAGGATGTATCGGCTTTAGGGCAGAAGTAATCTGCATCTGTTTCATCAAGCCAAACAATATTGGCTTTATATTGACGCTTTTTTACAAAAGAGGCAATTTTTTTTGGGTAATAAGAAGGAAGATCAAGGCTTACCAGTAAAAGTTTTACTTTGTCATTTTTATACTTATCTGATATTTTAATAAAAGAGGGTATTTCAGCTATACAAGGCTTACAGAAAGTTGCCCAGAAATTAATAACTAGTATTTCTCCGGTCTTTTCAGACATGAAAGTTTCCAATTCAGTCATCTTCCATTTTGCAATATCCTGGGAATTGGCTTTAAAACCAACCAAAAATAATCCTGCAATAAGTAATAATTTCTTCATAGGATTTAAAAATACAAATAATACCGATAATCAATACGAACAAAAGGTTAAAAAGAGCTAACAATGCATTTGGCTAATCACCCATTTCAGGTTAATTTCGCAAACTAAAAGCTAAAAGCTAAAACAAATAAACCAATAAACCAATAAATAACATGGCATACGATCTGATAGTTTTAGGAAGCGGCCCGGGTGGCTATCCTGCAGCCATAAGAGCCAGTCAGCTTGGAAAAAAAGTTGCGATCATTGAAAAAGAAAGCCTTGGAGGCATTTGCCTTAATTGGGGTTGCATTCCAACCAAAGCATTATTAAAAAGTGCCCAGGTATTCGAATATGCTAAACATGCACAGAGTTACGGGATAAATATCAGTAACCCAACACACGATTTTGGAGCTGTGATCAAACGCAGCCGTGGCGTGGCTGATAAGATGAGTAAAGGCGTGCAGTTCCTGATGAAAAAGAACAAGATCGATGTCATCATGGGAACCGGTAAGGTCATTGCTGCCGGAAAAATTGAAGTAACTGCAGCAGATAATACCAAACAGGTAGTAGAAGCAAAGAATATAGCAATAGCTACTGGCGGAAGGGCAAAACAATTACCAAGTATGCCAATTGATGGCAAAAAGATCATTGGATACAGGGAAGCAATGGTTTTACCAGGTCAACCTAAAAGCATGATCATTTGCGGAAGCGGAGCCATTGGTTCCGAATTCGCTTATTTCTATAACAGCATGGGAACAAAGGTTACGATTGTTGAGTTCATGCCACGCATTGTGCCCGTTGAAGATGAAGACATCAGTAAAGAACTGGAAAAACAATTTAAAAAGCAGGGTATTACTATCATGACGAGCAGTGAAGTAACAAAAGTAGATACTTCTGGTGCCGGTGTAAAAGCTACCGTAAAAACTGCAGATGGTGAAGTAACATTGGAAGCTGATATTTTACTAAGTGCCGTTGGGGTTGTTGCCAATATCGAAAATATAGGCCTTGAACAATTAGGAATAAAAACAGATAAGGGTAAGATCATCGTTGATGCAAATCAACAAACGAATGTACCTGGTATTTATGCGTTGGGCGATTGCACACCCGGACAAGCCCTGGCACACGTAGCAGCCAAAGAAGGGATCAATGCAGCGGAACATTTAAGCGGGCACAAACCAGAAGCAATAGATTATAATAATATACCCGGATGTACTTATTGTTCACCTGAAATTGCTTCAGTGGGTTATACAGAAAAAGCGGCTAAGGATGCCGGTTATGAAATAAAAGTGGGTAAATTCCCTTTCATGGCCAGCGGAAAGGCAAGTGCGGCAGGTGCAACCGAAGGTTTTGTAAAAGTTATATATGATGCAAAATATGGCGAATTTTTAGGTTGTCATATGATCGGTATGAATGTAACTGAAATGATCGCTGAAGCTGTAGTAGCAAGAAAACTGGAAACTACGGCACATGAAATACTGAATGCAGTGCATCCGCACCCAACCATGAGCGAAGGATTGAAAGAAGCTACTGCAGTGGCTTATGGTGAAGCGATTGATGTTTAAAATAGTTTGAGGTTTGAAGTTCGAGGTTTGAAGTTTGAGGTTTGAACATGCTGCTATAGGGAACTTATTTCATCCCTATACGGTAACTTTACATTCCTTTCAATGATACAGGAATGACATTACTCTTTCAATATTTCAAAAAATTTAACCCACTTTCAAAAGAAGCAGAAAAAGCTATTGCTGAAATAAGCAGTGTTGTTTCAATAAAGAAAAATACCGACTTACAACCCATCGGGCACAGCTGTAAGACCATTTATTTTATTAATAAAGGGGTTGCCCGTATTTATTATCTGAAAGATGGAATTGATATTACAGAGAGCTTTGCATTTGAAAATAATATCATTGCAAGGGTTGAAAGTTTATTTACCGGTAAACCAAGCCTCAAAGCAATTCAAATATTAGAAGATGCTGAAATTGTGGCTATCAATGCAACATTGCTTTTCAAACGCTACGATACATTCCCGGAAATAGAGCGCCTGTTCAGAAAAATATTTGAAGCAGCCTATGTAGATACTGTTAACCGAATTGAAGGGATACAGTTTCATTCTGCCGAAGAAAGGTACAAAGCCTTACTCACAGAAGCTCCCAATGTTTTAATGAGAGTTCCCCTAAAATATGTTGCCTCTTACCTCGGTATTACCCAGGTAAGCCTTAGCCGTATCAGGAGCCATCGGTGATTATTTATCTTATGTTAAAGGATTAGCCATTTATTACTGCCAGCTTTGTATAATAAAAAAATACAAATGCAGGGGGCAGAAAAAAAAGTTGTCAGGTTAGGATTAAAAGAAAACTGGAAACAGTTTGCACTGCTTGTAATTGTAAATGGCTTTGTAGGTGGTATGGTTGGGATGGAACGTTCCATACTTCCGCAGATTGCAGAGCAGGAGTTTGCGATTGCTGCAAAGACAGCGATACTTTCTTTTATTATTGTATTCGGCATTGTAAAAGCAGTTACAAATTATTACACCGGTGCATTAGCAAATAAATTCGGAAGAAAGAATCTTTTAGTAGCAGGTTGGATCATTGGTATTCCAATCCCATTCATGTTGATGCTTGCACCATCATGGGATTGGATCATTGCTGCTAATGTACTGCTGGGCATCAACCAGGGGTTAACATGGTCAAGCACGGTGGTAATGAAAATTGATCTTGTTGGTGAAAAGCAAAGAGGTTTTGCCATGGGTTTGAATGAATTTGCAGGATATATTTCGGTAGCACTTGTTGCATTTTTAACCGGCTGGATCGCCAGTGAATATGGTATCAGGCCATACCCGTTTTATACTGGCATTGTATTGGTGTCTTTAGGTTTATTGTCCAGTATATTCTTAGTGAAAGACACCAAACATCATATTGCAAAAGAGACAACTACAAATACAATTCCAAATCTTCCCCATATATTTTGGGATACTACCTGGAAAAATAAAAACTTAGGTTCGGTAACACAGGCAGGTTTGATCAATAACCTGAATGATGGCATGGCATGGGGTATTTTCCCCATTTTACTTGCAACAAAAGGTTTTACTATTGCTGAGATCGGCATTATTACAGCCATATACCCTGCAATTTGGGGCATTGGTCAATTGTTTACCGGAAAAATGGCTGACAAGTTCTGTAAAAAAGATATGCTATATATAGGTATGTTTATACAAGCCATTGCCATAATTGCATTGGTTTGGGCTAGCAGCATGTTTCATTACATAATTATTTCTTCCATCTTAGGTTGGGGTACCGCAATGGTGTATCCTACATTTCTGGCAACGGTAGCTGAAAATACAAATCCACAAGACAGGGCAAAAAGCATTGGTATTTTCAGACTTTGGCGGGATCTAGGTTATGCCATTGGCGCAATACTTACCGGTATAATAGCGGATTTATTAAGCATCAATGCAGCTATTCTCTTCATTGGTTTTCTCACATTAATATCAGCGCTTATCATCCGGTACAGGATGAAATGCAAACCTGGCGGTGCTCTTAAAATATGGGAATGGATAACAAATAAACATAAACAAAATGCAGGAACAAAAAATACAGGATTGCTTTGCACTGGCGGAGCTTAAACAGTTAATGAAGCAATCTCCTGGTCAGCTTACCATCATTGATGTAAGAAACAAGGATGAATTTACTGAGAAACATATTCCAGGTGCTATAAATATTCCTTTGAGTGAATTGAAATCCCGTTCAAATGGATTATCAAAGCAGGAAATTATAATTACAGCATGCGGCAAAGGTGGCGGAAGGTCGGCACAAGGGGCAGAATTATTAAAACAACTAGGCTTTTCAAAAGCAAAATATTTGTGTAACGGTACTTTTGGCTGGTATGAAACGAAGATTACATGATACCGGTCTCCAATATCATCTATAATATTATCTTTAAAAGTTTAACAGTAATTATATTTCATAAAATAAATTAAACGGAGGATGAAATTCATTGTTATTGCCTTGTTTTTATTTTCTGCCATAGCAGTTTCAATGCCTGAAGTAAAGGTTTCAGGTGCAATGAAAAATGTTATGATGAAAGGAGATTTTACTGCTCATGCAGATTTAGACACAATGAATAAGGTTCATCTTTATGGACTTGGGCCAGTTGCCGGATTAAAAGGAGAGATAATGGTATTGGATGGTAAAGTGTTTTCAACTTCAAAAGATGGCAGCAAATTATTGAATCAGCAGGACAAGGTATCAAAGGCTGCTTTCCTGGTTTATAGCAACGTGGAAAAATGGAATACATTCAGGTTCAATACAAAGATCAGCAGTTATGAAGAACTGGAAAAGCTTGTTGAAACTACTGCTAAAACTAAGGGGTACGATATGAAGGTCCCTTTTGCTTTTAAGTTAGAGGTAATTCCGGAAAAAATAAGTTTCCATGTGATAGACTGGAAAAAAGGAACCGTTCATACTATGGAAAACCATAAACAGTTTGCATATGCAGGAGAATTTTTTTATAAGGAAATAAAAATGCTTGGTTTTTATTCCACCAATCATCATAGCATTTTTACACATCATACTACAAATATGCATGTACACTTGATGGATGAAAAGACTAAAACAGTTGGCCATCTGGAAGAAATTCTGATAAAAGGAACTGTAACTATTTATCTGCCTGAAAAATAAGACTGTCATATGTCAAACAATTGAATGCCATAGTTCTGATAAACACGAACGATTTTATACCGAAACAAGTAAAAAACATACGAAATTCAACCGGATGTTAATTTTAGTAGCCCTTGAGATACCAAAATTGAATTTTTACACGTTATTTTGCCATAATGAAAATATTTGCATTTATAATGTCAGTCCTGGTACTAGTACTTAGCTGTATGCCTTGTACAGATGGTGCCTATGGAAAAAATGATCATAAAGCAAATACAACATTATCACAATCGCAAAACCAACAGGAAGATAGCCACACCGATGATTGTTCTCCTTTCTGTGCCTGCAACTGCTGTGCTGGATTTGCAATCATCTCTTATGCTTCTCAGGTAGTAACATTGCATTTTTCCAGCATAGAAAAAAATCCTGTTCACCTTCCTGTTTGTATTTCGAAAATTTCGCTTCCCATCTGGCAACCGCCCCAATTAGTTTAACCACTTATTTATTGATGTCACTGCAATGATCCAAACCAGTGCAGGTTTTGGAATGTTTATAGCTATCATTTTTTTTAGTTATTAAAGAAAATCGATTGTTAATGGCAATCAGGATTCATAAAATAGTAGTTGTTGTATTGTTAAGAATCATTCCTTTTTCGGAAATAGTTTTCCAAAATGCTAATTCCAAAAGAATGACAGTTCAAAACAAAAAATCATGCTCAATAAGATCATTCATTTCAGTATAAAGAATAAACTCATTATAGGTGTGATGACGCTGGCATTGATCATCTGGGGAATTTGGAGTGCAGGCAAATTACCAGTTGATGCCTTACCGGATGTTACCAATAACCAGGTGCAGGTTATTACACGTGCCCCTACCCTTGCAGCACAGGAAGTAGAACAGTTCATTACATACCCGGTGGAGCGGTCTTTGTCAAATATCCAGGGAATTGAGGAGATGCGTTCCTTTTCACGGTTTGGGTTAAGTGTAATAACAGTTGTGTTTCAGGAAGAAGTAAACATTTATTTTGCCAGGCAGCTTATCTCTGAAAAACTAAAGGAAGCTGCGGATCAGATACCCAAAGGGATGGGCAATCCTGAAATGGGCCCAGTTACAACCGGCCTGGGAGAAATATATCAATATGTTATCCATCCAAAAAAAGGAAGTGAACAGAAATATTCTGCCATGGACCTGCGTACCATGCAGGATTGGATCGTAGGCCGCCAGTTAACAGGCATTACCGGTGTGGCAGAAGTAACAGGTTTTGGTGGAATCAGCAAACAATATGAAGTAGCGGTAAGCCCCGATCGGTTAAAAGCTATGAATGTAACTATTCCTGAAATTTTTACTGCACTTCAAAGGAACAATGAAAATACCGGTGGTGCATATATCGACAGGAAGCCCAATGCATATTTTATTCGTGGAGTGGGGCTTGTAAAATCCTTTGCAGATATAGAACAGATCGTTGTAAAACAACAAAATGGTATTCCCATTTTGATAAGGGATGTAGCTACGGTGCAGTTTGGTTCGCCACCCAGGTATGGGGCAATGACATACAATGGTGAAAAAGAAGTTGTGGGTGGTATTGTATTGATGATGAAGGGGGCTAACAGTGCATCTGTTGTTGAACTGGTAAAAGAACGGATGAAATCAATTCAAAAATCATTACCGGAAGATGTAGTGATAGAGGCATTTTTAGACCGTACCAATTTGATTGACCGTGCAATCAATACAGTAAAAACCAACTTAATTGAAGGTGCATTGATTGTGATATTAGTTTTGGTGTTATTCTTGGGAAATCTTCGGGCAGGCTTAATCGTTGCTTCTGCCATTCCGTTATCCTTATTATTTGCATTGGCCCTGATGAATTTATTTGGTGTAAGCGCCAACCTGATGAGCCTTGGGGCTATTGATTTTGGATTGATCGTAGATGGAGCCGTCATCATTGTAGAGGCAACCCTGCATTACTTGGGAGCAAAACAATTAACGGGTAAGCTATCACAGGTACAGATGGACGAAGCAGTGGAAGGAAGTGCAAAGAAAATGATGAGTTCAGCTGCATTTGGGCAGATCATCATCCTGATCGTGTATTTACCCATACTTTCTTTACAGGGCGTGGAAGGAAAGATGTTCCGGCCAATGGCAGAAACTGTAGCTTTTGCTATTTTAGGCGCTTTGATCCTTTCGATTACTTATATACCTATGATGAGTGCTTTGTTTCTTTCAAAAAATATGAAACACAAAAGAACTTTTTCAGACAGAATGATGGATTTCTTTCAACGTTTATACATGCCGACCTTACATGCTGCCATTAAAATAAAATATGCAGTGGTAGGTATCGCTATTGCACTATTAATTTTTTCAATAATTATTTTTAAAAATATGGGTGCTGAATTTATTCCTACACTAGAAGAAGGTGATTATGCCATTGAATTTGTATTGCCCCAGGGTTCTTCGCTCTCACAAACAATAGAAACGGTTATGATGGCAGAGCGGATGCTGCTTAAATTTCCTGAAGTAAAAATGGTGGTAGGTAAAACCGGCGCTGCTGATATTGCTACTGATCCAATGCCACCTGAAGCATCAGATTTAATGGTTATACTAAAGCCAAAAAAAGAATGGACAACCACCAAAGATTTTTACGAATTGTCTGATATCATGAGAGAAAAGCTTTCTACCATTCCGGGTATTATAGCAGAACCAAGCCAACCCATACAAATGCGCTTTAATGAATTGATGACAGGAATACGGCAAGATGTGGCAATTAAAATATTTGGTGAAAATTTAGATACACTGATTGCTTATGCAGACAAAGTTGCAAAAGTTATCGGACCAGTCAAAGGCATTACACAACCACAGGTGGAAAGAGTAGATGGATTGCCACAAATTACCATTGAGTACGACAGAGGAAAACTGGCAGGCTATGGATTAAATATTGAAGACATTAACCACGTTATCAGCACTGCATTTGCCGGTGAAGAAGCAGGCGTTGTTTTTGAGAATGAAAGAAAGTTTGACCTGGTATTGCGATTAGACAGTGCTCACCGTACAAACCTTTCTGACGTAAGTGAGCTGTTTGTTCCGATGCCTAATGGTAATCAAATACCATTATCACAGGTAGCAACTGTTTCCTTTAAAACAGGACCAGCACAAATAAGCCGTGAGTCGGGCAAACGAAGAATTTATGTGAGCTTTAATGTAAGCGGCCGTGATGTGTCAAGTGTGGTAAAAGAAGCTCAGCAGAAGTTAAATGAAAAAATAAAATTGCCCCTGGGCTATTATTACACTTATGGTGGCACGTTTGAAAACCTGCAAAAAGCATCTTCTCGGCTGATGATCGTTGTACCATTGGCATTGCTGCTCATCTTCTTTATGTTATACCTCACTTTTAGTTCCGTTAAAGATTCATTATTGATCTTCACTGCTATCCCCATGAGTGCTATTGGTGGAGTATTTGCACTACTTATCAGAGGAATGCCATTCAGTATTTCAGCAGGTGTAGGTTTTATCGCTTTGTTTGGTGTGGCTGTATTAAATGGTATCGTATTGATCAGCACATTTAATCAAATGGAGAAAGATGGAATGAAAGATATCATGCAACGGGTAATAGAAGGAACAAAAATTCGTTTGCGCCCTGTGTTAATGACAGCAGCGGTTGCGTCATTGGGTTTTCTTCCCATGGCATTTTCTTCCGGGTCCGGAGCCGAAGTACAGAAGCCTTTAGCTACGGTGGTTATTGGCGGCCTGATAACAGCAACATTCCTTACCCTGGTAGTTTTGCCAATACTCTATTTGATTTTTTCATCTAAAAGAAAGATGAAACCTGCGATACCTGCCATAGCAGTTATTATTTTTATGACATTTTCAAATAATGTACAGGCACAGAAACCGGTTGTAAAGCGCATAAGTGTAGACGAAGTAATTACATTAGCGAAAAATAACTTGTTGTTTGACATCAACAACCAACAGATACGTAAAGGCGAAGCCCAGATGAAAACAGCAACAGCGCTGCCGAAGACGGGTGTGTTTGCCGAGAATGAAGACTACCGTCCCAGCGACAACAAAGGCATTTTAAAGATCGGCATATCACAAAGTATCGCATGGCCCGGATTGTACAAAGCACAAAAAAATCTGTACAATGAGCAATTGAAATACTACCAGGTCAATACAACCGCGATTGATGTGGATATAAAAAGAGATGTTAGAACCGTGTACTACAAGCTTTGGTATTTGCAGGAAAAAGAATTATTGTTTTACCGACTGGATAGTATATACAAATCATTGAATGATGCTGCCATACTTAAAGTAAAGACCGGCGATAGCCCCGGGTTAGACAGTATCTCAGCCAGTGTAAGAATGAAAGAGCTACAAGTAATGTTACAGCAAATCCGAAACGATGTAGAAATTCAGCAGCGTGTTATGATGCAGTTACTAAACTCAGAAGAATCCATGTTGCCACTTATGAAACCAATGGAAAAATTACCCATGCCCGGTGTCACAATCGATAGCCTTCACCCGTTATTGGCTTTGCAATCACAAAACATCAACATTGCAAGTGCCGGTATTGGAGTTATTAAAAATGAAAATAAACCGGAATTCTCAGGTCGTTTTTTCAGCCAACGGTTGTGGAATGCAAAAGACCCGTTCAGCGGATTTTCTGTTACAGCAGCTATCCCATTGTTTGGAGCAAAGGCTTATCGCAATAAAGTAAAAGTGGCACAGGCTGATATGGCAGTTCAACAAAAGCAATATGATTATAACAGGCAACTATTAAATTCACAGCAGCTACAAAAGCTACAGGAAGTTGAAAGAAACAATAGTATGCTAAACTTTTATCAGGCAACGGGGTTGATACAGGCCAATGAGATCATAAAAGCTTCTTCATTGGCTTATCGCTCTGGAGAAATTAGTTTTGCAGAGTTATCGCAGTTTATTACACAGGCGATCGAGATACAAAAAAATTATTTAGAGAATCTGAATATATATAACCAATCCGTGATTCAATACAATTATTATATCAATCAATAAAAAATATACAGATGAAGAAGTTTTTAACGATAGTGATGATATTTGCAAATCTTTTTTTCCTTATTTCATGCGAAAACAAAGATGGAAATGTCGAAGTTGCCAAAACTGAAGAAGAAAAGATAGATGAACATGAAGACCCCAATATCGCTTCACTAACAGACGAGCAGATAAAAAGTATAGGTGTTGAATTAGGTACCATTGAACAAAAGCAATTGACTGCATCTGTAAAAGCAAATGGTGTGCTTAAAGTTCCAAACCAAAACAGGGCCAGTGTAAATTCAGTCTACAGTGGTGTGGTTAAGTCTTTGTTGGTCCAGCCGGGAAGCTACGTTTCAAAAGGGCAAACAATTGCCACGATTGCAAATCCTGAATTTATACAGGTACAAAGTGAATACCTGAATGTGAATGCAAAAATATCTTTGGCAGAACTGGAAGTAAAAAGACAAAAAGAATTGAATGCAGGCAATGCCGGGGCATTAAAAAATCAACAGTCGGCCGAAACAACATTAAGGACCCTGCGTACCTTACAGTCTACTTTGCAGCAGCAAATACAGCTTATGGGTATTAATCCTGAAAGGCTTACCAATGGCAAATTGGTTTCGGTTGTGTCAATAACAAGCCCAATCAGTGGTGTAGTTAGTAATGTAATGGTAAAAATGGGAAGCTATGTAGATGTAACCACCGTTGTGGCAGAAATAGTAGACAACAGGCAACTGCACCTCGACCTGTTTGTGTATGAAAAAGACCTTTCTAAATTAAAGAATAACCAGACAATCCACTTCAACATAACCAACAATCCCGGCAAGGAATATGATGCAAAGATATTTTCATTAGGTTCTTCCTTTGAAGGTGAGAGTAAAACCGTTTCTGTACATGCCATGGTAGAAGGCGATAAAACAGGTTTGATTGATGGCATGAATGTTACTGCAGTCATAAGTCTTGATAAGGCCGTTGTTCCTGCTTTACCGACGGATGCTATTGTAAATTACCAGGGGAAGGATTATATTTTTATTGCAATTGAGAAACACGATAAAGGCAAGGACAGCATCAAACAGGATGTAAAAAAGATTGATGTACATGAGAATGAAAACGGGATTAGTTTTGAACGAATACCTGTAGTAAAAGGAAATTCAGATATTGGATATACTGAAATAACCTTGTTGAAAGAAATTCCAATTAATACAATGGTAGCTGTGAAAGGTGCATTTTTTATTTTAGCAAAACAAACGAACACCGAAGGCCATCAAGATTAAATCTTATTTATGAAACTGTATACAAAAATGCCTTCATCACTTAAACCATTTTACCAAAAGGAATTGGCTGCTGCAAAAGAATTTTTTGATGAAAATAATTTTTCATTAAGCTGGCGGCACCTGGAAAGGGCCCATATTTTAGGACAACCCTACCCGATTGAGCATACTGCTGTTCATTGGAAAATGTTTTTATTCGGTATCAAATTAAAAAACCGGAAAGAAATCATTGGACAAATTCCACGCTTATTAGTGGGTGGTGTAAAATCTTTTGTTGGACATATTCCCGTTGGCAATACTGGTGGAGCAAATGTACCACCGCTAAAACCAATGGAAATACCGGAAGATCTGGCGGTAATTATTAGAAATAATAAACAGAATTAGTATATAAATTATTATGATAAAACAGTACTACCAATTCATCTGCAGATGCAGTATTAACGGCTATTTACTAAATAACTTAATTTGCACTTAATTTATAAACATTTAAATAATAAAAATCATGTATAAAAAAATGTTCATTGCATTAATGATCTTTACATTTTTCAAAAATAGTTCATTTGCTCAAAATGAAAAACAAGTACAGGATACTACCATTACCATTAAAGTAAAAGGTGTTACCTGTAACAATGATCTGAAAACACTTTCAACCAATGTGAAAGAATTACAAGGAGTAAGTGAATGTAAGCCAGGAAAGGCAGGGCCGGTTTCTGTGTTTAAGATCACTTACAACCCGGCGCTGGTTGGTAAAACAGAAATATTCAAAGCCATTGAAAATACCGGCGGCTGTAGCGACCCCAACGACAGGCCTTATAAAGTAAAAACAAATTAATGTTTAGGTATATTATTTCTTTAGTCTTACTGTTGCCACTTGGTAGTATAGCACAAACCGTTTCAGGAAGGGTTGTAAATTCAAATAACCAGCCCCTGCCGGATGCCTCCATCATTTGGCTTAACAATAAAAGTGGAGTCACTGTAAAGGAAGATGGCAGCTTCTCCATTAACAGGTCTGCAACTAATAACAAACTGGTAGCCAGCCATAGCGGGTACGCAAAAGATACGGCTGATGTAAGTAATAAGGATACAATTGTGTTTGTACTGAAAGAAATAAATAAGCTGCAGGAAGTAATAGTAACCGCTGAAATAAATGGAACCATACAGTCGAATTTAAGTATCATCAAAACAGAAGTACTTACTTCAGTAGAGCTGAAAAAAGCTGCCTGTTGCGACCTGGCCGGCTGTTTTGAAACACAGTCATCGGTTCAGCCACAAACAACTAATATCATTACCAATGCGAAAGAATTGCGCATCCTTGGTTTGTCGGGTGTGTACAACCAGGTATTGATCGATGGATTTCCGATGATCCAGGGACTCACTTTTACTTATGGCATCAGTGGTATTCCCGGAACATTAGTAGATAATATTTATATATCTAAAGGTGCTAACAGTGTACTGCAAGGACACGAGAGTATCAGCGGGCAAATAAATGTAGAAACAAAAAAGCCTAATGCATCTGAAAAATTATTTGCAAATGTTTATATGAATAGTTTTTTAGAAAAACACTTGAACCTTACTACAAATTTTAAAACAGGCAAATGGCATAGTCTCCTGGCCTTTCACATGGTGCAGCCTGCAAATAAAACAGATAATGATCATGATAATTTCCTGGACCTGCCTTTGCTTACACGATACATGGTAATGAACAAATGGAAGATCGGCAAAGAAAAAGATTGGGGCTGGAGCAGCGAAATAGCGCTACGTTTTTTGAATGAAAACCGCACCGGTGGCCAAACTTTTTACAAACCGGTTGAACACAAAGGCAGTAGCACTATTTATGGCAACACTGTATCACTTAATCAACCCGAAATGTGGTCCAAGACTAGTTACCGGTTTAATGATATACATAGGGCTACACTTTATGTATCGGGTTTTCACCAGGATCAGCGATCCTATTTTGGTTCTTTATATTATAAAGCAAAACAAAGCAATATATTTATTAACCTGCAATACGAACTAACTAAAACGGCAAATCATTCACTAAAAACCGGCATTAGTTTTAAAAGCCTTAATCTTGAAGAAGACATTGCGTTTACGGATAATATTATTAACAGGAACTATGACGGGAACTATCAACGCAAAGAAAAAATATTGGGCATCTTTGCTGAGAATACGCTTAGTTTTTTTAAAGGAAAACTTACCTGGATTGCCGGAGTGAGGGCAGATAACCACAATCAGTTTGGCTGGTACTTAACACCCCGGACATTATTGAAATACGACCCTACTCCTAAACTTACCATTCGTGCAAACATAGGTACAGGCTGGCGTACCGTTAATTTGTTCAGCGAAAATATAGGCCTATTGGCAAGTTCCAGGGATATTATTTTTACAGAAACTTTACAACCCGAAAAGGCATTGAACATGGGTATCAATATTACCCAAAAATTTGAAAATGGAAATATTTCAGGTTATCTCAGTGCCGATTATTACAGAACCGATTTCCAAAACCAGGTCTTCCCTGATTATGATACCGATCCTACCAAAGCATTCATTAAAAATTTTACTGGCAACAGTGTTAGCAATGGATTTCAAACGGATCTTTTCATTAAGCTATATAAGCGATTTGAGTTTAAGGCAGGCTACAATTTTTTAGATGTTTACAGGATAAATAATAGCAATAAAGAAATTCTTCCATTTAATCCACGACATAAAGTGCTTGGAACATTCAGCTATAAACCTGTTAGTAATAAATTCCATACAGATATAAATATTCACTGGTTTGGAAAACAACGATTGCCGGATACAAAATCAAATCCTGCTCCATACCAGCGGCCGGATTATTCGCAGGATTACACAACAGTTAATGCACAGTTCACTTATAATTTTAATAGTATTGAAGTGTATGCAGGCTGCGAAAATATCTTCAACTTTCGCCAAAATCAACCCATTATCAGCTGGCAAAACCCATTCGGCTCATATTTCGACATTTCATCAGTTTGGGGGCCAACAAGGGGTAGAGAATTTTATACGGGAGTACGGTGGAAGTTGAAATAATATTTTAATTTTTTAACCCATGATAAGAAAAAACCGGGCCTGAAATAATTCAAGCCCGGTAAATAATAATCAACCACTTTTATTCTTTAATAATTTTAAGGCTTTGTTTTTTGTTATCCTTAGTTGCCTGTACTATGTATATTCCCGCTTTAAGGTCTTTACCAAACCTGTACTGATTAAGACTGGTTCCTTCTGCTACAAAAACTTTCCTACCAAACATATCGGTTACCATGATAGACACTTTATAATTGTCATTACCAGTCAGTACCAATGTAAATTCTGAGTTACTTGGATTAGGATAAGCCTGGATCGTAAAAATATCTTTTATCCTATCAATTCCGATTTTTGTTGTTGAGCTTGCAACGGGTGGTGGTGGGCAATTTGGTCCCACAACAATATTCAATAAAGAACCTATGCATGTTTTTGAATCTCTCACATAACCATTATAAATTCCCGCTATAAGCCCTGTAAAAATTGTACTGCTCTGAAACGTAGTCCCGTTAAGGCTGTACATATATGGTCCTGTTCCTCCTGTTCTGAATAATTGTATAGAGCCATTAGCCGTTGTGCAATTATTGGCAGCAACAGCATAAGCTGTAACAACTACCGGATTGGTATTAATTGTTACACTTACCTGGCTGATACAACCTTTGGAATCTTTTACGTAACCTGTATAATTACCTGCAGCCAATCCGCCAAATGAATTGCCGGTCTGGTAATTCACATTATCCAAACTATAGCTATAGGCTGCAACACCACCACCTGCACTCAGTTGAATGGATCCATCATTTATACAACTGCTTGTATTTGCTTTTTTTGCGGTTATGGTAAGTTCTGGTCCCTGAATTACTGTAACGGCAACTGATCCAATACAATTTTTTGAATCTTTTACATAACCGGTATAATTGCCTGCGGCCAGGTTCAGGAATACATTACTTGTTTGATAAGTTATATTATCAATACTATAAGTGTATGATGGCATTCCCCCGGTTCTGTAAAGTTCTATTGATCCATTATTTGTACAAACACTGGAAGGCCTGGAATATGCTGTGACGATAATTTCAGGTGTTGATGCTATCGTAACAGTTTTAGTACTTACGCAACCGGCAGCATCTTTCACATAAGCTGTATAAGTGCCTGCCGCCAGGTTTGGAAAAGTATTCTCGGACTGATAATTTGATCCGTCAAGGCTATAAGAATAAGGCAATACCCCGGCATTACCATACAATATGATCGAACCTGTATTGGCACATGCAGAACTGTTAGTTCCATTATTGGTAACATATACAGAAAAGGCATTCCCAATATGTATGTTTGTAATATTGGCAGCGCAACCAAGATTATCAGTAACTGCACAATTATAATAACCTATCGGTAGTCCTGTTAAAGCGGGTACATTACCTGCAGTAAAACTATTCGTACCTGTCCAGCTATATGTGTAAGGGAATGAGCCACCATTGCAGGTTGCCGTAATAGTTCCATCATTGGTGCCGCCACAAACGCTGACATTGGTTTTAATTATGCTGATCGATGGCGGTGCATTTAAAGTTAAAACTAAAGTCTTGGATAACCCAACACAACCATTTGCTGATGGGGTAACAGAAATATTTGCCACCTGGTTCAGATTACTTATAATGTTTGTAAGAAATACCGGTATATCACCATTCCCTGTTGCTGCAAGCCCTATACTGATATTATCATTGGTCCAGCTAAAATTGGTTCCGCTTACCGTTCCGGAGAAACTGATCAAAGAAGTTGAACTTCCCATGCATAATACCTGGTTTAATGGATCAGTTACTGTTGGTATTGGATTTACTATCACATCGATCTTCGCCCGGGGACCTTCACAAGGATCTGTTGAAGAAACAAAGTAGGCAGTTGTTCCTGCAGATAGTGTAGAAGGAGTTGGCGCTGTAGCTGACCCAATTCCGCCTGTTTCCGTTGTATACCATAATAATGAAATTCCTATTGCTGTTAACTGCACAGCTGTTACATCCTGACAATAAGTTACCGGACTGGTAACGGAAGGCGCAGGAGCACAAGCACCTAGTGTACCTTGTCCTTTAGCAACAAACTGAAAAAATAAAAGATTGGAAATAATTAATGCCACTAATACAAATGGCCTCTTAATAGAAAGTAACGTTGTTTTCATAAATTTAATTTTAAAATTTGAGTGATTTGTTAGGTTAACATCAATGATATTAAAGAAGATCGTTTTCTTTCGACTATTTGAAGTTGAAGAATCGTTATACTTTCATTCTAAAAAAGTCTGTAGTTTACTAAGACCTTCCTCAATATTACCAATGAATTTGAAAAGCGAAGTTCAGTTGATTTAGCCGGCTAAATGTTACAGAATATATCATATTAATTGCATCAATCACACATTACCATTTAAAACATTATATGGCCCGGAGAGCAGATTTTCCCATACTTTATATAACTTCAAATAATTATACCAATACCATTTCGATCTAATTCCTGAATGAAAATAAATTTTAGATTTGTCATTAAATATTATTTTATGAAAAGATTTTTTGTAACAACCCTTCTATCGGGTCTATTTTGTTTTAAAACATTTGCCGAAGAAGGAATGTGGCTGCCACAATTGTTGCAGGTATTAAATGAAAAGAACATGAAGAAGCAAGGTATGAAGATCAGTGCTGCTGACATTTACAATATCAATAAAGCAAGCCTGAAAGATGCCATAGTGAGCTTTGGAGGCTTTTGTACTGCGGAAGTAATTTCAGATAAAGGATTACTATTGACCAATCATCATTGTGGTTTTGATGCCATACAGAACCATTCGTCCGTTACGAATAATTATATACAAAACGGTTTCTGGGCATACAATTATGGCCAGGAGCTTGAGAATAAGGGATTGTTTGCAACTTTCATAATTCGCATTGAGGAAGTGACAAAACAGGTATTGGAAAACGTTACTTCAACCCTATCAGAATCAGAAAGGCAAAGCCAGGTTGATAAAAATATCAATCAACTAAAAAAAGATTTTAAAAAAGAAGCCTTTGAAGACCTGCTGGTCCGCCCGTTCTTTGATGGAAATAAATATTTTCTTTTTGTAACAAAAACATTTAAAGATGTTCGGTTGGTAGGCGCTCCCCCGTCTTCCATCGGTAATTTTGGAAAAGACACAGATAACTGGATGTGGCCACGCCATACCGGTGATTTTTCCATGTTCAGGATCTATGCAGATAAGGATAACAACCCCGCTGCTTTTTCACCGGACAATGTTCCATACAAGCCAAAGCGTTCATTAAGCATATCACTGGATGGAGTAAAGGACGGAGATTTTACCATGGTATTCGGATTTCCCGGCAACACCAAAGAATACCTTACTGCTGCAGCTGTAAAACAGATCATGACTGTAAATGACCCGGCAAAAATTGAGATCAGGGCAAAAGCATTACAGGTGTTAATGGGCTTTATGCGTGCTGATGAACATATCAAAATTCAATATGCGGCAAAATATGCAAGCATAGAAAATTCATATAAGAAATGGCAGGGGGAAGTATTGGGATTAAGTTCCAAGAATGCAGTACAAAAGAAACTGGATTATGAAAATATATTCATGCAGCGGGTAAATGCAAATGCTGACTGGAAAAAAAATTATGGGAATTTGCTTGGCGACCTTTCAACGGCCTATACCGATATTCAATCTTTCAGTTATGCCAGGGATTATTTCAGTGAGATCATGCCCAGAATAGAAATTTTTGGTATTGCTGCTGACATGAATTCGCTGGTAACAGCTTTTAATAAGGACGAAGCTACTTACCTGAAAAAGAAAGCAGATGTTTTAACCAAACTGGAAGAAACATTTAAAGAGTACAACATGACCGTTGACAAAAAGATGTTTGAGACCCTTATGGAAATGTATGTTACCAAACAGGAAGCAGCTTATATCTCACCGGCTGTTAAACAATTATTGACTGATCAGCAGCAATCATACAGCAACGCTGCAAACTATATTTACACGAACAGTTCTTTTACTTCATTTGACAAAATTAAGGAGCTATTGGATGGATCTCCACAGGAAGTAGTAAACAGGATCAGGGAAGATGCGGCCGGAAAACTTCAAACAGATATTACCAAAACATATACAACCAACATATCTCCCAAAATAAATGAGATCCAGGGTAAGATCAACAAACTTCAAAGAAGTTATATGCAGGCACAGTTAGAAGTGTTTGCTGAAAAAACATTTTATCCGGATGCAAACAGCACGCTGAGGGTTACTTATGGAAATGTTAAAGGTTACCAGCCTAAAGATGCTGTGAAATATAATTATTATACATACCTGGATGGTGTCATGGAAAAATATGTGCCCGGTGATTATGAATTTGATCTTCCTCAAAAGCTGATCAGTCTTTACAAGGCTAAAGATTTCGGGCAATATGGTGAAAATGGCCGTCAACCTGTTTGTATGATCGCAACAAACCACACAACCGGTGGAAACTCCGGTAGCCCTGCATTAGATGCTTATGGCAACCTGGTTGGTTTAAACTTCGACCGGGTTTGGGAAGGCACCATGAGCGATATTAATTACGACCCAACTATCTGTAGAAATATAATGGTTGATATACGGTATGTACTTTTTATCATTGATAAATATGCAGAGGCGAAGAACCTGATCGCAGAATTAAAACTGGTACATCCAAAAGCAGGTAAAAAATAAAATCAATTTGAAGATGATTTAATTTGAAGATTTGAAGATGAAAGAAATTTCGATCTGTATTTAAATGAGAAAATAATTACTTCCCAAATACTTTCTTCAAAAGATCAGTTACCTGTGCTGCCGGATCCTTTCTGATCTTCTGCTCCTCCAGGCCGATCTCATAAAATATTCCGTCCAGGGCTTTACCTGTAACATAACCCGTAAGATCAGTATTTACTTTTTTGTTTGAAAATTTATTGTAAGCAGTAAATACATCTTTCCAGTATTGGGTTGCATTTACTTTATCAAGAGAAGCCTGGATGACAGGTCTCATTTTTAATGTAAGTATGGCTGTTGTTTTTAATTTAAGAAATGAAGTTGCTGCAAAATCATTGCCACGTAAAATACTTATTCCGTCATTGACAGTCATCTCTTTAATTGCATCCCAAAAAATAGATGTCACACCACCGGCTGCATCTTCAGCAGCCCGGTTCATGGAAAGGATCGCTTTGTCAACCAATGAAGACATTCCTACATTCCGTAAGGTTTTTTCAGCTTTTTTTGCCTCTTCAGGCATCAATATCTTTATTGCAGCATCAGTAAAAAAACCATCTACCCGGCTTAATTTTCTGGTGCTACTGTCAGTTCCGATCGTAAGCGCTTCTTTCAGTCCTTTGATGATATCTTCATTTGAGAGGGAATTCCCTTTTTTTAAATCCGTTGAAAGAACAGCTGCAACTTTAGTGCTATCCTTTCCAAGAACCTTATTTAATTGACCCGGTAATTTTATTTGTGCAGACAATGATGTTGTAAAAGCTGTTGTAAAAAAAATGAATACAAATTTTTTCATTGAGATATATTTAATGTGTTTCAAACGAAAATAACAAGATTGGTGCTAACAAAGGGTTAAAAAATGAAGTTAGGGATTTGAAGTTCGAGGTTTGCGAACCAAACTTCAAACCTCGAACCTCAAACGTATTAAACTCTTAAGAATAGAAAGAAATAATTTACGTACTTTTAGCCTGTGTTCAATAGCAAAACATATACAAACTTCTACAGGCTTTCTGCCTATATATCCATTATGATGAATGGAACTTCGGTTTAAGTATCAATATCAACCGTTTTATTTGTTTATAACGGTCACCCTGATCTACTATATGAATAGCGGATCAATCAGATAAAATACTTTCTATACTTAATAAATAAATTTTTATGAAAATAGCGATCCTCGGTGCAGGCATGGTTGGAAGCGCCATAGCCATTGACCTGTCAACACAATTTGAAATCTCTTCTTTTGATATCAATGAAAAAAATCTTGCTGCACTAAAGATACATCCTGCTATAACTTGTATAAAGTATGACTTGTCATTATTTAATACTTATGCTGAATTACTTGCAAATTTTGATTTTGTTGTTTCAGCAGTTCCCGGGTTTATGGGTTATAAAACATTACAGGCAATCATTGAAGCGGGAAAAGATGTTGTAGATATTTCATTCTTCCCTGAAAATGCATTGGACCTGGATGTACTTGCCCGAAAAAAAAATGTAACTGCCATTGTTGATTGCGGCGTTGCTCCCGGCATGAGTAACATTATACTGGGATATCATGACAGTCTGATGAAGATTGATAGTTTTGAATGCCTGGTTGGAGGATTACCTATAAAGCGGGTAATGCCATTCGAATATAAAGCACCATTCTCTCCTGCTGATGTTATTGAAGAATATACCAGGCCGGCTCGTTATGTAGAAAATGGACATATAATAACAAAACCTGCAATGAGTGATACTGAACTGATAGATTTTGAAAACGTGGGCACACTGGAATCTTTTAATACGGACGGACTGAGAAGTATATTATTTACCATGAGCCATATTCCGGATATGAAAGAAAAGACCTTGCGCTACCCCGGACATATAGACCTGATGCAAGCATTGTTAAAAGCAGGTTTCTTCGGGCATGAAGAGTTAACTATTAAAGGCCAACGTATCAAACCGATTGATTTTACATCTGCATTGCTATTCGATAAATGGAAATTAGAACCCGAAGAAAAAGAATTCACTTTAATGCAAATAATTATTAAAGGAAAATCAGGATCAGGAGCAATTGAAATTACTTATTTATTGTATGATGAATATAATAGTGCTACAAAGACATCCTCCATGGCCCGAACAACCGGTTATACCTGCAATGCTGTAGTAAGCCTTCTATCCAAAAAATTATTTACGAAGAAGGGCGTATTCCCCCCTGAAATTCTAGGGAAAGAAAATGGATGTTTTGATTATATCCTGAATTATCTTTCTGATAGAAATATCTTTTATAAAAAAACGGTCTTGGATGATCTTTAAAGCTTTACGATCTTAATGATCTTTTTATCAGTTCCGTTGCCGATCTTTAAAATATAGATGCCTGTTTGTAAAGTTGAAAGATCCATTTTTTCTTTATTTGAAACCAGGATTTGTTGTAAGATCATATTGCCTTGCACATTGTAAATGCTGCAATTCTTTCCAACAAGTTCAAAACCATTAACCGGAATGATATTCAATACATTCTGTACTGGATTTGGGAACACTCTAACATCTGCCATTGGCTTTACAGCAGGAAGTGTATCCACAGGAAGCGGCCCACCAGTTGCCAGTGAACTGTCGCATGCAAAAGAATTTAAAAATGAGTTCCTTGCACCGTTCAAAGCAAAGGCAGATCTCATTTTAATTTTTTGACCGGTAGTAAACATATTCATACAAACATCATCTGTAAAATCCATGTAGTTCATGAACATATCACCATTGGGATTAGGTGAACAACTGCTTATGTGTGGGAAAGTCGGGCAACTAAAATTATAACTTTTCTGACCGGGAGTGTCATCAACATCGTCTGTACCGCAATTACTGTCACCCCAAATATGTTTCAATCCTAGCCAATGACCAACTTCATGAGTTGCAGTTCGGCCTTTATTATATGGCGGCCTTAAAAATCCCTTATTACCAAATACATCATAATTTATTACTACACCATCTTTAACAGCTGGCCCTCCGGGGATTGTAGCATATCCTAGACTTCTTCCAAATAAAGAACAAACCCAGATATTTAAATATTTTTTACTGTCCCATGCATTATCTCCACCTGCTGCAGAATACTTCATCCCATCATCGCTCTGAAAAAAGTTTTTTCCTGTGAATTTACGCACGATACCTTTTGTAGGATGCCCGTTTGGATCTACCTGTGCCAGGCAAAACATGATCCTGGAATCTGCAGCAAGTGACCTGAATGCAAGGGGTGTATTCGCCGCGTCTGAATTCATCCTTCTGAAATCTCGGTTGAGTACGTCTATTTGAGAGCGGATCTGATCATCAGTTATATTCTGTTCAGATGTATTATAAAGTAAATGAACTACAACCGGTATAGAAATTATTTCATTGGGAACAGTATCCCTATCATGCCCGTCTACCCCTCCCGGTTTTAGTACTTCTGGATTAAAATATTCCTGAGTATATTTAGTAGTACCGCATTCACGTTGTGCCTGAACATCAAGAACAAACACAATTGCTAAAAGTAAACTGATAAATAATTTCATTTCTTAATAATATTTGTAAATTAAAAAATGATCTTACAAGAGATATGGTTCAGTAAATCAGTGGGATTGGAATTATATAACACGTAAAATAATTACACTACGTCTTGGTAAAAAGTAGTTATACAAGGGATACTGTACAGCTAAGCAAAGGATTGGAAATCAATTACGTGATGCAGCATTGCATAACAATCTGCAAAAAAATTAAGCTCAAATTTGTCTTTTTTGGGAAAAAGGTAGAAATCTGGCTCAGAGGTAGGTCAAATGTAAATATTATTTTTTCTATAACAAAACTTTAATCCATTTATTTTTTATGAATTAGTATATCAAATAAACTGTTCATTACTTTTGCAACTATATAACTACTGAATGAAAAATATATTTGTTTTTGCACTAATATTACTTGTATTCTCCTGTAATAATAATAATACACAAGATCAGGACAATAGTATTAAACCCGCTTATGTTGGTTTACCGGCACCTGTATCCATAAATTATACAATCATTGCCCAACACCCGCATGACACAAGTGCATATACACAGGGTTTACAGGTATTTAATGGTAAATTATATGAAGGAACGGGTTGGTTTGAGACATCTTCTTTACGTATTTCGGATTGGAAAACCGGTGTTGTAGAGAAAAAACATATCATGGGAAGTGAAAAGATATTTGGAGAAGGCATCAATATCTTTAAAAATAAAATTTACCAGCTAACCTGGCAAAGTAATATTGTTTATGTATATGAATTAAACAATATTGAAAAGCCAGTAAAAACTTTTAATTGGCCTAATGAAGGATGGGGTATTACCAATAATGGTTCAGAATTAATAATCAGTGATGGTAGTGCCAATTTATACTTTGTCAATCCTGATGATTTTAAAGTTAAAAACACGATTGCTGTTGTAGCTAATACAGGCTCTATTGACAATATAAATGAGCTTGAATTTATTGACGGATTTGTTTATGCAAATGTTTACCAGACAGATGACATTATAAAAATAGACCCCGAAAGCGGACATATTGTTGGTAAGATGACCTTTTCAAATTTACTTTCACCATCTGATCGTATTCCGGGAAGAACGGATGTATTAAATGGTATTGCTTATGACAGCACTACGAAAACAATGTTGATCACAGGTAAACGCTGGCCAAAATTATTTGAAGTTAAGCTGAATTGATAAACCACGAATTACACTAATTATACTAATTACACGAATAAGGCTACTTGCATTTCGAAATGACATAGATAATTGAACTGCATTTTTCTTTATTGAAAACCGTTTTGATATTTGAGATCAACCCGTTAAAAAATGCCCGCAGGATATTCCCTTTTCCATTTTTATATTGTTCACTCAGCATACTCACATAAAAACTATCAAACCACATCGGCTTTATACCTATAACCTGCAATCCATGCAGGCCCATCAATACCTTTATGCTTTCGGGTGAAAAATGATATAAATGACGAGGTACATCATAAGCTGCCCAGTTTTCTTTATAAACATGAGCATCATGAGATCTGTAATTAGGAACTGCAATAAACAATCGGCCTTTTTCTGTCAGAATTTTTTCTAATTGTTCTATATATTCATGCAGTTGGTGTACATGTTCTAAAACATGCCATAATGTAATCGCATCGTACATACCCGGTGAAAGTTTAAATAACTCATCTGAAGGGAGTGGATCTATTTGATATAGATTTTTTGCTTTTAGCCTGGCTGAATCATCCGGCTCCAGGCCGGTAGCTTTCCAACCTGCCTGCTGCATAGTAAATAAAAAAGCGCCTGTACCGCATCCCACATCCAGAATATTCCCTGTTTGTTTGCCTGTTTCTTTTTTTACCAAAAGCATTTTAGCCAATAAGGTTCTTTTGCGGATCCGGTGATAGAGCTTATTAATAAGTCCTTCCTGGGTATTGCTGTGTGAGATATAGTTTTCAGAAGCATAATACGATCCGATGGTTTCTGCCCCCGGTACATCCTGTGTAAACATGGTACTACACTGATCACAATGATAAATAATAAATAACTTCTTTGATACCGTATGATCCCGGGCTGATCGTACCTTTTGAATGTTTGAACTTTTACATACAGGGCATTCCGAATAATGAATCATGCAACAATTATTATTGTTGCAAAGAAAAACATTTTATTGTTACTCTGCAATGAAATATGTTTTGGCAGGCTGAAGAATTTCAATTTGCCTGCTGTTTCCAAATTCTATTGTTTGTCCTTTATCATTATAATGAAAAAATAACATGGCAGCAGCAATAATAGCCAGACAAGTTGCCCATATCCACCACCTGTCATTTATTTTTGCTCCTGTTTCGGAATAAAATGCAGCCATTTCCGTTGTAGTAGATTCCTTATCACCAACTACCATTAAATGAGCAACCGGAGGATGTATTACCTCTTCTGTTTTTATTACCGGTAAGAATTGATGAGGTAAATCAATGGGTTTGAAAACAAGATTCCCCTCAGCATTCACATAAAATTTACCGATGCTTGGTAAAACTGTTTCGTCAAAAGTACCCATATGCTGTAGCCTTTCGCCAAATTGATTTAGTAAACCGTTTGCTTCATCAATGCTGATATTTTTTTTCGAAGCAATAAACCTTAAAAAATCCTGATCCGGTATTGGATCATTTATCAATTTTATTGAAGTAAGAGGTGGTTCAATTTTCCCGTCTCTGTAAAATATTGTTGCATGATTTTCTATTACCTTCAAAAAACCAATTGATGGTACAGGACATTTTTTATTTCTGAACAAATACAATCCAATAAGGTCTTCCATAAAATCATTTAATATATTTTAAAATTCAAATCTAACTCCACCCAATAAATTTAAACCATATACCTGGTAATTATGCCAGCGTTCGTATTTATTATTAAAGATATTATTCACATCAAGCCAAGCACTAAATTGCTTACTGATCCTGAATTCGGCCCCGGCGCTCAGATCAGCACCCGGTTTAAATGTATTACTGACATTTCCTGTGCCGAGGTAATAACCACCGCCAAACATGTAAAAATCTGCTTTCAACATTAACTGCTTAAATGCCCACCATCTTAATGACCCGTTAACTTCTACCGGCAATGTATTCCATGCCCTTGCATTAGTCTTCATTCCTGTATAACCATTAAAAGTAACACCAGCTGTGGCTGTAAATTTATCCTGGTTGATATAACTCAGGTCTCCATGAATACGAAAATTATTGACTTTTCTCTCATTACTGATAATAAATGATTTATTGTCGCCGGGTAAAGCTGCATTGTTGTTGATGAAGAAAGGAAGATCATTGTATGTTACCAGTCCGGCTTTTGCATTAAAATTAAAATGTTTACCCAGGCTTCCTTTTATTCCACCATAAAACTCCACCTCTTTAGTATTTGTTTGAGAAGCAACCGGAGTAAGATATGGATTGATCCCTGTTAAATTTTTGTATGTATTTTTTATATAACGCCCTACCCATCCTGCCTGAAACATAAATACATTTTGCTTCAGTTTAAAATCTGCATATACATTCGGCAGCCAAACAAATTTTCCATTATCCCATGTTGGTATGATGCCGCCATTGATATTCAAAGCAGGTGTACTGTATTGAATTGAAGGAGAAACCTGTACTACATTATTACTGAAACTGTAATTAACAGGAATAAATCCTTTGGTAAAATAATTTGTAATATCTGCCCTGGCTTCTATTTTCAGTGTAAAGCTCTCGCCAAATTTTTTTTCCACCGGTGCATTTACAATCAAAGTAGTTTCATTTAATTTATTAATATTGGAAAAAAGGCTTAGTTCAATATTGGGATTATAATTGACCCTGTATTTATTTGTATTTATATTACGGATACCTGCCCTGATGGAAATATCCTGTAAATGTTGTTTGATAGTTGCTTTCTTATAATCATACAGGTTATGATCATACCCATAGAGAAAATAATTTTGCTGCCGTACAGTAGCTGAACCATATATTTCAAATTGCTTTGTAAAGTAACTTGCTGTTGCTCTCCCTTCAAACTGAGCATACTCCTGATTCTTTATGGTCCCCTTAGATGATATAAAACTTCCAAAAAGATTCACCAGTATCTTATTCCCATCTCCAAAACTTAATCCCGCCTTAACATATGGGGTAGTATAATTTCCAAAACCTGCTTTTATATAATTCCTTATACCGAGATATAGATTTGAATCCTGTTGCAAAGCCAGTGGTTTGAGTGTTATTGGTTGGTAAGTATAAAATAAATTCTGTGCAGGGACCAGATAAGGCCTTACAGACTTATTAGAATCAGCTAATAATTGCGAACCGGAGAAATTTATTTTTACTGCATTACGTAAAACCGGTTTAAAAGAAGAAGTGATGTTAATGGATTGCCTGGTAGTATCACGTTGTGCCATCAGTAAAAGAGGTGTAATACAAGCAGCAGTTATTAATACAATATTTCTAAACATACCGGTTTTATTAAATTGTTGAAATTTTAAAAGGTTCATCTACTATTAATTTCCTATTTTAGAATGTTGTTTTTCTTCATCAATTGCTTTATCAAGTTTTTGCAGTGCCTCGGTTTTAAGATCTGCAATAGTTGAGTTTTTTGCTACACTTTCATACGTTGCTTTTGCATTGAAATAATCCTTCTGCAACATAAAAATATCTCCTAATAATATATAGGCTTTTGTTACCCAAAGATCATAGGATCCTGTTTCCTTAATAACTGCCATGGCTGCTTTTTCTGCAGCAGTTGTATTAGCAAGTGTCAGATAACAATTTGCTATTTCATAACGGGCTTCTGCTCCCCAGGCAGCTTTATTAATGGCAACAGCAGATTTAAAGGAACCTATAGCAGCATTGCAATCATTGGATATCTGTTGTGATTTTCCCAGCACTAAAAAAGCAATTGACCTATCATCTGTTGTGATGCCTTTTTTAGTGAGCAGGTCTTTTGACGCATCATTTGCCTGGCTGTAATCCTTTAGCAAGTAATAACTCCGAACCAGCCCACGCAATGCTTCCAACAGGTTATCCTGGTTAATAGCATTACTTCTTAATGACTCAAAATATTTTTTTGCGTTGCTGTAATTCTTTATTTCAAAATAATTGATACGGGCTGCCTCTAATGTAGCTTTTTCGAAATATTTATTTAATCCTTTGCTATTCACATATTCAAACCCCAATAAAGCATTTTGCCAATCCTTATTCTTCTGGTAACATTCACTTCTGAGATAATAAGCCTCTATGATAAATGCACCATCCGGATACCGGCTTATGTAGTTACCAAACGCACTTATTGCGCCGGCACAATCATAGTTATTGTATTTTATCCTGCCGGCAGTATAGGTTAGTGAATCTGCTTCGCTTACTGAAATATTAATTCCATTTTTGCGCATCAGGTCAAGATATTCATTTGGTTTTCCTTCTTCAATATAAATGTCTTTAATGATTCCGATGGCTTCATCTGCTTCAGGCGATTTTGGATATGTTTGAATCAGTTCCTGGTAGCTTACCAGTGCTTCTTTGTTGTTATTGCTGTTATAATGTGCCAACCCCAGTTTCAAATATGCCCTCGGTTTTAAGCCTCCCCCATCTTTGGATGATAGGATATTATTCAAAAAAGGAACTGCATCTTTGAATTTCTCATCTGCAATATATGTCAATGCTATTTCCATATTTACATCCTGGACTAAATTTGATTTTGGATATTGCCGGGTAAGGCTGATGAGGATCCTGATCTTTTCTCCACTGTTCTTAATTCCTGCAATCATGGCCTTTTGAAAAAGGGCATAATCACTTTGAAGTAAAGCATTGTTGATAATATTCTCATACATACTGTTAGCTTTTAAAAAATCCTTCAGCATATAATAGCAATCGGCGCTTCTGACATAGGCATCCTGTTCCAATGAGGTTGCAGTGGCAGATGTTTTTGCAGAAACCTGTTCGAAAAAACTCAATGCCTGCCGGTAATTTTCTTTTTGAAAAAAACTATACCCGGTATTATATTTTGCAGTAGCTGAATTTGCTTCACCAAGCCCGGGAATATCTGCCTTTAAATATACAGCCAGATACCTGATGGCTTCATCATAACGTTGCTGCCTGTATGCAATTTCTCCTTTCCAGAAATTAGTAACAGGTAATAGGTTTCCGGAAAGATTATTTAATAGCACTTTATCAAGTAACACATCTGCCCTGGAGAGCTGTTGGTCATTTATATATTCAATGGCACGTCCGAATAAAATACGGGGGTAAGCTTTCTGCATGGCTGCAGTTGGCTGTTCAAATGATTCGTACAAGGCAAGTGCATCACTGAAATTATTGGTGTTTGCCAGCAGGTTTACCAAAATCTCTTTGGCTTCAGTATCATATTCGGAGTTAGGATAATCCATTAAATATTTTTTCATTTCACTCAACGCTATATCCTGGTAACTGAGTTCATAAGATAATTTTGCATAATTAAATACTGACACCTGTTGTTGTTTTGCATTGCTGTTATTATAAGCACTATACTGAAAAGCATTTCTGGCATTGGCTTTCTGGTTGCTTTTCAAATACAGGTCTCCCAGGAGATACATGCTGTTCTGCCCCATAGAATCCCGTTCATTACTCAGTTGCTTAAAGCCATTGATCGCATCTTCATTTCGGTTTTCGTTGTAATAACAATAACTCAATTCATACAAGACCTCTTTAGAAACCTTATCGCTGGTATTTACGTAATCTTCCAGCAAGGGAAGTGCTTTTTTATAATTTTTCCTTTCAAAATAAAGCTGACCGGTTAAAAGTTTCAACTGCTTCTCATAATACAGGGATGATCCCCTGCCAAGCACACTTTCGCCATAGGTAAGTGCTTCATCCCTTTTCCCCTGAAAATAATAGATCTCTGCTATATAATATGGTACCACTCCCTTGTATTCATCAAAAGTTTCAACCAATTTGAAAGACCTTAATGCATCACTGTATTGCTTATCATAGTATGCAATAAAACCAAAATAATAGTTCGCGGGGATATAATATTTACTTGAAGGAATCTGGATGATCTCGTTAAAAAGTGGTTTTGCAGCGGTGAATTGTTTTAAATTAAAATAAGCATAAGCTTTTTCAAATTTTGCATCAGCGATCTGTTCATTACTTAAGTTCTCATAACCAGCAATATCAAAATTTTCAATGGCTTTGCTGAAATCTTCATTCAGGAAATAATAATGCGCCAGGTGAAAACTCATGATCTCCCTTCGTGGCTGATTACTTACTGATTGAATGAATTGAACAGCATCTTCCATCCCGACCTGTTGCAACAGTCTCAGTTCGCAAACAATATAGAAAAAGTTGATATCGTCATTCAAATAACTGTGATTGCTGGCTGTATTAGAAGGGTAATTTATTCTCAACTCTTTTAATAATGGATAAGCGAGTGCATATTGCTCCTTTGCAAAATACTCCTTCACATCCTTGTATTCCTTTTCCGGATCAATAACTGTATAAGTTGGTTGGGCAAATGATACAAAAGACAATGATGCAAGAATGAGGGAAAAGAAAATTTTTTGGTTCATTTTAGGGATAGTTATTTGATTTCCTGTGCAAATGTAAAACCTGTTGTCCATCAACAAACATACCTTCAAAAAGAATTTATGGTTGCAGATATTATTGTAAACAAAACGAAACTATTTTTAAAACGCTGTTAAAGGATTGATAAAAGAAATAAATACTATAAATTGTTTTCTACATCGATTGTTGTTTTGGTTCATTATTTTTACAAAATTAAACCTTCAATCAATCAAGTATGAAAAAGCTTTTATCAACCAAGTACTCTGCAGGTGCATTTAATGCTGCTATGCTTTTTTTAAGACTCATTTCCGGAATATTAATGATGAACCATGGTTATGATAAACTCGTTCATTTTGGTGAGTATCAACAAAAGTTCATGAATTTTATGGGAATGGGCACTACCTTTTCTTTAGCACTGGTGGTATTTGCAGAATTCTTTTGTTCCCTTTTTCTTATTATTGGCTTATTTACCAGGTTTGCAGTTATTCCTTTGATCATTACAATGGGGGTTGCTATATATAAAGCTCACCATATGGATATATTGGGTGAAGGCGAAACAGCAATGCTTTATATGGCCGCTTACCTGACCTTATTATTTGTGGGGCCGGGAAGAGTGAGTGTGGATAGTATGACTGGAAAGTAGAATAGGAGTTAGGAGATAGGAGTTAGGAATTAGGAGTTAGGAATAACTCGAAAAACAGTTCCTTAATTATAAATAAGGATAAATATTTTACATACTAAATTTACCATTACCCATTACCCATTAACCAACCAGATGTTCACTACAGAAACACAAATCAGGATTCATTATGCGTTGACAGACCAAATGGGAGTAGTTTATCATGGGCACTATGCTCAATTTTATGAGATCGGCAGAACCGAAGCAATCAGGCAGATAGGATATACATACAAAGATATTGAAGCAATGGGTGTGATTATGCCGGTAATAGATATTCACAGCCGTTTTTTGCGCCCGGCAAAATATGACGACCTGATAACAGTAAAAACAATACTCAAAGAATTACCGACGCATCATAAAATTGTATTTCACCATGAGATATATAACGAAGCAGATGAGTTGCTGAATACAGGAGATGTGACGCTGTATTTCATGATAGCAAAAGAAATGAAAAGATGTGATATGCCTGCGAAATTGAAAGAAGTACTTCAACAATATTTTTGATGTATGATCTTAGATGTATGAAATCTGTTGGAAATTCATACATCTAAAATCATAAGATCATACATTTTTATACCCTGTTATGGTCTGCTTTCCAGTTTTGTATCGCTTTCTTTATATCTGACTGTTTCATGTTTTCTGCCACAGCTTTGCGGGCAAGATCAACGAACTCATTATCGGAAGCAAAACGCAAACCAATGATCTGTCCCATGCTGAGTTTACTATCCAGCAGTTTACCTGTCATGACAAAAAAGCGAAGATTTTCTTCAGCACGAATGGCCCTGTCCTGCGCTTTTAAAGCAAAAGACCTTGCGTACCATGCCAGTAACAAAAGTGTCAACCCGATCAGAAGAAACAGTGCAGGGGTCAACAATCCATACAAGCTGGTCGTATAACTTTTGTAAAATTTTATGATCGAACCGCCAATGATAAGGGTAATAAAAGCAAAGGTTACATAATGAAACATAGGAACCAACCGGGAATGATTCTTAAAATTTTGTTCTTCCATAATGATTAATTTGGGGTTATTAAAAATGAAAATTACTTCAAAAGATCCAAAATCTTCCACATTTTTTCTCTCACTGTACCGGGATCACCATCAAAATTATTTACAATGAATGAAAATGTATATTCAGAACCAGTTTTGTTTTTGATGTAACCGGTATAAGATCGTACTCCTCCGATATAACCATCTTTCATTTTAATACCATTGATTACAGGCAATGCTTCATAAAAAGATCCATACCATTTTTGTTCTTTTGCATATTGCAAGATCTTTACAAGTGCATTGGTTGTAACCCGGTTGGAAGGAGAAAGGCCACTGCCGTCAATGATATGTAACGCAGACCTTTCAATTCCTTTTTTACTCCAAAGATCTTTAATGATGGAAATTCCGCTATACGTTGAACCAATACCTGATCTTTCATAAGCGATCGTTTTTACAAAAGCTTCCCCAAATAAATTCACACTTTTTTTTAGAAACCAGTAATTAATGCTATCAAGTGGAGGGGAAACAATAGTTTGAATTGTTTCAAAGGAGCCGGGATCTTTGCCTTGCAATAAAAAGCCGGCATTATTGCCCTGGCGTATGGTAATGCTATTTTCATTTAAATATGATTTCAATCCCTTTATAAAAACAAATGCAGGGTCAGGCATTGATCCTTTAATAACAAACCTCTCCTGAGCAGGAGGTATTGTTCCGGTTGCAAATGCTTCATTACTGATTGGTGATGAATAAATATAAGCATTATCGCCACTACCCTTTTTTCCTGTTGTTATATAATTTGAAAAAGGCATTTTTGCAGTGGATGGTTCAAAACTTTTGATATCCGTAGGATCGCCTGCTGTTATACCTGAACTTAATACCAGGTCATATTGGTTTTCATTCCAGTTGAAAGCCTTTGCTCCGGCTCCATAATAATTACCAATATCCTCCCAAACCCATCCATCAGGAATTGGTTGCTGATCAAATATATTTTCAGTAATAGAAATATCTGATCCCAATATCGAAATATTCATTTTTTTTAAAGCCATTTGAATGTCACTGTAAACAGTATTCATTTTTGTTGATTTCCATCTCCAACTTCCCAATGTTGGGTCACCGGAACCATTCAGATACAAACGAACGGTATCAGTGCTTTTATAAATTTTAACCGGAGTTTTATATTGATATTCTTTTCCCAATAGTTCAAAGGCCGATGCACTGGTTATGATCTTTTGGCAACTGGCAGGCACCATGCCAAGTTGTGTATTTTTCTCGTATAGAGCAATCCCTGTTTTACTATCAACAATATACAAGCTGATAATGGAATGAGAAAACTGAATATCATTTTCCAATTGATTGATGGCTACAGACAATTTCTGTTGAATCTGTTGTGCATATGTACAAAAGGAGATAATTGTACAAAAAAGTAATATCGTAATTCTATTCATTAAAATAATTTATCAAAACTAAAAAAAGAAAACTGATATTAATTTACTTCTTTTAAAAAGTGATAAACTTAAATAAAAATGATTTAAATTTATGTATGGAACATGAACTGAACGAACCGGTTCCGGTTTATAAAAACATATCTGCCTTAGAATACCTCAGTGTTGAAAGGAACGCTTTTGAAAAGCACGAATATTACCAGGGCGAAGTATTCGCCATGAGTGGTGCATCCATAAAACACAACAAGATCTTCTCTCATGTTTTTGGAGAATTGGCATCAAAACTAAAAGGTAAAAATTGTATGCCATTCGGAAGCGACCTGAGAATTCATATTCCCAAAAACACTTTATATACTTATCCGGATATCAGTATCGTTTGTGGTGAAACAGAATGTACAGATGACTTTTTTGATACGGTTTTAAATCCATCTGTGATCATTGAATTGCTGTCAAAATCTACCCGTAATTATGACAAAGGGGAAAAGTTTTCTTTGTACCGTGATATAGATCGTTTACAGGAATACATACTAATTGACACAGAAAGAATTCACGTGGAAAAGCATATCCGCAACAATGACAACAGCTGGCAGCTAACCGAATTTAAATCATCGGAAGATTCATTTTTGATCAGCACGGTAAATCTTTCTATTTCATTAAAAGATATTTACGAAGGAATATCTTTTTAAATTTACAGTATTAAAACGGACAACTTTTTCTTTTTCATTTTTGTTTTCATTGTAGAAATATTATTATGATCAACACTTCCATTATCACCATCGGTGATGAATTACTGATCGGACAGGTAATTGATACCAACAGCGCCTGGATAGCACAGCAATTGAATATTGCAGGCATCAAAGTGATCAGGCGTGTAGCCGTTGGTGATATTTGGGATGACATCTGGAATGCCCTGGATGAAGAAATGCATCATGCTGATATCATATTAATAACCGGCGGACTCGGCCCAACGGCTGATGATATTACCAAACCCCTGTTATGCAAATATTTTGGAGGAAAGCTCATCATAGATGAACCTTCCCTGGAAAATGTAAAATACCTTTTTGAAAATATCTTTAAACGTGCTATCACTGAAAGGAATTTAAAACAGGCCGAGGTTCCTGATGTATGTAAAGTGATCCCGAACAAACGCGGAACAGCCCCGGGTATGTGGTTTGAAAAAGCAGGTAAAATATTTGTCAGTATGCCCGGTGTTCCGCATGAAATGAAAGGCATGATGCAGGATGTAGTGATCACTGAATTGACAAAAAGGTTTGAAACACCGTTTATTGAGCACCGCACTTTGATGACTTTTGGAATAGGTGAATCTTTGATCGCAGATATGATTCAGGATTTTGAAGAAGCATTGCCGGGTAATATCAAACTGGCTTACCTGCCAAACTATGGTATGGTAAGGTTGAGATTGACCGCAACCGGAAAAGATAAAAATGAGATCGAATCTTTATTAAATGAAAAATTCTCAACACTTCAAGAACTTGTTGCTGCATACATCATTACCAATGAAGATGAGAAAATGGAAAATATTGTCGGTAAATTATTATTTAAAAAAAATAAGACGATGTGTACGGCAGAAAGTTGTACAGGCGGATATATTTCACATTTGATCACATCTATGCCCGGATCTTCTGCATTTTATGATGGAAGTGTTGTTACTTACTCTTACAAAGCCAAAGAAGATCTCTTACAGGTAAATAATAAAACCATCATAGAAAAAGGTGCAGTTAGTGAAGAAGTTGTTCTTGAAATGGCCCGGGGAGCTTTACAAAACATCGGGTCAGATTATACGATCGCTGTTTCCGGAATTATGGGGCCCGGCGGAGGCATGCCCGATAAACCGGTTGGAACTGTTTGGATAGCTGTGGGAAATATTGAAAAAATAACGACTAAAAAACTCCATTTCCGGTTTGAAAGGCAATTGAATATACAACTCACTGCTGTCAATGCATTGAATATGCTGAGAAAATTCATTTTGGAGAATGGATAGCTTCTCATTAAGAGATGACATCTTTTTTCCAAGTCGTCATGAAAAAAGATGTCATCTCTTAACCATACCCATAGATTTACTTACATTTGCCTTTAATTAACCACTTATATTAATTTATTTACAGCTATATGAGTATTGTAGATCTGATAATGCCAAAACTTGGAGAAAGCATCATGGAAGCGACCATTCTTAAATGGCATAAGCAACCCGGTGATAAAGTTGCCCAGGATGAAACAGTACTGGATATTGCTACTGATAAGGTTGACAGCGAAGTACCCTCAACTGCTGAAGGTATCCTTGAACAGATCCTGTTCAAAGAAAATGATGTGGTACCGATCGGCACTGTTATTGCCAGGATCAAAGTGGGTGCAGGAGCTACTCAAACACAGGCACCTGCCCCGGCACCGGTAAAACAATATGAAGAAGCAAAAATCGTAGAAGAGATCCCTTTTCAGCCCACTGTTAACAATAACAATACGGGTTCAAAAAATGCTGTTCGCTTTTATTCCCCATTGGTATTAAATATTGCAGCAAGCGAAGGTATCAGTATGAGTGAATTGGAAAACATACCAGGCACCGGACAAGATGGTAGAGTGAGCAAGAAAGATATACTGGCTTTTATTGAGGGCAGAAATATTAGCCATAAGCCGTCAGCAATTAGCCAGACAATGCAGGAAGCACCGGTTAAAGAAAGCAGTAACAACCAAATGATGGTTGCTAACAGCCAACAGCTAACAGCTAACAGCTACCCTGGTAATGTAGAAATAATAGAGATGGACCGAATGCGCAAACTGATCGCCAAGCACATGGTTGACAGCAAAGCCACCAGCGCCCATGTTACCAGTTTTGCAGAATGTGATGTAACCAGTTTGGTATTATGGAGAGAAAGAGTAAAGAAGGATTTTGAAAAAAGAGAAGGCGAAAAAATTACTTACACTCCACTTTTCATTGAAGCTATCATCAAGAGTTTAAAGAAATACCCGATGCTTAGCAGTTCAGTTGATGGAGACAGGATCATCATAAAAAAAGACCTCAACATTGGAATGGCAACTGCATTACCAAATGGCAACCTGATCGTTCCTGTTATAAAAAATGCCGATCAGTTAAATCTGACCGGACTTACCAAACAGGTTAATGGTCTTGCCAATGCAGCCCGGACAAATAAATTAAAACCCGATGATACAACTGGGGGAACTTTCACATTAACCAATGTGGGAACTTTTGGCAGCATCATGGGTACCCCGATCATCAGCCAGCCCCAGGTTGCTATCATGGCTGTGGGAGCCATAAAGAAAAGGCCGATGGTCATAGAAACGCCTCAAGGCGACAGCATTGCTATCCGCCACATGATGTATATTTCTTTAAGCTACGATCACCGTATCATTGATGGTGCACTGGGTTCTACTTTCCTGAATTCGGTAAGTAAGGAACTGGAGAATTTTGATCAGAACAGAACTATTTGATATTAGTATATATTTTAAAAAAGCAGCGTAAAATTTCGCTGCTTTTTTATTTCGTATAAACTACTGAACCATTTTAAGGTTTCAAAACCGATCTCATGGCTGAGTCCTTCTGCACCAGTGTGTATTTATTATAATTATAGATCACAGATTCCCAATCACCATAAACCGGGTTTGGTAAAACAATAAAACGGTTTCCAAAATCCGAAGCTGAGAAATTTGTATTTCGCATCCGTTCATCGGCAGTTTTTTTATCAAACAGTATACTGAAATCAGAGAGGTTATCACCCAGCATCAAAACGATCTCATGTGTAACATTTACTTTTTGCCTTCTAGCTTCCTTACTGGAAATATTTTGCCTGAGCATAATATGATTACTATCTGCATTGGGCATTCTGAATAATTTTAAATTTTTAAGAGTGCCTGCTTTATCTTTCTCCTCCCTATTAGTGATATAGAATATAGAAACCCCTTTTGAAGCAGCATATTTTAAAAATGAAACTGATCCCGGCATCGTATCTGCCATCCCTTTGGCGGTCCATTCATTCCAGGATGCAGGTTCATAATCCTTCCCCTTTAACCCCTGTTGAACTGCATAGGAACTATTATCCAGTACAGTTTCATCTAAATCGGTAATGATCGCCAGTGGTTTATTTGTAGCTGGTTTATAATTATCCAGCCTATACCTGGCAATATTATAAGCCTGGAAACACAGTGCCCTGTACTCTGCTGACTTTTGCTGAAATACAGTGGCAAATAATTTTCCATTTACCAGCAAAGAAGGGTTTTGAATATAGGTGGTGGTCGTAACAACTTGTTTTGTACTACAGGCTGTAAAGAACAACATGCTTAAGAAAACTATCTTTTTCATCTATCTGCTATAATCGTTTAATAAAACAACGGGTTACTAATACCTATATGGCCGTATCTTAAAATGCAATGTTATAGTTTTTAAAGAAAAGAAAGCCAATAATAAAATTTCTTTATTTTTAGCAACACATTTTTTATATGAGATCTTCTTTTCTATTATTTATTTTATCAGGTTTTTTCTTCGCTGCATGCAAGACAAGCTCTAAAAGCTCTATCAATAAGATTGTAACAGCGCAACGCAACATCATGCCTTCCGACAGTATGATACAAAAACAAAAAAAAGGAATTGACCTTATTGGGACAGGCATAACCCCTTTAACCTGGTCACTGGAAATTGACTTTGATAAAATGGTTTCTTTTTCATCCGCTGATGGCAACAATTTGTATCTATTACCTGCTTTTGAAAAAAAGGAGATCAACGCTGAAATGGAAAGATATCGCATAAAAACAGACCTTGGCCTGATGATAATTGAAGTCTTTTCATCTGCATGTCAAGGTACAGGAATTGGCGAACAATTCAACAAAAAAATTGAGGTCACTATTAATAATAAACGATATACGGGATGTGGTAAATACCTGTTTGATCACCGGTTGAATGATAGTTGGATCCTTGAATCAGTTAATAATATAAAACAATCAGCGGCTGATTTTTCAAAAGGTTTACCCCGAATGGAATTCAACCTGCTGACAAATAAAATGAACGGTTCAGACGGTTGTAATAATATCAATTCAACGATTGAAGTAAAAGGAACCCGTATAAATTTCTCTCCTTTTGCAGGCACCCGAATGGCTTGTAATAACAACCCGGTTGAAAAAATATTTTCAACAATGCTAAGCAATAAATTAGTTGATTATTTTATGGAAAACAATAAACTTATTCTTTACCTGGAAGATGACAGCAAATTGTATTTCAAAAGAAGAGAACTATAATTTCAAATGCTAATACAGGAAGGTTCATGCTTTACCGGAAAATTACAGGAGTTGGCAATAAAGCATTTTTTATTCGCTTCCTGGTGCAATTCATTAGCTTTTTCAATCATTCTATTGTCCGTGATCGTTATCATGGGATGTAAAACAACTTCTATAAAATGTCCGCCAGATAAAGTTTCCACCATAATACCTGTAGCCTCATCTGTATATTCAACTACTACAATTCCATGATCAGAACACAAATGCAAGAACCAAAGCATGTGGCAGGAAGATAAGGCAGCCAGCAATAATTCTTCGGGGTTATATTTTGATGCATCACCCATAAACGCAGGATCTGATGAAGATTCAATTACTGGCCTATTTGCCACTGAAATACGATGGCTGCGATCGTACCCTTTGTAATGACTGGTACCTTCACCCCTGTTTCCAGTCCATTCAATATTAGTTTTGTAAAAATGCTCTTTAGCCATAGTTTATTTTTTTTTGTGCCGCTTTGAGCCTTTCTGACTTAGTGGCATGATCTTTTTGCCACCAAGTCTCTAAGACACTAAGACTCACAAATTTAAATGTGTTGTTTAATTATTGTAATAAAATTTTTTCTCGGTATCATTACAGCTCCTAGGTTTTCCAAATGTTTTGTATGCATCTGGCAATCTACTAAAACTAGTCCTGTTGTTTTTAATTGCTGAATTAATTGTATAAAAGCAAATTTACTTGCATTAGGTATGATACTAAACATACTCTCGCCAAAAAATAAATTACCCATTTTAATTCCGTACAATCCTCCAACCAATTTCTCATCCTGCCATGATTCTGCACTGATAGCATAACCGAGTTTATGTAATTTGCAATATGCATTGATCATCTCTTCACTGATCCAGGTACCATTTGTATCTTTTCTTTTTACAGTGCTACAGGCACGTATGACCTTCTCAAAAGCACGATCAGTTGAAAATTCAAATTGGCCTCTATTGATAATTTGCTGCATGCTTTTACTAATGTGCAATTGATCAGGATATAATACAAACCTGGGATCAGGGCTCCACCAGCATATTGGGTCATCTTCGTTATACCAGGGAAAAATTCCATTACGATAAGCTTCTAATAAACGTTCAGTACTAAGGTCTCCGCCGATGGCAAATAAACCATCTGCATCTGCAGTCTCAACAGCAGGAAAATGTATTTCAGTTGTCAGAATATGCATAAATAAATTTTCCTCCGACTCCTGGGTTTAAGACTTTACAAAAAAATAATAAACCGGTTTTTGCGGAATAAAATTATATAAAAAAAGAGGAAGCTTAGTAAACTTCCTCTTTACTAAAATTAGAATTAATTTATGGATGTACCGCCGAAACCCCATTAAAACTATTCACATCAAATACAGGGAAATCATTGCCATCCACAAACCCATCGCCATTCATATCGGTAGCTACATATACACTATTCACCCCATTAAAACTATCGGTATCAAATGCAGGGAAATCATTTCCATCAATAAAATCATCCTGGTTCAGATCGCCGGTATAAAATGCCCATTTGCCGGTTTGTACTTCTACCTGGTTATCTCCCATAGCTTTGTAGGCAGCTGTTGTAAAATCATATAACGGTGTGGTTGCAACGCATGCAACAGGATCTGTACTCCAGGTTTGTATCGTATTCCTGTGTTTTACAGCAATGAAATATGGCCCGGCCGGTTGGGTATAGGTTGCTGAAACGTTACCGTCTGTTAACAATACTGCCTGTTTTGAATCAACCAACGCAAAGGTTGTTGGGTCATGAAGTTCAACACTTATACTATCGGTTTCTGTAGATAGTGAATTTGTAACTGACTGGTTATTCAATACCGGTTGCATAATGCCTCCGTCTATATAATAACCTTGCAGGAAGAGTTTTAGGTTTACTGTAATTGTTGTAATACAACTATTAACAACTACCTGTTGTGTTGATGTATTGATGCAAGTGCCATCGGAATAAGTATAGGTGATACTATGTGTACCTGCCCCAGCTAAGGCAGGATCGAATGTATTACCAACCATACCCGGTCCACTGAAAGTACCGCCTATTGGAATACCCGTTAACGTTACTACAGTATCAGTTGTACAATATGGTCCTGTTAACCCATTAAAACTCACAACCGGTAAAGGATTTACTATCACTGTTTGTGAAGTACTGCTACTGCATGTTGTACCCGGAAAAGCGTAACTATAAACAATCGTGTAAGGCCCTCCTGCCCCTGCTGTTGCAGGATTGAAGATTGCTGTACCATTTCCGTTATCTGTTATGCCCGGTCCGCTGAATATGCCACCCTGTGCAGGGTTACCGAATAAGTACGCATTTAAAGTGACAGCCGGAGCATTTACACAATATGGAGATGCAAGCCCTGAAAAACTGATGGATGGTACAGCATAGGATGTAACATTAAATACCGCTGAAGTAATGGTACATCCAAAACTATTTGTAACAATTACAGTATAATCACCGCCAGCATTGATTGATTGTGTTGCGGCAGTTCCAAGATTTGTTGAACCAGCAAGTGTAGTTCTTACCCATTGGTAGCTGCTTATTGTTCCGCTTCCTGCTGTAGCCGCAGCTGTTAACAACGCACTGCCCCCGGAACAAACAAAATTATTTCCGCTGATACTCACGGATGGCAAGGCTCCTACAGAAACCAATTGGGAAACTGTATTACTGCAACCAGTTAAAATATTTGTGAAAGAATAAGTTATCGTATAAGGCCCACCGGTACCTGCTATTGCAGGATTAAATGTACTACCACTGATGCCAGGCCCGCTGAATGTGCCTCCTGCAGGAGAACCTGTAAGTGTTACCGGAGATGCATTTATACAATATTGCGTTGCAAGTCCTGCAATACTCAAAACAGGCAATGGATAAACGATAACTGATTGTGAAATGCTATTGCTGCAACCTGTTGCTATATCAGTGTACGAATAAGATATGATATGCAGCATCCCTAAACTAACTCCTGCAACTGCGGGATTGAATACATTACCACTGATCCCCGGACCGCTGAAAGTACCACCCGCAGGTGATCCGGTTAAAGTTACCGGAGAAGCATTTACACAATAGTTTGCTGCAAGGCCGCTAAAACTAACAGTTGGTAACGAATTAACAGTTACGGTTACACTGGTAATTGTAGTATTCAATTGTACCGGGCTGGTTTTACTGATATTAGTATTATCGCCAAGCTGGCCAAAATCATTAATACCCCATGACCAGATCGTACCTCCTGTTTTTATACCGTGACTGTCATTCAATCCTGCAGAAATACTGGCCCAGTTCGTTGCAGTTCCAATTTGTGCAGGTGCATTGGTAGAGGTTATTGTACCATTTCCTAATTGGCCATCGTTATTCAAGCCCCATGTCCAAAGTGTACCATTTTGTTTGATGCCCATAGAATGAGCAGAATGCCCCGATACCTTTATCCAGTCTGTTGAAGTTCCAATTTGGGTTGGGGAATTTACCTGTGAATAATTACCATTACCCAACTGCCCGACATTATTACGCCCCAAAGCCCAAAGTGTACCACCTGTTTTTATGCCAAGAGTATAATAAGTACCTGCAAAAATGCTAGCCCAATCAGTTGATGTTCCCACTTGAAATGGAACACTGGAAAAAGCACCCCCGGTTTGCCCAAAAGTGCCCCATCCCCAGGCCCAAAGTGTTCCATCTGATTTGATTCCCAGGCTATGGTCTAACCCACCGGAAACCGCAACCCAATTAGTGGATGTTCCTATTTGAACAGGAGTATACTTTGACGTGGTCGTTCCGTCACCTAATTGTCCATCTAAGTTTTGCCCCCAGGCCCATAACGTTCCGTCTGTTTTAATAGCCAGACTGTAAAGATGGCCTCCTTCGATTTTTGCCCAGTTAGCTGATGTTCCAATTTGTACAGGATTTGTTTTCTTAATAGTTGTTCCATCACCCAATTGACCAAAATCATTAGCTCCCCATGCCCATAGTGTGCCGTCTGTTTTAATACCTAAACTATGTACAGCTCCTGCAGCAACTTTTGCCCAATTTGTTGATAACCCAATTTTTACAGGTGCATTTTTATCAATGATAGTACCATCACCTAATTGCCCATCTTGATTATTTCGCCCCCATGCCCATAAAGTTCCATCCGAATTAATGGCAAGACTGTGATAACTGCCAGTTGAAATGGTTAACCAATCATTGACTGAACAATTTGCGTCACTTATAGATGTTAATTTGTATATAGTAGTTATAACTGGGTTTACCGGAACTGTTTCCGGATTATTTGATGTACTAACTGGTGCTTCCCCGTTGATCGAATAAGTCCATGGCCCTGTGCCGGTAAAGTTCAGGGTAATGTTAGCAGTATTACCCACACAGACAGAATTTGGAGTTGCACTAATAGTTGCTGTTGGCAATGCTTTTACTGTTACATTTTGAGAAACACTATTACTGCAACCGGTTGCAATATCTGTGTAAGCATACGTTATCGTGTAAGGCCCGCCAGTACTCGCTATAGCAGGGCTGAATGTATTACCATTAATACCAGGCCCACTGAATGTACCTCCTGCAGGTGATCCTGTAAGAGTTAAAGCAGATGATGTTATACAATATTGAGATGCAAGGCCGCTAAAACTTACTACCGGCAAAGGAATTACTGTTACATTTTGTGAAGAACTATTACTGCAACCTGTTGCCATATCAGTATATGTATAAGTTATTGAATAAGGGCCTCCGGAACCTGCCAAAGCGGGATCAAATGTATTTCCGTTTATGCCGGGCCCGCTGAATGTACCGCCTGCAGGGGATCCGGTCAAAATTACAACTGATGCATTTGCACAATATGGTCCGGCTAGTCCTGAAAAACTTACTACAGGCAAAGTATTAACGGTAACGGTTACACTTGAAATGGGTGTATTTACCTTTAAAGGACTGAGGCTGTTAACATTTGTACCATCACCCAACTGGCCATCAGTGTTTTTTCCCCATGCCCAAAGGGTATTGTCAGACCTGATGCCCAGACTAAAACCCGGGCCTGTTGTTAATTTTAACCAGTTTGTTGCTACTCCGGCCTGAGCTGGCGAATTACTTGAACTGTTGGTACCATTACCCAATGCACCAGCTATATTAACTCCCCATGACCACAATGTGCCATCTTGTTTTACAGCAAGCGAATGACGCGAATATAAAGAAGCAGATTGCCAGTTATTGGCGGTTCCAACCTGCGTTGGGGTACTCTTTTGAATATAATTCCCAAGTCCCAATTCACCCCACTGATTCCATCCCCAGCCCCAAAGCGTACCCGTTGTTTTCAGAGCCAATGAATTATATTCCCCAGCGCAAATGCTGCCCCAATTGGATTCCAAACCCACCTGGTTAGGTGAATTTCCAGGAGTAGCGCCGCCTAGCTGGCCAACTGATCCTAATCCCCATGCCCATAATTTTCCGTTTGTTTTCAAACCAAGTGTATGGTTTAGCCCGGCAGAAATTTCCTTCCAGTCAGTATCGGTACCTGCCTGTACCGGGGTACTCCTGCCGGTATTGGTACCATCTCCCAGGTATCCGTTAACGTTAGAACCCCAGCCCCAAAGTGTACCATCGGATTTCAAAGCCATGCAATATGAATTCCCTGCATCAGCTTTTACCCAGTTATTGGCTGATCCAACCTGCTGTGGAGTATTACTATTACCCGTGAAGGTACCATTGGCCAATTGGCCGTTCGAATTATCGCCCCAGACCCAAAGCGTTCCATTCTTTTTAATAGCCATACTATGTGCATCCCCGGCGGAAACTGCTGCCCAGTCGTTCAAAGCTCCAACCCTTACCGGCCGGTTAGAATTCGTATTATTACCTAAGCCTAACTGACCAATAAGATTGTATCCCCAACTCCAGAGCGTACCATCAGATTTTACACCCAAAGCATGACTGGATCCTGCTGCCACACTTATCCATTCACTGGCATTACAATTTGCATCGCTTAATGTGGTTAATTCATAGGTAGTGGTAACAGTGGGGTTAACCGGAATTGTTTCCGGATTGTTTGAAGTACTAACCGGGGCTGCCCCGTTGATCGAATAACTCCATGGCCCTGTACCCGTAAAGTTCAGTGCCAGGTTTGTGGAACTGCCATTACAGATCGGATTTGGAGATGCACTCATTGTTACCGTTGGTATTACATTTACAGAAACCGATTGGGAAATAGAATTACTACAACCCGTTGCAATATCAGTATAAGCATAAGTTATTGTGTATGGGCCACCGGCACCTGCTATTGCTGGATTGAAATTATTACCATTTATACCGGGACCGCTGAAAGTACCACCTGCAGGTGAACCGGTAAGGGTTACGGGTGAAGATGAAAGACAATATTGAGAAGTAAGTCCACTGAAAGTGACAACCGGTAAAGGAATTATATTTACAGTTTGTGAAGAACTATTGCTGCAGCCTGTGGCAATATTAGTATAGGAATATGTAATGGTATAAGTGCCACCCGAACCTGCCAAAGCGGGATTAAAAGTATTGCCTGATACACCAGGGCCGCTAAAAGTTCCACCCACAGGGGTACCTGTTAAAGATACGGGTGAGGCATTTACACAATAGTTCGATGCAAGGCCGGTAAAACTTACGATTGGTAGCGGATTAACGGTTACGGTTACACTTGAAATTACTGAACTAATCTGAACAGGAGTATTTTTATCTACATTAGTCCCATCGCCGAGTTGTCCATTGGCATTTTGTCCCCAAGCCCATAATTCACCACCTGATCGTATCCCCAAACTATGTGAAATTCCGGCTACCATTTTTGTCCAGTCGGTTGAGTTGCCAATTTGTACAGGACTGTTCCTGTTTGTATTTGTTCCATCACCGACCTGTCCATTGGTATTTTTCCCCCATACCCATAACGTGCCATCCGTTTTAATAGCCATACTATGGTATCTTTCTGCTGAAACTCCAGCCCAATTCGTGGCTGAACCAATTTGCACAGGACTGTTACGTTGAAATATGGTTCCATCGCCCAATTGCCCATCTGTATTCAAACCCCAGGCCCACAATGTGCCATTTGTTTGAATAGCCATGTTATGGAAATTACCCGAAAATATCTTAGACCAGTTTGATAAAACACCCCTCTGAACTGGAATAATGGAACTTATCCCACCTCCTAATTCTCCGAAACTAACACCTCCCCATCCCCAACGTGTGCCGTCTGATTTGATTCCCATACTGAAGTATTGGCCACCTGAAATCGTAGCCCAATCTGTAGAAATTCCTATTTGCACTGGACTATACCTATCGGTAAAACTTGTATCACCTAACTCTCCGTTAACATTCAAACCCCATGCCCAAAGAGTACCATCAGTTTTCAAGGCAAGCGTATGTGCAGCAGTACAAAAAATATCAGCCCAATTCGTGGCTGAACCAATTTGCACAGGACTGTAACGTGGAAATAAGGTTCCATCGCCCAATTCACCATAAGCATTTCTACCCCAAGCCCATAATGTTCCATCTTTCCTTATTGCTAAACTATGTCCTTCACCAAGTGAAACTTTTGCCCAATTTGTAGCCGACCCAATTTTTACAGGCTTATTCCTATCTATTGTAGTCCCATCGCCTAAATATCCTTGAATATTCAAACCCCATGTCCACAATGTTCCATCTGCTTTAATGCCATGACTGTACTTATCACCTGCTGAAATGTCAACCCATGCATCCGCTAAACAATTTGCATCTTTTAATGCTGTTAACTCATAAATTGTAGTAACGGCAGGGTTTACCGGAACTGTTTCCGGGTTACTTGAAGTACTTACGGGCGCAGCCCCGTTTATAGAATAAGTCCATGGCCCGGTACCAGTAAAATTCAAAGTAAGGTTTGCAGTATTACCGGCACAGACGGTAGCTGGAGTTGCACTTATAGAAACTGTTGGAATAACATTTACTGAAACCTGTTGAGAAATAGCATTACTGCACCCTGTTAAAATATCTGTATAAGAATAAGTTATTGTGTATGGGCCACCTGCACCGGTTATTGCAGGATAAAATGTATATCCACTGATGCCCGGCCCGCTGAATGTACCTCCTGCAGGAGAACCTGTAAGGCTAACAGCAGATGACGTTATACAATATTGTGAAGCAAGGCCACTGAAACTCACCGATGGCAATGAATTGATCACTGATGATCCTGCCATATTTGTTGTACATCCGGTAAGCAGATTTGTAGCTACAACTGTATAAACACCAGCAGCAGATTGGCTTCCAAAACTAAGGGGCGCACCAGTACCTGGTAGCGTTGAAATGGTTAAGCCATCTTTTTTTAGTTCATAATTTATACCGGTTTCCGAATTGCTTAATCCAATGGCTACTGTGGAACCAAAACAGGCATTGCCGCCCGTTACATTAAATAAAGAGGGAGCTGATAAAGAAGTTCCGGGTGTAAAAGCAACCCCGCCAAACGCAGTATTGGTAGCAGCAGTTGCCAACAAAGTGCCAAAAGTAGTCAATGCAAAACCATTGTTGGTTATAACAGCCGGGCTACCAACTGTTACATTAAGATCGGAGAATTTGTACAACGTAGTTGGTTTTGCATTCGTTGTATTTGCAGTAATATACAGGTCAACATTACCGGTACAGGAATTAAAAACACCTGTTACTCCAAATACATTCCCTGTTAAACTACCTGCTGCACTCCATGTTGTACCATTATTGGAGGATGTATATTTTAACAAACCACTAGGAGCAGCTGATAAAGAAGCTACATATAAAACATCTGGGCCACTTCCATTCAAATCAATAAAAACATACGAGTAAGGATCCCCGGTAGTTGTTAAAAATCCATTCAGATTGGTTAGAACAGGTGACCCTGAAGTTGGTAAACCAGTACCCAATGTTCCCAATTTGATACTACCAGAACCTGATGATGTATATAGTTGGTTATTAAATATAGATGCTACTCTTGTATTGATAATTGAAAGGCTTGTTGGAACTGCTATATTTCCATTGAGTACATAATTCATACCACTAGCCCCAGCTGTCCAGTAAGCTGTTCCATCCACCGAAGCTGCAGAACGTATTGCAAACCCCGTGCTGGTTGTATTGAGTGTGGTCTTGGTATCTGCCACCCCAGTTGCATCAATTTTAGCAATTACCCTTGTATTGGTAGGAAAGGTTGTTGCAACAGAACTTGATACAGTTGTCAACCCGCTGCTGGAATTGTAACCTGTTACAAGTAATAATTGCCTGTTTGTAGATAATCCGATATATCCCTCTGAAGTACCCGAACCGCTTTGTGTAAGGGCACGGTTTACGGAAGTTAATCCTGTTGTTGCAGTTGCAGGCAAAGTGGTTCTGAGCGTTCCTGGCTGTGCAGCACCGGTAATATTAAATTCTTTTACAAATACAGGAGTTGCTGAACCTGAAAGTGCTGCTGTACCATCTCCAACAACCAATACGGCAAGCTTAGCAGGGTTATATGCAGTTTGTGCATTGCCGTTATATACTATACCAAGTAACAAAGCAATCCCAATAAAGACTGAAAAACGAAAGCAACCATTATTAATACGATCATGCCTGGTTTTGGCAAATAGAGGGGTAAATAATTTCATAATGAAACTTAGTTTTAGTAATCTTTATTAAATATATCTGATCAAATTATGAATAGTACAAATTAATATTCACAATCAGATTGCTGAAAAAAAAGCATGATTACAGAGAGGAAGTGCCGGTTATGCTAAGGATAAGAATAAATAAATATATGAATAATATTTAAATCACCAAGTATTCAGGATTTCTTTCAATATTACATTATATAATATTGCATTAAACAAATACATCAAAGATCCGGGCCAACATTACTGCACAATGATATACCCCGGAAAATCTTTCCTCATGTACAATCCCGGAGAGGCATGGCTGCCTTCTTTAAAAACGATCATTACATAATTAATACCGGCTACAGAAGTTAAATTAATAATGGTCTGTGCCATATATTGTGCTGCACCGGTTGAACCTATTTGATTCGTCAAATAATCACTGTCTTTTATTTTCAGCTTGATGGTATCTTTACTGATACTTACTTTTTCCAGTAAAATATTCTCATACTGTTTGTTCAAACCATTGATAACTGAATCTGCATTGATATCTGCTGCTGACAAAGCCGGGTTTTTTCTGAGGGTCTTTTTCTCCATATTCACATCCCAGATATAAAATCCTTTTGTTCTTACCACTTCAACTGTCCTGGCGGTATCTGCCATTGGAGTATATACGGTATCTGAAGTAACAGTTGAATCAGTTTCAGCCATTTTATCCTCAGTACTATTACTACCACAGGATGAAATAAAAATAACGGCAACTACGATGATCAATTGTTTCATAAATACTATTTTAGTTCGTATTCAAAATTAAGCAGTTTGTTTATTCTATTAACCGGTAACTTGAGGAATTCATTGTCCTGCATTACCAACTATTTTTTATTCGATCATATTAAATGCCAGTAAAAGAGTTGTTGCAAAAAGAAAAAACAATCCGGCAATAAAAACAACATCAGCGATTTTTTCAATACGTTCTCCGGGAGATTTTTGGTTTCGCATCGAAATAAAAGAAAGAAAGCTGCTGGCCATAAACATTACAATAGCAGCAGTTGTCAATTCATCCATGATTGTTTTTGAAGTAACCTTCAAAGCATTGAGTGAAGTGAGTACCAAAAAACAAATTCCCATCAACGTTGCAGATGTATTTAGTATATGCGGTGACCTGTCTTTATCTACTGACATAAAATATTATGCATTTGTGAGCTTTTTCAATTTAATATTAATTTCATTCAATAACTCAAATTGTTTTTCCTGAGAAGCGAATAATGTTTTTATCTGATCTTCCAGTAACAGATCCATCTTTTGATGCAGGCTCCGGATCTGCAGTTCTGCTTTCAGGTTTATCATATAATCGTTTTCACTGCGCATCCTGTCTTTTTCTTCCTTACGGTTTTGGCTCATCATGATCACCGGCGCCTGTAATGCTGCAATGCATGAGAGTATCAGGTTCATCAGAATAAAGGGATAGGGATCAAAATGATCTCCATTGGGTGTTATTACATTATAAATGATCCAAACTGCCAGCAGGATCATAAATAAAATAATAAACTTCCAGCTGCCGCCAAAACGGGCTACTTTATCAGAAACTTTCTGGCCCGGAGTCAACACCTCCTCCGGTGGATTCAACAAATTATTAATAATGAGTTTTTCTGCATGTATGGAATCCTCTACAATTCTGTGAAGCCTGTGAATATACTGACTTTCGTCTTTCATTAACTGAGTGTCAATTTCTTTGTTCTTCATTTGTTTATTATTTTAGCAAAGATACCACAGCTTCCGGCCTCTGATGAATTTTTTAAAAAAATGGAATAAATTTCACTAAGGTTAAGAGAATATTAATAGCAGAAATGGGTCATCAAGGGTATTGCAATTATTGTTGAATCAATTTCATGTGGTGCTCCACGTGATAAATGGTAAAGTATAACATTTCCCTCAAGGTAACTTTACCTAATAATGGATGAGGCAAGATTACGAAATCCAGTTCTGCTTCTGAAAATCTGTCAACAGTTTTGCACAATTGAGCTACCGTTTTCAGCAATCTTTTTGTCAATTCATCCTTTTGATTAAATAAAATTCGCTTTGGTACAAAACGCCCGGATGCAGCACCTCCCTTTTCCAGTTTATCATGATACTTTTTAACCAATGTATCATAGTCCTTAGAAGGCCTGTTGGCTTTTCCAAAAATCCATTTTAATAAAAATGCCGGTAACATTAAAGCTTTTGTCAATGGCGAAACTGAAAGATAAATATGCTCAAACTGCTGACCAGCTGTCCACTTATTATTCACTGAAAAAGTAAAATCACTTTCACTCAATGACAGCATCAGATCAACAAATTCATGATGGCTGGACGATAGTTTTTGTATGATAACATCTTTTGTCATTGCATGTTATTTTTTATTTTCAGATACCGAACAGGGCTTGCTTGCAATTGGGGAATTGACCAACTGCCCGCCCGGAACTGAAACTAAATTTATAACTAAAAGCCGAAGTTAACCAACAAAAGCCCGGCAGAATTCCGTCCGCCGATACCAAAGCCTGGATATGCACAGCCGATGATTGCTTCTACGTCCAGCCCCAATTGCAGCAAACCCCATGTTATTGGTTCGTGCTTCTATTTGTCCGATGCTGTGTCGTTTTAAACTTAAACAATTGACTGCACTGTCGGCTGAGTTGGCTTGTAAATAATTGATAGGCGTTGCAAAAAGTGCGAATTTATTTCGTCAATGATTATTTATTCTTTTTTACTAATTCAACTATTTTATTGTACAGCAATTTCTCTTCTATTGGTTTGGAAATGTAACTATCCATTCCAAATTCTTTACATTTAGAAACGTCCACCGTAGTTACATCTGCTGTCAATGCAATGATTGGAATGTGAGATTTCAATGTTTTA
>JANMMS010000037.1:0-13693 GCA_031373525.1 Ferruginibacter sp.
GCCATTTTTAAAGTATGCGTCAACTCAGTTTTTAAGTTCATTTTTGGTTCAAAAGGCATAATGATTGATACAGCAGGTCTGTAATGCACTGCACTCATTACTTCGCGTATGTCAGTCGTCATAATTGTGTTCATAAAATAATGTTTAGGTAACGAAACTACTTGTAACTATCAGGTAAAACACTGACAGCCATCATTAACAACTTTGATTAAACTCATGTTTTTTAGTAAAAGTCAAAGGTTATTTGTTATTGGAAAAGTCAGGTTAAAATCATTTACGCTGCTGTAAGAAAAATGAACAACAAAAATACGAGGAGCATTTGCAGCAGAATTGAACCCGGGATCAAAAAAGTAGCATTTTGCACTATCGCAGGTCTCCTGACCTATGCTTAATCGTCACTCACTTAATTTACCAAATCTAATTATATACTAGAAAGTTACAGATGGGTACAGGTCAGGATACCTGCACCAGTATTATATTCCTTGTTCCTTGATCAATATTCCTTGTTCCTTGTTCCTTGTTCAAAATTCATTCATACCAGAAGGCACAAGTCAGGAGACCTGTACCCGATCTTTAATTCTTATACTTCCCCTTACTCTTCCTGATATTCACCGCCACAACCTTGTACTCAGGGCACATCGCCTCACTGTCGCTGATACTGGAAGTAAGGTCATTCATCTTTACATCGGGGAAATGAAAAGTGGATGACAATACACCCGCTTTCACTTCATCGGTGATATGTGCTTTCACATCGATCTTACCACGGGCAGAAATTACACAAACCATTTCTCCTTCTGAAATCAAATGGTTTGTTGCATCAGCAGGATTGATCATCAGCACATCATCCGTAATAATATCTACATTGCCTGTACGGCGTGTCATGGTTCCGCAATTATAATGCTCCAGTTCTCTGTTTGTGGTTAGTATATATGGAAATTCTGTTCCGTGATGAACGATCTCTTCCGATTCCTTAAAAGTTGCTACCTGGAATTTTCCTTTCCCCCGCTTGAATGTTTCCAAATGCAGTATCTCTGTATCTGTACCATCGGGCAAAACCGGCCATTGCTTACCGTTATCTCCCAGTTCATCCCATTTAACACCGGCAAAGAATGGTACGATCTGTGAAATTTCTTCCAGCATCGTTTTAGGATCATAATCCGGTTGCGCATATCCCATCCTGTTCATGATATCTACAATGATCTGCCCGTCTGGTTTTGTACCTTCAATAGGCTCTACTACTTTTTGCACCCGTTGAATACGCCGTTCGCCATTGGTAAAGGTTCCGCTCTTTTCTAAAAAAGAGGCAGCCGGTAAAACCACGTGTGCCATTTTTGCCGTTTCAGTCATGAATATTTCCTGTACGATCAACAGGTCCAGTTTGCTTAAAGCAGCTTTTACATGTTGTGTATTCGGATCGGTTTGTACATTATCTTCTCCCATCAACCACAATGCTTTTAATTTTCCCTGCAAGGCAGCATCATACATTTGCGGAATTTTATAACCAACATGCAAGGGTAGTTTTGTGTGATAAAAATCTTCATACAAATGATGATATTCAGCATTGGTAATATCAAGATATCCTGCTCCCTGGTGTGGCTGGCAACCCATGTCTGCAGCACCCTGTACATTGTTTTGTCCGCGTAACGGGTTTACCCCTACCCCACGCCTGCCGATATTTCCGGTGATCATAGCAAGGTCGGCTATCAACATAACGGTATAGGTACCCTGCGAATGTTCGGTAACTCCCAATCCGTGGAATGACATGGCATTGGGTGCTTTGGCATAAGCCATGGCAGCTGCACGAGCCAGGTTCTTATCTACCCCGCTGATTCTTTCAAGTTCATCTATATCCATTTTCATCACATGATTCCTGATCTCTTCATAACCTTCCGTACGGGTTTCTATAAATTGTTTATCTTCCAACCCTTCTTTAATGATATAATACAACAACATATTCATGACTGCTACATTGGTACCCGGACGAAGTTGTAAATGACAGGTTGCATACCTGGCCAGTTCAGTTTTTCTTGGATCAATAACAATGGATATACCTTTCATGGCAAACTGCTTCAACTTAGCACCTGTAACAGGGTGAGCATCTGTTGGATTGGCGCCGATGACCATAATGCAATCGGTATATTTCAGATCAATGATAGAATTGGTAGCTGCTCCTGTTCCAAAAGTTCGTTGCATACCCAATGCTGTAGGTGAATGACAAACACGGGCACAACTGTCGATATTATTGGTTCCGATAACAGCACGGATGAATTTCTGCATGAGGTAATTTTCTTCATTGGTGCAGCGGGCAGACGAAATGCCGGCGATATAATCCGGGCCAAAATCATTTTTTATTTGTGTAAGTTGTTTCGCAATAAGATCATATGCTTCTTCCCAGGTTGCCGGAACCAGTTCCCCGTTCTTTCTGATCAAAGGCGTTCTTAACCGATCGGGATGATTATAAAATGAAAAGGCGAAGCGTCCTTTAAGACAGGTATGTCCCTGGTTAACTTCGGCATTAAATGGTGCCTGGATGGATTTTACTTTACCATTTACAACGGCTATGTCGAGGTTACAACCCACACCGCAATAAGTGCAAATAGTTCTTACTTTTTTATCTGCAACAACTGATTTGGATTCAAACACGTCAGAAATTGCCGATGTTGGACAAGCCTGCGCACAGGCTCCGCAACTCACACAATCAGAATCAAAAAAAGATTCGTTGAAACTTTTAATGATATGGCTGTCAAACCCTCTGCCAGCTATGCTTAATACAAATTCTCCCTGCACTTCATCACAGGCCCGTACACAACGGAAACAATTGATGCATTTAGAAAAATCGGAGGTCATGTAAGGGTGACTGTGATCTTTCTTTTTATCGAGGTGATTTTTTCCGTCCGGGTAACGCACATCTCTAATTCCTACTTTAGCAGCAACTGTTTGCAGTTCACAATTATTATTCACTTCACAAGTAAGGCAATCAAGTGGATGATCGGTTAGAACCAGTTCAATGATATTTCGTCGCAATCTTGTGATACGTTCACTATCGGTATAAATAAAGGAGTTTGCTATGACCGGTGTATGACAGGAAGCCTGCGTTTTTGCAGGGCCGTCTTTTACCAATGCTACATCAACAGTACAAACCCGGCAGGATCCAAATGGTTCTAAATTAGGTGCATCGCAAAGTGTGGGAATCTGTTCTTTTCCTAGGTGCCTTTTGACAAATTGTAAAATGGTATCCCCTTCTGTAACAGGAAATAATTGATCATTTATGAATGCGGTTTTTGACATGCTCTTTATAAATTTATCATTTAAGAAGCAGTAAAAGAAGTAGCAGTAGCAGTTGCAGTTATGACAGTTTGATAATTTGTTATTGCCATTAACTTTTGAGTATGAATTTTTCAGGATTCATTGCCATGCCTCCGAGCATTCTGCCAACTTCAAGATATTGATCATGCAACTCTTTATGTTTTTCTACCGTAATATATTTACAATCCCTCGAAAAATCAAGCCATACCATTGTTTCACTGCATTCACCGTCAGCATCCGTCATTTTACTGGAAAAATGTTTTGGGTATTTTCTTTTTCGATATCCCTCGCCAATATTAGCACAAATTGAACGGGATGATCTCCTGATCTGATCTGAAAGTGAATACGTCTCCTCTTTTGGAAACGATTTTGTTATAAAATATATTTCCATTGCTAGTTTATAAGCCAGTATATATACTTTTAAACTTTTAAATCCATCATTCATATTTTTGTTTTTAAACTTACTGCCCCTGCTACTGCAACTGCTACTGCTACTGCAACTGCCCCTGCTACTGCTACAACTAACCCCTGCTACTGCCTTTGTTCCTGCTCCTACAACTGCCACTGCCCTGCCACTGTTCCTGCCCCTCCCACTACCTACTAAAATACTCCCCCAACTCTTCTTCAAAATACATCAACGCATTCCTCACCGGAAGCGGGAGCCCTCCTCCCAATGCACATAGTGAACCGGTTTCCAATGTTTCCAACAAGTCATTCATTAAGTTCATATCAATTTTATAATTTTCTCCCTGAGCTTTTTCCAGCATTTCATATCCCCTTGTGGAACCGAGCCTACACGGGAAACATTTTCCACAACTCTCATGTGCAGTGAACCTGAACAAATGTTCAAGATATTTTATCAGCGGGTAATCTTCGGGGATACAAACTACTGAGGCATGTCCCAGTAAAAACCCTGCTGCAGCAAAGGAATCAAAGTCTATCGATAGCTCATTTATTTTATGCACGGGCACCAATCCGCCAAGCGGCCCGCCGATGTGCATGGCTTTTACCGGCTTTCGAAAACCGCCTCCCAATTCATTGATCACAATGCTTAATGGAGTTCCCATATCAACTTCGTATATCCCGGGCCGTTTAAAATAACCATCCAGTGAAATTAATTTTGTACCGGAAGATCTTGCTGTACCAATGGAAGCAAATGCCTTTCCTCCATGCAGCATGATATAAGGAAGGCAGGCCAGTGTTTCCACATTGTTCACCACAGTGGGCTTATTGAATAAACCTTGTTGAGTCGGATAAGGTGGACGAACACGTACTTCCGGGCGCTGCCCTTCTATAGAAGATAACAAAGCAGTTTCTTCTCCACAGATATAAGCGCCCTGTGCTTTGATCACTTTAAAATCAAATGAAAAACCGGAGCTATTGATATTATCGCCAATGAGTTTTTCTTTTCTTAAAGATTCAATACATGACTGAACAATTTCGACCGATTCAGGATATTCGCCACGGATATATACAACTCCATGTGAAGCACCGGTAATGTAACCAGCTATCATCATTCCCATCAGCATGGTATGCGGACGGTGTTCCATGATATACCGGTCGCTATATGCACCCGGATCGCCTTCATCGGCATTACAGACAATAAATTTCGTATCGGAGACCACACTCCTGCAGGAATCAAGTTTAAATGCCATTGAAAATCCTGCGCCACCGCGGCCGCGAAGACCTGAGTCTTTTAAATGAACCAACCGGGTTTCGGGAGGTTTTGTTATGCAATCAAGAAAAATCCTATAAAACTCATTCACATTTCCATGATCACCTGTAATTACCGGTGTGCCATAACTTGCAACTTGGTAATGTTCGGAAGTAGTTGAAATGCCTTTTTTTATCTTCTCTATTTCATTGATATCCTTACCGGAATAATTTTTTCCTTTTACATGAAAAGCATTGTTTTCATGGCACCTTCCCAGGCAGCACATTTCACCGGTTTCTTCTGTTGTAAAATATCCGGAAAGTGATTGACGCAGTTTCTCCTGAGTTCCTGCTGTCATACAAGCGCTGCCGTTACACACATACACTTTTTTATCCTTGTTCGCAGGTTTCAGGAAATCATAAAAAGAGACTGTGCCATAAACATTAGCTTTACCGAAGAGAAATTCTTCCCTGATCATTTCCATATCCTCCAAACCGGGCGTACCGGTATGTTCAGCAGCCTTCCCAAGCGCTTCAAATAGATTTTTTTCAAGCCCTTTGCGACCTGACAGGTCACTTAAATTCTTTGACATGTTTTTTGTTTGGTAATCAGGAGTTGTCCCGGTTGAATGTAATTTACAAAAAAAGGGCAACAAAAATATCACCAGGCTTTCCATCAAAACTGCTTTAAAACAGCCCGAAAACTGTTTTATATCAGCAGAAAGATAAAAATTAATGAATTACTTTATCATTTAAACAGTGTTAGGCCGATTTTGTCTGAACCACAGGTGCTTTTATAAAAGACAAACCATATTACCATTTGCAAAATTCATTAAAATGAAAGATTATACTTGCTATGAAAATATTGTTACAGGTATTCCCGGTAAAAAACTGGAGAACAAGTTTCAACATTTTTGGGAACTGGTAGGCAATACACCAATGCTTGAGATATCCTACCGGTACAAAAGGGATCACAGTAAGATCTATGTAAAATGCGAACACTATAACCTTACCGGGAGCATCAAAGACAGGATGGCATTGTATATTTTACAACAGGCAACCCATTTTGGTAAAATAAAAAGAGGAGATGTCATTGTTGAAGCAACCAGTGGAAATACGGGCATTTCATTTAGTGCGATCGGAAGGGCATTGGGTCATGATGTTAAGATCATCATGCCCGATTGGTTAAGCAAAGAAAGAATAGATATCATCCGGAGCCTTGGCGCTGAAGTGATACTGGTATCAAAAGAACAGGGAGGTTTTCTGGGAAGTATTGCACTGAGCGAAAAGATAGCTAAAGAAAATGAACATATTTTTCTACCCAGGCAATTTGAAAATATTTATAATGCCGAAGCGCATGAAAAAACAACAGCAAAAGAAATATGGATGCAATTACAATCGGTTGATCTAACACCGGATGCATTTGTGGCAGGTGTTGGTACCGGTGGAACGATCATGGGAACCGGAATATACCTCAAATCAAGAAACCCATCTATCAGGATCCATCCGCTGGAACCGGCAGAATCTCCAACACTTTCTACCGGGCATAAAGTAGGATCACATAGAATACAGGGAATATCAGATGAATTCATTCCGGCGATCGTTCACCTGGATCAACTGGATGAAGTGATACAAGTTTCAGATGGAGATTCGATCATCATGGCTCAAAAACTGGCTAAACAATTGGGATTGGCAGTCGGAATTTCTTCGGGTGCAAATGTTATTGGCGCTATGCAGGTAAATAACAAACCGGGCATGAAGAATTGTAATGTGGTAACTGTTTTTTCCGACAGTAATAAAAAATATTTAAGTACGGATCTGATGAAAGAAGAACCGGTAAAAGATGGATACCTCTCTCCGGATGTTGAATTATTGGATTATAAGGCTATCCATCGTTGATCAATATCTACTTGTGGTTTGACTTGAGTATACATGCGGATTTTATACTTGATGTTATTATTATTACAAAATGCAACCTTATGAAAAATTGCCTTTATCATGCCCGAACAGTAATGTCTCAAACACCTAAAACGCATGACAATAATCAAATAAGTATTTCCCGGGAAGTTCTGAGATAATTAAATTACCCTACTTTTTCATTAAGTTTAGACACAAAGTTCTTACGAAATATTTATCTGAATTATATATAGCCCCAAAAGTACAAATAAACCGTTTTTTATATTGGCGGCCTATCAGTATAATGATTTTATAGTGATTTTTTTTAACGTACCAGAAGTACACTTCCTTTTTTTATCACTTCCTTACACAAAGTTTTTGCTCTTAAGTAATAAACATAATTACCCTGGTCCAACTGCTGCCCTTTATAATTTCCATCCCAGCATTCAGCAGCATTTTTTGTTTCAAAAACCTTTTCTCCAAAACGGTTGTAAATTATAAAGGTTAAGTTTTGTATATCCCTGTAATAACTGATCCCATAACAATCATTTAGCCCGTCTCCGTTGGGAGTAAAACTATTCGGTAATAAAATATTGCCAATAGAGAAATCTGCTATAACAGTTATGCTGTCCTTAGCATTACAACCGTTGTTGTTTGTACCAGTTACAAAATAAGTAGTAGTAATGGAAGGATTGGCAATGGGGTTATGAATTGAATTGCTGTTAAGAGAAGAAGCAGGGCTCCACAAATATTGTGATGCGCCCGTAACATTTAGTTTAGTATAAGGAAGGTTACAATTGATATCATTTGATTTTGAAATGCTTAAGACCGGTGACGCATTCACAACTATCTTTACTGAATCTTTGACCTGACAATTGTTACCGGTACTTGTAATTGAAAAATAAAATGTTGTAGTTGTATCAATTGTAGCAATAGGATTAAGTTGAGATGAATCGTTTAAGTATTGCGCAGGTGTCCAGGAATAGATACCTGTACCGCTGCCATTGAGTGTAACTGAAACTGCTGTATTAGAACAAAACGAGCTATTTTGTCCTGCATCAATAAATACAATTTTAGAATTTATGATATCAGTAATACTGTCTTTACACCCGTTTATATCCGTTGCAATCAGTTTCACTGAAAAAGTATTTCCGGTTAAATAGTCATGAGTAGTATTTTGAGTAAGGGCTGTATTTCCATCATTAAAATCCCAATACCAAGAGGTAATTGGGTTTAAATTGGTAAATGCGAAACCCTTAAAGTTAAAACTGTTACAGGATAACAGGCTATCGCTAATACGTACAGAATCTATATTTGATTTAAATAAAACAGTATCGAATGGCAATACAAGATTAAAAAAGTTTAACCCGCTGGTTCCACTAGTAGCACCCCAGGGATTTAGTGAATTTGCTGCTAAATGGCCATTGATACCATAATTATTTATTAAAGTTGCATTGGCAGGTAAAGAACTGCTATTTATAAAGAATGCACCTCCACCTCCTCCGCCGCCGGGCCCTACTTTTCCACCTGAAGCAATAGAACCAAGCACGTGAGCACCGTTACCACCGTTAGTTTGAATGGTAACTGTGTCAATTATTTTGTTGATGACCATTAAAATAGTTCCTCCTGCACCAGCACCCCCCATTCCATCATTACAATCCGGGGAATAGCAGTATTGACCGTCATTACCGATTGACAGTATCTTGTGCGTATACATATAAAGGCTATCTGTAATAATAATGGCTATTCCTCCACCAGCTCCGCCACCTGGCTGAGGAAAATTCAAACCTGTATTATCAGCATGTCCTGCACCACCGCCACCGCCCATGAAAATTTTATTTGCTGAAGCATTATATAAAAGATTTTTTCCTCCGATACCTCTGTTATCAAATGGCGCATTGCCGCAAGTATCTGATTGATATCCGCCGAATCCGCCGGAACCGGCATTGCCGCCTCCACCTCCACCGCTATTATGACTTAAACCGCCGCCCCCACCACCTGCAGAACTACCTTTCCCTTTGCTTATATTTTGAGATATACTTGCTATACTTTCACCCTTAAAAGCTGCAAGCTGATTTGCAGCCGGATAGTTATAATTGGTTTCAAAACAATTTGATAAAGGTAAAACAGCATTATATCCTTCCCCACCCCTGAATCCCATTCCGCTTACATCAATATCCCAAGAACAGGTAAGGCCATTTTTTGTAATGACTGCCAACACACCACCCTTGGTTCCGTCCCAGCGCATACATGTAAGGCCACCAAAAAAATTGGGATTGGTTAGAAAAGGGACTCTAATTAATTGTACAACGCCAGAAGGAATGTCATAAGTTTTTGTAAGCCTGTTTTTAAAAGCTAATTTATTACCTGATTTACTACTGATATAATTGAATTCATAATTACCGGCATTTTTATAATCGAGGATTGTTCCAAAAGAGGCGGTATTTGAGGTATCGATAACAGCGCCTTTCATTTGAATTAGTAATACCGTATCACCCACATTGAATAATGAGTCATTCATTACATTAATTGCATTATTACATTCATCAAATAATAAGACTTCTGTATACTTATTAATAATTTCAGGAGGATCGTGCTGAGGTTTACTTACCTGGCTGTAAGTAAAATTTGAAATAAATATGATGAAATATAAAAGTCGTTTCATAAAAAAGATAATGGCAGTATCAGTTTTTAGATACTAAAGTTAGCAATTAGATTTATGGCTTTGCAGTTTATAAACATCTTTAGAAATTAATAAGTAAATGTTACTCCAGCACCTAACCCCATATCACTGTCATAATGAGATGAAATAGAAATATATTTTGTTGCTATGTATCTGAACCCTGCCATGTACTCTTTGTCTGTATTGATCATCATATTAAAACGCAGACGTTTCGTTACCGGTATATCTTCCCTGCCAAACTGGAAACGGAATTTGCCGTTGCCATCTATCCTAAGATCAGCTACAAACAACATGGGTAATGTATAAGTTATACCCGCTATGATTGTTTTCCGATTGTTTTTGTTGCTTGCCTGGCCAAACCAGTTCTTGTCTTCGCCGCCAAAAATGTTTTTAGGGCCTCCTTCCATTTTATAATGATAATCGAAACCAATATACGAATACAGCCATTGCATACGGCCGATGTAACGCCCTATCATGGTTTCACTTTCGTAGCCATGCATATCGTGATAGCCCAGGTGCCATAGTGTACTTATTTTCCACCTGGTATTTGCAACCATAGCTTCGCCATCCAGTCCGTTATATTCAATACCAAATCTGCCCATTAAATGAAACTCCCTGTCATCGGCAAATAATTTTCGTTGTGCTAGTTTAGGATTTGGTATTTCGGGATTTGCCGGTTGATTTTCATAAGTAAATACCCGGCCCATGCCGCTCATCATGTGGTATAAAATATGGCAATGGAAAAACCAATCGCCATATACATTTGCATTAAATTCAATGGTATCTCTTTCCATAGGCATAATGTCGATAATGTTTTTCATGGGCGCATATTCTCCCTGGCCGTTCAGCAATCTAAAATCGTGACCGTGCAGGTGCATAGGATGGCGCATCATGCTGTTGTTGTATAAAATGATACGCACATTCTCTCCTTTTTTAATAAGGATCTTATCGCTTTCAGAAACTGTTTTGTTGTCCAGTGTCCATACATACCGGTTCATGTTTCCGGTAAGATCAAACTTCAATACTTTTAATGGCCCTTCGGGTAAAGTGGTTTTTTCCGGCGCTTTAAGCATGGTGTAATTAAGTGAAACAATATCTGCCGATTCTGCTTCCATATTCATACCCTGCATACTTTTATTATTGGGCATCTGCATGGTATGGCCTGTATCTTTTTTTGGGTTTTCATCACCAGTTATTTCAGGATACATAACGGTATTCATGTCCATAACCTGGTTTTCCATTTTCATTCCTTCCATTTCAATCATGTTTCCTTTCATGTCCATCATGTCGTTCATCATCTTCATACCGGCAAAATATTTTGGCCGTTTCATTTTTGTGGCCGCTACTTTTTCGCCACTGCCTAACCATAAGGAAGCATGTTTGGTACGATCTTCAGGAGTTACTAAAAATTCGTAGCTTTTATTTTCGGGAATGGTTACTATTATATCATAAGTTTCAGACACTGCAACGATCAACCTGTCAACTTCCACCGGTTCCACATCATTACCATCGGTGGCAACAACGATTATCTTACCGCCAGCATAAGAAAGCCAGAAATAATCGGAAGCCCCAGCATTCGCAATGCGAAGCCTTACCCTATCGCCAGCTTTAAACTGAGGTTGCTCATTCTGATTTTTTCCATTCAATAAAAAATTGTCATAATACACATCGGTCAGGTCCATCGCATTCATACGTTTCCATTCATTGGTAACTTTGGTTTTAAAATGGCCTTGCTTTATAGCCTCTGCATAACTTTGAGTACTTCCTTTTTGCACTGCAAACCAGTCTGTGGCCGCATGTAGGCTGCGATGCACTTCTTTAGGGTTCATATCTATCCATTCACTAAGTAAGAGAGGGATAGTGGGTATATCCCATTCTTTTCTTTTGTTCATGATAAACATACCGTACATGCCAATTTGTTCCTGCAGACCGGTATGACTATGATACCAATGTGTTCCGTGCTGGATAATGGGAAACTTGTATAAATGAGTCGTGTGTGCCTTAATTGGCATCTGAGTAAGATTTGGCACGCCATCATATTGATTAGGTAAAAAGAGGCCATGCCAGTGCAGGGATGTTTCTTCATCTAAATTATTGTGTACATAAATTTCTGCAGTGTCTCCTTCTGTAAACGTCAGTGTAGGCATTGGTATTTGTCCGTTTACTGCAATGGCTCGTTTGGATTTTTTACCAAATGTTACCATTGTATCTGCTATGTAAAGATCATAACGTACTGTTCGTGGCGGGGTATTATTTACAATGGTTTTTATAGGTTCTGTTTTGGGCTTTTCCATATCGCCCATTTTCATATCGCCCATATCCGTTGACTTTTTCTTAGCAGTATCTTCAGGCATCTGCATTTCATCTTTCTTATCAGGTATTGGATTTATGGCTTCCTTCTGTTTTTCTTTTATCAACTTCATACCACACTTTGGACAATTGCCAGGTTTGGTTGCATGAATTTCGGGATGCATGGGGCAAGTATATATTACTGGTGCTGTTGTCTCTTTTGGCATTTGCATTTCTTCCTTTTTCTTTATTACCGGAGTACCGGAAACCTTTGGCTTTTCCTTTACCAGTTTCATGCCGCACTTGGGGCAGTTGCCGGGTTTGCTGGCATGTATTTCCGGGTGCATGGGACAAGTGTAAGTTACCGGTTGGGTTTGCTCTTTTTTTGTCATGTCCATGCCTTTCATGTCTTGCGCATTTACAAAAGAACAAGTAATAAGGATTAATATAAATAGTGCTATCTTTTTCATTCCTGAATATTTTTATTTTTTTACTTTTAAAAAACTTGCATTGATAGCAACAACAACTGTGCTTACCGTCATTAAAACTGCACCTGCAGCCGGGCTTAATAAAATACCTTGCTTATATAAAACCCCGGCCGCCAAAGGCAATGCAATTATATTGTAACCCGTTGCCCAAATTAAATTCTGTATCATCTTACGGTATGTGGCTTTACCAAATAAAATGAGACTTACAATATCTTTTGGATTGCTGTTAACCAAAACGATCCCTGCAGTTTCAGCAGCTATGTCACTACCACTACCAACTGCAATACCTACATCTGCAATTGCTAAAGCTGGCGCATCGTTCACACCATCGCCTGTCATGGCAACATATTCGCCTTTACTTTGCAGCTCTTTTATTTTGTCCAGCTTTTGATGTGGCAATACTTCGGCAATAAAACTATCCATGCCTAAAGTGTCACTTACGCTTTTTGCGACCTTGCTGTTATCGCCTGTAAGTAAAATTGATTTGATATTATTTTCTTTTAAAGTCTTTATCGCTTCTGCAGATTCTGGTCTTATCTCATCTGATAAAGCAATGTATCCTGCCAATTGATTATTTACGATTACAAATACAACTGTTTCTGTATCATTCGCCGTAAAGCCTTCCGGAATTACTACATTATTTTCTTTTAAATATCCCGGACTGACTACCAATATTTTTTTGCCTTCTACGGTGGCTTCTACACCTTTGCCTGTGATGGCATTGAAATTTTCTGTTGAAGGAATACTGATAGACAGATCTTTTGCTTTTTGTAAAATGCCAGATGCAATGGGGTGTTCTGATTTTTGTTCCAATGCTGATGCCAAACGAATGATCTCATTTTCAGGCCTCACCCCGGCCCTCTCCAAAGGAGAGGGAGAAAGTGCAACAATTTTTGATACTTCAAATTTGCCAACTGTTAATGTTCCTGTTTTGTCAAAAACAATGGTGGTAATTCTTCTTGCATTTTCAAAGGCTGTTCGGTTCTTAATGAGCAAGCCATTTTTTGCAGATAAGGCTGTTGATTTTGCAACTACCAACGGAACTGCCAAACCCAAAGCATGGGGACAACAAATAACAATTACTGTTACCATACGTTCCATTGCAAAAGCTAAGGATTGCCCGGTTAAATACCAGTATAAAAATGTACCAATGCCTGCAACAATAGCAATAATGGTTAGCCATTTTGCTGCCGTATCTGCCAGTAACTGTGTTGTTGATTTTGATTTTTGGGCATCTTCCACCAGTTTTATAACCTGCGATAAGTAAGAATCTTTTGCAGCATGGGAGACAGTAACTTTTATTGAGCCATTTCCATTGATTGCACCGGCAATTACTTTATCTCCTTTTATTTTTTGTACCGGTTTGCTTTCACCGGTT
>JANMMS010000047.1:0-26465 GCA_031373525.1 Ferruginibacter sp.
TAAGTGCAAATATAAGCCTTGCTAAGTTAATTTTAAAACATCGGTAAAAAAAGTTTGTTCATGAGCAGGATCGAGAAATTACTTGAATTTATTAAAACATCCGGAAAGGATAGTTTTCTTCAGCATGCATTGGCCCTTGAATATATCAAGGTAGACAATGATGAAGAGGCCCGTAAGCTATTTAATGAAATATTGTTACGGGAACCCACTTATATTGGTTCCTATTATCATTTGGGAAAGCTTTTAGAAAGGGTAGCTGATTTTGATAAAGCAATAAGGGTTTATAAAAGGGGTATGGAAGAAGCGAAAAAAGCAGGAGACACGCATAGTTATAATGAATTGCAGGGAGCATTGGAGGATATTGAGGAATAGTTCATAGTTCATAGTTTTTAGTTCAGAGTTTATGTCTGCATGTTTGCCTTTTTAAGGTAATGTATTGAAGAGTAAAAAAATGAGTTTACTAAATAGTTTTAAGGAGTTTGTGAAAACTGAAAATCTCTTTCAACCGAAAGACAGGCTACTCATTGCAGTAAGCGGGGGAGTAGACTCTGTTGTTTTGTGTGAATTGTGCAGTCAGGCTGGTTTTGATTTTGCGATGGCTCATTGTAATTTTCAACTACGGGGAAAAGAAAGTGATGAAGATGAAGATTTTGTAAAGCAAATTGCAGAAAAATACAAGGTTCCCTTTTTTGTAAAAAAATTCGAGACGGAGAAATTTGCCACAGAAAATAAAGTAAGCATCCAGGTAGCTGCAAGAGATTTAAGATACCATTGGTTTGATGAACTAATAAACCCCGTCCGAACGGATGTTCATCCGGGAAGGCATTCAACCGGTAAACCCCGTCTGAATGGATCATCCGGGCAGGCATTCAACCACCTGCTAACCGCTCACCACGCAGATGACAACATCGAAACCATATTAATGAATTTTTTCAAAGGTTCCGGTATCAATGGTTTAAAAGGTATCCTGCCAAAAAATGGGAAGATCATCAGGCCTTTATTATTTTCCAAAAAAGAAGTATTGGAAACATTTGCTGCAGAACATGATCTTCAATTTCGTGAAGATTCATCTAACAGCAGCGATAAATACACTAGAAATTATTTCAGGAACCATTTGATACCGGATTTAGAAAAAGTATTTCCGGAAGTAAAGGATAATATCATTCACAATGCAGACAGGTTCCGTGATATCAATATTCTATATAACCAGGCTCTGGATACCTCAAAAAAGAAATTAATAACCTTTAAAGGAAATGAATTGCATATTCCCGTGCTGCAATTATTAAAAACAAAAGCCCTGCCAACTATTATATATGAGATCATTAAAGAGTCCGGTTTTTCATCAAAGCAAACAGATGAAGTGATCAAATTATTGCAAAGTGATTCAGGCAGATTTGTACAATCCCAAACACATCGTATACTGCATGACCGTAAGTGGCTGATCATTTCTCCGCTGAATGATACAACTATTCAGCATTATTTAATTGAAGAAGAAACCAAGGAAGTTCATTTTACAAAAGGGAAAATATCTATTGAAAGAAACATCGATCTTAGGATCACTGCTGATGCGAACATTGCTTTATTGGATGCATCACAAATAAAATTCCCTTTACTCCTCCGAAAATGGAAGCAGGGTGATTATTTCTATCCGCTTGGAATGCAAAACCTGCCTGCCGGCAGGCCAGGAAAGAAAAAACTCAGCCGTTTTTTTATTGATCAGAAATTATCGATGAATGAAAAAGAAAATACCTGGGTGATAGAATCAGGAAAAAAAATCATTTGGATCGTAGGAATGAGAATTGATGACCGTGTAAAGATCACTACTCAAACAACTCAAGTTTTGAAACTAAGCTTTACCTCTTAAACGTTTTGAACGTTTTAAACCTATAAAACGTTCTGCATTTACCCATGCCCGAAAAAACTTGGTTGTTTTAATTTTTCAATGATCTGATTGAACAGATCGGGCTGTAAAGCAAAGATCAATATGAGTGTAAATGCAAGCCCGAATAAAGATCCCCATAAATGTGCGTCATGATTAACATTGTCGCCGCCTTTTTTACCCATATAAACACAGTATACTATATACAGGACCGCAAATAATAACGCCGATATCTTTAGTGCACCATATAAATATACACTGCTCCAGGGATCAAAAATAATAGCTGCAAAAAGTACAGCAGATACAGCCCCGGAAGCGCCTAGTGCCCTGTAATTATAATCATCTTTATGTTTAAGAAAACTTGGTACATCAGCAATAATCAATCCCATGAAATATAAAATGAGATAAGATACTTTACCTCCTAAACCAAAAAAAGAAAAGTAATATTCAATGGCCGAACCAAAAAAGAATAAAGTGAACATATTAAAGATCAGGTGCATCCAGTCGGCATGTAAAAATCCTGAAGTGATAAACCGATAGTACTGGTTTTCTCTTTTTACCCCATATGGCCACATGATTGTCTTATTAAGAAAATCAGCATTTGAAAAACCGACAAGCGAAAAAATAACATTGGCAGCGATCAACCCTATAGTAACCGGAATAACAGAAAAATCCATAATATTAATTTTATCAAAACTAAGGGAAAAATTGTTGTGGGTAGTTATACGAATTCTAAAGGCTTAATTTAAATTACAGCCATTTACATTATTATAGAAAAATTTTACTTCTCTGCGAAAACTCATGTTTTTCTCCGCTCTCTGCGGAAAAAAATTAAACATGATGGTATTTTTCATTTCTAAGTATGCTGCATGCCCTATAAACCTGTTCAGCCAGGATCAAGCGTACCAACTGGTGCGGAAAAACCAGTTGCGATAAACTCCAGGAATGATCCGCCCTTTGTAAAACCTCCTTGCTTAAACCAAATGCCCCTCCAATTAAAAAAACAAGATTTTTTTCACTCCCATTGGCACGCTGCTGTATGAAATTTGCAAGGCCTTCACTGGTTAATTGCTTTCCTCTTTCATCCAGTACTACCAGGTAATCGTCTTTCTTTAAAAAATCAAGGATCATTTCCCCTTCTTTTATTTTAAGGTCCATTTCACTCATCATGCCGGCATTTTTTGGCATGGGAATGATTGTCCATTGTACCGGGAAATAATTTGAAATGCGTTTTGTAAACATTTCCACCCCTTCTTTTACATAACTTTCATGTGCTTTGCCTACACTCCAGAATTGTAGTTTCATTTTTGATTATTTATTTCTGTTATCAAATGTATGTTGTCAAATGGAATAGATTGATATTTTTTATTCATTAACAACAGGATGAAGTATTGTTATTAGCATTTTTTTTATTAGATATTTATTTTCATTTGAAAGAATTTTCAATTTCAGTCAAAACAAACAAATTTTAATCATAGCTTCATAAAAAAAACATGCGTTGGATAAAAAGAATATTACTGTCATTAATTATTTTGTCTGCCATATATCTCCTGGGGCCTAATCCATCTACTCCTGTGTATAACGTACAAATGTCTTCTGTGCCAACTATTAATGGGTTGGAAAAATTCATAGCCGCAAAAGAAGCATTGCATAAACTCCGCATTGATAATGAAGCAAGGATTGTTTGGGCAAATGACAGCGTTTTACAAAAAACAGAATATTCAATTGTGTATATACATGGCTTTTCAGCTTCACAGAATGAAGGAAATCCTGTGCATAGGAATATCGCAAAAGCATTTGGATGTAATCTTTACCTGTCGCGATTAGCAGAACATGGAATAGATACCTCAGAACAGTTATTGAATCTTACAGCAGATAATTATTGGGAGTCAGCTAAAGAAGCTTTAGCAATCGGAAAGCAACTGGGAAAGCGGGTAATTTTAATGGGTACAAGTACAGGAGCTACCCAGGCATTACAATTAGCAGCAGCCTTTCCAAATGATATAGCCGGGCTTATTCTTTACTCACCAAATATTGCCATTAATGATCCCAATGCATGGTTACTGAATGATCCCTGGGGTTTACAGATCGCACGATTGGTTTTAGGAAGTAATTACATTGAACCTAAAGATGACCGGCCGATATATAAACAATACTGGAATAAGCCATATAGAATAGAAGCAACTATTGCATTGGAAGAAATGCTTGAAACAAGCATGAAAGCTGAAACGTTTGAGAAAATAACAAAACCTGTTTTATTGCTTTACTATTATAAAGATGAAGCACACCAGGATAAGGTGGTAAAAGTTAGCGCCATGAAGAAAATGTTTCAGCAACTTGGTACAGATGCAAATATGAAAAGAGAAATCGCTTTGCCCAATACCGGAGAACATGTAATTGCTTCTCCAATTAAATCTAAAGATGTTGAAAGTGTGGAAATGGAAACCAGGCGCTTTTTAACTGAAATAATGAAATTGCCGGTTAAGCAATAAATGTATTTATCTAATATTAAAATGATAAAAAATGAAAAATGCTTTAGTTGAAATATTTGGCAGGGATATTTTGAAACTTAAAGATGAATTAAATAATTATAAGGATGAAAAGATGCTTTGGGTAACCGGTGAAGGTATCAATAATTCGCCCGGGAACCTATGCCTTCATCTGGTTGGTAACCTGAATCACTTTATTGGTTCAGTCCTGGGAAAGAATGGTTATCAGCGTGAAAGAGACAAAGAGTTCTCTTTAAAAAATATTCCGGTTTCAGAGCTTAACGCTATGATTGAAAGAACCAGCGAAGTGGTTTTAAAAACCTTAACTGCGATGACTGAAAAAGATCTTGATCAGGATTTTCCTGAAATGAAACATGATAAATTTCTGAAAACAGATTTTATGTTATTGCATTTACTGGCCCATTTCAATTATCACCTCGGGCAAATTAATTATCACAGAAGATTAATGGATAAATAATTTTATGGCGGATATCAGATTTGATAGTTTAAAATATTCAGACTTCCCGTTTTTATATGAGTATGAACCACCAAACTGGGGCGACCTGGTACCCAGGTTTAAATATTGTATTGACAGTGATTTCTGCAAACCAATTAAACTACTGGTGAACGGGAAAATGGCAGCCATTGGCACCACTATATTGCATAAAAACAGTGCTTGGCTTGCGAGTATCATCGTTCATCCGGATCAACGAAATCAAGGATACGGAAAAATGATCACTCAAAAACTGATTGATTCAATTGATACGGGGCAGTTTACAACAATTTACCTGGATGCAACAGATCTGGGGTTTCCTGTTTATATCAAACTCGGTTTTGAAATGGAAACAACTTATGCTCATTTGAAGTCTGAAGAAAAAATAACGGGTCTGAACTTATCCGATTCTGTTATTCAATTTAAAGAGGAGTACAAGGAAGAGTTGCTGCAGCTTGACTGTATCATTTCCTGTGAAGACAGAAGGGAAACACTTAGTGAGAACTTTTCTACTGCTAAGGTTTATGTAAGCAATAACCGGGTTGAAGGATTTTTCCTTCCATCATTGGGTAACGGCCTTATCATAGCAGCAAATGATATTGCCGGCATTGAATTGGTAAAATACCGGCTCGAAAATAATTATTATGCTATTTTGCCTTCCGATAATATTTCAACGATCAGATTTATAGAAGAAAATAATTTGGTTCAATTCAGAATATCGAGGCGAATGTATCTTGGAAAGAAAAGGGCCTGGCAGGCGAATCGGATCTATAACCGTATCAGCGGGCAGTTGGGATGAGTAAATGGCAAGAAGGGTATGGTAAGTGGGGAGTTAGCTGTAATGAGATAGACAATTTAAATATGCAATGTGTAAAATGTATGAATAGCCCACTAGCCATACTCCACTAACTATTTAATTTCAAGATCCGATACCTTCCTGTTGTGTAAACGTCCTATCCTCATCAGGTCTATCATCGGGCCGGTTACAAAATTCAGGAACTTGCGGCTGTATGGTTTGTAAACTGCTTCACCCGAAAAGATACGTGTTAAGTGTTTTTGCATATGTGGACCAATGAATCTTCCCAATGCAGTATCCATACGGTCTTCTCCAACTTTAAACAAGGTGAACAATCTTCCGCTGTACCAGGTATCTACCAGTTTTTGCCATACATATAATTCACGCATTTGTTCTTTCTGATATTTTTTGAATGCAGATTCAGTTCCGGCTTCAATAGCATCAGCCAGTCGAAATGCGCCTTTAATAGCAAGAAATAATCCGGATGAGAAGATAGGATCTAAAAATCCACCCGCATCTCCTGTTAATACCCAGTTCTTGCCATACATATTTTGAGAGATCAGTTGGTAGTTATCGTATTGTACAACTCCTGTTTCTCTCTTTGCATTGGCAGTGAACTTATGAAGTATCTCATCGGATCTTAAATAATTATCATATTGTTCTTCTTTTGTGTTCCCGTATTTTTTGAGATGTTCGGGATTGATGACAATACCGACTGAAGTCCTTCCGGGTAATGGGATCCGCCAGTTCCAGCCTTTTTCCAGCCGGTGTAAATGAATATTGAATGGTTCTATTTTTTCAGTTCCTGAAAGATGAGCAAAAATGGCAACATCCTTTCTAAGTCCGGTTTTTGTTGGTATGTTCAGTAAACGTGATATTGTCCTGGAACGTCCGCTGGCATCAACGATCAAATCAGGTTGCCCGGCAAAATAATCACCGATCGATGAAATTGTATCATCACTTAGTTTTAATTCTTCTGTATTACCAACCCGTTCAAGTTTAGCGACCAGGTTAAAAAAGGTAACAGCTTCACGTACAGCCAGGTCAAAAATTGTTTTATCAAAATTGATCCTTGGTACATTGTAAGCATAGGGGGGGAGGTTTCCACCACCATAGCTGAAAGGTGAAGTTGCTTCTTCATTTTTACTAACCCATACAGAGGCGCCTGGTTTGTATGTACTATAGGATTTTACTTCATCTTCAACACCCAATGCACGAAGCATGGGTATGATAGCAGGAACGAGGGATTCACCAACAATGATCTCTGGACGTTTTTCAAGGTAAAAAACAGCCACTTTAAAGCCTTTTCTTTTTAATAAAGTTGCAAGGGCACAACCAGACGGTCCTCCACCGATAATAGCAATGGTTTGTATCTTTTTTTTCATGAGTAAAAATAAAAACGGGACAGTTAGTGATCAACTACCTATTTTACAGACAGCATTATAAAACAAATGCAAATTTCGGTAGATATATTAAATTGACAAAATGTACTTCTGTTAATTTAATGATCATAAAAAATGCTGATTTTTGTTTATGCATTATAAGTTGAAATAAGATAAATTTATTTTTATGTTGAATGACACAGTAAAAAATAATTTATATCGCTCAACATATTAAATGCTTAATTTCATTCTTGAATATCAGAAAATGAAATATGCAGGAAGTTAATGTTATCTTAGATGTGCTTAAACAGGCTTTAGTCGTTTATCCTGGTTCTACATTTATCAATAGTTTATACAAACAATACCAGGAGCGAGGTAGCTTAAGTAAAAAACAATTGGAAGGTTTATATCAAAAAGTTTCGGGAATAAAAACGATTCCTCCGGGTAAATTAGCGACTATTCAGGCCATTATTCTTAAAAAGCATACAAATCACCGATCAATTGCAACAAAGCCTGTATTTGTTGAAACAAATGACACAGCCTCATTTCAAATGATCTCAGATATTTTAAATACTTATCCTCAGCATAAAAGAGTGCATTTCTTTAAAATGAAGCATGATAATAAAGAAATACTTTCTCCAACAGAGAAAACGGAATTAGAGAAGTTTCATAAATTGTTATGTACAAATTCATTGAAATAAAAGAATGGTTTACAATTTAATTTTTTTTTTGCATAAAGTGATTGCTGATATTTTGTAGTTTTTCCATAACATTCTATTGATATACAAGTTGATTATGTATTGAAATCTTGTTAAATAGGAGATCCAAATGAGAATTAAGTAAATTTTAAGAACGAATTTTTTTTCGTTATTACTTGCATTTGTAAATAGTTCGTATTACATTTACTGCAGCTTACATTACTTACTGCCACCTACCCATCCTTTGAACAGCCCCAATTTATTTTTGAATTTAACCCTCTAGCGGTAAAATTTATTTTATTTCCAGAATTATCCTCTGAAAGTCTGATGTATATTCCTTTTGGCTTACTTTTCAATGTATGATTTGAAGCCCCTGGATGTTACTTATTTTTTCCAATCTTCTGTTTCTGTTCTTTACAAACATCATGTTTTAATATGATCTAATGCTTACTATTTCAGTATAACTTTTTTGCAAAAAAAGATCATTTATAAAACCGAAATAAGAAATGGATTTAATTTAATTATAATTTTTACATCACTCTAAAAACACAGGAAATGGAAAATTTTTACACTTCATATACAAAAACGGTACAGGGTAAAACTTATTTTTTTGTCAAAAAATTTTTAAAATTCCCTGAATTTAATAATGTACCGGATGTATTGGTAGGATATGGAATGCATATTGATTTTGATAAAGCATGCAGTATAGCACTGATACATGATTCAAGCATTAAACTTCAATTATTAAATAGTATGACTGGCGCTATTGAAAAAGCGAAGGTCATAGAAATGCAACCTGTTAATTATGAAATTAAAAGCGTCGTTCGCTAACCGAACATACACCTCCCACCAATGAGATACTCACTACAACCAGGTATAATAACTTTCTCAGGCCGGACCGGATTGCCATACATCAGCAATTGGTCCGGCAACATACCTAATTATTATTTCATCAATTATAATCGTCATTCAGAGTTCAGTGTAAGGTCTCTTAATTATTCAAGTCAGCGACCCGATGCTTATTGTGGAATAGTTAGTAAAAGGGACCGATTGTAAAGATCAGTAAACAGGAAATTCAAATAAGATGAATCCCGACTGAAAGTGATGACAGATCATCCGGCGTTACAAATAATGTAAGCTTCTCTTTTTTTTAGATAGTTCTTTCTTGTGTTTCCATTACTTCCAAAAAAAAACTACCTGGGATAAATCCAGATAGCTCTTTTGTGGGTTCAGGGGATATTGTATTGAAATATCTTATATAGAGGCAGATTAACTGAATAATCCACCCTTTTTTAATTCTTTGGTTCCTTCACCGATCAGGAAACCGTTTTGATAGATCTGTATTTTGTAATTTCCTTTTTGAAAAGAACTACCGGGAACAAAACTGAAATTCACATTCTTGGTTTTAGCAGTTTCAAATTCTACCGGCAATTTAGCGGTATATGATTTATCACCTTCTTCACGGGTTGTAAATGAACCGGTTGATGCTGTAGGAGTGAAAGCTTTGCCATCAGGTCCTATCACTAATACATAAATATCTGTTGAACCTGCCTGGGCAATGCGGTTGGCAACATCAAAACTAACGACCATTTTATCAATTCTCTTAGCAGTCGTTGACAGTTTTTCTTTACCATTTCTCTTTACATTCACAGGTGTAATAACAATATTAGAAGCATTTAAAGTTGAAGCAACGTCCACTTTCTTTTCCAATTCCTGTTTAACAACGGTTGTAGCTGTAAGGTCCTGGGTTAATTTTTCCTTATCTGCAGTTAATACCACTTTATCCTGAGTTAAGGTTTGGTTTTCCTGGGTTAAACGGGCAACTTCCTGTTCCATACCGCTGATCTTTTCGTTTAATCCGGCGATAAGTGATTTTGCTCTCGTTAATTCTTTTGCTGTTGCATTTTTGTTATTCAGGATCTTGCGGATCTCTTCTTTGTCTTTGGCGATCTCTGAGTTTTTATCAGCAAGTTGACTTTGCAGGCTGTTTGTTACAGTAGCCATAGAATCAAGACGTGCAAGGGATGCATCGAAGCTTGTTTGTACATTACTTTTTTCTTCACTTACTGCAGCAATTTTTGTTTCTTGTTGCTGAATGGTCTTAGTGTTATTTGATTTGTCATAGATCGTATAAGCACCCAGTGTAACCAGCACTACGGCCATACTACCAATGATGGCATTTTTAAAGTTTTTTGATTTTGCCTGACTTTCAGTTGGGGTAGTCAATGGGCTGTTTGAAGTATCCATGGTATTAAATTTAAATTTTTATAAATGGTTATTTAATGAATTATTTACAGAATATTTGTTTAACTATCACCTGATTTCCAAAACCGTGCCATGATTATTTTTCGTGGTTAAATAATATAAAATTGTTGACAAAATAATCAATTAGTTATATGATAAAAGCGAATAATTATTAAAAAGTTAAAAAAAGCCTTCCTTATTAACAAATGGGTTATTTCATTTGTCTCCATGTTACGAAGAGCTGAAGGCTAGATTATTGTATAAAAAAAGCCGTCAAATAAATTGACAGCTTTTTTAAAATGTTGCAAAAGATCCTTCGGCGAAATGTTATGAACCAAGAAAAGTTAATCCCTGATCACTTTTTCTAAAGAAATATTTACCTTTTTCATCCAATACTTTAATAACATACGTTCCAACAGGTAATATACTCATACTAAAAGTATAGAAATTATTATCCGGGGCAGCATAACCAGACTGTGGCACTCTTTGCTTAGCCCGCAGACAATGAAGGTGATCTGTTTAGCCGAAAACAAATGATTTGTTGTGCAATAATGCCGAGAATATGACTGTCCGCCCAACTTGCGGCAATGCTTTTGTTAGCAGAAGTGTCTAATCTGTCTAAATAATTATGGTTCTGCTTTAAGCGAAAGGGCTGTCCATATTGCACCCAATAGATCAATAATTCCCAGCGGAAGGATTTCTTTAGTCATTTGCCCAGAAATAAATAATACCAATATTCCGATGAAAAAGAGAATGCGTAAATAAATTGAAGCTTTAATAAGAGGCTTTAAATTATTTTGGCCATTAAGTATATCATAGCTTCCAATAATAATTACAAGTAACCCAATGACTCTAGCCCAAGCAGTTGAAATTTCTGGCAACTTAAGAAGCGAGATAAACTTGTCTGGAATAATGCAAATAATTATTCCTGTCAAGAGAACATAAAACCCAAAATAATAAAGAGACTTGGCTGATTTTGTCATGTTATAATTATTAATTGATTAAGAGTTTTCAAAACATTTCTGCTAACGATTAGCATTGCCGCAGATTGGGATTTAAAACTCATCCGCCAGGCGCAGATGCTAATTAAAGAACGTAAACTTTATTGATAAAACCAAACTTAGCCTGCAGCACTCATTGCTTAGCCCGAATGCGATGAAGGTTACTCGTCCACCCGAAACCAAAGAACAATAATGATTGCCTAGAAGTCATAACAATCCGCCCAACTTGCGGCAATGCTTCTGTTGTAAGCCGTTCTTATGAACTTGCATATTTCCTCTTCAACGAAATAAGTTTAAATTTTATATCGTCATAAATTAATCCTAGAATCAATGCAATTGTCCCAATAAGTAATGTATAAATCCCAACCTTTGTATAGAATACGCCTCCAATAATGCCGCCGATAAAAAAGAAACTTATTATTGATAGTCTTAGCTTGATTGAGGATATTAATTTCTTTTTTTGTTCAATAGTTTTATAAAAAAACAATTGTGATAGTTCAATTCCAAGATCAGTAAACAATCCTGTTAAATGAGTAGTCCTGATAACGGCATTTGAAATAGATGTTACGAGAGAATTTTGCAGACCCATTGCAAAAAGCAAACTAAATGCAATTAAATTTGGATTACTTATTATTAGTGCCCGGCCAGAAAGAGCAATCACAAGTAATATAGTACTTTCAAATCCTGCTGGAACAATATACATATAACGTTCACTTTTTCTGGAAATTATTTCTACAATAAAATTGGATGTAAAAGAACCCAAGAGAAAAAACAAAATATACAGAAAATATATAACGGCTTGTACGAAGTCTAATTTAAAAAATTCGTCCACGAAGAATGCGAAGTGTCCTGTTACATTAGTTGTTAACCTTTGTACAGCAAAAAATCCTACAACATTTACTAGGCCAGCAACGAAAGCTAATAATGAAGCTACTTTTAAGTTATGTTTTAAAGTTCTTGTTTTGCCTTGGTGTCGAAACATTTACAAAGTTAACTTTACTATTTTCAATATTTAAACAGTTTTTAAAAAATGGCTTACAATATCAAGTATTTGTGTCAGTTGGGGTTTTGTTGCTGTGTTTGCCCATTGCTGATGTTTAAAAGCACTTAAAAATTTGACTTGACCGAAATAACAGCCAACGCACCAGGAGCGTAGCAAAAATCGCTGGCGGTTTAGAATTCGTAAAGCCGAAAGCTAATGATGATTAGCAAATTAATGTTGAGAATATAGCTGTCTGCCCCAATTGCTCAAATTCTTTTGTTGGCAGAAGTGCTATGATATAGTTGAATTTTCGTCTATTTTTTTAGCTAACTGATTTATATCTGTTGGGTTACTTAAATCTTTTTCCGAATCATCTATTTCATCTTCCAGCCCTAAGTGTTTGGTGATTTTTTGCACCATTTTTAAAATCAATGTTGTTTCCTGTTCATCAAGCATATTTATCTGCAAATCAAGGTGTGCCCTTTTGTCTGCTTCTTTGGTCATTCTATTTTGACTCATTAAAACTAGAAGAGTAAGAAAAATCGCTTCCAATGAAACAATAAGTGTAAGAAAACTGAATGGGAAAGGATCAAATGGTGTAACTGTTGAAATTACTCCGCTGTTAATTAAAATCCACACGCCAAACCAGAGAACATGAAGAAGTATGAATGGGCTACTTCCTGCAAATGCTGTGACTTTGTCAGCAATGTGCTCAACTGTTGAAAGACTTTGAAGCGTCTCATTTTCAAGCTTTCGGATTGCTTCAATATTTTTTTCAACTGCACTTATTGTTGTTAACTGATTTTCTGATACCCTCTTGTCCATAGTCTATTTTTAATTCGTAACGTAAGTTTAGTTAAGTATTTCTTCCAACCGTCGAGCATTTCGCAGGACGAGAATTAGAATTCCGTCAGCCTGATTCATGTCGACCAATAAAGGAACGAAAATTTTATTTGAAATTGAATTTTAATTAATGAACGATCCAGCCGAAACTGAAGAAGATTAAGGAACTGAAGCTGAAATTACTTCCGCCCGGCTTGTGTAAATGCTTTTGTTGGTGGCAGTTAATTTCTCTTGAACCGTTTAAAGAATGTCCAAATAACTTCATTTGCATTCATATCTTGACTTGTCTTTCCAATAGTAGTTTCTGGTAGATATTGTAGTCCTTGTGGCCAAGTGTGTCCACCATTATTTACTGTATAACTCACTACTTCATTAGTTGTTGTAGCATTGATGTATTTTGTTTCAGAAATTGTTGTTCCATCATTTGCAATGTCTGGTAGATTAGTTATGGTCGGTACGGTAGAACAATTATTAATGGTTACCAATTTTGAAATGGCTTGACTATGTGAAACTGCTATTCCACCTGCACCTGGTGAAACAAGTCCACCATTAAAAAGTACAAATGGGTCAAGAGTACCTTGAATGATAATTGTTGGAACTGCCTTTGTTGGCGAGCAACTATTGTAAATGCCTTGCTCATAACTTGCTCCAACAACTGCTACTGCTGCAATCCTGTCGCTTAGCTCACAACCTATTCTTGATGTCATAAAACCACCATTAGAAAGCCCTGTTACATAAATTTTTGAATTGTCTACTGATAAGTTGGCTACAGCATAGTTACACATTTGTCTAAAAAAATTAACATCATCAACCCCTAACTGATTTGCGGTAGTAGGTCGTCCGTCATTCCAAGAATTTTGATAGCCTTGAGGGTAAATTACAACAAACTTGTCTCTATCAGCAATAGGTCTAAAGTCTGCAACTTGCATAATTCCCTGTGCTGTACTTTGTCCACCGTGATTAACGAAAATCATAGGCACACTTCCTGCATTATTATAACCTTTTGGTTTATATAGAAGAAAACTTCTGTCTCTATTATCGACAGTGATATTAATTGTTGTTAGCTCACTGTCTTTGTCTGCTATTACTGAGTTATCCTGTTTGCAGGAAATTGTTGTAATTAGGCAAAAAAGAAGGGTCAACAGCTTGTCCATTCTATATGTTTAAAGTTAATATTAGACTTGTCGAGTTTGGTCCGGTTTAATTGCCACCAACGAGAGAAGCTTTGTGCATTTGGGGAATTTACCATCTGTCCATCATGAACTGAAGCTAAATTTATAACTAAAGCCGAAGTTAACCAACAAAAGCCCGGCAGAATTGCGTCCGCCGAAACCAAGGCTTGGATATGCACTGCCGATGATTGCTTCAATGTCCCGCCCCATTAGCACAAAACCTGATGTTCTACGCATAAACCGTCTGATTATTTTAATAAATGATTATTTCATTTGCTTAGTCATAAATCCAATTTATCTTTTCTGTGTCTTTAAGTATTAACTTGTGAAAAGTCAACTTAGAGATGAAACTATTTTTTCAAACTATATGGTCAGTCCTAAAAAAATCTTTTTCAGATTTTATCGAAAAAAGAGTGTTAAAACTGAGTGCAGCTTTAGCCTTTTATACTATTTTTTCATTGCCTGCAATGCTAATTATTATTATTTCTGTTAGCGATATTTTTTATGGCCGGGAAGCTGTAGAAGGAACTTTGTACCATCAGATTTCTAATTTTGTAGGTAAAGAGGCGGCGATGCAGATACAGCAAACAATTCGTAGCTCTGCACTATCGCATAACAGTAATTTTGCAATGATAGTGGGTTTAATTACTTTATTAATTGGCGCCACAAGTGTGTTTAGTGAAATCCAGGATTCTATTAATTATATCTGGAAATTAAAAGCTAAACCTCGTAAAGGCAAAGGGATATTTAAAATGATTGTTAATCGGTTGCTCTCTTTTTCAATTGTAGTAAGTCTTGGATTCTTGTTGTTAGTCTCACTAATGATTAATGGAGTGATGGATGCTCTTATTAATAAACTTACTCAAATTTTTCCAAAAGTGACTGTTATTATGGTATACATATTTAACCTTGTTCTCACCTTTGGCATAACCTCTTTATTATTTGGTATGATTTTCAAAATACTTCCAGATGCTCGCATACAATGGAAACATGTAAGAAAGGGGACAATTATCACAGCTGCACTTTTTATGGGAGGTAAATTCCTAATCAGCTATTATTTGGGACATAGTAAGCTGTCTTCTGTATATGGAACTGCAGGCTCTGCAATTGTTATGCTGTTATGGGTTTATTATACTGCAATGATTTTATACTTTGGCGCTGTTTTCACTCATGTATATGCTGTACAAACAGGATCAAATATATTTCCCAATAGCTACGCCGTAAATATAAAAGAAATTGAAGTGGAGTCCGAAAAAGCTATTCAGCAACAACCGCAAAGTAAGATTGTAATAGAAGTTCCTTTTAAATCAGGATCTGAATAAGTTAAATAGGTTATCATTTTTCTTTAAAGTTAGGTCTGCCTCGATCTCTCCACTAAACATGACGCCCAACGATTAGCATTTACGCAGCAAGGGAATTAGAATTCCGTCAGCCGGTGCTCGTCGCCCGATAAAGGAACGAAAATTTTACTTGAAATTAATATTAATTAATGAACGGTCAAGCCGGAACTGAAGAAGATTAAAGAAGCTGATTTTACTTTCGGCCCGGCTTGTGTAAATGCTTTTGTTATCGGCTGCCCTTCTGTCTGGCAACAATTTTTGTTTGCGTTTATAAATAACTCAGCCACCATTTTTCTTTGTGGATTTGCTTATACTTGTCAAATCTTTTACATAATGGATATAGCAGAAGAATTGTGCCAATCCAAACAACATAAACTACCCAAAGGCTAAAGCCATAGCCTTTCATATTTGGTTCACGGCCTACCCATGTTGACAGAATAAACTTTTGCCATCCCCAACCCGAAATCTGAGCAAAAATTAGTGCCATTACGTGAATTAAGTAGAGATGTAGGATATAGTAAAAAAAAGGAACCCTTCCGAAAGTGCAAAAGAAATTGACTATTCTTCCTTTCAGTTTTTCAGCGTTCGCTAAAAATAAGAAAGTCGCACCTAATGTCATCAATAAATACAAAAGCGATGGTGGGTATTTGCTTGGGTTTAGAAAAGAAATTACGTCTTGAGATAAAGTGTCATATTGTTTAAATGGTTTTGGGTCTCCATAAAGGTTTGTCAACCTTAATACAATAAAAACAGTAATTGCAATTACTCCAATAATATTAAATACTTTTTTTCGCTTGTTATCGTCAAAAGATTTATCAAACAATGCACCAAAGTAATATCCTAATGCCATTACGGCAATCCATGGAACAATAGGGTATCCAATCAGCAATTGAGTATTATCAGATAATTTATAAAATACTTGTTCATGAACAATGGACCATAATACATTTCCTGAAAAATGAACGTTATCAAAAAGATTATGACAACAAATAAGCAGTAAACTAAAAATTAAAATATAGGTTCTTGGTAAATGAATTAAAGCTGCCAAAACAATCATGCTAATTCCTAATGACCATATCACAAGTAAGCCAAATGTTCTAAACTGAAAATCAAAATACCAGGCAAAACCTACAATTGTCAACTCGATAAAAACCAGCCAAATCCCACGTTTTAATAAAAACGCTGATAATTGATTTTGTGTTTTCCTCTTGCCAACCATAAAGGCTGATAGTCCTGCAAGAAAACTAAAAGCAGGTGCACAAAAATGTGTTACCCATCTTGTAAAAAAGATTGGTAAAGTGCTTTGTGTTGGGTCTGCAGGGTCAAACATAAAAGCAGAATAATGAAAATAATCCCTAACATGGTCGAGTGCCATTATTACCATCACTAAACCTTTTAATAGGTCAATAGATTCTATTCTGGTTTTAGTGATTGCAGTCATAATTTAAGTTTTATTAGAATTATTTTAGTCTATGTAAAATAAAAGTTCGATTGTCGCAAAAGGGTTGCCGATAACGATTAGCATTTACGTAGGACGGGAATTAGAATTCCGTGCGCCGGTGCACGTCGCCCGATAAAGAAACGAAAATTTTACTTGAAATTGAATTTTAATTAATGAACGGTCCAGCTGGAACTGAAGAAGATTAGAAAAATGAAGCAGATTGTACTTCCGCCCGGCTTGCGTAAATGCTTTGTTAGCGGTTCGTGCTTCTGCTTGTCTCAAGAGGTGTCGCTAAATATTTTCAATTATTTGTTTTGAGGTTTGTTAGCCATTAATCCAAACATCATCAGAAATGCTGTCAGAATTATTACCTGAATTATTAGTGATTTATTTACAAGTGAAATTGTATGTGTCGGTTCAATGGAAAGAAATAGTAAAATGGTGATAAGTCCTCTTGGAGCAACAAACAATAATGGTTGCAAAGGAAGTTTAGAAAGTTTGAGTTGGATTAATCGAAAAGCGAAAATGAAGAAGACAATGGCTAAAGCCAAAATAAAAGTGTCAGCATTCAACACTTCGCTGGTTTCAATTAAATAACCGAACAACAAAAAGAATAATGCTCTTATCAAAAATGCCCCTTCAATGGTCAGGTCTTTGAATTTGTTTACTTCTTTGTTTAACTCGTCAGGTTTAAGTTTCTCTATCTACTTAAATCGTTTCAACTCGTCAAGATTACCGATTGATAAACCAAAAAGTAAAATAAAAATCAGACCTGGCAAATGATAGATTTTTGAAACTGCATAAATCAAAACCACAAGCAGAATGATTGGAACAAACTTTATGTGGTGTTCAATTTTGCTTAACAGAAAAGAAAGTCCTATGGTTGCTATGAAGGAAACACCAGTGATAATGAGAAGCTGTAAGCCAAAGTTTCCAAATGAAAATCCATCAATTATTTCGTTAAGTGCAAGAAAATTGAAAATGAGAACACCTAAAATATCGGACAAACTGCTTTCATAAATTATAAACTCTTTGTTGTGAGATGAAAGATTTCTAACGCTTGGAATTGCAATAGCACTGCTTATTACACAAAACGGAATGGCATTTGTCAAACTGTCCTTTAGTCCAAAGTGCCCGAAATACCTAAATGCAAATGCAAGCAAAAAAGCTAAAGCAATCATTGGAATTAATGCACCCAAAAAGGATTTTCTGATTAGTCCTAACTTAGATTTATTGAGTTCAAGTTCTAATGAACCTTCAAGCACAATAAGAATAAGTCCGACTGTTCCTAAAATGGGTAGTATAGGCGAAAAGTCAGGAAGATGAATTTCAAGCAAGACAGTAATTTGTTTAACCGCCCAACCTAAAAGTAATAGAAGAATTACGGAAGGAATTTTCGTTTTGGAAGATGTTAGGTCAAACACATAGGCAATGAGTAGAAGAACACAAAATGTTATAATTATTGTTGTTGTCATTGCTCGTAAATCTATGTCTATTTTTTGTCAATTAGTTTAAAGTTTGCAAAGTCGTCAATAGCATTACCGCTAACGATTAGCATTGCAGCAGGTTGGGATTTGAAACTCGTCCGGCTTGCGTAAATGCTTTGTTGTGCGTTCGTGCTTTTTGTAAGTTATTCAAGGTGATATTCTTTTTGTAAAAATGCGATTGTATTTTTCGCTTTCTCGTTCAGTTTTTGTAATCTGTCCTTGATTGTATAAATGCTGCCTTTAACTGCATGAACATAAAACGCAACATCTTGAAAAATACGAGGGTCATATGTTTTTAAACGTGGATTATTAACAGGACGGGTTATACCATTAATAGTTACCATTTTGTCTAATACATAAGGGTCAAACATTTGCGATAGAACAGGATAGCTGTTCATTCTTTCAGTGCGTTCATTTGCCTCGTTAGTTTTAATTTCTTCTACCATTTTTTGATATGAAATTATACTATCTGCAGCTTGCTCGCTTCTTATCAACCGCAAACCACCTGAATTTTTTAATTGTGTAATTGTTCTGTCATTATTTTGAAACGGAAGACTACGTATTAAAAGTCTTCCAAAGTAATAGAGCTCATTTTCAAAACCTTTAACTTGATTAGAGCTTAATAAAAGCATTAATGAATCCATTTTCTCCAATTTTGTTTGTCGGTAAATTAAAATTGTTGAGATAGAAGCGGTGTCAAATTTTAAGTCTTCTACAAAGGATTCAACATACTGCTTCTCTCTGTCTCTTTCTATTTTATGCTCCAATTGATACTCCGCCAAGAAACCACAAAATACTGCAAGGAATAGCATTAAAAATTCCCAAAAATAATTTTTCCAATTTTTCTTTCCTTCGTGATGGGCATGATGATGTACTTCCATATTTTCTGTTTCTTGAATTTGGTTAATAGTCTCTGTGTCAGCAGTAGGAGGAATTTCTTCTGGAGGAATTTCCGATTGATTGTTTGTCGGATTAGCTATATGTTCTTCGTCTGTATTGTCTGCCATTTAGTTTTAGTTGGTTATATTATAAGAGTGTTCAATCGCATGACGCACAACGTCAAGTATTTGCGTCAGTTGTGGTTTTGATACTTTGTCAGCCCGTTGCTGATGCTTAAAAGTACTTAAAAATTTGACTTGAACGAAATTATAGCCAGCGTACTAGGAGCGTACTAAAAATCGCTGGCGGTTTAGAACTAGTCCAGCCGAAAGCAAATGATGATTAGCAAATTGGTGTTGAGAATATAGCTGTCCGCCCCCAATTGCGCAAATACTTTTGTTGTAGGATGTTTTTAATAGCCACAAATATTTTTTAAAAACAATCTTAATTTACATGCCTAATGAGAATATAAAGAAATTTTGCCTCTCCCATGTTTTTAAAACCACATTATTTTTCCCTATTATTTCCTTGAAATTTTGTAAGCCATTTTCTTTAAGTTTATTTATTCTGTTTTCTGTATTAACTCCAAAATATGTAATCGCAGGAAATGTAAAATGTTTTGTTTGATGAAGGCCAATGATCATAAGACCATCGGAAAGTATAACATGTGGATAAGGTTCGTTCATTTCAGCGCTTGATTTAAATCCTAATTTTTTCCAAAATGCAACTGATTTTTTGATATCTGTTACAGGATGAGCAAATTCTCCAAAAGCACCACACTGTTTATTAGGGTATTTGCCCTCAGAACTAAAATCTGCTTGCCTCATATTGAGCAATGTTATGCCTTTTGGTTGTTCAAATCCGCCAAGATTATTTGAAAGAACAATATTGAATCCGTCAGGGCTTTTGATATAATACCGTTTAATTGGATCACCATTTTTTGGTCGCAGAATAAATTCTACACTATCTTTTTCTAGTTGCTCAACTATTTTATCAACATCTGATGAATAATAGGTCAAGCCGATATAAGGAATGTTATCTTTTCGCATAGTTATAAGAAGACTGCCGTCACTCACTTGCGCCCAGGGATTTGGAAATTCATTTGACCCAATTTTTTGAAATCCAAGCTTTGCATAAAAAGAAACAGATGAATCGAGATTGCTTGTTGTAATATATACGCTAGCAATTTCACCAAGTTTACTTTGCGAGTAAACATTTATAGAAAATGAAATAACTACAATAAAAGATAAAAATATTTGCTTCATAAAAGAGTAAATTAAATTATGAAATGGCGAAACTAAATTTAAGGCTTTTATCTAAAAATTTCAAACTGTAAAATGTTTCGATGAATAGCCTACAACGATTAGCATTTTCGCAGGACGGGAATTAGAATTCCGTCAGCAGGTACTCGTCGCCCGATAAAGGAACGAAAATTTTACTTGAAATTAATTCTAATTAATGAACGGTCAGGCCGGAACTGAAGAAGAGTAGGGAACTGAAGCTGAAAATACTTCCGTCCGGCTTGCGTAAATGCTTTTGTTGTACGCTGTTTTGTTATTCTCCTTTAAGACTTTTAATAATTCTGCGAAGTGTACTGTCATCAATTGTATCAAGTTCGCCTTTGTCATAAATTGTCAATAAATAAATTTCTTTATTTTCTGTGACAACATAAGTGATAACTCTTGCACCACCACTTTTTCCCGTTCCTTTACTTTTTATGGAGATTCTTATTTTGTAAGCATTATTGCCTAAGGAGGTTCCAAAAGTTGGATTGGATATTAAAAGTTGATTAAGTTCAGCTAACTCTTTCTTAAGCGAAGGATATTTCTTTACAAGTCGTTTGGCTTCCTTCTTAAATTTCTCAATAGGGATTACACTATAACTCATTAAGAAAATCGTTAAGTGTTTGCTTTTTACCTTTCGATTTTCTCAATTGGGCAACTTGATCAAAAGCTTCTTTTAAATCCGTTTTTATTTTTAAAGTCTGTTCGTATTTTTTAAGCTTACTCAATAGTTTTTCCCAATCTGTTAGTGGTAACTGAACAGATTGAGTTTTACCGTCGCTATCGCTTACATATTGAAGTGCAATTTTCATAGTGCAAATTTAATGATTTTATCGATAAAAACACTACGAGTTCGAGAACCCGACAAATAGCGTATAACGATTAGCATTTACGCAGGACGGGAATTAGAATTCCGTCAGCCGATGCTCGTCGCCCGATAAAGGAACGAAAATTTTATTTGAAATTGAATTTTAATTAATGAACGGTCCAGCCGAAACTGAAGAAGATTAAGGAACTGAAGCTGAATTTACTTCCGTCCCGGCTTGCGTAAATGCTTTGTTGTGCGCCGCTATGCGACCTTAGCATTTAAAGCTTTTATAGATTTTAAAACTGCTCCTTTAGCAAACATTTCTTCTTCAATATCGAAATCATCTTGAAGTCCAAGCCAGAATTTAGCTGAATTGCCAAAATATTTACTCAGTCGTAAAGCTGTGTCTGCTGTTATTCTACGGTTTCCTTTAATAATTTCTGAAATCCTTGTTTGTGGTATTTCAATATCTTTTGCAAGTTTGTATGCAGTAATATTAAAGGGAATTAAAAACTCCTCGGAGAGAACCTCGCCAGGGTGTATATTTTTCAATTTTGCCATTTTAATTATTTTTAATGATAATCAATTATTTCAACTTCAAAAGCATTTCCAGAATTCCACTTAAACATTATTCGCCATTGGTCATTTATCCGAATACTATAAAAATCCTTTAGCTTACCAGATAACTTTTCCAATCTATTGGCCGGAGGAATTCTTAAATCGGCTATATCAACTGAGTTATTTATCATTCTAAGCTTTCTTCTTCCTATATTTTGAATCTCAAAAGGAAGTTTTTTGACTCTATTTCCATTCCAGATGTCTTCCGTTTCTGAATTTCCAAAAGATTTAATCATACTCCTGTCTTAGGTTACTAACGCCAAAAGTAAGTATTTTATTGGAAACAAACAAATATTGAAGGGTAACTGTTAGTGGCGTACAACGATTAGCATTTACGCAGGACGGGAATTAGAATTCCGTCTGCCGATACTCGTCGCCCGATAAAGGAACGAAAATTTTACTTGAAATTAAATTTTTATTAAGGAACGGTCAAGCCGGAACTGAAGAAGATTAAGGAAATGAAGCTGATTTTACTACCGTCAACCCGGCTTGCGTAAATGCTTTGTTGGCTGAAGTGCTTTTAATAAGCTTGAATTAAAACTTCAGTAGGGATATTTAATTTATCATGAATTTGTCTAATCATTTCAAGTGATAATTTTCGCTTTTTGCTTAAAATTTCACTAGCTCTACTTTTAAGTCCTACGACATTGGCCAGGTCGGATTGATTATAGCCTAATTGCTCCATCCTGAATTTAATTGCTTCAACTGGATCAGGGAATCCAACAGGGAAATTCTCATTTTCGTAATTGTCAACAAGCATACCTAAAATTTCCAGTTCGTCGCCTTTTGGTGAACCTTTTTTTGCATCAAAAATTATTTCAAGTCTAGCTAAAGCTTGCTGATAATCTTTTTTTGTTTTTATGAGCTTGATTGTCATTTTAAATTGTTTTAGCGTTTATTTTATCATATTCAGCATGTGTTCCAATAAACCGAATCCAAACCATTTGATAATCATAATTTATTCTTACAATTAGGCGGTAATGATTTCCTTTAATGTTAAAAACAACTCTATTATCAGCTAAGAAGCTTGCACTTGGATATTCTAACTTTATTTGTTTCGGACCTGTCCATTCAGCTTTTGAGGTTTCTTGATACCAAGACATCAATTGCTGTTCACTGTCTGAATGGGTTTCCCAAAAGTCTCTTAATGTCTTTTTTGCAATAACTCTCAATTGATTGTTTTATCAAAGATAAGTAAAGTTCCCGAATTGGGAAATATAATTTAAAAAACTTCGAATGGAGCAAAGTAGCGATAGCATTTCAGCCAACGATTAGCATTTACGCAGGACAGGAATTAGTATTCCGTCTGCCGATACTCGTCGCCCGATAAAGGAACGAAATTTTACTTGAAATTGAATTTAAATTAATGAACGGACAACCTGGAACTGAAGAAGATTAGTGAACTGAAGTTTAATTTACTTCCGTCAGCCCGGCTTGCGTAAATGCTTTGTTAGCGGTTAGGCGTTTTTGGCTTTTTGTGCATATCCTAATATTTCAAACCACGATTTTTGAGGTCTGCTTTTTGGATAGCCGTTTTCAATACGAAACTTTTTTCGTTCTTCCGTAAAGTCCCACCACGTTTTTTTTGTGTCGTGTGTGTTTGCAAAGTTTACTACTAATCTGAACTGGTCTTCAACGCAAGGGTCTGTCCAATATCCTTTTTTTAGTTCGAATTCATCTGTCAGTTTTGCACCGTTTTTGTATTTCAGTTCGTTCAGCGTATAGTAACCTAAAAACACAAGGTCTTCGGCAAATTTTATTCCGACTGAAGGAACAGTTTGAAATTCTGCTAATGCATAAATTTCTTTTGCTCGTTCGGTTGTAGCGTTAAGCAATACTTCTAATTCGTCTGTTGCAAAGTCAAGAATGTCTGCAATTTTGATTTTGTTCTTTCTCAAATTTGCTTTTTCAACGTCTGTCAATGGTAGTTTTATGTTTGTCTTACTTTTCATCTTAAGCGTTCTTTCTTGTTGCTCAATTCTATAATTATCTGATTAGTCCTTCGCTTCCCAAAGTTGAAATTTGTTACCTTATCCGTCAAGAATATGAATAAATTTACCATAGTCAAATGTTTCCATTTTGTCCACAATAGTTACACCTTCTTTTCTCAATTCTTCAACAAGTACTTCTAAATTTTCTACTCTGTAATTTATCATAAAGTCTTTGTCAAAGTATTTTGAGTCCTGTTTAAATGGTGTCCATTGTGTTTGGGCTTTTGTTGCACTGTCTGGTTTTTCATACCATTCAAATGTTGCTCCATATGGATTTGTGTCTAAACCAAGGTGTTTTTGATACCATTCGGTTGTCGCTTTTGGGTCTATGCATTTGAAAAATACTCCCCCAATTCCTGTTACTTTTTTCATTTTATTGTTTTTATTATTTGTTGTTACTGATTTAAAAGCGAAACCAAGAAAAAAAGTGGTTGTAAGTGTCAAAGTTATCAAAATTGTTTTTTTCATTATTGTCAAATTTAAGTTTTCTCGCATTCTTTTGGGTGTCGCTCTACGCTTACCACTAACGATTAGCATTTACGCAGGACGGGAATTAGAATTCCGTCAGCCTGGTGCTCGTCGCCCGATAAAGGAACGAAAAATTTACTTTAATTTTAATTTTAATTAATGAACGGTCAAGCCGGAACCGAAGAAGATTAAGGAAATGAAGCAGAAATTACTTCCGTCAGCCCGGCTTGCGTAAATGCTTTGTTGGCAGTAGCCTTTTCATTTTACAAGTCTGCAAAACTTGAATTAAAGTTAGATTTTTTTGGCAACGACAAAACAACGTAATGACTTGGCAAAAACCAACTAATTTGTTTTAGTCTAAAATTTAACTGCTCGGTTGATTGAAAATCCTCTCTAAAGATATTGAATGCCAATTCTTGTATCACATGCCCGTCTATTGTTCTACAAACCATCATTAGTTGAGGTCGCTTTATACCTATACTTTGCAAAAATGATTTTAAGTGTTGTCTTGCTTTTTTTGGTAAAAAACTTTCGGATGGTTGTGCTACTAAAACTTTTTCTTCTTTTTGAATTGTCATTTCATTTTCAATTTGAATATTGTCTGTTTTTGTCAAAAGTTCTTTGTTAATATGAAGATTAACAATGTCACCATAGGAAAATACCCAATCAACAGATGCTTCATTTGGGTTTATTACAACTCCTAAACCTTTGTCAATTAAAAAGTCGTCTTTCATATTTTGAATGCAAAAGGATTCAAAAGGCTTATTTGCTTCAGGTGTCCTCAAAATGAAATAAGGAAATCCGTCTGGTCCATTAAAAATTTGTGGATTGCCACAGGCATAACTCGCTGTTATTACATTTTCATATAAAGACTTTGTCCAATTGTCGTCCCGTTCTTCTTTAGTAACTGAAAATAGGTCAACCATTATTTGTGTTTTTGAAATATCACATTCTGGTCTGTCAACTTTTTGTTGAACTAAGGCCTCTGCTAGTTTGGTTTTGCTTTTGAAAAAATCGAATAGTCCCATTTGAAAGTTTTGATTGTTAGGATGTCGTCTAAGGTTACTGCCAACGATTAGCATTTACGCAGGACGGGAATTAGAATTCCGTCAGCCGGTGCTCGTCGCCCGATAAAGGAACGAAAATTTTACTTGAAATTAAATTTTAATAAATGAACGGTCAAGCCGGAACCGATGAAGATTAAGGAAATGAAGCCGATTGTACTTCCGTCAGCCCGGCTTGCGTAAATGCTCTGTTGGTGGCAGTTTTCTCAGTCATTAGGGTTAAATATTTCTGAATTGTCAATTCCTTTTATCAATAACCACAAGCAAAATGATAATTCTCCGATAAAAATTGGGATAGCTACGTATGAAAATATGGGATTAGCAAATCCTTTTGAAAGCAGCATTGTGAAACTGTTTATAAGGTACCCTATTCCTGAAATGATATAAAGTATTCCAAGTAATTTAGGAACCATTTTAGATTTGAAAATAACATAGCCTACTAACAAGCAATAAAACCCAAAGAATATTAGACCTATAGCATATCCTACTCCCTGTATATTTAGTGATAATTGTGAAAGGGTAGCAAGTTGGTTGGGTTGAAATGATTTTAAGTAAGTGTTGTTACCCAGAATTAGTAAAGGTGAGGTTTGATTTAAAAGATTTACGGCAATAATTGCAGTTTGAATTATAACAAATATTAAGGCAAGTTGAAGTAAATATTTATTTATTCGTTTGAATAAAAAATAAATAATTAAAACACATGGCAAGCCACAAATAAAATTGACTATGTCTGCAACAACCCCCAATCGAAAAAGCATTTCTGACGATTGTATATTATTTGCTGTGGTCAAAGCGTCTCCTGAAACTTTGAATGCTTGTCTCACAAATATTTCTGCAAATAAACCTGTCGCAATAACTATTAAATATAACAGCCCAGCAATTCGTGCTAAATTTTTGTTTGAAATCATTTTTTAGATGGTTGGATAAGATATATTTAATAGTTTGAGTTGTCGCTTTTAAATTGCCACCAACGATTAGCATTTACGCAGGATGGGAATTAGAATTCCGTCAGCCGGTGCTCGTCGCCCGATAAAGGAACGAAAATTTTACTTGAAATTGAATTTTAATTAATGAACGGTCCAGCCGAAACTGAAGAAGATTAGTGAA
>JANMMS010000067.1:0-60543 GCA_031373525.1 Ferruginibacter sp.
GATGAAGGTAAATCCATACACGATCAATCTTGGAAAAAAAGAAAATGCCATGGAACCGGATACTCAAAGTGAATTGGCCATTGCACCGGATGCTTCTATATCCAAAGATGTGGATGTGATGTGGTTTTATCCGAAGAAGGAATTAGCAACTCTTTAGTGGTAATTTAATGAGTATTGAACACCTGCCTGCCGGCAGGTTGCGTATTGGTTATTGAATATTTTTATGTTGATATATTTAGCTTTTAATACTCAATATTCAATGATCAACAAACAACTTTTTGGCCGCAACTAATGAGGTTGTTTAATAATTATTGATCTTGGTTGTAAGTTACCTGCAATGAGATACTCTTTCACTTTTGGAGATAATTTTGTTAGTTCTTCATAACTATTAATTGATGCCGACAATACAAAAACTGTTATTGTATATTTACTGAAATTCTGTTGGTGTTGTAGGTTTTTGTCAAAAGTTAAAAGTGCTTGAAAATTATTTTGTAAGAGAAGATTTAAAAGGTCACCATTTTTTATTCCATTCCAACCTTTGTCTCGAACTGTAAAAATTTCATGTTCTGGGAAGTCAAGCTTTAACCTTTTAGGAAGGTTTTCATCAAGCAAAAGCAGCATAAAGTTGATCTAAGTTTTTTGTATTAAAAAGCTTGTTTGCCAATTCTAAAAGGGCAACTGCTTGTTCTTTTGTTACCGTAGGAAAGTCAGCCAAAAAATCATCAAGTGAAACACCAGCCTCAAGATGATCGAATAAAGATTCCACCGGAACACGAGTTCCTTTAAAGACCGTTTGTCCGCCTAATATATCCTTATCAATGGTTATAAGTTCTTTAATATCCATGCTATAAAGTTACAATAAAAACTTAGAAAATTGAAGATGCCATAAAAAGTGAGACAAACAATTAGCAAAGGTGAATTAGTGGCACTTGATGCTTACCTGTCCCGCTATTCGGGATGTCCGCCAGGTGCTGATGCTAATTAACGATTAGCAAATTAATTATTACTACAAAAGCCAATAAGTGATCTTTCCAGCCGATAAAATTGGCATTGGCGAAGTTGTGGCACCAACCGGTTAACAGGGGTATAAAACATTTAAAAAGCCTTTCAATGACGAAAGGCTTTTTAAATAAATGTTATTCTGGATTTTTATTTAATATGCTTACCCAGTCTTTTACCTGCAACAGCATAGCATTCTGAGATCCTTTCTCCTGTTGCGTAATCGTAACCGCTATAAGTTCTGCCCGGTGCATTTTTTACATCTATTACAGCTATCTTTTTTGATCTGTCGGCAGTTTCTACAATTGTTACCGTTGCGTCAATTTCAGCATTTTTCCTGGTGACATAAATATTAAATCCTGGTTCGGTTGAGGTTGTATGAAAGATCATTGTGTACTTGGCATCAGCTTTATTCGACATGCCACTATTTTTTTCAAATAGCTCAAGAAATTTTGGTTCAAAGATCCTCTTCCTGTCTGAGACCCAATTCTTTGCCCAGCTATCACCTCTTCCGGGTTCTTTACTGTTGTATTCTGCTGTTTTCTTATCAAGGTATTCGGATTCCTTGTCGTATTTACCAACCGACATATTATCGTAAGTGAATTCAATATTTATTGCAGTTTCATTTTTTAAAACATCCAGGTCTCCCTCAATTGTTTTAATTCTTTGAGCAGTTGTATTCAATGCAAAAAATACCAACGCTGCCATTACAACGAACTTGTTTACTGTTTTCATTTTTTTGAGCTTTTTAGTTAATTCAAAATTAATGAAGAAAAATTTAATCTTCGTTCTTCTTATTCTTTTTAATAAACTTTGCAATCTTTTGCCCGGAAAGATTATAGGCGTCTGCAATTCTTGAACCGGCATCAAAAGCAGCACCCCTGAACATATTTTCACCGGGCCTTTCTACAGAAAGCACAGCTAGCTTTTTAGTTCTGTTGGCAGTTTCAACAATTGTTGCAGTACCATCGATACCGGCATTTCTTTTAGACACTCCAATGCTGTAACCCGGCTCTATAAACTTGGTATTGAAGATCATCGTGTATTTAGCTTCTTTGTCAATGGTCATTCCGCTTACATTGGTAAATGCCAGTATAAACTTTGGTTCATATCTCATTGCTTTATCTTCCTCCCATTTTATAGCCCAGGTATCGCCGGTGCCGGCTTCTTTTGCATTCATTTCATCTTTTCTCTTTTTAATATAATCTGCTTCTTTGCCAAAATCGCCAACAGCCAGTTTTTCATAGGTAAATTCTATATTGATCGTTTTTTCTTCTTTTAATATGAACAGGCTACCTTTTGAAATGTCTACTTCCTGGGCAATTGTTTTAGCAGAGATCAATGCAGTAATACTCAGTAAAATAAAGGAGTATCTTAAAAATTTCATATAATGGTTTTTAAATGATGATTAATAGAGATCAATATTAGTATATAATTTTAAATAAGCAGCACACAACAAAGTATATTGAAATTTAATATAATAGGAATAACTGCACAGCAAAATCCAACTTGATTTTGATTTGTGTAGTTTATTGTTTATTTATATGACTTTAGCTTACGCAAATAAAGTAAATTTGCAATCTTTATTATATTTTTACTGTTTACCAATATTAATTGTTTGTTTTAGTTAAAAGATAGGGCCCATGATACATGTTGGAGAAAGAATGCTTTCTTTAAGCGATTTTTCAGAAATACTGTTTAAAGATAAAGAGGTGGTTCTGGATAAAGCTGCTGTTGAAAAAGTGGATGTAAATTTCCAGTTTTTAAAAGGGTTCTCCACTAATAAACTTATTTATGGAATAAATACTGGTTTTGGCCCGATGGCTCAATATAAGGTCAGCGAGGAAAACCTGTTACAACTGCAATATAACCTCATCAGGAGCCACAGTTCCGGTGGCGGAAACCTGATGCAGCCAATAATGGTCAAAGCAGTTATGATTGCACGATTGAATAGCCTGATGCAGGCTTATTCAGGCGTACATACCGAAGTTGTTGAATTACTTGCAGTTTTGATCAATAAAGATATTACGCCCTGTATTTATGAACATGGAGGTGTAGGTGCCAGCGGCGACCTGGTACAATTGGCACACCTTGCCCTTGTTTTGATCGGTGAAGGGGAAGTTTTGTTTGAAGGAGAAATGCATCCAACAATGGATGTGTTTAATAAACTGGGGATAAAACCCCTTACCATACACATCCGCGAAGGACTGGCGATTTTAAATGGCACGTCTGCTATGACTGGCATTGGAATGATGAATATCATCCAGGCTCAAAAATTACTGGAATGGTCTGTACTGCTATCCGCAATGATCAATGAAGTGGTGGAAGCATTTGATGATCATTATTCTTATGAGCTAAATATCGTTAAACATCACAAAGGCCAAAATAAGATCGCCGCACAGCTCCGCGATATTTTGAAGGACAGTAAAATGATCCGCAGCCGTTCTGAACATTTATACAACCCCGATAACCTGAACCAGGAGGTTTTTGAAGACAAAGTGCAGGAATATTATTCGTTGCGTTGTGTTACCCAGGTGCTGGGTCCTATATATGATACCATCTTTCACGCAGAAAAAGTATTGGTGGATGAATTGAATTCAGTAAATGATAACCCGGTGATCGATCATGAGAATCAAAATATTTTTCATGGCGGTAATTTTCATGGCGATTATGTTTCATTGGAAATGGATAAACTTAAAACTGCCATAACAAAATTATCCATGCTTTCTGAAAGGCAGTTAAATTATCTTTTAAACGAGAAGCTGAATCAGAAGTTTCCACCGTTCTTGAACCTGGGTGTTTTGGGATTTAATTTTGGTATGCAGGGAATGCAGTTTACAGCCACATCAACCGTAGCCGAAAACCAGACATTATCATTCCCAATGTATGTGCACAGCATTCCGAATAACAACGATAACCAGGATATTGTCAGCATGGGATGCAATGCAGCATTGATGACAAAAAAAGTGATCGAAAACTCATTTGAAGTATTGAGTATACAATTGATGGCTGTATTACAGGCAATTGATTACCTCGATTGTGTGCCGAGATTATCAACCGAAACATTGAATGTTTATACAGAGATAAGAAAAATATTTCCCAAATTCATTGATGACAAACCTAAATATAAAGACCTCGAAAAAATCAAGAGATATTTTGAAAAATCAGATCCGGTTATTTCTTTCAAATTGGGAAATATTTCTTCATTGATTTTATAAAATGGGTTATAAAGAATAAATTTTTAGAAAGGATGAAATTTGCATTAGTTACAGGCGGGTCAAGGGGAATAGGTAGAGCTGTTTGCCTTAAGTTGGCAGACATGGGATATCATATCCTCATTAATTACAAATCAAATGAAACTGAAGCCAATCAAACACTTTCTTTAGTAAAGGAAAAAGGGGTGGCGGGCGAAATAATACAATTTGATGTTTCCGATAAGAACCAGGTACAGTCTGTGTTAGGTTCATGGATAGAAAGCAATAAAGAGAAAGAGATCGAGGTATTGGTAAATAATGCCGGGATACGGGAAGATGCCCTAATGATGTGGATGAAAGATGAACAATGGGATCGTGTTATAAATACCAGTTTGGGTGGATTTTTTTATGTAACAAGACTTGTTGTAAACAGTATGTTGCTGAAAAAATACGGCAGGATCATTAACATTGTTTCACTTTCCGGCTTAAAAGGATTGCCGGGCCAGACAAATTATTCTGCCGCCAAAGCAGGTGTCATTGGCGCAACAAAAGCATTAGCCCAGGAAATTGGCCGCCGGGGAATTACGGTTAATGCCGTAGCTCCCGGATTTATAAAAACAGATATGACAGGCGATCTGAATGAAGCTGAACTGAAGACCATGATTCCATTAAAACGTTTTGGGTTACCCGAAGAAGTAGCTCATACTGTTGGGTTCCTTGCATCAGCAGGTGCTGCCTATATTACCGGCGAAGTGATTTCAGTGAATGGGGGATTGTATTCTTAAGAAAGCTATTAGCTACAAGCCATTAGCTAATTCGTGTAATTCGTTCTTAAAAAATTCGTGTAATTAAAAAATGAATAGAGTCGTTATAACAGGAATGGGTATTTATTCTTGCATCGGGAAAAACCTCGATGAAGTTCGTGACTCATTGTACAAAGGCAAGTCAGGTATTATCTTAGACCAGGCACGGAAAGACTATGGATACCGTTCCGGGTTAACAGGTTTTGTTGAAAGGCCCGAATTAAAAGGTTTGTTAGACAGGAGGGCCAGGATCATGCTTCCCGAACAGGGCGAATATGCGTATATGGCTACCCTCGAAGCTTTGAAGATTGCTGGAATAGATGCAGATTATATCAATGAACATGAGATCGGGATCTTTTATGGCAATGACAGCTCTGCCAAAGCAGTGATTGAAGCCAATGATATTATAAGGGAGAAAAAAGATACCATGATGGTCGGTTCGGGTTCTGTATTTCAAACGATGAACTCGACGGTGACAATGAACCTGGCAACCATTTTTAAATTAACCGGGGTAAACTTTACCATCAGTGCAGCTTGCGCCAGTGGATCACATTCGATCGGTCTTGGCTATCATTTTATAAAAACCGGTTTACAGGATTGTGTTGTATGTGGTGGAGCACAGGAAATTGGCCTTTATTCTATGGGCAATTTTGATGCGTTATCTGCATTTTCGATCCTTGAAGCCACTCCAACAAAAGCATCCAGGCCATTTGACCGCGACAGGGATGGATTGGTTCCAAGTGGCGGAGCAGCTACAGTGATACTGGAAAGCCTTGAATCTGCCTTAAAAAGAGGAGCAAATATTTTAGGCGAAGTAGTTGGTTATGGATTTTCTTCAAATGGAGCACATATATCCAACCCGACTGTTGACGGGCCTTCAAGGTCTTTATATATGGCTTTGAAAGATGCCGGTATGCAATCTGCAGATATCGATTATATCAATGCCCATGCTACTTCTACACCAGCCGGGGATTCAAGCGAAGCAAGGGCCATACATGAGGTTTTTGGCGGGCATAGGCCTTATGTGAGTTCAACAAAATCTATGACCGGACATGAATGCTGGATGGCTGGTGCCAGCGAAATTGTTTATTCAATGCTCATGATGCAAAACTCTTTCATTGCGCCTAATATTAATTTTGAGAATCCTGATGAAGATTCTGCTAAATTGAATATCGTTAAAAGTGCTATAGAAAAAGAGATTGTTGTATTTTTGTCCAACTCCTTTGGATTTGGAGGGACTAACTCATCGCTAATTATTAGAAAAATGCATTAATAGTGCTGTTATGGAAAATAAGGAAATAATTGAGAAAATTCACTCATTTCTGATCGAAGAATTTGAAGTTGAAGCTGAAAAGATCGTACCGGAAGCTAATTTAAAAGAAACACTCGGATTAGATAGCCTGGATTATATTGATCTCGTAGTTGTTATAGAAAGCAATTTTGCTTTTAAAGTAAAGCCCGAAGATTTTACCAACATAACTACATTCCAGGATTTTTGTGACTACGTTATATCCCGTGTCAATTCAAAAGAAATGGTATAATGTCTTTATGGCAAGGGAAATCTAAAGGGAATAAAGCCGGATATCAGCTATTTGTATGGATCTTGAAGAATTTTGGCATTTTTCCTGCTTACTTCCTGTTAAGGTTTGTAGTAATTTATTTTTTCTTATTCTCTTATAAATCCAATCGCCACGTTTATTCTTTATACCATTACAGGCTTGGGTATAGCAAATTAGCTTCTATCAGAAAACTTTACCGTAACTCCTATTTATTAGGGCAAAGTATCATCGATAAAGTTGTTATAATGGCTGGCATTCAAAATAAATTCACTTTTCATTTCGACGGAGAGGAAAATCTCAAAGAAATTGCATCTTTAAAAAAAGGCGGGATGTTATTGAGTGCTCATATTGGTAATTGGGATATTGCCGGGCATTTCTTAAACAAATTAGGTAAACGTATCAATATTGTAATGTTTGATGGAGAAAAAGAACAAATAAAAGAATACCTTGATTCTGTGACAGGAAAGAAATCGGTAAATATTATTTTTATTAAAGATGACTTGTCGCATATTTATGAAATAAGTGAAGCCTTTAAAAACAATGAATTGGTTTGCATGCATGCAGATCGTTTCATTGAAGGGAATAAAACACTTACAACTGAATTCCTGGGAGAAAAGGCAAGATTCCCGATGGGGCCTTTTGTACTTGCTTCAAAATTTAAAGTGCCGGTTTCCTATGTTTTTGCAGCAAAAGAAAACAACCTGCATTATCATTTGTTTGCGAGTAAAATTAAAGACTATAGTCATTTGGAAAAAGGGACGGTCATGCAGGAAATGCTGGTAGAATTTGCAAATGAAATGGAGAAAAAGGTTAAACAATATCCTGAACAGTGGTTTAATTATTATAATTTCTGGCATTGATGTTATTATTAATAAAAGTAAATATTATTCCTGTGTATTTCTATTGGTTGAGGATCTTACTCCCCTCTCCACCGGAGAGGGGCTGGGGGTGAGGCCTATAAAAAACATGTCAACAAAACAAAACATATTATCCTTCATCCCTCAAAGGCCTCCCTTTGTTATGGTTGATGAAATATTGTTTTCTGATGAAAAAATTACCCGTTCAAAATTCCAGATAAAAGCAGATAATATTTTTGTAGAGAATGGTTGTTTAAAAGAACCGGGCCTGGTGGAAAATATAGCACAAACTGCTGCAGCAAGGGCGGGATTTATTTCAATATCTGAGAATAAACCGGTAAGTGTTGGCTATATTGGAGCTATTAAAAATCTGGTCATAACAGGTTTTCCGAAAATAAACGAAGAAATAATTACTGAAATTACAATAGAAAATCAGATTTTTGATGTGTCAATAATATCAGGCAAGATCACTTACAATGATTTGGTTCTGGTACAATGTGAGATGAAAATATTTATTACAAATCAATAAAAAAAACTTTGATCATGAAACGTACAATTAAACTTAGCTGCTTGGTTGCATTTATTTTATTATTAGGCAATTTTAAAACAGTTTCTGCACAATCATTAAAAGATTTTTTTGGTAATAGTGCAACTCCTTTAACTTACCTGGGTATAGATTTTACTAAGGCAAAACTTATTAATTACCCTAACCCGAATCCGATAGATATCAAAGACAGGATCTATAACAGTATAAATGACGTGGTTGTTAATGAACCCAAAAAATATGACATCGCAGGCGCATTTCAGAAAAGTAATGTTACAACTGATTTGTCTGCAGTAAGGGAAAAAAATGGTAAAATAAATGCTGAAGAAATTGTTTCTACAAATACTGCAGATTACAGCCGGTTAAAAGAAACTGATATTTCTGCTGTGGTAAAAGCATTAAATTTTGACAAAAAAAGCGGAATCGGATTATTGTTTGTCATGGAGGGAATGAAGAAAGATGATAAAAAGGGTGATGCTTCCATGTGGGCGGTACTTGTTGATATGTCTTCAAAGAAAGTTTTATTAACTGAGCGGTTTGAAAGTAAAGCCAATGGATTTGGATTCCGTAATTATTGGGCGTCTACAATTAAAGAAACACTGGATGAAATAGAAAAGAAAAAATATAAAGAGTGGAAATCGAAATCAGGCAACTGATCTAAATGTTTGTATGAATAAATTGAGTAACCGAACTGAAGTGTTGATTCGTTTTAATGAGGCTGACCCGTTGGGTGTTGTTTGGCATGGTCATTATATCAGGTATTTTGAAGATGGAAGGGAAGCATTTGGAAATATGCATGGATTGGGTTACCTGGATGTGTATAAACAAGGTTTTGTTATTCCCATTGTTAGTGTTCATTGCGATTTTAAGCGTTCATTGCGATACGGCGACCGTGTAATTGTGGAAACAGTATATATTCCCTGCGAAGCAGCAAAGATGAAATTTAATTACAGTCTGACCAATGCGGCTACCGGTGAAATAGCAGCAACCGGTTATTCTGTTCAGGTTTTTTTAGATAAGAAAGATTCTATACTTCAATTAGCTAACCCGCCGTTTTTTGAAGAGTGGAAAAAGAGTCATGGATTGAGTTAATCAAAAAAAATGAAAGACATCTTTATTTGTTCAGATAATATTTTATCTCCTATTGGTTCTACTGCTGCTGAAAATTTTCGACAGCTGAAGAAAATGGTTTCCGGTATAAAGATGCATGAAAATGCGGCTATGTCTGACGTTCCCTTTTACGCTTCATTATTTACTGATGAGGAAAATATATTAGAAGATAAGGGTGGTCGGTCTTTCACAAAATTTGAAAAACTGCTGATCGCTTCCATCAGCGATGCATTAAAGAACTCAGTAATTCAACCCGGCGATAAAAAAACAATTCTCATCATTTCCTCTACAAAGGGAAATATAAGTTTACAGGAAACAGAAACGATGGATGCTTCATTAAAAAAAAGAATGAAATTACATGCTTCTGCAAAACTGGTAGCTGGGTATTTTCAGTTTGCCCATGAACCGGTTGTTGTTTCCAATGCCTGCATATCCGGATTGTTGGCCATGATAACAGGTATGCGTATGATCAGGTCGGGGCACTACGACCATGCAGTTATTGCGGGTGCAGATGTCATCTCTAAATTTGTATTATCAGGTTTCCAGGCATTTCAGGCTGTAAGTTCCGAACCATGTAAACCATTTGATGAAGCAAGAAATGGGATTAACCTGGGTGAAGGTGCAGCAACCATGATCCTTTCGGCTAATAAGAATTATTCAAGCGGAATAAAATTATTGTCAGGTTCGGTAAGTAATGATGCCAATCATATTTCAGGACCATCACGTACCGGTGAGGAATTGTACCAGGCTATTCAGAAAGCGATGAATGATGCCGTACTTTCATCAAAGGATATTGATATGATCTCTGCACACGGTACAGCAACTATTTATAATGATGAAATGGAAGCCAAAGCTTTTACTTTGGCTGATCTTCAAACGGTACCGGTCAATAGTTTAAAAGGATATTACGGACATACATTAGGAGCTGCAGGCTTGATTGAATCGATCATTTCCATTCATTCCCTGAAAGAAAACCAGGTAATCCCCACACTTGGATTTAAAAAAATGGGTGTTACCATGCCTTTAAATGTTTTTGATTCTTTGAAGGAAGTCCAATTGCAAAATTGTTTAAAAACAGCTTCCGGATTTGGTGGGTGTAATGCGGCATTATTAATGAGCAAGAAATAATATCTTAAGTAATTTAATTTAGCAATAGTGGAACTATACAGTAAAGAACGAAGAACCGCATTCGAAGCAAGGGAAGTAGCACAATGGATCGCCTTTGGGCCGGTCATTTTTCAATCGGCAAGAATATTACGAAATTCAGGTATTCTGAAAGTGATCGACAACGGTCCCAAAGAAGGGTTAACCTTATCCGAAATTACCAAAATGGTAAAGATGCCTTTGTATGGTGTCAGGGTATTACTTGAATCAGGATTGGGAATGGGATTGGTATTAGTTAATGATAAAAAATACACTTTAGGAAAAACCGGGCATTTTATTTTAAATGATTCACTTACCAAAGTGAATATGGATTTTGTTCAAGATGTAAATTATAAAGCTTTTTTTCATCTGGAAGAAAGTATTTATTCCGGTAAGCCGGAGGGTTTAAAAGAGTTTGGAGAATGGAATACATTTTATGAAGCTTTGTCGCATTTACCGGAGCATGTACAAAAAAGCTGGTTTGCTTTTGATCATTTTTTTTCTGACGATGCATTCACATTTGTTTTACCGCATGTATATAATGACAGTGTTAAGAATATATTGGATATCGGCGGCAATACAGGTAAATGGGCGATTGAATCAGTGAATCATGCACCGGATATTCATGTAACGATCATGGATCTGCCGGGCCAGTTAAATGTAGCCAAAAGAAAAATTGAAGAACTGGGTTTACAAGAAAGAGTCTCTTTTATTGCAGCAAACATATTAGATGAATCATTAAAAATTCCAAAAGGATTTGATGCCATCTGGATGAGCCAGTTCTTAGATTGTTTTTCCGAAGCTGAGATCATTTCTATTTTAAAGCGATGCTACGATTCACTTGAGGAAAATGGACAGGTAATTATCATGGAACCATTTTGGGACAGGCAGCGTTATGAAATTGCAGCATTTTGTTTGCAACAGACTTCTCTCTATTTTACATCAACGGCAAATGGGAACAGCCAGATGTATAGTGCAGAAACTTTTTTAAATTGTGTGGAAAAAGCCGGGTTTGTGGTAACAGAACAAATAGACAATATAGGGTTGAGTCAAACCTTATTAAAATGTAATAAACGAAAATAGATCACAATCATTTTATTATAAACAAATGAAAACAGAAAAAATAGATGTACTTGTAATTGGTGCCGGGCCGGCTGGTACAGTTGCAGCTTCCATCATTAATAAAGCCGGTTATAAAGTAAGGATCGTTGAAAAATTAAAATTTCCACGTTTTGTTATTGGCGAAAGTTTGTTGCCACGTTGTATGGAAGCTTTAAATGAAGCAGGATTCATTGAAGCGATCAAAGAAAAGAATTTCCAGGAAAAATTTGGCGCCAAATTCGTAAAGAATGACAAAGTGTGCGATTACTTTTTTGCAGATCAGTTCACCGAGGGCTGGAGCTGGACCTGGCAGGTTCCAAGAGGAGAGTTTGATAAGACACTAGCCGATACTGTAGAAAAAATGGGTGTGCCGGTCAGTTATGAAACTACAGTTACCGGAATTGAATTCAACGGGTCAGATTCTGTAACAACTGTAGAAGATATCAATGGAAATAAAACTACTATTGAAGCCAGGTTTATTGTTGATGGGAGTGGCTATGGCAGGGTGATTCCGCGTTTGTTCAACCTTGAAAAACAATCAAATCTCCCTCCCCGTAAAACATTATTTACGCATGTAGTTGATGTTAAACGATCCATGGATGATGAACCTAACCGCATTACGATCATCGTACATCAGAAAGGGATTTGGATTTGGGTAATTCCTTTTTCAGATGGAAAAACATCCGTTGGCTTTGTTGGAGAACCCGGATTTTTTGAAAAATATACCGGCAGTAATGAAGAACAACTGCGTGCATTGATCGCTTCGGAACCTTATTTGAGTGAAAGGTTGAAGGATGTAGAAATGGTTTTTGAACCGAAAGTGCTGGAATCATGGTCGGCTACTTCATCAACATTTCATGGAGATGGATTTGTTCTTACAGGCAATGTAACAGAATTCCTTGATCCGGTTTTTTCTTCGGGTGTTACCCTTGCATCTGTATCAAGCCAAATGGCTGCTCATTTGGTTATCCGTAAATTAAAGGGAGAGCAAATTGACTGGAATAAAGAATATACCGAACCTATGATGCAGGGAGTTGATACCTTCCGTTCTTATGTGATGGCCTGGTACGACGGAACTTTAGATAAAATATTTTTTGCTGATCATGTAAATAAGGAGTTAAAAAATATGATCTGTTCAGTATTGGCTGGCTATGTATGGGACCAGGATAATCCATATGTAAAAGATCACAAAACCGCTTTGAAAAAACTGGCAAGGCTTATTGAAATAGAACAAATTTTAGCGGACTAATTAAAAACGTTTTGATCATAGAAAATTATATTACTTCCAGTTGTTTGATCGGCAAGCAGGGTATTTTTAAAAACGAAGCGTTACTTTTTAAGAACGTTGAGATCAATTTGCAGGATTTCTTCCTGGGAGCCTACCGTAATTTTGAGCTGAATTATCCTAAGTATCACAAAATGGATAACCTGAGTAAACTGGGATGGCTGGCAACAGAGGTATTATTGAAAGACAGTTTACCGCCAGGTAAATATGATGCAAAAGTTATGGGCGTTGTTTTGGCAAATGCCAGCTCCAGTCTCGATACGGATATCAAATACTTTGAAACAACAAAAGAAATGGCCAGCCCGGCATTGTTTGTTTACACATTACCAAATATTGTTATTGGGGAGATATGTATCAGGCATCATTTTAAAGGGGAAAATGCCTTTTTTATTTTTGAAGCATTTGATGCAGGATTTATTGAACAATATGTGAGCAACCTCTTAAATAATAATATATTGCAGGCTTGTATTTGCGGCTGGGTGGAATTATTGGATAATGAATATAAAACTGTGCTATTTTTGATTGAAAAGACTGCAACGGACCAACAATTGTTATTTACAAAAGAGAATATAAATAAAATATACCAGCCAGAAAATGGATAAATTAATGTCAGATCTGAAGAATCAGATCATTGCTCAATTGAATTTACAGGACACTAAACCTGAAGATATAGGTGACGATCAACCGCTTTTTGTAGATGGGCTTGGCTTAGATTCTATAGATGCACTGGAATTGATCGTATTACTGCAACAACAATATAAGATCAAACTTTCTAATGCAGATGAAGGGCCAAAAGTATTTCGAACCGTAAGAACCATGGCTGAATATATCACTGCTTATCAAGTAAAGAATATTTAATCAATTCCAATTGTGTATAAAAAATTTGGTAAGTATTCATAAATCACATTGCGAGATGGGTTTTATACTCCCTCTCCTTTGGAGAGGGTTAGGGGTGAGGTTTTTTGTTAGATCAACAATAATACTATAATGGAAAATCCCGTTTTTATTGCAGGTTTGGGTGCCATTTCAGCAATAGGTAAAAACGTTGCAGAATGCCTTGAATCCCTGGAAAACGGCAGGGCCGGAATGGGGCATATGTATTACTTCGATTCTTTGCACAGGGACAAACTTCCGGTGGCAGAAGTAAAACTAAGCAATGAAGAACTTGCAAAACTGTCCGGTTTACCTGCAACAAAAAGCCGTACAGCACAATTAAGTCTCATCGCTGCAAGGGAAGCCCTCAAAGATGCCTCTATTGAAAATATCACTTCATTAAGAACAGGATTTATATCAGCCAATTCAGTTGGGGGAATGGATAAATCGGAAAAATTCTTTGTTGAATTTCTTTCCGATAATAAGAAGGGGAAGTTACATGGAGTAGTAAATCATGAATGTGGCAGTGTAACTGAATTGGTTGCAGATCAACTTGGTATCAAAGATTATATAACCACGATCAGCACAGCCTGTTCATCATCTGCCAATGCTATTTTTTTTGGAGCCCGGATGATAAAAAATAATTTGCTTGATGTAGTAGTTGCAGGCGGAGCAGATGCACTCACTAAATTCACCTTAAATGGTTTTAATACGCTGATGATACTGGATGAGAAATTCTGTCAGCCATTCGATGAGAACAGGAGAGGGCTTAACCTGGGTGAAGGTGCAGGATATGTTGTATTGGTATCTGAAAAAGTTGCTGCAAATTTAAAGAAAAAACCTGTTGTCACATTAAGTGGATATTGTAATGCCAATGATGCATACCATCAAACGGCTTCTTCACCGGATGGAACCGGTTCTTTCCTGGCAATGAGCGGAGCACTGAAAAAAGCGGGCTTACAACCTTCCGATATTGATTACATAAACCTGCATGGTACAGGAACACAGAATAATGACATTGCTGAAGGAACGGCCATCAAACGTTTATTTGATCCTCATTATCCAAAAATGAGTTCTACAAAAGCATTTACCGGGCATACGTTGGGTGCATGTGGTGGAATTGAAGCTATATTTTCAGTATTGTCATTACAACATGGGATCATATATCCAAATCTTCGACTGGAAACAGCAATGCATGATCTGCCAATCAGCGTTGAAACTACATTCACTAAAAATATGAATGTGAAACATGTGCTTTCCAATTCCTTTGGTTTTGGAGGAAATTGTTCATCATTGATCTTTTCTAAAGTATGACAATATATATACGGGCAACCGGAAATATTTCACCACAAAATACCTTCGGTCATCCTCCGTTACTGACGGAAGCTGTGGAATATTCAGGAAACCGACTGGCATGTATTGAACCCTATTACAAAACATTCATTGATGTAAAATTGATAAGAAGAATGAGCCGTATCATACGGATGGGCGTGGCCGCAGCTATAGAATGTTTACAGGAAGCGGGAGTTAAAGCTCCGGATGCCATTGTTACCGGTACAGCTTACGGTTGCCTGGAAGATACCGGTTCGTTCCTGACAAAGATGGTCGAATTCAATGAAGAATTACTTACGCCAACCGCTTTTATACAATCAACTCATAATACCATTGGTGCACAGATTGGATTGATGTTGCAATGCAATAATTATAACAATGCTTTTGTACACCGGGGTTTTTCATTTGAAAGTGCTTTACTCGATGGCATGATGTTATTGGAAGAAAAAGATGCAAGAAATGTATTGGTGGGCGCAATTGATGAGATCACCAATATCAGCCATACTATTTTGAACAGAATTGGATTGTATAAAAATGATCCTGTATCAAACATGGAAATTTTTAAAACATCATCCAAAGGAACGATCGCCGGAGAAGGCGCTGCTTTTTTCTTATTGACAAATGAATCGTCAAATAATGATTATGCAAAACTGGATGGGCTGAAAACTTTTTACAAGCCGAAAAATAAAAATGACATTGACAAACAGATATTATCTTTTCTGGATACACATTCAGTTACCATGGAAGATATCGACCTGGTCATTACCGGTAAGAATGGCGATATAAGGTCAGATAAAATATTTGATCAGCTATTGGAAAGCACATTTAATAAGAACTGCATTGTTAATTATAAAAATCTATGCGGTGAGTATCCAACAGCAAGTGCTTTTGCATTGTGGTTGGGTGCTAATATTGTTAAAACTGGCAACATACCTGGGGCATTGGAATATTCCGGACTTAAAAAAGAAAGGATCAAAAAGGTATTGATCTATAATCACTACCAACAAATACATCATTCATTATTTTTGATCTCTGCATGTTAAACTTCAGGAATACAAATATCTTTTTTATTGGCCTGTTCATAATCCTGTTAGGGCTGCATATAAAATTTGGTTTACCAATCTGGATTTACCTTTTACTATTTATGGTTTATTCCGGCATCGTCTTTTACGGATGTTATTTTGTTGGGTCGAATTTTTTTATAAAGATCGTTTGTGCTGCCAATACAGATAAAAAAGAAATTTCCATTAGTTTTGATGATGGCCCGGCAACAAACTATACTCCTGCGATCTTACAAATACTAAAACAGGAAAATATCAAAGCAACCTTTTTCTGTATAGGTAACCGGATCAAGGGTAATGAAAATACTTTAAGGCAAATTAAGGAAGAAGGGCATATCATTGGCAACCACAGTTATTCGCATCATTTCTGGTTCGATATGTTCTCAGCTGAAAAAATGCAGGCCGATATGAAGATGATGGATGATGAAACGGAAAAAATTACCGGATTGAAGCCTCTTTTATTCAGGCCGCCCTATGGAGTTACCAATCCTAATCTGAAAAAAGCCATTATTAACGGCAAATATATACCTGTTGGCTGGAGTGTCCGATCAATGGATACGGTCATAAAAGATGAAAAAAAATTATTGAATAAGATCAACCTTTCAATAAAACCCGGCGCTGTCTTTCTTTTTCATGATACCAGTAAAACAACCCTGAACGTACTTCCGGAATTTATTAAAGAAGTTAAAAGTCAGGGCTATCATATCATACCGTTGGATAAATTGTTATTTTTGAAGCCTTATGCGTAAGATCATTTTATTATTATGGATACTTGCTGCAGGCTTGACTGTAAAAGCACAGTATCCTGGCTATTCAGTTATTGCTGACCTTGCAAAATTCAAGGCTGATTTTTCTGCTGCTGCACAAAGAACAACGGCCATTAAGAGTGATTTTATTCAGGAGAAAAACCTGAGCATGCTTTCAGAAAAAATAATTTCCAAAGGAAAATTCTGGTTTAAAAAAGAAAGCCAGGTACGTATGGAATACAGCCAGCCTTTTCAATATCTTATGATCATTAATAAAGACAGGGTTTTTGTAAAGGATGGGCAAAAGGAAAATAAGATATCTACCAAATCGAATAAACTTTTTCAACAGATCAATAAGATCATGATCGATTGCATGCAGGGAACCACACTTTCTAATCCTGATTTCAAAACCAGGGTATTTGAAAACAAGACCACTTCACTTGTTGAACTGAGCCCGGTAACAAAAGGGTTGAAGGAATTATTCAAATCAATTATTGTCATTATTGATAAAAAAGATTTTTCTGTTACCAGTATAGATATGCAGGAATTATCGGGTGACAATACACACATACGTTTTACCAACAAAGAACTGAATGCTACAATTCCGGATGCGTTATTTATTATTAAGTAGTTGCCTTTTTTTATTATTCGCATGTTCTGCAGCTTACAAACAAATGCAATCTGCAACCGGCGATATAAACGGGTTGCAAAAATTTAAACCCGTATTCAATGTTGCATTATACAATACGCATGTTGATGTGATGGGTAATCATTTAAGCGGATTACTGCTTATTAAAAAAATGCCCGATAGCACGGTACGCATGGTTTTTTCCAATGAGATAGGTTTCAAATTCTTCGATTTTGAATTTTCATCCAATGGAGCTTTTAAGGTTTATTCTGTTATAAAGCAGATGAATAAAAAATCTGTATTAAAAACACTAAGGAAAGATTTTGAACTCATTTTAATGGATCGGTTGGATAGTTCTGAAGTTTCTGTTCACACAAACAATGGATTAATATATTATGTCTTTCCACAATCAAAAGGGTATTATTATTATATAACTAATAGTACGGGCGATAAACTTGTGCGAATGGAAAGGGCATCTAAAAAGAAAACAGTTGTAGAAGCCATCATGGAAAATTATATTAAGGGTATACCTGATACCATTGGTATCTCACATAAAACATTCAATTTTACCATTGGATTAAAACGAATTGAAAGATGATGTTACTGGGAGATTTTTTTACAATTAATAATCTGGAGAACTCCGCATCTGATATAAAAGCGGATCTGATCATCAATGCAGATCACAAAATATTTGAAGGGCATTTTCCCGGGCAACCGGTTGTGCCCGGTGTTTGTATGATGCAGATGGTAAAAGAAATTGTAGAGAAGGTTATGGGAAAGAAAACTGACCTTATCAAAGCACATGAAATGAAATTCCTTGCTATTATTGATCCTGTGAAAAACAATACCATCAGTGCAATATTAAAATATACAGTTGAAGAAAACGGTAACCTGGTTGTGTCCGCTACTTTTTTTAAAGAGGAGCTTATTCATTATAAATTCAAAGGACAGTTTGCTTTTCATTCTCTGCATTCATAACAATCGTTTTTTCAGTCTTTGTGTTTTCTTCCGGAATAAGCCATCCAATAAGATCCAGGGCAGGCCCTGTCATAAATGTGGTTACCAGTGCCATTAGTACCATCATGGCAAATATTTCCGGAGAAAGGATTCCCAGATCATAACCAATATTCAATACGATTAATTGCATCAGGCCACGGGTATTCATTAATACACCAATAGATAAACTGTCTTTCCAGTTTTGCCCAACCATCTTTGCAGCAACGGTACTACCACCGAATTTCCCAATAACTGCCACTAATAGAATCCATCCGAAAGTAACCCATAAATTTGCTTCATTTAATAAACCGATCTGTGTTCTCAACCCGGTGATCACAAAGAATAATGGAAGTAATAATACAATACTGACATCTTCAATTTTATCAATGATAATTTTTCGGAAACTAAAACTGGATGGCATGATAACACCGGCTATGAAAGCACCAAACAATGAATGTATCCCGATAATTGCAGTGATATAGGAAGAAATGATCAATATAATAAAGAATAATGCAATGATCCCTGATCTTTTTTTATGTTTGTGTTCATAAACATGTTCAAGTCTTTCAAGAACAGGTCGTAAAACTTTCAGCATTAGAAAAACATAAGCAATTGCAAACCCGATTGTATATAAAACACTAAGAGACGAACCTGATTTTACCAAAGCGATCACAGCTGCCAAAATACACCAGGCGGTAAGATCATCGGCCGCTGCACAGGTTAAAGCCATTGCACCTAGTTTTGACCTGGTAAGACCCTTTTCCTGTAGTATCCTTGCCAGTACCGGGAATGCAGTGATACTCATGGCAATTCCCATAAATAAAGCAAAAGATAAAAAAGTAATTCCTTCAGGGGCATATGCATTGTAAATAAAATAAGCAAGGCCCATACCCATTGTATAAGGAATGATAATACTTGCATGGCTGATGATAACGGCTCCATATGCCTGTTTGCTAATGGCTTTCAGATCCAGTTCCATACCAATAACAAACATAAAAAGTATTAACCCGATCTGGCTGAGGAAATTGAGCGTACCCAATGATGCCAATGGGAATAGAAAATGATTTATATCAGGGAAAAAAGAACCGATGATGGAAGGGCCTAATACAATGCCAGCAACAATTTCACCGATAACGGCCGGTTGCCCGATCTTTTTAAATAAAAAACCAAATAGCCGTGCAAATGAAATGATAACAATGATCTGTAAAAGCAATATGGCCAAAGGGTCAGCAAGATTTTGGTTAATTGAATCGGAAAAAACATTGAAACTATTGTAATTTAAAACTGTAGCAGCCTTATTGGTTTGAATGCTTTTTAAAGTTGGTGTTTGTAATGCATGGCCCTTTTCTGTGATCAAATAGATGGCAAAACCTGATCCCACTAAGATAAGGATATAAAAAAGTGTGCTCCATTTTGTTTTCATAAATATCAGGAAATTTTTGTTCCAGGCATTTAATTTTAAAAAGGTCTGAAAGTTAGGGATAAAGTTATCCGATTTTTTATATTTAAAGATATTAATAAATCATTCTTTTTTTGATTTTTGAATAGGGGATTGAGATACATTTGTAAATATTCTAAAATAACTTAGAAGCTGATTTAAAAGATACGTGTCTTTGGCTGTCGGACAACAGTTAACGATATACATGCCACTGTTTTTCACTATAGCAATGGGAATATCGATATTACATTCATTTTCAAAACAGTTTCTTAGAAATGGATGATTAATTTTGTCATAGTAAATTAATGTGCACTTTATGAAAAGACTATCCTTTTTTTGCTTGTTGATCTTATTTTTTTTCAATGCAAATGCCCAGTTTGTGGAATTGGCATATGGGCCGGTATTTGCTGATACCATACCGGGGTATTCGAAAATATTGCATATGAAAAACTACAGCACCATGTTTTTTCATGTAAATTTTAATAAAGGATTGAATATTCATGTGTATGAGCCAAAATACCATGTAAAGACAGAAACGAATATTGAACCTGCCTATGGAAACCTTAACGCCGGCAATATCGAAGGTATTTTTGAAATAAACAGTGATGCTGTAATAATGATAAGTAATAAGGATAAAAATGCCATATCACTTTACAGGCTTATCATTGATGGCACAACCGGTTTACTCAAAGATGAACAACAAATTGCTTCACTTAAATTAATGCCTTTAATAAAAGCCGATGCAAAAATGACAGCAGCATGGCAACCTGGATTTCTTGTTCGTAAAGATCCGAATAGTGAAAACTATGCAGTTGCAATAACGAATAATTTTGTATCAGATACCAGTAAAAGAATAGAAATCATCTTATACGGAAATGACAATAAAGAAATAAAAAGGGCTCATTATTCCTCTCAGGCTGAAAAATTTAAATACCTGCAATTTGTTGATATGGCAGTGATTGGTAGCGATAATGTTGCTGCATTTATTTATGGATACAATATAAAAGAAAATGAAGAGAAAGAAGGTGACCTGATTTTGGCTGATCTTAATAAAGCAGCAAAAACTGTTGGTTTCACTGAATTATATTATTCAAATGACCTTCTTATTGAGAATGGCATGATACGATATGATCCGCAAACCAAACTAATATTGTTGCTTGTTACTGCAAATGTCCAGAGCGATTCAAATAAAATTCATTCCAACCTTAGTTTCATTGATCTGGTAAAAAGAAAAATTCTTACCAATAATTTACTTCCCGGTGAAAAAATACATAAAAGATATAATGAAATATCAGGCAGTAAATCCGGCTATAACGGAATTCCACAAAATTTATTTATCAATGATAATAATACCTATACCATTGTATTTGAAGAAATGGAGTGGGGTAAAAAGAAAGATATTCCTTATACTGCATTGAAAAACATGGCTGTAATTACGTATGATAACGAGGCTGAACCTAAAAGCAATTATTTTATACCAATGGATCATTATGTTTCAGATATTTCATTGCCTTCTTTTTACCAATACAAAAGGGAAATTAGCGGACAGCAATCTTTTAATGACAATCAATACAAATCAAGCGTGTATATCAGCGACGGGCGAAGCAATATTGTATTATTGAATGATTTAGAAAGCAAAACCCCTGTGACACTTAGTGATAAAATTGTTCAGTTTACTGATACAAAGAATGCTGATGCATTTTTCTATCAGCTTGATGATAAAACAGCCGTTCCGAAACGAAAATATGTTTTTGGAAAATCAAATGATAAAAATGAGCACCAATCCGCTGTGTTTAACATATATGACTATTTTAAAGCTGACAATTTACTCATTACTTTAAAAGTGGAAAAAGAAGGTCCTCACCCCGGGGTAAAACTGGTTTGGTTACAGCCATGATTTCACCTCGCTCAATAAAAAATAAAAGTGTTTAATTATTCTTTATTCAATCCTTCTAAACTCTTTCAAAGTAGTTGGGGTTGAAATTGGTATCTTTATATCAACTACATTTTATGCAGGAATTTGACAGTATTATCATTGGCTCAGGTGCTGGGGGGTTAACCGCTGCATTATGTCTTGCCAGGGCCGGACAAAAAGTTGCGGTGATAGAACAACATTACGTGCCAGGAGGTTGGTGCCATAGTTTTTATATCGACGGACATCGCTTTAGTCCCGGGGTGCATTATATCGGTTTACTCGACAACGGCCAATCAACAAACGAGCTTTACAAAGGCCTGGGAATTGCAAATGACCTTGTTTTTTTCAGGATGAACCCGGATGCTTATGAACATTGCTGGATCGGGGAAGAACGGATCGATATGCCTGCAAACATCGACCGGTTATATGAATCACTTTCACAAAGATTTCCAAAAGAAAAAAAGGGTTTAAAAAAATACCTGGCGCTTGTGAAGAATGTGAGCAGGGAAATTCACCTCATTCCAAAAATGAAAGGCTTCTGGGATCATATTACCATTCCTTACCGCACAAGACATTTAGGAAAATATGGTCTGTTTAGTTTAAAGCGGGTAGTAGGGTGGCATATCAAAGATCCTTTGTTGCAAAAAGTGATCAATATTCAATGCGGCGATCATGGCCTCCCGCCTTCAAAGGCAAGTTTCCCTTTGCACTGTGCTTTAATGGATCATTATTTTGAGGGAGGATTTTATCCAATGGGTGGAGGAGCTGCTATTGTAAAATCCATGACCAAAGCAATAAAAAAATATAATGGCGAAATAAGGACCGGAACTGGAGTTAAGAGAATCTTACTGGAACGGTCAGCCGATAATAAAAAATACGCTGCTTTTGGAGTAGAAATGGAAAACGGAGAGAAGTTAATTGCTAAAAATATCATTTCAAATGCGGATCCTGCAGCAACATACAATATGGTCGGAGCAGAAAACCTGAGTAAAAAATTACAGGAAAAACTTGCAAAAACACGTTATTCTGTAACCTCGCTGATGTTCTTTATCACGGTTGATATGGATGTTCGTAAGGCAGGATTGGATTCAGGGAATATCTGGATGATGCCTAATAAGGATCTGGATGCACTTCATGAAGATCTCAGGGAAGTTGACCTGCTGGAAACAGATGAATTCACCGGGCTTTTTATCAGTTGCTCTTCATTGAAAGATCCCTCAAGTTATAACGGACGTCATCATACCATTGAGGTGGTTACATTTATTGATTATGATGCATTCAAATCAAAACTACCTGAAGGAGAAAAATATGAGGCTGAATATAAAAAACTTAAAGAACGGCTGTGTAATAAATTAGTAAACAGCCTGGATAAAGTAGTACCTGGTATCCGAAATAATATTGTACAGATGGAATTGGGTACGCCAATGACGAATGAATATTATATAAAATCTACCAAAGGAAATGTATATGGCACTGAAAAGGGATTTAATCAAACAGGCCCTTTTTCCTTTCCTGCAAAAACTGAAATTGATAACCTCTATATGTGTGGTGCAAGCATTATTTCACATGGTGTGGCAGGCGCTTCATATTCAGGCGTAAAAACGGCTGCTATTATTCTTAAATGTGATGAAAAGGATTTAATAAAACCCGATGAATCACAGGAACTGCGTGTGTATGAGGCAGAAGATAATGCGCTTTGGCCCGATTGGCTGCATCAGAAAATGGCAGATAAAAAAAGAAGAACAATGGATCATTCTTTAGCTCTTTCAAAAGAAATATAATAAGTGGTACGATAATGGATACTTTCCTTTCGGTATTAATAATATTTCATGAAAAAAATTGGCACACTCGTTTTTGCTGTATGCTTTTTATTAAAAGGATTTGCTCAAACAGACATCAGCAGAACTAATCAGGATAAAAGTTATATCGCAAATATTTTTTTCATGAACAATGGAATTCCCCATATAGCGGAAAGTATTTTATCACCGGATATTGATTCTGCCAGGAATTATCCGTTTGCTCTAATCGCCGGTGGAAGTAAAGGAATTGGTTTTGCAATTGCGGAAGCACTTGCAAAACGAAAGTTTAATCTCATCTTAATAGCAAGGCACAGCGATAGTTTGATTGCTGCAAAAAATAAGCTGGAAACATTATACCATGTTCGTGTTGAAACTTTGCAATACGACCTTAGTCAAAAAGAAACGGCAACTGAAATTGCAAAATGGTGTACCGATAATAATATTAATCTAAAAATGCTTTGTAATGTTGCCGGCATTGGCGGATCTAAAGATTATTTAAGCTTACCACTCGATTCACTTCGCTATATGGTTAATTTAAATGTAGAATCCTGTATGGCACTCAGCCTAACCTTACTTCCTCTGTTAGAAAAAAATACTCCATCTTATATTTTGAATGTAGGTAGTATGGCTGCATTTGCTCCGATTCCGGCAAAAAATATGTATGCTGCAACAAAATCAGCCGTTGTTTTTTTTAGCTATGCTTTAAGATACCAGCTAAAAGAAAAAGGTATCAGTGTGAGTGTTCTATGTCCCGGCCCTGTATACACAAAACCTGAAATTGAAGAAGATACAAAAAAGAAACTTGGCTGGCTGGGGAATCAAATGGCTGTAAGCCCTAAACGGGTTGGTGAAATAGCAGTTAAAAAAACGCTGCAAAAAAGATTAATGATCATCCCCGGTACGTTGAATAAAATATTATCTGTTGTTATAAGGATATTGCCCAGAAGGTGGATAGCAGCACTGTATGGTAAATTGGGAGGGTAGTTAAATAAATAAAATATTATTCGGCAGATAACAAAATGAAACTGTGTTGCATACCCTTATAATTGTTATAAATCAGCACATTTTTATAAGCCATTGCAGATCCTTTTCTTTTGATCATATGGGTCGGTAATATTTGCTTTTTAATTATTTCGCAACATAACCAAAGCCCCATGGCTGTTGCAGTCGGATACTCTCCACTCATATGCTTAAAACGGGCAATCGCAACATCTTCATTCATCAATGATTCACAGGCTGAATAATATTTCAATATACGGTTATCGCCGTTCTCACCTGTTAACAACAAGTCTATTTTTTCTCCGGCAGGTAAATGTCTTTGTAAGAAATACTGTAATTTATCTTTCATCAGCAATTCATCTTCGTGATGCAATGTATCAACGGCGAGTAATTTTGCAACTGCCCCTTTTTTATTACTGTCAACAATAAACATGGCTGCTGCCTCACCGGCTATACTACCTGTTGAATTTGTATCATATAAAGCTTTGTTTGAAATGATAGCCTTTTTATACCAACCCCCTTTATCTTCAAAATAATAATTGTAAGGAGCTATATCATCTACTGCACCAAGTAGGTAACTGTTCAATGGATTTTCATACAACATCATATCTGCATCGATCAATGCAAATTCAAATGCAAGGCCTACATGTAAATGAGTGATATTATAACCATGGTTCTTTGTCAGCAATCCAATTTGTGCAGCAACTGCATTGGGTGTTCCCTGTACAAAATTCATGGGTGTCAGCAAGCCTTCATCATATTCAATGATCTGGTACAGGAATTTTACACAATCATCTTTTCCGCCATTAGCTGTTGCCATGATGATGCCATCAGGTTTTTGCTCTTCTTGCAAAAGGGGCATTGCCGCACCAACACCCATTCTCACTACTTTTCCCATTCTTCTTAATATACCTGGCGGGATGGCACTATATGAAGGTTCTATTGCAAATAATTTTTTGTCAAGAGGTTCATGTAATATATTAATATCTGCATCAATAAAAGTTTGCTGGGGAGAAATGCAGGATGTCTGATGTATATATAACATGGGTCAGGCTTTGGAAAAGATCAATGATGAACAATTACCGCCAAAGCCAAATGAATTTGACATGATATGTGTTAATGCAGTTTTTGTGTAAGCTGCCACAGGAGCTAATCCGATTCCTGTTATGGGTGTTTTGAAATGAAGTCCGGGATACAATTCCTGCTCCGATAAGTTTAGGACTGAGAACAATGCTTCAATGGCACCGGCTGCGCCAAGAGTATGGCCTGTATTTCCTTTGGTAGATGCAAATGCAGGTGCTTTTCCAAACAGGCGAAGCATGGCAATGCTTTCTACTTTATCATTATTTTCTGTAGCAGTTCCATGTGCATTAATAAAATCGATCTGAGATGGGTCAAGATTTGCCGAAGCAAGTGCATCTTTCATTACTTTATATGGTCCATCTCCTTCATCAGATAAAGACGAAGCATGATACGCATCATTCGCATTTGCATACCCGCTTAATGATGCATATATTTTTTTGCCGGAAACAAGAGATTCTTTTTCCAAAACAAGAAAGGCTGCAGCTTCACCTAAATTCAATCCTTTGCGTACTTCATCAAAGGGAGTGCAAATATCGGGCGATAAAATGTGCAATGAATTAAATCCGTTGATGGTAAATTTTGCCAGGCTGTCAACGCCACCTACTATGGCCCTGTTAACCCTTCCCGATCTGATAAGCCTTGCGCCATACATGATCGCATTGGCTGAAGAAGAGCATGCAGTGTTGATCGTATCAATTGGTCCTTTCAAAGCAAAACGTTTCTGCAGGTACAAATTTGTTGCTGCATAATCGTATGAAGGAAGATATTCAGAGCCGGGGGAATCTATTTTTGAGTCCTCGTACATTTCATCAGTCAGGCACATACCCCCAACAGTGCTGGCACCTATAAGTGCTGTGTCATAAGAAGAAAGCTCAGTACTGGTTAATCCACTGTCTGACAGTGCTTCTTCAAAAGCATGCAGCGCTAATAAAGTGGTTCGTGTAATGCCTGGTTCAAAAGCATGTAGTTTTTCTTTTAATGCCGCTGTGCTGATCTTAATCTCTGCAACAGGAAGTGTACCGGAAAATTTTGAAGGAAACATTTCTATGCGGCTCATACCACAGATACCTGCAGCAAGGGATGCACGATTCTCAGCTACAGAATTGCCTATAGCACTGATCACTCCCATACCTGTAACAACGATTCTGTTCAAAAATTATGAATTTATTTTGAATATAACTTTAATTCGTCATTGCGAGGAACGAAGCAATCTTTGTATATAACTGTTAGATTGCTTCGTTCCTCGCAATGACGCCGTTCCTCGCAATGACGCCGTTACTTACAATGACGCCGTTACTTACAATGACGCCTACCCATTGGAACGAAGATTTTAAAATGAATCACAATATGATTATTTTGTGCGGTGTTTTTCTATATAATCTACCATTGTATTGATATCAACCAATACTTTACGTCCTTCTTTGGGGTCTTCAATTACAACCCCATATTCACGGTTAAGCAACACGATCAGTTCAATAGAATCTATTGAATCCAATCCCAACCCTTCTCCAAATAAAGGTTCGTCATCTTTAATGTCATCCGGGTTTACAGATAACAGGTTTAAGAATTCTACTATTTGTTTTTTTAATTGTTTTTTTAATTCTAATGTCTCCATGATATAAATTTCAGATCAGATTTTTTCTTTTTAAACCGTACAATGCAATTAACTGAATTAATACAGTAATACCCAATAAAGGTAAAATATTTAATAAAATATCTTTCAGTTTCCCTCCTTCGAGAAATAAACCATAATAAGCTTCCAGGCACCAGTGCAATGGCGACAATTTTATTACCTGTTGAAATGATCCCGGCATCGCAAAACTTGGCACCAGTAAACCGCCTATAGCAGCAAGTAATACGATGGATACAGCTCCGATCCCATTCGCCTGCTCTTGTGTTTCTGCAAATACTCCTATACAAATTGCAAAACTAACAGCGCACCATCCGCAAATAAAGGAAACAATGAATAAACCGAATAGGTCTGAAGGTAAATTCAATTTTGGCAAACCTAATGAAGGGAACAGCCATATACCGATTGCAAAAATAACAGCAGCCTGTAATAAGGTCACAAACAAATAGGTAATTTGTTTTGATAATAAAGCCAGCAGATAATTAGTTGGCAATGTTTTTAAACGAACAAAACTACCACTTGTTTTTTCTCTTACTATGCTGCTTCCTAAAGAAATTACCACAAAGAACATGGCAAAGATCGTCCAGGCCGGAATATTGTGTTGAGTTGCATTGGGAACGGTTTTACGTCCGTCCCTTGAAACGGGTATTTCATTGATACCGATCTGGCCATGTACTATTTCAGATTCAATGGAATCAGGAATATTTTTTTCATTCAGATCATAGTAAAGGCTTTTGATCACCTGTTTTGTTTGTACGATCTGTAATGTACTGCGCAATGCACCTTGTATGGATTGTCTGAAAGCAAGTTGTAGTACCGGGTGATATAATAATGTTATGGGAAGTAAACTATCCGTGAATTTTTTTATACTGTCAGTCTGCAGACCCAGGTTCTTTAATACCTTTAAAGAAGTTTCTGATGACTTTGCTTCCAGCTTTGCTGAAAAGTCGGAAGGAATAATAATGGCGATCAGCGCATCTTTTTCATGCATGCGATCTGATATTTGTTTCTCAGATTGATCGGAAGTAATTTTTTTCACTTCAAACATGCCAACCATTTCAATGGCTGTTACTAATTGTTTGCTCGATTCACCTTTGTCTTTGTTGCATAACAATAACGGTACTTTATTCTTATTTACAAGTTCAAATGTACTGTTTTGTGTAGCTGTAATTACGATCGCTAAAATGATGGGCATTGCAAACATCATAATAAGCCCGACCTTATCGCGGGTAAGTATCTGTAGATCCTTTATTATGGTGGCCCTTAGTTTAAACATATTTAATAAGGAATAAGAAAGGATAAATAAGGAATATGAAAGTTGGTTAGCATGGGTTTTAATACTTTCTTATTTCTCATTTCTTATTTTATATTTCTAATTTAAGAATCCCTGTAAGATTTACCTGTTAAATTAATAAACAAACCTTCCAAACCATCTTCTTTATGATCGTTCAGTAACTTATCTAAAGAGTCATTAACGATTATCTTTCCATTATCGATCAATGCAATTCTGGTACAAAGGTCTTCAGCTTCACTTAGCTGATGTGAGGTATAGATCAGTGTAGTTCCTTTTGCATTTAATTCTTTGAGGTAACTGATAATGGCTTTTCTTGTATGTATATCTACACCAACTGTAGGCTCATCCAAAAATAAAATAGGAGGATTATGTATTACACCGATTGCAAGGTTTACACGTCGTTTCATTCCACCGGAAAATTTTTGAACCGGCTTATTGCGTACTTCACTGAGGCCTAATACATCCAATAATTCATCAGATTTATCTTTGATCGATTTTTTATCCAATCCCGACCACGCACCGAAAAAACTCAAATTTTCTAATGGAGATAATTCCGGGTAGAATGAAAAGTCCTGTGGTACAAAACCAAAATATTTTGTGATCTTTTTCCTGTTTGTTTTTACTTCAACACCGGCCAATTCAATATTTCCCAATTGATAGGAGAGTAACCCCGTCATACAATGCATCAAAGTGGTTTTACCGGCGCCATTGGGGCCAAATAAACCAAATCGTTCTCCTGTTGCTATTTGTAGTGAAAGGTTTTTGAAACAATCAATTTGTTGTCCGGGATATTTGAATCCAAGGTTTTTTATACTTACAGTGGCATTGTTCATGAATGCCATTTTATTTTTGACAATGCACGGAATGCATTTTTTTCAATTTCAGCTATTTGTATCAGGTAGTCGCCCATTACATCAAAATCTGTCTGGCTTCCGATACGGCCCTTATAAATTCCGGCGGCTTGTACTGCAGCATCCCGCCATATATCGCCTGCCTTTGTAAATGTTTTTGATATTTCCAATAATTCATCTTTGGGATGAAAAGTATGCGCCTGTTGTAAAAATGCCGCATATATATACCTGAATCCACCACCACCGGTTCCTATTTCTTCCTGCATACGTACCAGTTGAGAAAGATATAAACCGGCAGTTTCTATGCCCAGTTTGTCACGCCACTTTTTTATTTTATTTCCGGTTGCTGCAATAGCATTAACGCCTACTACGGTACCGGGTATTTGAATCATGTGGAATATATTGTTTTTAATACCTTTTACAATGGCTTTACGCATCACTTCATCGGTAACGACCTTTGATTCTTTGGGGTAATAGATCTGACCTCTGGGTGCAAATGGACCCTTGGCAAACCTAACCCTTTCCAGTTCATATTCTGATAAAGAAGTAACTGTTTCCATTACAGGATCACTGATCAGGTACCTGCCCGCTTCCTTTCCGAATACGATCATATTGTGTGCATTAAAATGAAAGCGGTATTCTTTTGGAAAATAAGTAAGATAATAAACACCAACCTGGCAACCAACTACCTGTCCTCTTTCAAGGCATTCATCCAGGTATTTTTTACCACTTTCTTTGGAACTGAATTTTTTTCTAAAAACAGGAATATCCAATGCCTCACAGGTTCTTTTGAAAATACGTCCGGGCATTGTTCTAAAGGCAATAGCCGGTCCATTATTTATTTTCAGAAATGGTAATAACACATAAAATAATCCGGAACCTATACCAAATGTCATTGGCTCGGTCATGTTTTCAATTCCGATCGTTCTTAACAGGTTTGTGGTAACCCCATTTTCACAATGAGCTGCCTGCAAATGTTTAAATTCATTCTCCATGCACATTCATCGTTTTTAATTCTTCTATAGAAATATTAAATGCCTCGGCATATTTTTTTAATTTATTCTCAGCTAATTTTTTGAAAACAGCAGGCTTTAAATGCTGCTTTATGGTAAATTTCCAAAACCCGGTATAAGCAGATACAATTCCAATATCCATCAACCTGAGTTCCATAAAAAATAAGATCGGGCTGGCTTCATTATTAAGAACTTTCTGACGGGCATTTTCAATTCTTTGTTCAATATCTTTCCAGGCAACATTCAATGCAGTGGTTTTTATTTCCCAGCCGGTGCTTAGTTCGGTGCTGTAGTTGCCGGAACTGTCTACCGCATACACAATTTCCTTGGTCAATTTATTTAGTGCACCATCATCCTGGGGAATGTCTTCTTTTTTCATGTAATTTAGTTTATAGTTCATAGTTCATAGTTTGTTCAACAGTTAACTCTAAACTATGAACTATAAACTCTATTAACACACGGTCAATAATCCATACATATAAGAAAACCTTGCACTTTCCGGAACAAGTAATAATATCTTATCACCCACTTTCAATTTACCGCTATGGAATAATTCATCTACCATCAGATAAATAGAAGCAGCACCAACATTACCTACCTGAGGAAGATTTACAAACCATTTATCATAAGTGATGCCTGTTTCATTCACTATTAATTGCTGGAATATTTTATCCCTGAAAAATTCGCTCGACATGTGCGGAAGAAAATAATCTACCTCTGATGATCTAACACCATGCTTATCCAAAGCTGCTTTTAATCCAACACCACCATAGGGAACAATATTCTTGCTCAATAATTTTACGTCCTGTTTAATGCTCATGATCGATTCAGCCATTAATTCCTGTGGGGTATAATCAAGATAACTTTTTAAGCTGCCGTCTTTTTGCTTTTCACAACCCATATACATACAAGGGCCAAGTTCATTTGCATAAGAAAATCCTTCCAGCCATTCTACCCGCAGGCTGATACCGGTTTCATTTTTTTTATTGGAGATCGCAAATGCGGCAGCTCCATCAGACAGCATCCATCTTAAAAATTCTTTTTCAAAACCGATATAGGGATCATCAACCAGTGCTTTTAATTTCTGTGCTTCATCTTCAAAATTTGAAGCAACCAATGATCTTGAAAATCTTTCAGAACCTGTTGCAACAGAATTTTGCGAATCGCCGGTTTTGGTAGCTAAATACGCATATTTAAATGCATGCATTCCTGCGCAACATACGCCTGATGGAGAAACTACTTCTGCAGAATTTATTTCAGGTATCCAGCCATGAACCATTACGCCATGAGAAGGCATGATCTGGTCAGGCGAAGAGGTTCCGGTGCTCAGCAATTCGATCGCTTTCAATTTCTCAATATCATTATTGAATAATTTCTTCACTGCCAGAGCGGTCATTTGTGCGTTAGTATGGGTAGAATTACCTCCTTTTGTAAGCGCATAAAACCTGTTCTTGATACCATTATTCCTCAGCACGATCGCTTTTGACCTGGATGGAGTATCGTTGATATAACCCAGGTAATCTTCCATTTCATCATTGCTAACCGGATCATTTGGAAAGTAAGAAGCTGTATTATTAATATAAACCTCGTTAAGCGGCATTTTTATTTGATTAGTTTACTCCTGAATAATGTTGTTTTTGTCTTTTAATACGTCCGGACAAAAAGGGTTTAAAAAATATTGCATCAATGGTCAATATAACCGGTGCTGCTATAAACAATGCAATTATAAGATAATATTTGAAAGCAACAAGCCACGCAGTCTTGTTTTTTCTTTTAGCAATGATATTGGCCCATATAGCAAAAAGTCGCTTCGCTTTGGATTCAATAAACATTAAGTTATATTTTACTACAACAGCTTTTTGTTCAATAAGTTCGTCTTGTAAGCCATCGTAATTCCCTTTGTCAATATGTTTTTTAATTGTGTTTCCAAATACTTTACAATGATCAATATCTTCATTCGATACACCTGGTTTTGGAAAAATATTCAGGTAGCGTTCCTTTTTTCCTTTGAACATCCAGTAAAATATAGTAACAAAGCTGATGAAGTTTGCATGCTTGTCAACCAAGGCAATATTTCCAACCAGTTTTGCATTGGATTCCTTCAGAGATTTTTTAATACGTTCCATGGCACCGATCCACATATTGCGTGCACCGGTGATGGCTATTACCGGCGTGTTTTTTAAAACAGCTTTTACCGATGGATGATTCAGGATTGTATTGGAAGGGATACTCGGTGAAAGGAACCATGCCTGGTAACCGAGAATAATAAGATCATACGATGTTTCTTTTAATTCAAAGGATTTTAATTCGCCGGGTACACTTAATACACAATCGGGCATAACAGCAAAAAAACTTTTGCCGGTCCAGGGAAAAGGGTAGGCGGTTGTTGGTTCTACACGAACCGTTTCTATTGAATTGCCGGCTTGCAGAAGAGGAGTGGTCAGGCTTTGAATGATATCACCCAGTTGCCCTGATTGAGAATAATAAATGACCAGAATTTTTTTACTCATGCGATCCGGAATTGTTACTGGGAAATTTTTAAAACGGTTGAATTTTTGCTGTAATCAAGTATTACTTGTTGAAGCAGTGCAGATAGGGTTTTAAAGTTTGTATTTATCAACTTACTGTCATCTGCCAGTTGACTTTTGTATTTAACGATCCTGGGTGCATGTTCCTGTATAATGACACGAAGGAAGCGGAATTCAATATTATCTGCATTTTTTGATATGACTTTTTCCAGTTTTGATCGCCCGGATTTAAACAGATCCAGTTTTTCTTTTGCTGTTTTTACCAGGCCGGATTTTCTCATCAATAATGCACCTTCAAAAGCTTCTTTTTCAATAAGTGAAAGTCCCTTTAAGATAACCAATTGGGAATTTACTATATCAAGTTTATCAGAAGACATGGCGGCATAAAAAACGGACCTGTCGAAATTTTGTCCCATTTTCTCAGCCTGAACAATCGTGCCCGGAAATAAAAACAACAGGCTAATAATGGCGCTGAACCTCATCGTATTAATCATTAATGGAAAGGCGGCAAAGATACTGGTTTTATTTTTTCTGTTTAAACCTTCCGGATCGTGTGAAACATAGCTAAATTAATCACCGAATGATGATAATATTTTTAATATTAATAAAGTATATTTATAAATCTTTTAATATAAAATTTTTAAATCTTTCTTTATGAGAAATATCTCAATAGCCGGTAAACTGTTTTTAATGACCAGTTTGTTTTTTACATTGGTTCTGAATGCAGTTGCCCAGAATACATCTTACAGTGCCAATACCATACCCATTGGAGGGTCAGGCAGCACTGCATTTGGAGTGGAAGCTTTAAATAGTAATACAGGTGCCGGCAATGTGGCAAATGGTTACAGGGCACTTTATTTGAATACTACAGGCGATTATAATATAGCAATTGGATATGGTTCTTTGCGAAACAATACTTCGGCAAGTGGGAATACTGCGACCGGATATTTATCACTCTACTCTAACACTACAGGTTTCAGCAACAGCGCTTTTGGATCATTTTCATTATATAAGAACACTACTGGCTATTACAATACCGCTAATGGATCATATTCTTTATATGAAAATACTATAGGCTTCGGCAACACTGCATATGGCTCCGAAGCGCTTTACAAAAATACAACTGGCAATAACAATACTGCCAATGGACAAGGTTCATTATCTCAAAATACTATAGGCTACGGCAACACTGCAAGTGGATACAGAGCGCTTTTCTCTAACACTACAGGCAACTACAATACCGCCAATGGACAAAGTTCATTATATAAAAATACAACAGGCGACTTAAACACTGCAAATGGCGCCAATGCTCTTTTCTCTAACACGACCGGCAACAACAATACTGCAATTGGGCAACAAGCGGTTTCTAACAATACAACCGGAAATAATAATAGCGCAGTTGGCTACCAGACACTTTTCTCTAACACAACTGGTAACAACAATACTGCCAATGGAAATATGTCTCTTTTTTTTAACGAAACAGGCGGAAACAACACAGCCAATGGAAGTGAGGCGCTTTACTCCAATACAGATGGCAACTCTAACACAGCCGTAGGAACCCAGTCGCTTTATGCTAACACTTCTGGAGGTTACAATACTGCCATCGGGAGAGGTGCATTGTTAACAAATACCATAGGAAGCTACAATACTTCCTATGGATACAGATCGTTGCGTAACAATATCGAGGGTAGTCACAATGTTGCCATTGGAGATTCAGCCGGACTGAATAGTTTAGGAACCAACAATATCTACCTGGGCAAAAGCGCCGGCTTTTACGAAACCGGCAGCAATAAACTATACATCGGCAACGATTCCAACAAAACAGTAATTTACAGCGATATGGCTACCGGCCAGATATTGTTTGGCAACAAGCAACCAACAGGTTATACCTTTAAGGGTACACGAACACTGAATGTATTGGGCGGTATTATTACAGACAGTATGCGTGTTTCATTTGTAAATGGCTGGGCCGATCATGTGTTTAACAATGACTACAAGCTAAGGCCACTTGCAGAAGTTGAGCAATTTATTAAAGCCAACAAACATTTACCCAATATACCTTCTGCAAAAGAAGTGGCAGATCATGGAATTGAGTTGGGTGCTATGAATGCAAAACTGCTTGAGAAGGTTGAAGAGTTGACTTTGTATATTTTGCAGCAGCAAAAAAACATTGAAATACAACAAAATAATTACGATAAACTAAAACAAGAGATAGCAGAAATAAAAATGATGATCAAATCAAAATAAGGATGGTACAGGACATACAAAATTTGTAAACCATTGATCCTTTTATATAAACCATTTTGTAACTTAAAATTAAAAAACAGAAATATGAAAAAATTAATTACAATTATATTATTTCTATTGATGGCTATTATAAATGTAACTGCCCAAAATACATCTTACAGTGCCAATACTATACCGATTGGCGGAACAGGCAGTACTGCATTTGGAGTTGAAGCTTTAAATAGTAATACAGGTACCGGCAATGTGGCAAATGGTTACAGGGCACTTTATTTGAATACTACAGGCGATTATAATATAGCCATTGGATATGGTTCTTTGCGAAACAATACTTCGGCAAGTTATAATACGGCTATTGGATATGCTGCGCTTTACTCTAATACCACAGGGGGAACCAATACTGCTAACGGCTTTAGAGCGCTTTACTTTAATACAACAGGAGATGAAAATACTGCGACTGGATATGCTACGCTTTACTCTAATACAACAGGATCTAAAAATACTGCTTATGGCCACAGTGGACTTTACAAAAATACGACCGGCACTAATAATAATGCCAATGGATACGAAGCGCTTTACTCAAACATTACAGGAGATAATAACACTGCCAATGGGACTGGTGCGCTTAGGTTCAATACAACTGGAGGCGAAAATACCGCTACCGGGTCTAATGCACTTTTCAAAAATACAACGGGAGTTCAAAATACTGCTATTGGAAATGCTGCACTTTACTCTAATACAACGGGATATCAAAATACCGCAATTGGCAGATTAACACTTTATCACAATACAACGGGATATAGAAATACCGCTATCGGCATGGATGCAAGTGACCATAACATCACAGGTTATAATAATGTTTCGATTGGTTCTGGAGCACTTGGTTACAATGAGAGTGGAAATAATAACACGGTTGTTGGAAACAGTGTGCTTGTTTCCAACATTTCCGGAAATAATAATACTGCCTTCGGATATCAATCGCTGTATAATAATATTCAGAGTAATTATAATGTTGCCATGGGTGATTCGGCTGGTTATAATAGTTTAGGAACCGGTAATATTTACCTCGGCAAAAGCGCAGGCTTTTACGAAACCGGCAGCAATAAACTATACATCGGCAACGATTCCAACAAAACAGTAATTTACAGCGATATGGCTACCGGCCAGGTATTGTTGGGAAATCAACAGCCTACCGGTTATACATTTAAAGGTACACGAACACTGAATGTATTGGGTGGTATTATTACAGACAGCATGCGGGTATCTTTTGTTAATGGCTGGGCCGATCATGTATTTAACAATGATTATAAACTTACACCGCTTACAGAAGTTGAAAGCTTTATTAAAGCGAACAAACATTTACCCAATATACCTTCTGCAAAAGAAGTGGCAGATCATGGAATTGAACTGGGTGCTATGAATGCAAAATTGCTGGAGAAGATTGAGGAGTTGACATTGTATATTTTGCAGCAGCAAAAAAATTATGACTCTTTGAAAAAAGAAATAGCAGAAATAAAAGCGATGGTTAAATAAAAAATTTTTTCAGGTAAGCGTATCAGTTTCAATTTAAATAATACGTCTTTGCGAGGAACGAAGCAATCTGTTTGAAAAATAAAGAAGATTGCTACGTTCCTCGCAATGACGGAAATTCCTCGCAATGACCGGGAATACTTCGCAATCTGCCGATTACTTATGTAGTGATACACTATAAAAAAAAGCCAAATGAAATATTAATTCATATGGCTTTTGCGGAGAGTGAGGGATTCGAACCCTCGTTACAGTTTCCCGTAAACACGCTTTCCAAGCGTGCTCCTTCAGCCACTCGGACAACTCTCCAATTTTATTATTCAATCCAGTTTCCCGTAAACACGCTTTCTCCCGAAAGCATCGGGACTCCTTCAGCCACTCGGACAACTCTCCGTTCCATAAAATAAATAAACCTTTTTATGGGGAGGCAAATGTACGACCTTAATTCGTGTAATTCGTGCAAAAAATTCGTGTAATTATTTATTCCAACACCTTTTCCATCTGCATACTACGGGATCCCTTTATTAATACCTGGGCATTGGTTAATCCTTGTTGCCTGTACCATTCTTTTGCTTCGGTTGCATTATTAAAATGAATGAATCCGGCGGGGATATCTTTATAATCCTTTCCAACCAATACCACTTTATGCCACTGATTTTGATTGATGAGTTTTACCAGGTTTTCATGTTCATGAAGGCTTTCTTCTCCCAGTTCCATCATAGCACCCAGCATGAGCACTTTTTTATTCCCGGGCATATTTGCAAAATTCTCAACGGCAACTTTCATACTGGAAGGATTGGCATTGTATGCATCCAATATGATCTTGTTGCTGTTTTTTCCAATTAGCTGTGAGCGGCTGTTGGAGGGAGTATAATTTTCCAAAGCATTTTTTATTTTCTCATCATCAACTTTGAAATATTTTCCAATACATACTGCAGCTAATACGTTTGGTAAATTGTATCCGCCGATCAATTGTGTTTTAATATCATTTATACCGGCACCTTTAGTTATCTCAACCTGTAAAAATTCATTATTACCTGCTTTTTTCTCATGGCCGGTGATTTGGGCATCACTGGTTCCATAAGTGATGATGGTAGGAATTCCTTTACTCATCTCAATCAAATAATCATAATCAGTATTAATAAATGCTAATCCGTTGTTTTTTTTCAAATAATCAAACAACTCGCCTTTACCTTTTTTTACACCTTCTACTCCGCCAAAACCTTCCAGGTGTGCTTTTCCACAATTGGTGATCATTCCATGTGTGGGTAGTGTGTATTCACAATATCCTTCTATTTCTTTTTGATGATTGGCACCCATTTCAATCACAGCGATCTCCGCATCGGATTTTATTTTTAGTATCGTTAATGGAATTCCAATATGGTTATTCAGGTTTCCTTCGGTAGTATATGTTTTGTATGCAGCAGATAAAACAGCATGAATTAATTCCTTGGTTGTTGTTTTGCCATTACTACCTGTAATGGCAATGAACGGGATGTTGAATTGTTGCCTGTGCTTTTTTGCTAATTGTTGCAGGGTATTCAAACAATCATCTACCAATATGATCTGTTCATTTTGTATACCTGTGTCTTCATCAACAATACAATATGCTGCACCATCATCTATTGCTTGTTGCGCATATACATTTCCGTTAAAATTGGGCCCCTTTAGTGCAAAGAAAATATCAGCTTTCTTTATTTTTCTTGAATCCGTTTGTATAGAAGGATATTTTAAAAAGAGTTGGTATAGATCATTTATTTCCATGAAGACAAAAATAGTATAAATAGCTTATTAGCCTATAGCTATAAGCTAACGGCTAATAGCTATGATCGTAACAAAAAAAACCCTTCAAAATTTTAATTTGAAGGGTATTTTCTTTTTCTTATTAAATCTTATTTCTTTTTACGTTTGTTTTGCTTGCGTTTTCCAAAGAGATTACCTTCTTTGAATCCAGGTCCTTCAGGAGGGCCTAAATAAGTTTGTGCGCAACGGAATCCAACGGTGCTGGCTCCCTGATCTTCCTGCATAAACCTGCGTGAACCTGGTGTTAACCAATATGGCCTGTCATTCCAGCTACCACCTTTAATTACCCTGGATTGGTCACTGATCAGTGAAGTAATTCCGTAGCCGTAAAAAACCTGGCTTGCAGAGTCACCATCCAGATAATTGATCACATTATTGTGTTGGTAATTTGAACGGTTTTTTACTTCTTCATCAGAAATGTCTGTCTTTTTCAGACGTCCCATGCTATCTCTTTCATATTCGCCGGAACTGTTTTTATAATATTTCTGGAACTTATTACCACGGAAATAGTTGAAATCCTGTCCATCCAAAGAAGTCATTGGCCTGTACACATCACCAACCCACTCGCTGACATTACCACTCATATTATATAAGCCAAAAGAATTCGGATAAAACGATTTTACATTACCAGGAATAGCAGCCCTGTCATTCAAACCTCCTGCAATACCCATGTTATCACCACTTCCACGCTTGAAGTTTGCTAAAAACTTACCTTGCCATGCTCCTCTGCGGTTATCTCTTAAACCGTTTGGATTTTTACTCCAGGAGTAAATTTGCTGATTTGAACGTAATTCCTCACCTCTGCTGCCTTCTTTTTTACTTGGTGATGGATTTTGATCTAATAGGCCATAAGCAGCATATTCCCATTCAGCTTCAGTTGGTAAGCGATATCCTTGTCCAAGTATACCATCTTCCATTCTTACCGTACTTCTTGGTTTACCATTTACATCTTTTAGTGCAGATTTTTTCGGTTTAGCCCTTCCCTGTATCATTTCAGGGTTCATTAGATATGCTTCTGTATTAAAAGAACCATCAGCACCCGAGCCTTTCATTTCTCTTTTAATCGCATCTTTTTTTAGGTATCCTTTACTAACTAAATTTAATTCATTTACACGATCGGTTCTCCAGATGCAAAAATCATGAGCCTGTTGCCAGGTTACACCAACAACCGGATAATAATTATAAGAAGGGTACCTGAAATAATATTCTACATATGGTTCGTTGTATGCAAGTTCTTCTCTCCAAACAAGTGTATCAGGCAAACTTTTATTCATGATCAGTGTATCGTTACTGAAAGTATTTTCCAGCCAATACAAATATTCCCTGTAATGCACATTGGCTACTTCTGTTTCGTCAATAAAGAATGAAGGCACTGTAACCCTGCGGGGAACATTATTCCAATCACCCATAACATCTTCTTCTTTAGCACCCATAACAAATGAGCCTCCTTGAACGAATACAAGTCCCGGGCCTGCTTTTGGGTATTTTAGTTTGGAAACGTGGAAATTTCCCATTTTCTTATCGTCATAGTTCCATCCGGTTACGCCGGATTTACTTTTCTTTTGGGAGCATGAGTTTAAAGATAGGGCTGCTGCTGCCACAATGATCAGATTTCTACCTGAAAAAAAATTTTGCATGTTCATTCGTTTTGCAATTGGTTAACGACTGGTTTTCTTTAATTATTGTATTGAGGTTATAGGAGATGCGAATATAAATACTTTATATCAAACTCAAATAATATTAAAATTAAAGCAAAAAATAAACGAAAAAGACCTTTTTATAATATCAACTAAATTTTTCTGGTTCCATTTATCTCTTATCTTTGCAACCAGATCGTTCATTATCAATAGAATTTAAGATATTTGCACAATATTTTTTAGATTAATGGCGTTTTTAGTTCTTTAAATTTCAATCCAGATACAGTTTTTATAGCTTTACAACAGATTTATAATCAGTATAATTGAAATTATTTTTTGAACTTTTTAACAAGAAATTATATTTTTTATTGGTGATTTGAAGAAATCTGCTATTTTTACAACTTAATAAAATATTTAAATCAACGCTTATAGAGGTAAGTCTACCTAACCAAGACAATTCAATCGCATGAAACAAGCAACTTTGAAACTAACTGCCCTAGTTATGTTACTGGGAGGCGCATTTGCATCAGCCGATGCTCAAACGACGTCATCAATCAATGTGGTAACTACCGCAGTTCCTTTTCTACGTATTTCTCCTGATGCCCGTGCAGGAGGTATGGGTGAGTTAGGTATTGCAACAAGTCCTGATGCAAATTCTAATTACTGGAATATAGCAAAAACTCCATTTAACACAAATAAAGGCGGAATAGCCGTTTCTTATACTCCATGGTTAAAGGATTTAGGGCTTAATGACGTATACTTTATGTCTTTAGCAGGATATTACAAATTAGATGATATGCAGGCTTTATCTGCTTCTGTAAGATATTTCAGCTTAGGTAATATCCAATTTACAGATGGATCCGGAAATGCTTTAAATACTTTCCGTCCAAGAGAATTTGCTATTGATCTTGGATATTCCAGAAAACTATCAAAAAAATTCTCAATGGGTATAGCTGTACGTTACATCAGTTCAGATTTAGCTGGTAATGTACCTGCAACCGGAACTATTTATAAAAAAGGAAGTTCTGTTGCCGGAGACATTCATTTGTTTCATACCGGTGCAAAAGAAAACGGACAGGGTTTTAACTGGGGCGTAGCCTTAAGTAACCTTGGTTCTAAAATTGCTTACACCAACGATGCTACTCAAAAAGATTATATTCCTGCTAATTTTGGAGTGGGTGTTTCTTATACTAAAGTATTTGATGCAGAAAATAAATTATCTTTTGGATTGGATCTGAATAAATTGATGGTTCCAACTCCACCAACAGGGGCAGAGATTGCTCTAGATCCTAATGCTTTAACTGCGTACCGTACTAAAGGTGTAGTAAATAGTTGGTTCAGTTCATTTGGTGATGCTCCTACAGGCGGTGAAGAATTACGTGAGGTAAGTGCTTCAATTGGTGCTGAATATATGTATAAGAACCAGTTTGGTTTCAGGGCTGGATACTTCTACGAGCATCAGGACAAGGGTGGTCGTAAGTACTTTACTTTAGGTGCTTCATTAAAATATAATATTGTTGGATTGGACCTGTCTTATGTTTTGCCTACCGGAAGCGGTGTTAACCGTAATCCATTGTCAAATACATTGCGTTTTGGTTTAAAATTCGATATAAAAGGAAAATAATAAATTAATATATTTATTCAAAAGCGCTTCGTATAAACGGAGCGCTTTTTTTATAGGTATTAATACAATGCAGAATCATACAAAGATTATTTAAATCGAAACATTTTTATCTTTATCAACCATACAATATTGAACTAATAAAAATGCATTTTCCCTGTACCATAGAAACTTTTCAAAATGGATCTTTTTTATCTACTCATTTTTAGTGATATTTACATAATATGTCATACAGGATCGGTTTCGGAATAGATTTTCATCAACTAGCTGCAGGAAGGCCACTTTGGATTGGTGGTGTTATGATACCCCATCATAAGGGCTCGGTTGGGCATAGTGATGCTGATGTATTATTGCATGCCATATGTGATGCTATGTTAGGTGCTTTGTGCCTTGGTGATATTGGAAAACATTTCCCGGATACAAACTCAGCCTATAAAAATATTGACAGTAAGATCTTACTTCAGCAAACATTTAATTTAATACAGGAAAAAGGGTATTCTATCGTAAATATTGACTCAACAGTTTGTCTGCAGGAACCCAAGATCATGCCTTTTGTTGAAAAGATGCAACAGGCTATCTCACAAATATTGCATATCAGTATCAACGATATTTCTATCAAGGCAACAACAACAGAAAAGATGGGTTTTGCTGGAAGGGAAGAAGGTTTAAAAGCATATGCTACTATCTTACTGCAAAAGAAAGGATAAAATGGAGCGATTTTAGTTACTCATTTTCATGCTACTATTCAGAATTCACAGATTATCGTTATGTAGACTAACCGAATAAAAAAAAGAGATAAAGGCTTATAAAAGTATTGTTAAGAGAGTTTAGAATATATTCCCGGTTGCTTTCTATTACTAACAAAATTGGTTACCTGAAAATATAAAATTGAATCGTAAAAAAATCGCAATTCAAAAATCCAGATAAATAAAATATGGCCGCCTTAAATATTAAAATTTTAAACATCTCACAAAACGAACATCCCGCTTATGCTACAACTGGTTCTTCCGGAATGGATATCAGGGCATTTTTATCTTTACAGCTTCAATTAAAACCTTTTGAAAGGATATTAATACCTACAGGTTTATTTATCGAATTGCCAATTGGATATGAGGCTCAAATACGTCCCCGAAGCGGATTGGCTTTAAAACAAGGCATAACATGTCTCAATTCTCCGGGTACAATTGACAGTGATTACAGAGGTGAAATAAAAGTGTTACTTATAAATTTGAGCCAGGAAGTACAGATAATAAAGAACAATGACCGGATTGCACAAATGGTTATCTGCCGGATAGAACAAGTTACTCTTGAGCCTGTTCAGCAATTGGAAGAAACAAACAGGGGATCAGGAGGATTTGGCCACACGGGCCTTCAATAAATAAACTCATTATAATTCATGAAGTATTATATCATAGGATTTTTCTTTCTTAACCTGGTTTTGTTTAGTTGTAAAACAACACGCCAAATTAATAAGGTCATTGCAGCAAAAGACTCAACATCAGTTTTTGATAATAAATCGACTACAGATTCTATTAATATGGTAAAAGAAACACTGAAGGCTTTTAATGAACATTATATTGATTTTAAAACATTTTCTGCTAAAATAAAAGTTGATATCGAAGACAGTAAGGGTAAACAGCCTGATTTAACAGCTGTGGTTAGGATCATAAAAGACAGTGTCATATGGATATCTTTATCTGCCTCTATCCTTAACATTGAAGTATACAGGATCCTTATTAAAAAAGACACTGTTATATTATTGAATAAGCAAAATAAGGAAGTTCAATACCGTTCTATAGATTATTTACAGGAAGTTGCGGAAATACCAGTTGATTTCAAATCTGTTCAGGATTTATTGATTGGTAATCCGGTTTTTTTTAATGATTCCATAAATTCATATAAACAGGTAGATGATTTAATTCTTATTACCTGTATTGGAAAAATATTTAAGAACCTGTTATCGATTTCATCAGAAAACAAAGTATTAAAACACATCAAATTGGATGATATTAATATTTCAAGGAACAGAACTGCAGATATTACATATGATGACTATGAAAATAACAACGGATTTATTTTTTCTACTTTTCGTAAAATCATTGTAACAGAAAAAAATAAACTTGAGATCATGCTCAAATTTAAACAGTATGAGTTTAACAAAGAATTATCATTGCCATTTAACATCCCCAAAAATTATAAAAAGAAATAATCGTTATTTGTGTAAACCTCTTATTTTGACTACAGATTTTCATTCTGATTTGTATTTTTGTCAAAAACCATAAAACCAGTACATGATAAAATTCATTTTCACACTATTCATTTTCACAGTTTCTTTATGGCCTTATTCAACTCAAAGCCAGACCAGGGAGGAATTGGAAAAGGAAAGGATTCAGTTAAAAAGAGAAATAGAGCAAACTGAAAAACTACTGAATAGCAATAAAGCTCAGACAAAAGAAAACCTTCGTTCACTGGCATTGATCAACAGAAAAGTGAATCTGCAAGACAGGGTAATTGATAATATCAATAAAGATCTTAGGGGTTTGAATAATGACATGTACAAAATGCAACGGGATATTTTTCGATATGATAAATTGTTGGATACTTTAAAACAAGAGTATGCAAAGAGTATGATATATGCCTATAAGAACCGTAGTAATTATGACTTCCTGAATTTTATCTTTTCAGCAGCAAATTTCAATGATGCGATCAAGCGATTGAATTACCTTAAAAGTTATCGGAATTACAGGGAAATGCAAGGCGAAAATATTTTACGTACACAAGATCTCAGGCGTAAAAGGATCGGTGACCTTAGTGGAACTAAAAAGCAGAAAAATGAGACCTTGCAAACGCAAAGTAAAGAAATGATGGCGCTGGAAACACAGCAAAAGGAAAAGGATAGAATTGTTTCAGAACTGAAAAAACAAGGCAAACAACTGAATAGCCAGATGGTTGCTAAACAAAAGCAGATGAAAAAAGTAAGCAATGCTATCGCAGCCGCAATTAAAAAAGCGATGGACGAAGCCAGGAGAAGTGCTTTGGCCAAATCTGCATTAGAAGAGCGAAAAAGAAAAGAAGCGGAAAAGGAATTGAGTAAGAACAGCAATAATGAAATTGGAAATAGTAACAGTAATACAAAATCAGTAATAACTCCTGTTAAAACAAGAACTACAGCTCCCGCCAGCAATGAACCAAGTGTATTATTGAATGCGGGCAATATTGCGTTAAATGCGAGTTTTGAAAAAAACAGGGGTTCTCTTCCATGGCCTATAGACAGGGGGATTATATTAATGCACTATGGAAGAAATACTTTACCTAGCGGAAGTACAATGGATGTAACTTCTGTTACAATTTCATCGGATATCGGAACATCCGTAAAATCAGTTTTTTCAGGAACAGTATCAACAGTTCAAAGTGTAGAGTATATGCAGGTTGTTATTATACAGCATGGAAGATATTTTACAACTTATAGTAATTTATCTGGTGTAACAGTCCAAAGAGGACAGGAAGTGACAACCGGACAAGTAATCGGAAAAGTTGCAGCCAATTTTGATGGCGTTGGTGCCATTGATTTTTATATGAGTAATGAAAAGAGCAATTTTGATCCGGAAAGATGGCTTCGCCAACGTTAATGAATGACGCTCTCATATAATTTTTCATATTGTGGAACGATATTGTGGATATCGAATTTCTTTGCCTGGGTCAGTGCATTTGCTTTAAATGAAAGGTGTGTTGTTTCATCTTTTAATATTTTAATAGCATTTCTGCTCATATCTTCTATATCTCCAACTTCGCTCATATAACCGCAATAACCGTCAATATTTATTTCAGGTAAACCACCGGCATTGGTAGATATTACAGGTACTTCTGCAGCCATAGCTTCGAGGGCAGCAAGGCCAAAACTTTCATATTCACTTGTCAATAAAAACAGGTCTGCAATTGGAAGGATATCTTCCATCTGTTCTTGTTTACCTAAAAATTTAATTGAATCAGAAGAAGGGCAATCCCTTGTCATGGATTCAATTTCGGGCCTTTCCGGACCATCCCCGATCAATAAAAGTTTACTGGGAATTTCTTTTTGAATCAATAAAAAAGTTTTTACAACATCATCAACTCTTTTTACTTTTCTGAAATTAGATGCATGAACGATGATTTTTTCACCATTTGGCGAAATCAGTTTTTTAAATGCATTTACCGGCTTTTTGTTAAAGCGTTTTACATCAACAAAATTGTGTATCACTTCAATATCTTTACTGATCGTAAAATTCTTATAGGTTTCTTCTTTAAGATTATATGAAACGGCAGTAAGCAGGTTGCTTTCTTCCATTGAAAAAGTTACTACAGGGCTGTAGGTTTTATCTCTTCCTACCAGTGTTATATCTGTGCCATGTAAAGTGGTAATAACCGGAATTATTTTACCTTGTTTTGCCAGGATCTGTTTGGCCATATAGGCGGCTGCGGCATGAGGTATTGCATAATGTACATGTAATAGGTCTATGTTATTATTGTTCACTACGTCAACCATTGTGCTGGCAAGGGCTGTTTCATAAGGGGGATAGTCAAATAAAGGATAAGTAGGCACCCGCACCTCATGATAAAAGATATTGGTATGAAACCCGCTTAACCTTACCGGTTGTTGGTAAGTGATAAAATGTATATTATGCCCTTTTTCTGCAAGAGCTTTTCCAAGTTCTGTTGCAAGTACACCACTACCACCATATGTAGGGTAACAAACGATTGCTATGTTCATAAAATTATCAGGTTTAAGGGTTTTCAAAAGTTCCAAAAATTGCGATTAATACAGAAACTGTTTTGAACCTCTTGAAATTATTAGTCATTTACTTCTCCGCAATTTACCAATAATATAAGTATTGCTTTTTTATATTAATGATTAATGGCAAATGACTAAGTTTGTTCATAATTATTTTATATGGGAATTCGATTAGTTTATTTTCTTGTAATAATGTTTGCAGGTCTGTCACTTATTGCTCAGGACAAAGATTCCATAACAATTAAAAGGATTTCAGATGAAATTATGATAAATGGGAAGGCTTATGATAATCTCCGGTATCTGTGTAAAAATATCGGGCCAAGGCTAAGTGGCTCTGCAAATGCTCAGAAGGCAGTAGAAGCAACTGCTAAAATGCTTATGGAAGCAGGAGCTGATTCTGTTTATTTACAGTCTTGTATGGTTCCTCATTGGGCAAGAGGAGAAAAAGAAAAAGGGTATATCAAACTTGATGATGGAACAAAATACAAATTGAATCTTTGTGCTTTGGGTAATTCTGTTGCAACAGGTAAAAAGGGTATTATTAGTTCGGTCATTGAAATAAAAAACTTTAATGAACTTGATAAATTGGGAGAGAAGGAGATAAAAGGCAAGATCGTTTTTTTTAACATTCCCATGAATCCAATATATATCAAAACATTCAGGGCTTATGGAGAAAGCGGTATTGGCAGGAGGAGTGGGCCTGCAAAAGCTGCAAAATATGGTGCAACAGGAGTAATGATACGGTCGCTGGCAAGTAACCTGGATGATTATCCTCATACCGGTGCCACCGGTTATAATGATTCCTTTCCAAAGATACCGGCAGTGGCCATTAGTACCAATGATGCAGAATGGTTGAGTATGCAGTTAAAAATGAATAAGAAACTTACTGCTTATTTTAAAACTTACTGCCAAATGTTACCGGATGTTCCCTCGTATAATGTGATTGGTGAAATAAAGGGGACTGACTTCCCAAATGAAATTATTACTGTTGGAGGCCATTTGGATAGCTGGGATCTTGCAGAAGGAGCACAGGACGATGGTGCAGGTTGTATGCAAAGTATAGAGGTCATTCGTACATTTAAAGCAACTGGTATACAGCCTAAGCGTACAATCAGAGCAGTTATGTTTATGAATGAAGAGAATGGGGGCAGGGGTGCAGCAGCTTATTTGATGCAGGCTAAAAAAAATAATGAAAAACATATATTTGCTTTAGAAAGTGATGCAGGAGGATTTACGCCCAGGGGTTTTGGGCTTGACATGAAAGAAGTACAAAGAAATAAAATTAAACAATGGAAACTTCTTTTTTATGATTATGGGGTTTATGAATTTAATACAGGTGGGGGAGGTTCTGATATTAGTCCCTTAAAGGAATTGGGTACGGCTCTTGCAGGGCTTAGCCCCGACAGCCAAAGATATTTTGACTTGCATCATGCTGCGACAGATATCTTTGAATCAGTTAGTAAAAGAGAGTTAAATTTAGGTACTGTTAATATGGCAGCCTTGTGTTGGCTCATAAGTGAATATGGGCTTTAGTTTTAAAATATTAATTTAAAATAATAAAATAAATGGAAGATATTAAAGTTTCAGCGTTACCTAAAAAGAAAAATGGTTTTAGAAAGTTTATGCTTTGGTTTATTTTAATACTCTTTTTAATGATTGGAACCTATGCCTACTGGAAATATTTTTTCACTTATAGTGATGGAAACCGCACCGGATTGCTGCAAAAACTATCACGCAAGGGGACTGTTTTTAAAACTTATGAAGGTGAATTGGTTTTAAGCAGCATTTCATCTACAGGAGGTGTTGCCATAGCATCTGAAAAATTTTATTTTTCCGTTGTTGATAAAGCTGTTGCAAAAAAAATGGAAGCTTTTGAAGGCAAACAAGTCAAACTGCATTACTTACAAAAAAACGGCATATTGCCCTGGCGTGGCGAAAGTGTTTATATTGTAAATGAAGTAATATCCAATCAGTAAAAGTTCAATTGCCTGCATACAATAAAAAAATGGCCGGTTGCTTATGAAGCTCCGGTTTTTTGTTTTTCCAAACGGAAACAGGTAAAGTAATAAAACTTTCATTCACTGCAGTAATATTAACAGCAATACAGAGTCTGGTGTTACCATTACAATGTTGAATAATATTATCCAACAATTGATTGTTCCTGTAAGGAGTTTCTATAAAAATCTTTGTGCTGTTATTTTTTGAAGAAGAAATTTCAAGTTCTTTTATTTTTTTTGACCTGGCCAGATTATCAATTGGCAAATAACCCACAAACTCAAACTGTTGTCCATTCATGCCACTTGCCATTAGCGCCAATAATATGGAACTGGGGCCAACCAGCGGTTTTATCTGGCAATTCAATTCCTGTGCTGCTGCTATCAAAACCTGCCCCGGGTCTGCAATGCCGGGGCACCCGGCTTCACTGATGATGGCTATATTCTTTTGTTCTTTTATTTTTATTTTAAAATTGTTGATTTGCTCAGCTTCAGCTTTATGGATGGCAAACCATTCAAAATCATCAATAACAATATTTTTATCCAGGCTTTTTAAAAATCGCCGGGCTGTTCTTTCATTCTCAGCAAAGATCACGCTGCATTTTTTAATAGCATTCAATACATAAGCTGGAATTGTTTCCATCACATCTTCGGCAAGCATACAGGGAACCAGGTAAACTGTTGTCATTTATCAAATAATTACATGATTTTTTTTAGCATTGAATAAACTCAGTGTTGCTGCAATAACGGCATAACTAGGCGCAAATAGCCAGCCAATAATAGGAACCAGGTGCATCATGTAAAATACCATTCCATTCCCAATTGCCAATCCTTTGTGGTGGCTGATGAATATGATACTTTGTTGAGTGTTCATTTTATTTCTTTCACTGCTGTAATCAAGCATGGAAAAACCAAGAAAGTAACATTCAACAAATAATGCAACAAGTGGTGCAACCCATCCAAATAAGGGAATGAAAGAAAGGAGTAAAATAGTAATTATATAAACGGTCTGCGACAACATATTTCTTAAAGCTATTTTTATAGCTCTGACAATATCGATCATCAATTGTTTTAAACTGAATGGGAATGCTTTGTTTTCAATAATGCTTTCCGTCTTTTCGCTCAGGTAAGCAAAAACCGGGGAGCCAATAATTAAGAACAGGTATTTGAACAAAGAAAAATAAAATAACAGTGCAACGAGTCTGAAAATTACCTGGCCAATAATGAAAAACCAATAGAGCCAACTATCCTGCATTTTATCCAGCCATGTTTTAACACCTGTTTTTAAAAGAACAAACTCGATGGCACTGTTACTGGATATCCAGAAAAGGTAGATGCCGATGATAAAGAGTATGGAATAAATAAGACCAGGGATTATGATCCACTTCCAAAGCCTGTGCTTTACAATAAACCGGTGTGCCTGGGCATATGATTGTATTGCTATGATTATTTCTTTAAGCATTGGTAGTTTTAAAAGGAATAAGAATCTTTAAAGATAATAAATATATTTGAGCAGATTTATAGTCAGTTTACTTCTAATGATAGACAATCAAGAAAATAATTATTTATTGGTTAAATGATTTCAATTGAAAAAATTATCTTCAGAATTTTATGATAGGGATGATGTGGTGAAAATAGCAAGAGAATTATTGGGTTGTATAATTGTTACATACATTGATGGTCACAAAACAAGTGGTAGAATCGTTGAAACCGAAGCATATCTGGCCATTACAGACAAGGCTTCACATTCTTTCGGAGGAAGGCGAACTCCAAAAAATGAACATATGTATTGTATGGCAGGTACCGCTTATATTTATATTTGTTATGGGATGCACCAGATGCTGAATGTGGTTACAAATAAAAAAAATATTCCGGACGCTGTTCTTATACGAGCTATAGAACCAATGAGTGGCATTGATATCATGCAACTTAGAACCGGCAAACCATCTTTAAACAATACAATTACCAAAGGCCCCGGAAATGTAGGGAAAGCATTGGGCGTATCAAAAAAATATTCCGGAAAAAATCTGTTTGATTCAGACATATGTATTTACCAGGATGATAAAAGTATTATCCCGGATAAACTCATCGGTATCAGTAAAAGAATAGGAGTGGAAAGTGCAGGAGCTGATGCTTTATTACCTTATCGTTTTTATATTATGGGGAATAAATTTGTAAGTGGCAGGCCGGTAAAATAGCTGTTAGCTTTTAGCCATTAGCTGCAAGCAGTACTATTGGAAAGCAAGCCAATATGGTTTATTGAAAACTCTTGAAATGCATAATTTATTGAGAACAAACTTGTGGCTTAAAGCTAACAGCTTATACCTAACAGCTTTTTTAAAACTTCGGGCAAGGTATTCCCTTGGTCTCAATCTTGCGTCTGATATAAATAATAGATACTTCAGACCCGCCCCGGCTACCTGTTGCGGCTTTTAAAGAACTTGTATTAATATCATAACTAAAGCCAATTCTTAGGCCGGTAAATTCTATACCTATATATGGTATTATTGCATCTTTAAAGCGATACCAGGAACCAATATAAACACTCGTTGGATTTACTTCACCCGGGTTTGCATTCATAGAAAGTGCTGCACCTACAATTGTTTCACTGGCTTTATTTTGAATCTGATGAATGACAGAAGAATTTAAAGATAACACATCAGATAATGGGAAAGAACCACCTGCATGTATGGTTATACGGCCACTCAAGTACCAGTTTTTATCTTTAAAGCTAACTTTTGGCCTGTTGATATGATACATGGAAGCTCCTAAATAAAAATTATTTATTCCGTTTGAAGAACCTGAATACAATAATCCTGCATTCATATCAAAATAATTTTGATTTTGCCCGTTAGTTAATACATCATTTGTTGTACCTGTAAAACCATTTTGCCTGAGCATATCCTCAAAAGTAAGCTTGGTAATATCCAACACCATACTGCTGTATGTAGCCTGAAACCCGGCTCCGATTGTGTGATAACCTTCTTCATCTAAAGACTTATGATATGAAAGAGAAACTGAACCGTAATTTAGTTTTAATGCACTGTTTGCACTGGCATCGGATACACCCGATATTCCTAGTCCAAATATATCTCCATCCGGAATTTTCTTTTTAAGGATCGGAAAATCAACTGATGCACTGGTCGTGACATAAGCTTTAGGTATTGAAGGCCATTGATCTCTATGATTGGCAGCTAATCTCCATTCGCCGTCAAATTTTCCTGTAAATGCAGGATTAAGTGTAAGCGGGGATGCAAAGAATTGGGAAAAATGAGGATCCTGTGCCATTAAAGATCCGGAAAGTAAAAGGGTACAAATAAATACTAGATGTTTTCTCATTATCATTCAATTCTTAGTAATAAAGATAAGCATTTACAGCAAAATGCTGCACCAGAACTGATCCTTTTAACAATTTGATCGGGTATCATATTAAAAATCAATATTTTAATTCTGCATTTTGGTTCCATAAGCCAAATCACCCGCATCACCCAAACCCGGAACAATATAGCCTTTTGCTGTAAGTTCATCATCAATATCGCCACACCAGATAGTTGCTTTAGGTACTGCACGTAGTACATATTCTATGCCAACTGTGCAGGCGATCGCACAAACGATATGTAATTCTTTTATTTCCCCTTCTTCTTTTAGATGTTGAATGGATTTTACCAATGAAGAACCTGTGGCAAGCATCGGGTCACTAATAATTACCACCCTTCCTTCAATTTCAGGGCAACTCATGTATTCTAGTCTAATATCAAAACTGCCATCTTCGTTGTGTTTACGGTATGCACTAAGGAATGCATTGTCGGCCCGGTCAAAATAATTCAACAAGCCATTGTGCATGGCAAGGCCTGCACGCAATATCGTTGCAAGTACAGGCTGATCTTTCAATACTTTACAGGTTGCGGTACCCATAGGTGTTGTTATTTCTTTCTCCTCTGATTCCATTTTTTTACTGATTTCATAGCCGATCACTTCAGCAATTCTTTCCAGGTTACGCCTGAATCTTAAGCGGTCATTTTGTATTTCTACGTCTCTGAGTTCACTTACCCAATTACTTATTAAAGAATGTTCTACACTGAGATTTTTTACCATGATATAATTTTTAATTTGACCGGGTTCAGGTGTTACAGCTGTCAGGTCATTAGAGTGGCCTGACAGCTGAATTAGCAAGCAATAATAAATATTTTAGTTACATTAACAAACAAATCTATAATAAAATCATGGAGGATGACGTATTTTTAAATACAGGGATTAAAAATCCTCCATATTCATGTAATAAATTTTAAATCATGAAACAAAACAATTTCTTCCTAATAATTGCTATGCTGATTGTAACAGCCTGTAACAACAAGGTTGATGAAAAAAAGGAGGTAGATAATTATGAAAAAGGTAAATTATCGGTATCAGAAATTGAGCAAAGGAACCCTGTTCGTTTTTTAGCAGTTAATGGCAGTAATAAAAAAAACCTGCTTGGACAAACTGTTATTAAAGGGAATGTAATAAACAATGCTAAAATGGTAAGTTTCAAAGACATTGAAATAAAATTATCTTTTTACAGCAAAACAGGAACTTTGCTTGAAGAAGATCATGAGGTGGTTTATGAAACACTAGCCCCCGGTGCCGGAAAAAGTTTTAAAACAAAATACTTTGCTCCAAAAGGAACAGACAGCGTGGCATTGAAAGTGATCAGTGCTAAAGTGGAGAAATAGGGTTTAGGGTTTAGGGTTTAGGGTTTAGGGTTTAGGGTTTAGGGTTTAGGGTTTAGGGTTTAGGGTTTAGGGTTTAGGGTTTAGGGTTTAGGGTTTACTACATTTTCGGTCTGCAATTTATGAGTTAATGAATAAAGGAAAAAAAATCGATTTTAAATAACCAATAAACTAATAAACCATTAAACGAATTCAAACGCATCTCCATCAAACAATCCCATATCACTCAGTTTTAAATGCGGGATTACTAATAATGCCATAAAAGACAAAGTCATAAAAGGAGCAGTCAATGTCGATCCCATTTCTTCCTTCACCATGGTATCAATCAGTGTATACATTTTTGATACTTTATATCCATCTGCATTACTCATTAACCCGGCCACTGGCAAACCCAATACTTTTGCTGAATGATTGTTTACAGCGCTAACGCCGCCCTGTTCTTTGATAACAAGGTTAATGGCTTTTAACAGGCTTTCATCATCAACACCAACTGCAACAATATTATGACTGTCGTGCGCAACTGAGGAAGCAATGGCGCCTTGTTTTAAACCGAAATTTTTAATAAATGCTTTTGCAACTGGTTCATTTTTATACCTGTTTACCACAACTATTTTTAAAATATCATTTTCCGGATCACTTACGATATTATTATTTACAACTTTTGGAGCAGCAATAATTTTATTGGTGATCAGCTGGCCATCCAAGGCTTCTATAACTACAATGTCTTTTTCTCCTTTGAATTCAATTGTCAGATCCCCGGTTTTTATTTCATTACATCTAAACTGGTTAATTATTTCCGATAAAACGTTTTCAATTTTTGACACTCCGTTTTCTGCAACCAAAACACCGTCAATAAAAGTTTGTAAAACATCAAAATTTATGAGGTCCTTTATAACAATGAGATCTGCAGCATCTGTTTCTTTCAATAATCCTACATCCATTTTATAATGTAAAACGGGGTTGATACAAGCTGCTTTCAGTACTTTAAAGATATCAATGCCTTTGGCTACAGCCCTTGAACATAATTGGTTGATATGCCCTTCAGCAAGGCTGTCGGGGTGTTTGTCATCACTGCAAAACATCATATTGTCTGAATGTTCATGCATCAGGCCGATCAATGCTTCAAAATTTTTTGCTGCGCTTCCTTCCCTGATCAGGATCTTCATGCCGTATCCAAGTTTATCAAGCGCTTCTTCAGCCGTAAAACATTCATGGTCGGTACTTATGCCGGCATCGATATATTTTTTGGCCATTGCTCCTCTCAATCCCGGCGCATGGCCATCCACAGGTTTATGATATTTTTTAGCAGCAGCAATTTTTTTCATCACTTCTTCATCGTTGTTCAATACACCGGGGAAATTCATCATCTCACTGAGGTATTTTATTTCCGGGAGTTTGAGCAGGGCTTCAACATCATCAGAAAGTAAAGCAGCTCCGGCAGTTTCAAATATTGTGGCCGGCACACAACTTGGTGCGCCAAAATTAAATTTGAAAGGGACTTTTTTCCCATTGTCTATCATAAATTGAACACCTTCCATGCCGCATACATTGGCAATTTCATGCGGATCACTGATAGTACCAACAGTACCATGAACTACAGCCAGCCTGGCAAATTCAGACGGAATCAGCATAGAACTTTCAATGTGTACATGGCTGTCGATAAAACCTGGAAGGATATAATTTTCACCTGGCTTGGTATCATCTATTTGGGTAATTGTACTGATCTTTCCATTTTCAATGATCAGTTCGCCAAAAAATATTTTCTTATTTGGTATATCTACTAGATTTCCTTTAATCTTAAAATTATTCATATTGGAAATGTAACGATTTTTATAATGAATAATTAAGGTAATGGTTGAAATAAATACAGAAAAAGTTAATCTAATAAAATTTTATCCTATCTTTCTTCCCTAAAAAATAAAACAATGAGAAATTTAATCATTTTCGGAATTTTTATACTTGCAATGGTATTGGTACAGTTTGCAGAAGCTCAAACTGTTGATGAAATTGCAGATAAATATATTACAGCAATGGGGGGCAAGGAAAAATTATTGTCTTTAAAAACAGTAAAACTGGAAGGATCCATTAGTACGCAGGGGATGGATTTAGCTCTTACTAATACAAGATCGCAAGGAATCGGTATGCGTCTCGAAATTGAAGTGATGGGTTCAACAAATTACCAGGTTGCCAATACCACAAAGGGTTCCGCATTTTGGCCTGTTAGAGGAATGTCTGCCCCTGAAGATATGGAGGCTGATCAATATAAATCTGCACAAAATCAAATGGATATACAGGGAGCTTTGTTGAATTACAAAGAGAAGGGGACTACTGTTGAATTTGTTGGAAAAGAAAAAGTTGATAATGCTGAAGCATATAAACTTAAACTGACTTTTAAAAATGGGGTTGTGACACACTATTTTATTGATACAAAAACGAACTGGCTTGTGAAATCTTCTGGAAAGCAAAGCTTAAATGGTACAGAAACGGAGGTCTCAACTTCTTTCAGTGACTTTAAACAAAATGCTGATGGATATTGGTTCCCGCATTCAGTAAGTACCATGAACGGAACAATTATATATGAAAAAATTTCAACCAATATTCCTGTTGATGAAAGTATTTATAAGAACTAAAATCATTTGTATAATTAATAAGAGTCTTGTCTTTTTTTGACAAGACTTTTTATTTACTTCTTTTTGAGATAAACTGTTAGAAACAGTACTGAAAAAACAATTACTTTTACTTGCTATGAAATTAATGCAGGCTATTAATTATCTCTTTGGAAAATATTTTAACAAGAATAAGGCATTTCTGAACTTCTCCCTTAATTACCTGGAAAGAAAGCGGGATCTGGATCGTAATTATATGGATTATATACGGCTTTCAACGCTTGAATTACTGGCTCATGAAATTAATTCAGGGAATTTGCAAGGTAATATTGCAGAACTGGGCGTTTTCAAAGGGAAATTTGCACGCTATATCAATCTGTATTTTCCCACAAGAAAGTTGTATTTATTTGATACATTTAAAGGATTCAGTGAAGCTGATATTACATCTGAAATTCAACATGCTTATTCTACAGGTGAACAGGATTTTACCAATACATCTATTGAAAAAGTATTAAGCATTATGCCTTTCCCCGGGCAATGTATTATTAAGGCAGGTTATTTCCCTGAAACAGCAACCGGACTTGAAGAAGAATTTGTTTTTGTAAGTATTGATACTGATTTGTATGAACCTATATATAAAGGATTGCAGTTTTTTTATCCGAGGTTAAAAAAGGGTGGGTATATTTTTATTCATGATTATAACAATGATGGTTATAAGGGAGCAAAGCAAGCAGTTAAAAATTTTTGCAGCGAAAATAATTTACCTTATTTACCACTTCCCGATTCAGGAGGTTCTGTAGTATTGATGAAGTAATAGTTTTCCATAAACCAATCAATCATCCAAAAGATCCGGGCGTCTATCCTTTGTCCGTTGCATAGCCTGTTCATACCTCCATTCCTCGATCAATTTATGATTGCCACTCATTAGTATTGAAGGAATATTCCATCCACGGAATGTTTCGGGCCTGGTGTAAACCGGGGGTGCAAGCAAATTATCCTGGAATGAATCGGACAGGGCAGAGCTTTCATCATTCAGCACACCCGGAATAAGCCTTCCGATCGCATCAGTTATTACAGCAGCAGCCAATTCGCCACCACTCAGTACATAGTCGCCAATTGAAATTTCCTTTGTTACAAAATGATCCCTGAATCGCTGGTCTATTCCTTTATAATGGCCACATATCATCAGCAGGTTACTTTTTAATGATAACATATTAGCCATTTTCTGGTTGAGTTTTTCACCATCAGGTGTTAAATAGATCACTTCATCATAGGAAGTTGTTTTTTGTAAATGTTCAATGGCATTAACCAATGGTTCTATCATCATTACCATGCCGGCACCGCCACCAAACTGGTAATCATCTACCTGTGCTCTTGCGTAAGTGGTATGGTCTCTTAGGTTGATCACGTTTACTTGCAGCAATCCTTTTTCTTTTGCTCTTTTCATGATTGAATGGGAAAAAGGGCTATCGAGTAAGTTTGGTACAACGGTAATAATGTCGATACGCATATTAATGTAGTAAGTTTATAGTTTATAGTTCAGGGTTCATGTTGTTAGAAGTTAACTGTGAACTATGAACTATTTTAATCTCCGGAAGTAAATTCATCCAAATCTCTCTTCTGTTTTTTTGTAGGCCTTCCAACCTTGCTCATTCTCTTTCCTGTATGAAATGCGGCCGATTGAAACTGGATCCTTTCAATTTCTTCAGCCGGAGTGATATCAATATAATATTTTATTGCTTCACTATACTGAACCCTGTTATGCAAAAGCCCGGCAACTTTGATCAGCCATTTTTTATTTTCTGTCTTCACCTCATATTCATCATCTACGGAAATAGGTTTAGAAGCTTTGACTGCAATGCCTTTATGTTTTACTTTATTTTTTTCACAGGCATCAGCAGCCAGGCTTCTTGTTTTAAAAAGCCTGATCGCCCAAAGATATTTATCTAATCTTAATTTTTCTTTTTCCATCCATTTTCATTTCCTGTAAAATTATCTTTCTTTTTACAGCAATGGTATAGAATACAGTTGGTATTTGCTTAATTTTATAGAAATATAAAATCTATGAATATGAAGTATAGAATTATAGTATTGTTCATCATCTGTAGTTGCGTTTTTCAAATCGCTTCTGCACAAAAGCGTATTAACTGGACAGCGGATGGATTGGCTTATACAAAGTTTAAAGATGGCGATATAATAAGGGTAGATCCGGCTACGGATGCTGAATCCATTGTAGTAAAAAAGGAACAACTTACACCCCCGGGTGCTTCAGCGCTTTTACCACAATCTTTTGATTACACAACAGATTTTGGAAAAATGCTTTTGTTTACAAACACTGTTAAAGTGTGGCGATATAAAACAAGGGGTGATTATTGGGTATTGGATCTTCAAACCAGTCAATTAAAAAAACTGGGCAAAGGCCTTCCGGAACAATCACTAATGTTTGCAAAATTCTCTCCAAATGGTAAAAATGTTGCTTATGTAAGTCAGCACAATATTTATACAGAAGACATTAACAGCGGGCAAATACGAAAGCTTACCAGCGATGGTACACGGAAAATGATCAATGGAACATTTGACTGGGTTTATGAAGAAGAGTTTGGTTGTAAGGACGGTTTCCGTTGGAGCCCGGATGGGAATCAGATCGCTTTTTGGCAGGTAGATGCCAATAAGATCCGTGATTATTATATGCTCAATACAACAGATTCGGTTTATTCAAAGATTATTCCGGTTGAATACCCAAAAGTGGGCGAAACGCCTTCGCCGGTTCGTATTGGTGTAATTGCATTAAGTAATGGGTTTATCCGCTGGATGAAGATTGATGGTGATCCACAACAACATTATATTCCACGGATGGAATGGTGTGGTAATAATGAATTGATCATTCAGCAACTCGACCGCAAACAGCAGGAAAGTAAATTGATTTATTGTAATACAACAGATGCCAGTAGCCGCACTTTTTGGGCTGAAAATGATGATGCATGGGTAGACATGAACACCTCTGACCCTGTTGGCTGGAACTGGATCAATAAAGGCCTTGAATTTTTATGGGTAAGCGAAAAAGACGGCTGGCGGCATATATATAAGATCAGCAGGGATGGTAAAACAACTACTTTATTAACCAATGGAAATTATGATATTGACGAAATTAAAGCGGTTGACGAAAAGAACAATCATATTTATTTTACAGCATCACCTGGTAATGCTACTCAATTGTACCTGTATAGGGTTAAAATATTTGCAGATAAATATTCTATCATTGATGATGTAAAGCAACGGATTTCAAAAAAGCAGGTAACCGATCCAGAAATGGTAACTGAGGCTAATTTAAAAGGCACCCATGAATATTCAATATCTCCCAATGCAAAAATTGCGTTACATAGTTTCAGTAATTATAATACACCATCAGTAAAAGAATGGGTAACACTACCGGATAACAAGCCCGTTAGTCCATCAAAAAGTATAGCATCTAATATCAAGACCGATGATGATATCAATGTAGAGTACCTGCAAATAACAACGGACGAAAACATTTTGTTAGATGCATGGATCAATAAACCTAAAAATTTCGATTCACAGAAAAAATATCCGATTGTATTTTATGTTTATGGTGAACCTGCAACAACTACAACTGCCGATGTTTATGGAAATCATACTAATTTCTTATATGCCGGGGATATGAGTGCTGATGGCTATATACAGGTTGCCATTGATAACCGTGGCACACCTGCTTTAAAGGGAGCAGCCTGGCGAAAGTCAATTTACCGCAGGATCGGCGATATCAATATCCGGGACATGGCCATGGGATTTAAAAAAATATTGCAGAATCCTTATGTAGATAAAGAAAGGGTAGCTGTTTGGGGATGGAGCGGAGGCGGGGCTTCTACCCTTAATTTAATGTTCCTCTATCCCGATATGTTCAAAACGGGTATTGCAATTTCTGCTGTTACCAACCAATTGAATTATGATAATATTTACCAGGAAAGATATATGGGATTACCACAGGAGAACCGCGATGATTTTGTAAAGAATTCTCCCATATCTCGGGTACAGGGATTAAAAGGGAATTTGTTATACATCCATGGTACCGGAGATGACAATGTACATTACAGCAATGCAGAACAGTTGGTGAATGAACTCGTAAAATACAACAAGCAATTCCAGTTCATGGCGTATCCGAATCGTACACATAGTATCAGTGAAGGTGCAGGTACGAGTGAGCACTTATCTACATTGTATACAAAATATTTAAAAGAGCATTGCCCGCCGGGAGGTAAGTAAATTGAGACGTCTTTGCGAGGAACGAAGCAAATTGAATCGTCATTGCGAGGAACGAAGCAAATTGAAACGTCATTGCGAGGAACGAAGCAAATTGAAACGTCATTGCGAGGAACGAAGCAATCTTTCTATTTACCTGGTAGATTGCTTCGTTCTTCGCAATGACGAAAAACCCTTGCAATGAGGAAAAAATTGAATTTCAATAGTAATCACCAATCCTTAATATCCTCCCATAAGTCCCGCCATTGTGTATTTTTTTCACTTACCAGCTTATCTTTACTCAACCTGCTGCCTCCTTTTATTCTTTTTTCTTGGTCAATAGCTTCCTCAATGGTTGAATAGGGCTCAAAGTAAACCAGTTTTATACAATTGTATTTTGCCGTAAAACTTTCCGGATAAACTTTTTGTTTATGTTGCTGTACACGATTGTAAAGGTCTGAAGTAACACCTGTGTAAAGTACCCTGTTATTTATACTTGCCATCATATAAACAGTGCCTCCTCTTTGCATTTAAAAAATATTTTAAATTAATAGCCCGTCATTGCGAGGTACGAAGCAATCTTTTTTATTAACCTG
>JANMMS010000090.1:0-7548 GCA_031373525.1 Ferruginibacter sp.
GTAATGTTATACTTTTGTAAATATTCAATATTCCGCTGAAGTAAAGATTTACCGTTTACCAGGGCCAGAGCCTTTGGATGAGAATCAGTCCAGGGTTTGAATCTTGTACCAAGTCCCGCTGCAAAAATCATTGCTTTCATACTGTTTTCCAGTTTTCTTTATTTGTATGCTTCAGGTTGATCTTTACTTTAAATTTATTTCTTAAATGCCGGGCTATCGCTTCTGCTGCGTATACACTTCTGTGTTGGCCGCCTGTGCACCCAAAACTGATCATCAGGCTTTCAAAATTACGTTTGATGTAATCCTCAACATTTATATCAATGATACTATAAACACTATTCAGAAATTCAGGCATTTTAGTTTGCTGTTCTAAAAAATCCTTTACCGGCTTATCCAGGCCTGATAGGTTTTTATATTCATCAAATCTTCCGGGATTTAATATTCCCCTCATATCAAAAACAAAACCACCCCCATTTTTTGTCTCATCCTTTGGATAACCGTTTTTTAAATATGAAAAGCTGTTAACTGTTACATTCAAAGCTGTTTCACTTGTTGCCTGTATCGGTGTAAATGATGTAATAACCTCATCGCTAATACAAATTTCCAATACCTTTTTAAATTCGGGTACAGATATACCAATGCTTTGATTATTGACAAACCATTTCAGATTTTGGAGTGCCAAAGGTATGCTGGTAAAAAAATGTGCCTTCCTTTCAAATAAACCCCTGAAACCATAAGCTCCCAAAACCTGGAGCAATCGGATCAGTACATATCCATGATACTGGCTTCGGAATACATCGCGGTCAATTGTTTGTTCAATGATGTTTTCAAAAGATCGCATATAATCTTCCAACAATGATTGCTTCCAGTCATCAGGGAGATTAGCTTTTGCCTGCCATAATAATGAAGCAATATCATATTGGGGTGCGCCCTGCATCCCTCCCTGGTAATCAATAAAATGAACTTCGTCATCATCGGTAACCATGATGTTCCTGCTTTGAAAGTCGCGGAACATAAAATATTTATACTCTGTATGGGAGAGGTAATTACTTAATGCTTCAAAATCATCTATTAGTTTTTGTTTATCATAAGGCTTACGTAATGCATCAAGGAAATAATATTTAAAATAAAACAGGTCGGCCAAGATGGCCTGTTTGCCAAAGGAAGTATTGGTAAGGCATTTGGCATAATCAAGTCCTTCATGACCCTTAACCTGCAATAAAGCCAACCGGGTTAAACTTTTTTTATACAGCTGATATATATGATCAGTATAACCTTCTGATTCTAATTTATTAAGCAACGAAATATCGCCAAAGTCTTCCTGGATATAAAGATCATTTGTATCGTTTATGAAATAAATACGCGGAGTTGCTAATTTTTTTTTATTAAAATGCTCAGAGAAATAAATAAAAGATTCGTTCTCTTTGATGTTGGAACCATAAGTGGCAATAAAAGTATGCATGGATGTATGGATCCTGTAATAATGCCTTTCACTACCGGCTTGCGGGAGTTTATCAATTGCTGTGATAGGTTCTTTACTGAATTGTTGAAATGTTATTTTTACTGCTTCTGTAACCTGCTGCATGGTATCCGATTAGTTGTAAAAATAAAACATTTTGGTTACCAGCCGCAGATCTATGATAATGAATTAGTGGTTTTGCCCCCATCAACCATATTTCCCTGATATGCACATTATTACTTTTATCAATCAGAAATTTATTCCTTCTACCTGAACATTATTAATATACCAGTAACCAAAGCTGTCATTTCTTTCAAAAACAACTTTCCACTTGCCTGACAACATACAGGATTCTTTTCCGGAGAATGCCATAACACTATAGGTTCCACTTACCCAACTTTCTTCCGGATTAACGATACATTTCAAATCATTTAACTCCTTTATGACAAGGTCGTCATATGCCAGTTTGAACATATTCACGATTATCAGGAATTCTTCCTCAGTTAAGGAAGAATGTTGGTTTAACTGAAGGTTATTTTTTCTGAAATGATGAGTCCATTCCATTGGTTCCTTTTGCAAAATATATTTCATACATTCTTCCGTTGCAGCCAAAGTGTTTTCATAGTTCCAGTCGGGATGAAACTCATCATAGGTAAATTCATGCATCATTCCCGGTATATCCATATCAATCATTTCCTCTTCAAACAACTCTTCTGTTACAAACCGGTACAATTCTTTATTTGAAACATTGGGACTGCAGACATACAAATTAATTCTGTATCCTTCCAGGTAATTTGATAACTCTTCCCAGGCCTTATCAATGGCTTCATCAGGAATTTCAGCAACAGGTTTAAAATTTACAGGCTTTTCGATTTTATCAAAGACCCTAATTGTTTTTTCTTCATTATATTGTTTCTCGAATTCAATTATATTTTTTAGAAATTCATGTTCGATCTCAGGTGGTATAGATTTGTTTTCAACCTTCCCAAAAATGGCACCATTTTCCAGCATGAGTTTCATTTTTAAAAAATTATTTTCATCTTTCAGGTCATTGTTGTTGAGTGAATTCTCAAATTCGTTGTTCATACAAGTACTTTTAGGGTTTGAAATAAATATTATTTACTTACCTAAAAATAATTTGGCTTAAAGTAAACTGCTAATAATTCAATCGTTATTAACCTCAACTTTTGGGAAGAAAATCATCACATCTTTAGCGTCATTTCCGGTATCTGCTCCTTTACTATTTATAGAATACTGCTACATTGATCCCAGGGAAGAACAAATGATCAAAAGAGTTTTCCCTGTGCTCCCGGTACCCTGAATAATTTTGTATCCAGGCTCCACTCTTCCGCATTCATATGATACAGCTTACCATATTTTTTATATTGTTGTGCTACCATTTGTGCAATATTCCCTTCGCCACGCATGCGTACGCCCCACCTGCTGTCATTTACTTTCCCATCATGGCTTTGTTCTATCAGGCTCCATACTTTTTCTGCCCGGTCGGGTAAATTTTTAAATAACCAGTCATGAAACAGGAATTTAACTGCACCATTTAAACGAATAAAAGTGTAGGCAGTAAATGTGGCGCCATTGTCAGCCGCTGCTTTCATGATACGTTGCATTTCGTGTTCATTCAGTCCCGGGATCATAGGCCCCATCATGATACCCATACGAACTCCGGCTTTACTCAATTCATTGATCACTTTTAGTTTTTGTATGGCAGTGGTGGTTCGTGGTTCCATGATACGTCGAAGGTCTTCATTGAATGATGTAATGGAAACCATGGCTGACACAATTCCTTTCTTTGCCATTTCCTGCAACACATCTTTATCTTTTAATATCCATGAATTCTTTGTTAGTATCCCTACGGGTTGGTTAAACTCATTACATACTTCCAGCAAACCCCTGGTTAATCGATATTGTTGTTCTGCAGGTTGATAACAATCGGTATTGCCGCTAAGCATGATGGGTGTACATTCCCATTTTGGATGTGTTAAAAATTTACGCAACAGTTGTGGTGCATTTTTCTTAACCAGTATTTTTTGTTCAAAATCCAGGCCGGCGCTATAGCCCCAGTATTCATGCACATTACGGGCATAACAATAGATACATCCATGCTCGCATCCTGCATATGGATTCATACTATAACTCATCCCCACATCAGGACTTTCCACTTTATTTACAATGGTTTTTGATAGTTGTTCAATGTACTGAGTAGGTATATTATGCGCTTCCCACTCATCTATACCCTCAACATGGGTTTTTGACTGTTCTGATCTTAAGAACCGGTTCTTTGTATTTATTTGCGCTCCACGGCCTTCTAAGTATTGTTGTGTTTCTTCTTTTAAAGATGCAGTAACTTTATGATGGTCTTGTTTTAATTTATCAGTCATATTATTTATGTGTTTTCATTATGCATTAACCAAGGAAAAAGCTGAAATTGAAATTCAGTTGGGTGTAATATGGGATGATGACTGGTCGCCGGTTTATCATGCAGATGGATTTACGTTTTTAAAAATGCCGGTTATCACTCAAAAGGAACCTGGTGCTGTTCAATTGTTTCATTGGGGTTTAATACCACATTGGATAAAAACAAAAACAGATGCGGATAAACTAAAAACCCAAACACTGAATGCCCGTTCAGAAACGGTATTTGAAAAACCTTCATTTCGTTCTTATATAACCAACAGCCGTTGCCTGGTCATTGCTGATGGTTTTTTTGAATGGATGGATCTTCAAAAAAAGAAATACCCGCATTTCATTTATATGAAAAACAATTCTCTCTTCTGTTTTGCAGGCATTTATTCATCCTGGACAGACAAAGAAACGGGTGAATATTTAAATACATTTTCCATTCTTACAACAGATGCCAATCCTATGTTGGAAAAGATCCATAACATTAAAAAGAGAATGCCTGTGATTGTTCCCCCGCATTTATATAAAAAATGGTTACAGCCTGATCTGACAAAAGAAGAGATCAATTCATTTTTTGATCCTTATCCTGATGAAACCATGCAAAACCATACCATCAGCAAACTCATCACATCGCGTACAGGTAATAGTAATGTTCCTGAAGTACTGGAGCCTTTTACATTTCCTGAGCTGGCCCTACTTAAATAATACTCCTTGTGCTGTTGATACCGGCAAACACTGAAACTCAAAACGTTTTACCACCTGGTATCTTTTTTCATTCTTTGCACGTTTCAGCAACAGGAATGAATCTGCTAAGAATCTTCCGCTGAATTTTTTATGCAGATATTCTTTCATCGCCTCCAGGTATTTTTCTTTTGGTATTCTGGCTGCCAATGCAATATTCGGATCCTGCAAAAAATGAGGATCCTCACCCGAAGCTTTCATTAAGCGCCTTGCCTGTTTCAGATTTTTTATCAATTGCAATACCCTGGGCTGGTTGGCGATCCTGATGAACATGGCATGCATGGGATAGCTGCCATAATCATTCAACTCTATAACAAATGGTTTTTCTTCCATTGCTATCAGTTGTAAACGCTGAATGATCTTTTCTTCCATCATTTTCATTGCACTAAAGCGAACCAATGAAACATTTGGCCTTCCTGTCTGCGGCTGAACGAAATGATATTTTTCTGTCAAGGCTTCCCTGCATTTCTCGATCCTGTGCCTGAGTTCTTCATGCGGATCGATCACCAGGAGATATTCATATAAATAAAGGCCGGGTAACTGAAATGGTATGTCCATAAAAATAAATTTTGAAATGAAAAAATTTGATTCCCAAATATTTTAGTATAAATTTACTAATTAATTTAGTATTTTACAAAATAAATATTCCCTCTTTGGGGAACATTAAAACTTAATATATGGAAGTAGAAAGATTTTTTGAAGCTGGTTACCGCGACAGTAAGGAGTTTAAGCAACTCGATGTTCCGACCGCCAATGCCACGGGATTTGGGGCGGCTGCAGATGATTATATGGAACGGGGCATTGACCTCAATGAGCAACTCATCCGAAACAAACCGGCCACTTTCTTCATGAGGGTTACCGGCAACAGCATGATCAATGCATGTATTCATGACGGAGATATTGTGATCGTGGACAGAAGCATCAAACCGCAAAGCGGGAAAATAGTGATCGCAGTAATTGACGGGGAAATGCTGATACGCCGGCTGGAAAAAACGATGAACAGGATGCGGTTGATCCCTGAAACACCCAAACTCTCGGCAATTGAAGTCAGCGAGTACAGTGATGTAACAATATGGGGAGTGGTTACATATGTCATTAAACACCTAGCCTGAGGATCAGGTAATTCATGAGTTGCTCCGGTGAGTTGCTCCGGGCTTCAGCCCGGAGACAGGAGATAACTAAATAAACTTTAGGAGAATCTTAATCAAAAGAAAATATATTACCTGTTCAAATTTTTTAGCTATGCCCCTCCTTAAAATATGGATCCATATAGTTTGGTCTACAAAAAACAGAAAACCAATTTTAGCAAAAGATGCACGACAGGTATTATTCAAGCACATTAAAGAAAATGGAAAACAAAAAAATATTCATGTGGATTTTGTGAACGGCCATATTGATCATGTGCATTGCCTTATTTCATTGAATGCTGAACAGACGATCGCTAAAGTTGTACAGTTACTAAAAGGCGAAAGCTCGTTTTGGGCAAATAAAAATAATCTGTTTTCGGAAAAATTATCCTGGCAGGATGAATATTTTGCGGTATCAGTGAGCGAGTCAGGAGTAAATAGAGTAAGAGAATATATAAAAAACCAGGAAGAACATCATAGAACAAAAACATTCAGGGAAGAATATGAAGAATTTATGGCTAAATATGGATTTTCATTGATAAAGGGCTAAAGCCCGGTTTTTTTAATATTCCTAATCTCTTAAACCTCGCCCTAAAGGGCGAGGCAATTCAGGGCAAGTTGCTCCGGTGAATTACTCCGGTGAATTGCTCCGGTGAATTGCTCCGGCGCTTCAGCCCGGAGCCTTATAATAACAAAAAAAAATTACCAGGGGTTTTAGCCCCAGCCATGAAAGCAATTGTAGACTGTAATAGTTTTTATGCCGCATGCGAGCGGGTATTCTGCCCTTCCCTGCATGGAAAACCCGTTGTTGTGTTAAGCAATAATGATGGATGCATTGTATCAAGAAGCGACGAAGCAAAAGCGTTGGGTATACAAATGGCCGGGCCTTATTACCAGCATAAAAAAGAAATTGAAAAAAATAAGGTGGCTGTTTTTTCGAGCAACTACCATTTATATGGTGACCTCAGCTGGAGGGTGATGGAAACATTGCGTATCCTTTCCCCGCATGTAGAAGTGTATTCTGTAGATGAATCATTCCTGGATCTTACAGGAATTGATGAAACTAAACTAAACGATTATGCGCTTTTTTTAAAACATACTACAGAATTGTGGACAGGCATTCCCGTATCCATTGGCATCGCTCCTTCAAAAGTATTATCCAAAGTAGCCAACCGCCTTGCAAAAAAAGATAAGGTTGGCACCAAAGGGGTAATGATATTGCAAACCCCCGAACAGCAAATGCATGCCTTACAAAAAACAGCGGTGGAAGATATCTGGGGCGTGGGTGGTGCCGGCTCAAAAAAATTGCGGTTATACAATATCAACACCGCCTGGGACTTGCGTAATATGAGTGAAGAATGGGCCAGAAAAAACCTGGGAGGTGTAGTGGGCGTTCGGTTAATAAAGGAACTCCGGGGAGAACCCTGCATAGAAATGAAAGATCCCCTGGAAACAAAAAAAATGATCGCCACCACCAGGATGTTTGGTAAACCCGTTTATGAAGCCCGGGAATTAAAAGAAGCCGTTGCTACTTATATAACAAGGGCCGCAGAAAAACTTCGCAGGCAAAAAAGTGCCGCCAATACGATCAACGTGTTTGTTGTAACAAACGATTACAGCAGTTCTTATGAATATAAACCTGCTACCAGATCAACTTACACGATCCTCCCGTTTGCTACATCGCTTACCAATATTCTCATCGCTCATGCAGTACCGCTGGTTGATCAGCTATACAGGAAAGGAAGCAAATATTTAAAAGCGGGTGTAATATTGAGTGGCATTGTACCTGATAATGCAGTACAG
>JANMMS010000091.1:0-29782 GCA_031373525.1 Ferruginibacter sp.
CAAGGGCCAATGCATGCTGAAGAAAACTATCCTTTCCGGATGTTTTAATAAATTCAAGTAATTTCTCGATCCTGCTCATGAACAAACTTTTTTTACCGATGTTTTAAAATTAACTTAGCAAGGCTTATATTTGCACTTAGTTGCATAAACAACTTTTATTTCCTCACCCCTTTTTTGCTGCTTTTATATAGCATAAAAGGAAAAAATGAATACATGAAGATATTAGTTTGCATCAGTAAAACTCCTGATACTACGGCAAAAATAGCCTTCGCAGATAACAATACGAAATTTGCTGTTGATGGTGTTCAGTGGATCATTAATCCATACGACGAATGGTATGCCCTGGTTAGAGCCATTGAACTGAAAGAAGCAGATACTGCTATTGTTTTAAATCTTGTAAATATCGGATCGGCTGAAAGCGAACCGATTATCCGTAAAGCATTAGCCCTTGGTGGTGATGAAGCCATCCGTGTAAATTCTGAAAATTCAGATAGCTATTATATTGCTGCCCAAATTGCTGCAGTGGCTAAAGATGGTGGTTACGATATGATTCTGACCGGTAAAGAAACCATCGATTATAATGGATCATCCATCGGTGGAATGGTTGCAGAAATGCTGGATATGCCTTTTATATCTCATGCATCCAAATTAGATATGCAGGATGGGAATGCAATTACGGTTCGTGAAATAGAAGGTGGCGAAGAAACCAGTAAGGTAAAACTTCCTGTAGTGATCAGTTGCCAGAAAGGTATGGCCGAACAACGCATTCCAAATATGAGAGGCATCATGGGTGCAAGATCAAAGCCATTAAAAGTTATAGAACCTGTAGCCGCTGATTCGCTGACTACAGTTGTTTCATTTGATCTTCCTCCTGCAAAAGCCGGAGTGAAATTGGTTTCGGCGGATACACCGGAAGAACTTGTGAGGTTACTACATGAAGAGGCAAAAGTGATTTAAAATAATTATCCATTATTAAATTATCCATTATTATGGTATTAGTTTTCTTAGACCAGGCAGAAGGCCACATAAAAAAATCATCATTTGAAGCTGCTAACTATGCTGCCAAAATAGCTGAACAAACAGGTACAACTGCAGAGGCAATTGTCTTGGGTTCGGTTAAAGATGATCTTGCATCCATTGGAAATTATGGTATCAAAAAAGTACATACAGTCAATGATGCTGTATTAAATAACATGGATGCACAGGTTTTTACAAAAGTTATTGCACAGGCAGTAGAAGCAACGGGAGCAGATGTGATCGTATTTTCAAACAATACTTCGGGTAAATCCATTGCACCAAGACTCAGTGTTCGTTTGAAAGCAGGATTGGTTTCAGGCGCCATAGCTTTGCCAGACCTCAGCAATGGTTTTACAGTAAAGAAAACAGTATTCAGTGGTAAAGCTTTTGCCAATATATCTGTTACCAGTACAAAAAAGATCATAGCATTAAATCCCAATTCATACAATATTGTAATGGGAAGCGGTGCAGCTGAAGTTGTTCCATTTACGGCAAATATTGATGCAGCTAAAGTAGAAGTTACTAACGTAAATAAAGTTGTGGGTGAAATACCATTGAGCGAAGCCGAGATCGTTGTCAGTGGTGGCCGGGGATTAAAAGGCCCTGAAAACTGGGGGCTTGTAACCGATCTTGCAAAATTACTTGGTGCAGCAACAGCCTGCAGCAGGCCGGTTGCTGATACAGACTGGCGACCGCATCATGAACATGTTGGACAAACAGGACTTGCCATAGCACCTAATTTATATATTGCCATAGGTATTTCCGGTGCCATCCAGCACCTTGCAGGTGTTAACCGAAGTAAAACGATCGTAGTGATCAATAAAGATCCTGAAGCTCCTTTCTTTAAGGCAGCAGATTATGGTATTGTTGGAGATGCTTTTGAAGTAATGCCTAAAATCATAGCAGCAGTAAAGAAAATGAAGGAAGCATAAACACGTACATCTTTTCACATTTTTAAAAGCTTTTGATTTAGATGCCTTTCAATTGGATTTGAAAGGCATTTATTTTTATATTTGTAAAAAATAAGCTGAGCGGAATGAAAAAGATCGAACTGGAAATAGTTGCATTGTCTCACAGCATTACACAAACGCATTCTTATGCAGTAGTATTGGGAGAAATAAACGGTCTGCGCCGCTTACCAATTGTAATTGGTGGTTTTGAAGCACAGGCGATTGCAGTTGCACTGGAGCGCATGAACCCAAGCCGCCCGCTTACACATGACCTGATGAAGAATTTCATGATGGCTTTCAATGTTGAATTACATGAAATTGTAATCAATGACCTTCAGGAAGGTATTTTTTATTCAAAACTGGTTTGCAGCTCTGCAAATGATACTGTTGAAATAGATTCACGTACTTCTGACGCCCTTGCTTTGGCTGTTCGTTTTGGCTGCCCGATTTTTACTTATGATAATATACTTGACCAGGCCGGTGTACTGATGGAAGATGATCAAAAGAAAACACCCATGGGTACAGTCACTTCTGAAACGGGTGGTAAAGATAATCTGCAATCGATGAGTCTGGATGAATTAAATACACTACTAACGGAAGTACTGGAAAATGAAGACTATATCAAAGCTATTGCCATCAGGGATGAAATAAAAAGCAGGGGAAAGAAGTAATGGATAATTAATTAATGGATAATTGGTCTAACTAAAAATTGAACAATGCCCCATTTATTTATACACTAACTAATTAAAAAATTATCCCTGTCTGAATGGCTTTCAGCCAGGCAGGCATTAACCATTAACCATTATCATTTATATAATAATCCATTAAATGGTTGCGTTTCCAAATTGTAAAATTAATATTGGCCTTCGTGTAACAGAAAAAAGGGCAGATGGATTTCATGATTTAGAAACTGTTTTTTACCCTGTCCAATTTAAAGATGCTATTGAGATCATAGAAGATACGGCAAGCAATAAAGAAATTTCCTACACCCAATCAGGAACAATTATTCCGGGAACAATAGATGATAATCTTTGTATCAAAGCATATCATCTTTTAAAAAAAGATTTCCCTCATTTACCAAATATAAAAATGCACCTGCACAAAGCCATTCCAATGGGAGCCGGCCTTGGTGGAGGTTCTGCTGATGCATCTTTCATGTTAAAACTCATTGATCAGAAATTCAACCTGAATTTATCAGTTGGTCAATTGTTGGGTTATGCACTGGAACTGGGAAGTGATTGTCCCTTTTTTATCATTAATAAACCTTGTTTTGCATCAGGGCGTGGAGAAAAACTGGAATCCATTTCTCTTGACATTTCTTCCCATAAAATAGTATTGGTAAACCCCGGTATTCATATCAATACAGGCTGGGCTTTTTCAAATATTAGCATAGAAAAAAATAAGAATAATTTAAAAGAACTTATTCAGTTACCTGTTGCTAAATGGCAACAAAACATACAAAACGATTTTGAAATCCCTGTATTTAAAGCACATCCTGAAATAGCATCCATTAAATCAACATTGATCGCTGAGGGAGCATTATTTGCCTCTATGAGCGGAACCGGAAGCACGGTATATGGCATATTTGAAAGAAATTCAACTCCACTCTTAAAATTCCCTACTGATTACTTCTTAAAATGGGTTTAATTTTTTACTTTTGCTTCATCAAAAACAGTACTACCATATCTGCATTTCTTACAGGCAACCTTGACCTGCTGAATCATCGAGGATAAGTATACCTGAATTCCCATATCCGGGAGCAATTATTTCCATTTTCACTCAGTTTTTTTAAAATCACTTTATGCAATCAACTATTACCGTATCATCAAATGCTCAACATTTTCTTGACCTGGAAGAAAAATACGGCGCACATAATTATCATCCATTGCCTGTTGTACTGAAAAAAGGTTTAGGGGTTCATTTCTGGGATGTTGATGATAAAAGGTATTACGATTTCCTTAGCGGTTATTCTGCAGTGAATCAGGGGCATTGCCATCCAAAGATCATTTCGGCACTGACCGAACAGGCACAGCAATTAACCTTAACATCCAGGGCATTCCACAGCAACCTGCTGGGTGAATATGAGGCGTTTATAACAGCGTATTTTGGTTACGATAAAGTATTGCCAATGAATACCGGTGTTGAAGCAGTAGAAACTGCGCTTAAGCTTAGCCGGAAGTGGGGCTATGAAGTAAAAGGTATTGCTGAGAATAAAGCTAAGATCATTGTATGTTCTGCCAATTTTCATGGAAGGACCGTTGGCGTGATCTCCTTCAGCTCAGATCCAACTGCAAAAAATAATTTTGGGCCTTTTGTTCCGGGTTATGAGGTCATTCCTTTCAATGACCTGCCTGCATTGGAAAAAGCTTTACAGGATAAAAATGTTGCTGCATTCATGTTTGAACCCATACAAGGCGAAGCAGGAGTTGTAGTTCCGGATGAAGGTTATTATACCGGTGTAAGAATATTGTGCAGGGAATACAATGTATTGATGGTAGCCGATGAAATACAATCGGGCCTTTGCAGAACCGGCCACATGCTGGCCTGTGATAGTGAAAAAGTAAGGCCTGATATTGTTATCCTGGGTAAAGCCTTAAGTGGCGGCGTATTGCCTGTGAGTGCAGTATTAGCAGATAATGAGATCATGCTTACCATCAAGCCGGGTGAACACGGAAGCACTTATGGCGGTAATCCACTTGCATGTAAAGTTGCCATAGCTGCTTTGAATGTTTTAAAAGAAGAGCACCTGGCGGAAAATGCAGCAGCCATGGGAGAAATTTTCAGGAGTGAATTACAAAAATTACAATTGCCCTTAATAAAAGAGATCAGGGGAAGAGGTTTACTGAATGCCATCGTTATTGATCACCGTGACCCTGAAGCTGGATGGAACCTTTGTTTATTAATGAAAGAAAACGGTTTATTGGCCAAGCCAACACATGGTGATAAGATAAGGTTTGCACCTCCTCTTGTGATCACTAAAGAACAGGTAATGGATTGTGTGGATATCATCAAAAGATCGGTTGAGGAGTTTATGCAAAATGATAAAAACTGAACTGAGTTCTGATTTCGTATAATATTTTAAGACGTTGGTGCATACCAATAAACCCTTAAACGATTAAACCAATAAACCTGTTTTTACCTCGGCCCAATATAACTCAACGTATCAAAGAAAGCCCGGTCAGTACTATTATTATATTGCCATGCTACATATATTTTCCTGGTGGTGGAATTGTAATAATTATGTGTGGGAATGCTTCCTGTATAAAGACTTATCACCGGGCCGGTACTTAAATTATACACTTCTGTCACCTCATTGGTAGCCTGGTTAAATTTAACTACAGGACTAATGGTAGTGCCATACCAACTTAGTGTATTATTAGCATCTGTTGCAAATGGATGACCAAAAGAACCTGCATCAGGCCAATAAAATGCAACCTCATTTAGTCCCACTGTTATCATTTCCATGGCAACATTTGTATAAGGGAACTGGAAAGTGGGTCGATTATGAAAACCGTTCATTTTAAATTTACCATCATAAAAACTAGGCACAAAACCACAAGCCTGGATAGTTGGAATTACATTAATACCCGGTAAAAGATCATAATCAACGATCGGACTTTGCTTTGCAGAATCCAGATCTACCGCCCATATTTTTGTTGGGGATGGATTGGTACAAATGAAACTGGAAAAATTAAATACACCGTTGTTATTTAAATAGTACCTGGTATATTGATTGTTAAGCCTGATCATAATATACCCATTTGAAACTGGATTATTACTGCAATTTTTAATCATTCCTGTAACATTTGCTGTTGAAATATTGCTACTAGGAACAGAGATTACTCCGGCCGAATAACTAGTATTACCGGTATTAAAATTTTGGGAATAAAGTACAGTATTGCAAAGACCAGTTGAAAATATTTCCATTTTCAAGGCTGCATTTCCGGGAACATAACCCGAAACATAACCGGAAGAATCGGTATAGCCCCACCTGGCATTATTTGGATTAGAGATCACAGATATTTTTACAGGAGTAAATGGCACCGGAACATTATCATTTACGATCGTGCCGGAAAATATTACTGCATTCATAGGCACATCACAATTCCAAAATGAAAAATGTGATACTTCCCCCACATATTTATCCCCCATTCTTGTTGCAACTCCCTCTTCTTTCCAAAGCCCTTTGGTTTCATCAAAATACCATAAAGGAATGGTAGCTGGTGCTGTTGAACTTAAAGCAGCGGGTAAAGGAAAACTGATACCGGCTTTTTTTCCGTCAGCTATCTGTAATAATTCGCCGGTTGAGCCGGTCAATTCTACTGCAGCCATTCCATAGGTTTCCAGTCCATTAATAAATCCACTTGCATTGATACCTCTGAGATCACCTGGCATGATCTTGTTCAGTTCTGCAGATGTAGGATCGATCCATTGTGCAGCTACACTTACCGTTCCTGTATACACTAAACCCGTGGCAGCGTTTTTTATAGCATTAGAAGGAAAAGAAATACTTAACCCATTGGTCAAAGTAACAGATCCTCCCGAACCTGCCTGTAAAGTTCCGGCAATGGTTTTAGGCATTAATTTTATCCTGAAAAAGGTTGACTTCCCTTCAACAGCTCCGAAAGTCTTGATTCCTTTAAAATATCCTGCATATTCAACAGTTACGGTTGCTGCTTGCTTAACTACCATTGTATTTTTAATTTCAAAATACCCGTACTTGTCAGTGGTCGCTGTAATAGTGCCCGCTTTTACAGAAGCCCCATATACCGGCTCATCATTCTGATCCGTAACAAAACCTGTTACCGATGCACTGACCTTTGTTGAAAGGTCCGGAATTTGTCCCAGGTAAGCAGGCGTATCATTCATATTCTTTTTACAGGAAATGGAAGTAAAAAGCAGCAGTAGTATTACACTTGCAAGCCAGGTTAAAGATTTCATTGCAGTAGGTTAAATGAAGAAAAAAGAAACCCGGTTAAATTAAACCAGCACATGAATATAGGCAATTAAATGGTAGAAAAGGCTGCAATTGGACAGTGGAATCATAGACTAAATCCAAAGCTTTTTTATTAAATGCTACATTTCAGGTATATCTGTATCAAGTCTCGCTATTAAATTTTACTTTCGATAAATTTTTAAATAATAATGGATACCCATCTTCACCACGATCATATTGAATCACATCTGAAAAGTTCTGACCTGTTAAGAGATGTAGTAATAGGTATGAGTGACGGGCTTACCGTTCCATTTGCATTGGCAGCAGGATTGAGCGGTGCGGTTGACAGCAGCAGTATCATTGTTATTGCAGGCATTGCAGAAATTGCCGCAGGTAGTATTGCCATGGGACTGGGAGGATACCTTGCAGGAAAAACCGAACAGGATCATTACAAAAGCGAAGTTAAAAGAGAATATGATGAAGTAGAAAATCTTCGGCACAAAGAAATAGAAGAAACCAAAGAATTCTTTGCAAACATAGGTCTGAGTCCCGAGATACAGGATAAAGCCACAGAAGAAATCTCCCGTGATAAAGACCGATGGGTAGATTTTATGATGAAATATGAATTGGGACTGGAAAAACCTGATCCAAAAAGAGCAACAAAAAGTGCATTGAATATTGGGTTATCTTATATCGCAGGTGGAATCATTCCCCTGAGCCCCTATTTTTTTATTTCAAGTTCTACTGAAGCTTTAAAATATTCTGTGCTGGCAACATTGGTCTGCTTATTTATTTTTGGTTATTTCAAAAGCAGGATCACCGGCGTTAACGCATTTTGGGGTGCTGTTCGTGTAACCATGATCGGTGCAGTAGCAGCTGCCGCTGCATTTGGAGTAGCAAAATTATTTGAATCCTGATCAGGATAAGTCCGGGTATTTTTATTTTTTTACCAGGTTAATGAACAATTCATTTCCTTTCCTTGGTTCAATTGAGTTATAACAATCCTCCATTGTTTTGATATCAAATTTATTTCTGAATAGTTTTTCATATTCATTTTTATTCCCACCAAATGGAGGTCCTCCTTCAAAGGTCCGGTTGAATAAAACACCAACAAGTTTGCCTCCCGGTTTTAAAAGTTCAGACATTTTGGCTGTGTATTTTTCCCTGAGTGCAGGATCCAATGCACAAAAGAATGTCTGTTCTAATACAAGGTCAAAACTTTCCTGCAGGTTAAAAAAATCATCGCAAATAACACGAAGTTGATTGCCGATATATGCTGATAGTTTTTGTTTAATACCAGATACCAGTACCGGTGAAATATCGATCAGCGTAATATTTGTAAAACCTTCCTTTAATAAATACTCGGCTTCATAAGCATTGCCGCATCCGGGGATCAGAATAGCGATATTCTTATTCGTTAATTGATCAATATAATTTTTTAAAGCTGTGGAAATATCACCAATATCCCAACCTGTATTTTTGTCTTCATACCTGTTATCCCAATATGAGCCGCTGAGGTTTTGTTGCATATAATTTATTGATCGATTGAATGTTTATTGTTCCTGGAAATATTTTCCATCGTCCAGGTTATCTTTTTTTCAAACACATTTTTACGTTGGGTGCATTCTTGCTTATCACAAATCCGGCATGAAAAATCAAGGCATCCATCGGAGTGTACAAAAAGTTCAACGGACTCCCCATAGTTTTGACGAACCAGGCCCGATAATGCATCAATTTCTTTATGTGCTTCATGAACATTGAAATACCATGGAACAGTAAGATGGCAATCAAGATGTAGTGTTGGCCCATACTTTATGATACGCAGGTTATGCAGGTCAATCCAATTTACACTGCGGTTCTTATTGAGGGTATCTACCATTTTTTTCAACAGGTCAATATCAGCTTCATCCATGATCCCGGCTATAGAACTCCGTACAATCTTATATCCTGTCACAAGAATTACACAAGCAAAAAGGATGGCAACGGCACTGTCTATCCAGGTGATCTTTGTGAACAACAGCAAAACCAGGCCTCCGATGATTCCGGCAGTGGTATAGGTATCAGTTTTCAAATGTTTGCCACTGGCCATGAGTGCAAGTGAATTATTTTTCTTTCCGGTTTTTTCACATACCGTACCAGCAACGTAATTTATAATCGCTGTAATTGACACCAGGATAATTCCATAATCCAGTTGTTGAATTTGGTGAGAATTTCGAAGGTTGTTAACTGCTTCAAAGATGATAAATGCACCGGCAACCGTGATCAGTGTTCCCTCAATGGCAGCAGAAATAAATTCTACCTTGCCGTGCCCATATGGGTGATCCACGTCTTTCGGCTTTGCAGAAACGTACAAACTGTATAGTCCGATCAATCCGGCAATTACATTAACAATACTTTCCAGGGCATCCGTCAAAATTGCTATAGAATGTGTAATATACCATGCAATGATCTTGATGACAAATAATAATATAGAAATTGCGGCAATCGTTCTTTGAACTTTCAGATTCTGTTTGGAAGTATTCAATTATTATGGTTGAGGAGCAAAGATATATATAAATAAATCCTATGAACCGGGTACCCCAAAAGGTTGTTCAAAAAAAATAAGACAATCGGGTTATACTTAAAATTCAAAGCTTATTTTTGCAATACCAAAATAGATTCTATGCAATTTCAACTTACAGAAGAGCAATTAATGATACAAAAGGCTGCCAGGGATTTTGCAGTAAATGAATGCCTGCCGGGAGTAATTGAAAGAGATGAACATCAAAAATTTCCGAAAGAACAAATAGAAAAATTAGCTGACCTGGGCTTTATGGGCATGATGGTAAAACCAGAATATGGCGGAAGCGGTATGGACACCATCAGCTACGTAATTGCCATGGAAGAAATAAGTAAGATCGATGCAAGTGTAAGTGTTTGCATGAGTGTTAACAATAGCCTTGTGTGTAATGGTATGCAGGAATTTTGCAATGAAGAACAAAAGATAAAATATCTAACCCCATTGGCACAAGGTAAAAAAGATGGAGAGTTATATATCGGGGCATTTTTATTAAGTGAACCTGAAGCAGGAAGCGACGCAACTTCTCAAAAGACGACTGCAGAAGATAAAGGAGATCACTATTTATTGAATGGAATAAAAAACTGGATCACCAACGGTAATAGTGCAAGCGTTTACCTGGTGATTGCACAAACAGATGCCGGCAAAGGGAGCCGTGGCATCAATGCATTTATTGTAGAAAAGAGTTGGCCCGGTGTTGAGGTTGGTGCCAAAGAAAATAAACTGGGTATCCGTGGCAGTGATACACACAGTATTTCTTTTACCGATGTAAAAGTTCCGAAAGAGAACAGGATAGGTGCAGATGGTTTTGGATTTAAGTTTGCAATGAAGACATTGGCGGGAGGCCGCATTGGCATTGCATCTCAAGCTTTGGGTATTGCAAGTGGAGCATATGAATTATCACTAAACTACAGCAAAATAAGAAAAGCTTTTGGTACTGAAATAATGAACCACCAGATCATACAGTTCAAACTGGCTGATATGGCAACCAGAATAGAAGCATCCAGGTTACTTTGCCTGAAAGCTGCCTGGGAAAAAGATCAAAAAATAGATTACACGCTCAGCAGTTCAATAGCAAAAGTTTACAGCAGTGAAACAGCCATGTGGACTGCAACTGAAGCAGTACAAATTCACGGCGGATATGGTTTTGTAAAAGAGTATCATGTAGAACGTATGATGAGGGATGCCAAGATCACACAGATATATGAAGGAACCAGTGAAGTACAAAGAATTGTAATAAGCAGGAGTATCTTAAAGTAGTACATTTCCTCCCAATCATAAGGAGGAAAAATATTATGAAAAAATATTCAAAAAGTGTAAATGATCTCATTTGCACTTTTTTATTGAAGATATAAATACTACTTACCTTGCATATTTAACCTTAACCTTAACCTCAAATTTTTTCCATGCCTTTCTTAGTTGATTCATATAATAAGATACAAAAGGAATTATTGGAACATCATGTAACACTTGTTGCTGTAACCAAAACCAAACCTTTGTCGGATATACTGGAAGCATATGATGCAGGACAAAGGGATTTTGGTGAAAACTATGTACAGGAATTGCTGGATAAATATGAAGCTTTACCAAAAGATATCCGCTGGCATTTTATTGGCCATCTGCAAAGCAATAAGGTAAAATACATTGCACCCTTTATTCATTTGATACATGGCGTAGATAGTGAAAAATTATTGCTTGAAATAAACAAACAAGGGATGAAAATTGGCCGTAAAATTCCCTGTCTGCTGCAAATGCACATTTCTGCAGAAGAAACAAAATTCGGTCTTGATGAATCAGAACTGGAAAGTATCATTTCAAAAATGACCAGTAATAAAAAAGCATTCGAATTTGTTTCTATTAAGGGTCTGATGGGAATGGCGTCATTTACGGAAGACAATGATCTTATTAATACGGAATTCAAGAAATTAAAAAAACTGTATGATAATTGTAATACCCGATTATCCATCATCAATTATCCATTATCCATTTTATCAATGGGGATGAGTTCCGATTACCGGTTTGCAGTCCGGGCCGGAAGCAATATGGTTCGGATTGGTAGTTTGTTATTTGGATCAAGGATCTAGTTTATTAAACAGTGCAACATTTTGTTAAATTTTATCTGCATTCATGCAATTATTGTCTTTAAATCATCTTAATCAAGATAAACAAATAACTTTAAGAACTTATCAGTTTCATTATGACAAAAGAAACCGAATTTGAATCACAAAAGAATAGAAAAGCATTTTTATACACTGCAACAATTTGCGGAACATTGCTGCTGTTGTTTATCATTATAAGTTGGAAAGTAATGCCTCCCAGTATTCCTGTTGTACAGGACCTGATAGAGATCAACCTCGGCAATAATGAAAATGGATATGGCGAAGAACAACCATTGATAAAGGGTGAAAGATCTCCAAGCCAGGAAGCAGTTATATTACCTAAGCAGTCTTCTCCAAAAGAAGCTGTTACCGACAAAGTTGTGCCGGATGAAAATGCACCTGAAGATGCTGCACCCGTGAACAAACCTGAAAAGAAAACACCGAAAGTAAAAAACGTAACTGCACCTGCTCCGGTTATTACACCTGTTCCAAAACCTCAAAAACCAAAAGTTACCTATAATGGTCCGGGAAGCGGAACGGGTAATGGCGCTACGGAAGATAACGGATATAAGAACCAGGGAAATAATCCAAATGGAAAAGGCGACAATGGAGACCCAACTGGTAATAAAGATTCTTATGGCAATACACCTGGCGAAAAGATCGGTGGGCCAAAAGTTACCCGTGGAAACCGGAAGATCAAGATCGTCCGGTATTATTCTTTCACAGGTGAATTAAAAAAAGCAACCATTTATGCCATCATAAAAGTTACAGCCTCAGGACAAGGTACATTTTTAGGATTTGACAAAGGTTCAACAGAGAGGAGCCAGGCTTATGCAGATGAAATAATAAAATACCTCAAAAATATCCAGTTTGATAAAGCAGGTGATGAATCAAATGTAACCGTTCAGTTCAATTTTACTTATTAATTTATCTGCTCCAAGTAATCGTCATTGCGAACCTACCTGCGGCAGGCAGACGCAGTGAAGCAATCTCTTAACTAATATAAGATTGCTTCGTTCCTCGCAATGACGATCAATATTGCATATTCAAGATTTGTTGTTTAATTGGTTTGTAATATATCTTTGCCCGGATGACATACGATCAAACTATTGAATATCTCTATAAACATCTTCCCATGTTCAGCCGCATCGGCGCTGCTGCATATAAGAAAGACATTCATAATACAATAAAACTCTGTGCAGCATTAAATAATCCACAACATAAATTTAAAAGTATTCATATTGCAGGTACTAACGGTAAAGGAAGTACCAGTCATATGCTGGCAGCTGTTTTTCAGGAAGCAGGTTACAAAACCGGATTATATACATCGCCACATATAAAAGATTTTGGAGAGCGTATCCGCATCAATGGAAAAATGATCAACAGGGATTTTGTAGTTAATTTTGTTGAAAGAACCAAACAGATTTCCGACGAAATAATGCCCTCATTCTTTGAACTTACTGTAGCCATGGCTTTTGAATACTTTGCAAGAGAAGCTGTTGACATTGCGATCATTGAAACAGGCCTTGGAGGAAGGCTCGACAGCACCAATGTTATTTTACCTCTATTATCTGTGATAACAAACATTGGCTATGACCACATGAATCTGTTGGGTAATACATTGCCTGAAATTGCTTTGGAAAAGGCAGGGATCATAAAAGAAAATACACCGGTTATCATTGGTGAAACCATTCCTGATACAAAAGATGTTTTTGTAAAAAGGGCAAAAGATTTACATGCTGAAATTCATTTTACAGATGAGAAATATAGAACTATAAGCACTGAATCAACAGGCTCATATTTAATGTGCCATATCCAGGATATCAGTAACAATGGAATACTTGATTATAATATCGATTTAACAGGAATATACCAGGGGAAAAACGTTTGCACGGTTTTACATGCTATTGACATTCTTAATAAAATCGGTTTTATGATTCCTGAATCATCAATAAAAAAAGCATTAGGCAATGTAAAAGGAAAAACCGGTTTCAGTGGCAGGTGGGAGATTATTCAGACAGAGCCAACAGTAATTTTAGATGTGGCACACAATGAGGACGGAATAAAACAGGTATTAAATCAACTACAATCAAATTACCCGGCATCGCATATTCATTTTATTATAGGTTTTGTAAATGATAAGGATGTGAGTAAAATACTTAAACTGTTTCCTTCAGATGCAAGTTATTATTTTACCAATGCACATATTCCGAGGGCATTGCCTTTTGAAGAACTCATGCAACAAGCTGCATCGCATCATTTAATTGGAAAAGGATTTGATCATGTGAATACCGCTATTGCACAGGCAAAATTGCATGCAAAGAATAATGATATTATAATGGTTTGCGGAAGTTTTTTTTTAATTGCAGAAGCCGGATAAAATTTATTGATCCAGCTTATTAGCTGCCATGAATTCAAATGCATAGAACATACATAAAGCATGCATACTTTGCTTGATCTCATTATGAAATAACATTGATCTTACTTCATTTATCGGTTTTAAGAGTATCTCAATTTCTTCATTCTCATCCAGGGATTGCGAAGCTGTTTTTTTCCCACCCAATGCCAGGAACATGTAGGTCATATTATTTAACAACCCGGGATTTGCTGCCGTTAGTCCAAGGTAATGGACAGATGAAAACGAATACCCGGTCTCTTCAAGTAATTCTCTTTGTATTGACTGCATAGGATGCTCCCCGGCATCGATAAACCCTCCGGGTATCTCTACCAGTATTTCATTCAACGGATACCTGAATTGTTTAATCAGGATCATTTCATTTTCTTCCGTTATCGCTACTGCACATGCACTTGTTGGAAGTTCCACTACAAAATAAGGTTCAACGATCTTTCCTTTTGCAGTTTGATAGCTATCCTTTCTTGCTGAAAAATATTGATGCTTGCTAATGTATTCCGTAGATAAAGTTTTTGAAGACACGGGAATTTTTTAATAATTAACACAAAAATCAGTTCTTAGTTTTTTGTTCATAGTTGGGTTTATAAGAATCAAAACTCCTTTTTTTATAACTTGCGTTCTTAAACTATGAACTATGAACTATGAACTATGAACTATGAACTATGAACTATGAACTATGAACTATGAACTATGAACTCACCAGCCCTTCCGCTCCCTCAACGAAGTAACATGCGCCACATGATGCCTGCTATGCCATGCATACATTCCAAGTAAGTACCAAAGCGTCATTTCCTTTTTATGTTCTGAATGAATGACCGTTCTGTTCCATTCTTCATCCGAAACATTAGTAAGTATTTCATACCATCGCCGGTGTAAGGCAAATAATAATGTAATGGAGACATTGATGGGTATGTTCTTTGAATCGATCATTTTAGCCCAGGCATTCTCATCATAAGCTTTTACAAGTGGGGTATCTTCAGTAAGTCCCAGTTTAAACCTGGTATAAGCATTCATATGACTGTCGGCTACATGATGAACCAGTTGTTTTACAGTCCAGCCACCTTCCCGGTAAGGAGTATCTAATTGAGATTCATCCAGGTTGGTGATCGCAAATTCCAGTTGTTGAGGCAAATCCTGAATATCAAGCAACCATTCCTGTAACTGTTTACCGGAAAACGTTTGCTCAATATATTTGCCTATCGGGTATTTTAATGTATCCGTCACTGTAAAATGGCTGTTTTTACATCTTCAAGCATAATGTCAAATATCAATGTAGCCCCAGGTTGTATGGCAGCGCCAGCGCCCCTGTCGCCATATGCTAATTCTGAAGGTATATAAACTTTCCAATGAGCCCCCTTTGTCATCAACTGTAAAATTTCAGTCCAGCCCTTTATTACACCTCCAACCGGAAATGTAACAGGCCCGCCATTTTTAGTTGAACTGTCAAATTCAGTTCCATCGATCAGTTTTCCAACATAATTTACAACTACTGTATCATTGGCTGTAGGTTTGATTCCTGCAGGATCTCCGGCTTTTATAATTTCATATTGTAATCCGTCGGGTAGTGTTATGATACCTGGGCGGCTTTTATTAGCATCCAGGAATGCTTTTCCTTTAGCAACTTCAGCTGCTGACTTCTTTTGACTTTCTGCATTTTTCTTTTCACTAAAAATGCCCATTTGAGTCTGAAGACATGCATTGGCAGATTCGTTGGTCAAAGCCTTTGTCTTACCGGAAAACACATCATCAATCGCTTGTGCCATCAATGCAGCATTGACACCTGTTATACCCTGCTCTTTCATATTGGTTGCAATATTCAAACCCGCAGCATAACTAAAACTGTCGATCAGTGTCTTCATTGATGGGGTTGCAGGTTTTATTGCTGTGGTTGTTTTAACTGCCGGCTTAACTTTTGTTGTTTGCCCGATTGCCATCGAAGCAATAAATAGAAAAGTTCCGGCACAAATAAATAACTTCTTCATTAACTGTTTTTTAGATTAATATAAATTTTGGAAATGCAAATAAAAGAAACTTTATTCATCTCTCATCTCCCGGCCTGTTAAATGTATAAATACATCTTCAAGATTAGCTGCTTTTACCTGTTTTGGCCTTTCAAAACCACTGGCAACCAGGTCGTCGATCATTTTATCCGGAGAATCCAGTTTTATGATCTTCCCTTCGTCCATGATCGCTATTCTATCGCATAACTGTTCAGCTTCATCCATATAATGAGTAGTCATGATAACGGTTGTTCCATTGTCACGGATCTCTTTTACAAGATCCCACAAATTTCTCCTGGCATGTGGATCCAAACCTGTGGTTGGTTCATCTAAAAAAATGATTGAAGGATTATTGATCAAAGTAGTAGCAATTGAAAAACGTTGCTTTTGCCCGCCACTCAATTCCTTACTTTTATTTTTGGCCTTATCTTCCAGATTTACTTTTTTCAACAACTCCATTGGTTTTACCGGCTTATTGTAAAGCCCTCCAAACAGATTGATCAGTTCTATCAGGTTTAAACCCGGGTAAAAACCTGATGTTTGTAACTGCACTCCTATGATCTTTTTTATTTCATCAGGCTGTTTGTCGAGGTTGAGTCCTGCAATGATCACTTCTCCACTGGTCTTTTTCCTCAACGTTTCCATGATCTCAAGTGTAGTGGATTTTCCTGCACCATTGGGGCCGAGTAAACCAAATATCTCTCCTTTAAAAACATTAAAAGAAATGTCTTTTACCGCATTGAAATTGCAATAATTTTTTACGAGATTCTTTACAGAAATGATCGTTTCAGCCATTTTATTCCGTTCTTCTTTTAATTATATACTGATTAACTTTATCTACCAAATAATCTCCATCAAACATCAAACATCAAACATCAAACATCAAACATCTCCTAACTCCTATCTTCCAAATAACTTTCCAACTCCTCCATCATTAATTTACTGCCAATAAAAAAAGGAGTACGCTGATGCAATTCTGTTGCATCTACATCCAGAATACGAATTTTACCATTGGTAGCTTTACCGCCTGCTTTTTCAACTATAAATGCAAAAGGATTGCATTCATACAATAAACGCAATTTGCCTTTTGGTTTATCAATGGTACCGGGGTACATGAAAATTCCTCCTTTAATTAAATTGCGGTGAACATCAGCAACCATGCTTCCTATATAACGTTGGGTATAAGGCCCGCCATTGGTTTTGTTCTTCTTCTGACAAGCAGTAATATATTCTTTTACTTTTTGATCGTATTGAAAAAAATTGCCATGATTTACAGAATATATCTTACCATTTTCAGGACATTTGATGTCGGGGTGGCTCAATGTAAATTCACCGATAGACTGGTCAAGTGTGAACCCCTGAACACCACGTCTCGTTGCATATACCAACATTGTAGAGGAACCATATATAACATATCCCGCAGCAACCTGTTTGTTTCCTTGTTGCAGAAAATCTTCCTGTGTAGCAGGTTTACCCAACTCAGAAACCCGGCGAAAAACACTGAATATTGTTCCAATAGAAACATTTACATCTATATTACTGCTGCCATCCAACGGATCAAAAAGACAAACATATTTTGACTTATTACTTACTTCATCATCAAAAACAACGATCTCGTCCATTTCCTCACTCCCTATACCAGCACAACTGATACCATGTTGCAACACTCCCATGAACTGATTATTGGCAAATACATCTAATTTCTTAACTTCTTCCCCTTGTACATTCATAGTACCTGCATCGCCCAGTATATCAACCAAACCTGCTTTATTTACTTCTACGTGCACCCGCTTAGAAGCAAGGCCAATATCACGCAATAATCCGGACAATTCGCCCGTTGCCTGAGGAAAATCTCTCATTTGCTGGATAGTGAATTCATCCAGTGTTTGTATTTTTCTATTGATTGCCATAAAACAATTTCAGGTTTACAATTTACGAAGTTAGATTTGCAACTCAAAAGTAAGTTATAATTTGTTTTAAGTGCGGTGTGTTATTTGTTGAATCATAAGTTAAAATATATTTGCTGATTCACCAAACACATAAAACTTAACACTCAACACAATTAAAGAAATGAAGGTTTACAAATTTGGTGGTGCCAGTATTAACAATATCGACAGGATAAAAAATACTGCAAAAATTATTAGTGATAATAAAGATAAAAAATTACTGATCGTAATTTCTGCCATGGGTAAAACTACCAATGCTTTGGAAAAAGTAGTGGACGCTTTTTGGGAAAAACGGAAAGAAGATGCCCTTTTGTTATTTGAAACGATCAAAGAAAATCATTTAACCAGCTTAAAATATTTAATTACGGTAAACTGGCAGTCAGCAGAAAATAAACTAAAGGATTTTTTTACAGAAATTGAATGGATGTTGCACGATAACCCCGTAAGGTCCTATGATTATTATTATGACCAGATCGTTTGTTGCGGAGAACTTTTTAGCAGCAGCCTGATGAGCAATTTTTTACTGGAACAAAATATAAAAGTTAAATGGGTAGATGTAAGGGATATCATCAGAACGGATGACAATTTCAGAGATGCGGTGGTAGATTGGGAGTTTACAGAAAATAAAATAAAAACTGATGTGCTTCCGTTATTTGATGATTTTGATGTTGTCATCACACAGGGATTTATTGGTGCAACAGATGAGAATGAAAGTACGACCCTGGGCCGTGAAGGAAGCGATTTTTCTGCCGCAATCTTTGCCAATTTATTACAGGCAGAAGATGTAACGATATGGAAAGATGTAGATGCAGTTATGAATGCTGATCCAAAAGAATTCCCTTCAGCTACAATTATTCCAGTCTTAAGTTTTTCCGAAGTAATAGAAATGGCTTATTACGGAGCCCAGGTGATCCATCCAAAAACGATCAAACCATTACAAAATAAAAATATACCATTATTTGTAAAAAGCTTTTTGGATCCTTCATTACCCGGTACATCTATTGGTAAAACAATTCCAAAAAATTTACCTCCAATCATTGTGCAGAAAAAAAACCAGGTATTGATCCGGTTCAAATCAAAAGACTATTCATTTGTAGAAGACAAGCCTGTACAGGAATTGCATGATCTGTACAGCCGGTTAAAAATGAAACCCAGTCTTTCTCAAAATACTGCCATATCTCTTTTATGCTGTTTTGACGGCCATTCAGAAAAAATTGACCGGTTGGCCTCAGATGCATCGGAAATATTTGATGTAGAAGTTGAGAAGGATTTAACACTACTTACCGTAAGGCATTATGATGATGAAACGATCAACAACATGACAAAGGGTAAACAAATTGTATTGGAACAAAAAACACCGGATACCATACAGGTATTGATGAGATGAGCAGTTTGATGTATGAATGATTTTCGGTTATTTTCTATCATACAAATATTGAAATAATGATTTCGCTTTAATCAAATAAAGAAATTCATAAGAGGTAATATATAAAAAAGAGGCTTTCTGAAAAAATCAGCAAGCCTCTTTTTAACTAAAGCGAACTTAGAATATTTTTATTTTGAACTAAGTTTTGTTTGTAGTTCATCTAAAGAACCAGCAACTACAATTCCCGGAATATTTATCGGAGCTCCAATTTGTGCTAAAAAACTTCCTTTTACATCTCCCGTTTTATAGGTTGTAAATCCAATACGGTACAGCCCAACTGTTAATGCTTTTAAAGGATCGCTTATTTCACTGGTAATACGCATCAAAGAATTGTATTTACTACCTCCCGGGTTGGCAGGCATTTCCCCACTATCGTCATTTTTGTCTATGGTATTCCATGAAGAGGTTTTTGCTTTTGATTTGATATCTGCTATGCTTAGAATTCCGGAAGCTTTATCGAATGCAATCCATGTATCGAAATAGCTTGTTTTATCTGTAGCATTTTTTTCAAAATTGCTGCTCTGAAAATCGTTTGTTGTTGGTTTTTCATTATCTGGAACGGGTGATATCATACGAATACCCAGTTCAGGGGCTGCTACCGGAATCCATACATATAAATAATAATACTTTTTACCTCCCTTTTCTTCATCGGGTTTACTTTCTCCACCTACATAGCCATAATAACTAGTCATAGATGTGTATGGTATCCTGATCTCTTTACCTACAACACTTTTTTTTCCCAGATCGGCACCAAACTTAGATAATTTCTGTGCATTTACATAACATCCTATTGTAGTTAGCAAAAGCACAAATAATAATTTTTTTCTCATTTTTTAATTTAATTATTAAATAAAAGTATTCATTGCTAAATCAATGACAATTAAAGATAATTAGTATTTTTTAAATTATCTGCCTTTATCCGGTTGGAATTATTGCCACATACAATTTAGCCAAATCAGTTTTGTTGTATTTGGCGCTTTGAATGTGCAAAGCCTGAAATTGCAAGGAAGAAATTCTTTCTGTAATTAACATTATGCAAAGGGAGTCCATTTCAATTTTGCCTTATTGCACCAATAAAATAATGTTATGTGAAAATAGAATTATTGTAAAAAACTCATTAATTCAAAACATATTCTCCTTTCTTATTAACCAGTATAACAGGCAATTGTTTCTTTGCTTCAAAAAAATCAAATACTTCCCTTATATTATTATTAAAATTCAACAGGGACTGGTTGTTTTTAATACTGGCATTAAGATAGTCCATCGATTTTTTTACATTATACCTAACCGGGAATACATGCACCGGAATAAAATCTACTCCGTTTGCTTTTACACTGCTGGCAATAATATATACTTCTTCCATAGGAATATCACTGATAGGGATACATCCGGTGGAAACGCAATTACCATGTATATAAATGGCATTTCCCGGACGGATGGAATCACTCAGTATTCTGTCTGATGCATTGGGATAATTTATGCCCAAAGACAAATGATAATTACTGTTTGGATTGAATTCATTGATCTGATAAAATCCTTCGGGAACCTGGTAATCTCCTTCCATTCTTTTTGGACCCATCGTGCCGCTTTGCATACAAATCTTATATGTTTTAAAAAGCTTATAAGGCTCTTTGCGATTGCCTTTTACCCAAACTTCTAACTGGCGGTCGTATTTAAAGGAGCGAACATACATAGCTTCAGGAGGCCACGTTAAATGTTGTGTTTCGAATTGTCTTTTCACAGAATCTTCCATCCTGCTAAAAACATCTGATATTTTATAAGAAGACTTTTGATTACTCACATAATGATTCTGTGCAGGCAAAACTGCAGACAGGCACAAAATGAGTGCGACAAAACAAATGATTTTCTGTAATATCTTCATCCAAAAAAAAGGGGCTTGTGATTCAGTATTTCAAATGTAAAAAAAATATTGATTTGATTAATGTTAAAAAGCAGCAATATGTGGAAATTACCTATAAAAAACGGGGTTTTACATAAAATCCTTTGCATTTAATTAATCAATTATATTTTTGATCCCTAAAGATTACCTCTTGCATCCTGTTCTCTTTCTAAGGATTCAAACAAAGCTTTAAAATTTCCTTTTCCAAAACTTTTCGCTCCCTTTCGCTGAATGATCTCAAAAAATAAAGTGGGCCGGTCTTCCAATGGTTTGCTGAATATCTGTAGCAGGTATCCCTCATCGTCACGGTCAATTAAAATACCCAGTTTTTGTAAAGGTTCAATGTCCTCGTCTATTTTTCCAACCCTGTCCAGCACTTCTGCATAATAACTTTCAGGGATGGATAAGAATTCTATACCTCTTTTTTGAAGTTCTGTAACAGTCTTTATAATATCATGAGTTGCTATGGCAACGTGTTGCACCCCTTCTCCATTATAAAAATCCAGGTATTCTTCTACCTGGCTTTTCTTCTTTCCTTCGGCCGGTTCATTGATTGGGAATTTAACATACCCGTTCCCATTACTCATTACCTTGCTCATTAAGGCTGAATATTCAGTTGATATATCTTTATCATCGAAAGAAAGAATATTACGGAACCCCATAACATCTTCATAAAATTTAACCCTTGGATTCATCTGGTCCCACCCTACATTACCCACACAATGATCAACATATAAAAGGCCGGTGCTCTCTGGTTGATATGCAGATTTCCATTCTACAAACCCCGGCATAAAAATACCTTTGTAATTTTTACGTTCAACAAACATGTGTACGGTATCACCATAAGTATGTATACCACTAATAACTACTTCTCCATCTGTATCTTTCAATGTAACGGGTTCCATATAACTGATGCCGCCACGTTGGGTGGTTTGTTTCCAAGCATCTGCTGCATCATCTACTTTCAATGCCAGCACTTTTACACCATCACCATGTTTATACACATGATCAGCAATGTCGTTATTCATTTTTAAAGCAGTAGTCAAAACAAAGGTTATTTTATTTTGCCTGATCACATAACTCACTTTGTCTTTGATACCCGTTTCAGGACCAGCATAAGCTACTGACTGAAATCCGAAAGCCGTTTTATAGAAATGAGCCGCCTGTTTGGCATTACCCACATAAAATTCAACGTAATCCGTACCATGCAATGGAAGAAAATCTACGGTACTATCAATTGTACTTTTTGTTGTTATAGAAGTTGTTGACATAAATAATTATTTAAAAGTTTATTTTGCTGAACCCGGTTAAAATAATTTGAAATTCACCTGAAATTATCCCTGACTAAGTATTATGAAATGATGTTAAGCAGGAATTTACATTGTAATTTTATTTGCATGTCGAATCCATAGCAAGCGTGATCATTAACAGAGAATAGTTAATGCGTTTATCTCCAAAAACTTTATGTGGATAATCCGGGATCATACTTGAACAAAGATAATAAAACTTATAGCTAGTTCACCCCATCATTTATATATTTGCTTTATGATAAAAGCAGGTATTCTCGGAGGCGGGCAGTTGGGCCGTATGTTATTACAGGCTGCAGCCAATTACCCGGTTGAAACCTTTCTAATGGAAAATGATCCCCAATGTCCGGCAGCACACTTATGCCATCATTTTGTACAAGGTGATATCCGCAATTTTGATGATGTATATAATTTCGGAAAGGAACTTGATGCCATAACTATTGAAATTGAAAGTGTAAACCTGGAAGCATTGGAAAAACTCGAGTCTGAAGGAGTAAAAGTATATCCAAAACCTGCAGCCTTAAAGATCATCAGAGACAAGATCCTTCAAAAACAGTTTTATAAATTAAATCAAATACCTACCAGCGATTTTATTATTACGGAAAACATTTCAGAACTGCTTCAGCAAAAAGATTTTTTACCAGCTGTGCACAAAATTGCTATGGGAGGTTATGATGGCAAAGGTGTTCAGGTGATATTAAAACAAGAAGACTTTACATCAGGCTTTGATGCACCGGCTGTACTGGAAAAGATGGTCCACATTAAAAAGGAAATTGCTGTGACAGTTGCAGTTAGTAATACAGGGCAAACTACTTTATATGCTCCGGTTGATATGATATTTGACCAGTACCATAATTTATTAAGTCACCAACTCAGCCCGGCTGCATTACCGGAAAAAACTTTGTGGAAAGCTGAAGCAATTGCAATGAAATTGGTAAGGGAACTTAAAAGTCCGGGCATTTTTGCAGTAGAATTATTTGTTGATATAGACGACAATGTATTCGTAAATGAAACAGCACCACGGGTACACAACAGTGGCCATCATACTATTGAAGCTTGTTTCTGCAGCCAGTTTGATATGTTGTGGCGTATCATAATGAATTATCCCCTGGGAAATACCAACCACATAATGCCTGCAGCAATTGTTAACATTGTTGGCTCAGTTGATTTTTCAGGCGAAGCCTATTTTGAAGGGCTCAATGAAGTTTTGGCAATGGATAATGTTTTTGTTCATATTTATGGAAAAAAATATACCAAACCCGGACGTAAAATGGGCCACGTAACGATATTAAGCAACGAAAAACAGGAATTACTTCATAAAGCAAGCCAGATAAAACACTTGCTTGTTGTAAAGGGCAGGTAGTTTTACAAAATGCCCGGTAATGTTTTAATTTCTTTTAAAAGCACAGGTAAGTGATATGCCTTAATTTTACCTATTCAACATTACTAATAAAAGTTCAACAGTGAAACTAGTTATTCATTTATCAGCTATTTTATTCTTTTGTTTTACAATGAATATATTTCTATTAACCAGCTGCGGTTCTAAAGAAATAAAGATACCTGCCGGAGGCAATGCAAATAAAACGCCCCCACCTCCACCGGTTGTTAACGGATTTGTTATTAAATACACAACTTTAAGTGAGGATCTGGAACTACCCGGAACGATCATAGCAAATGAAGAAACTGAAGTACATCCCGAAATATCCGGAAGATTAACCTACCTAAATGCTACTGAAGGACGGGTAGTCAGTATGGGAACACTTATCGCAAAAATATATGATGGAGACCTTAAAGCTCAACTCAATAAGCTTACTGTTCAGTTGAGGGTTCAGGAGCAAACCATCAAACGGTATGAAGAATTATTAAAAATAAACGGGGTTAGCCGCCAGGAATATGATTTGATCGTTTTGCAATCAAGCAATATCCGTGCTGATATGGAAATTGTACAAAGTAATATTTTGCGCACGGAGATCAGGGCTCCTTTTTCCGGAACACTGGGTTTAAGAATGATTAGCCCGGGAGCTTATATTTCTCCCCAGACAACGCTTACTACAATACGCCAGAACAATGAACTGAAACTGGATTTCATATTACCTGAAAAATTCACAAGTAAGTTACGACCGGGGCAAATGGTGAATTTTACTTCAGAAGGAAATAATAAAATATACCAGGCAAAAATTATCGCAACAGAGTCAGGCATTTCTGAAGAAAACCGTGGACTTAAGTTAAGAGCAGCAGTTACTAATAATGATGGTAATATTTTGCCGGGGAATTTTGCAAAGATCAGTTTAAGTTTTGATCCGGATCTAAAAGCGATCATGATCCCTTCCCAGGCAATTATTCCACAGGCAAGAGGAAAACAGGTAGTAGTATATCACAATGGCGAAATTGCTTTTGTTGATGTAGTTACAGGCGCCAGGGATTCAGCAATGGTACAAATTACCAGTGGACTAAATGCCGGTGATACAATTATTGTAACAGGGTTGATGGGTTTAAAGCCAAAAGGAAAAGTGGTTTTAAATACAGTGAATTGAGAAAAATGAATAGAGAAAAGTGAAAGATTACTAAAGAAAATATTTCACTTTTCATCGTTAATTAGATAAGAATGAATATTTCTGAATTCAGTTTACGAAGGCCGGTTTTTGCAATTGTACTCAATATCATTATTGTGGTATTTGGCCTCATCGGCTATAAATTTCTTGGGGTTAGAGACTACCCTGCACTAGATCCGCCGAATATCAGCGTTCGAACATCTTATCCCGGCGCCAATGCAGAAATTATAGAAACACAAATTACAGAACCACTTGAAAAAGCTGTAAATGGTATTGCCGGCATTAAAAATATTACTTCGCAAAGCTCACAGGGCAGCAGTAACATCACAGTAGAATTTGACCTGGGCATCAACCTCGAAGAAGCTGCAAATGATGTAAGGGATAAGGTATCACAGGCACTAAGATCATTACCAAGCGACCTGGATGCCCCTCCCGTTGTAAGCAAGGCAGATAACAGCGGCGATCCTGTAGTGATCTTGTTACTAAAAAGTAATATCCGAAATTCATTACAGATAACTGAATTTGCAAATAATAACATTGTTGAAAGAATTCAAACCATTCCAGGTGTAAGCGGAGTAAATATTTGGGGTGAAAAAAAATATGCCATGCGCATCTGGTTTGACCCATCCAAAATGAGTGCATTTTCACTTACACCTAAAGATGTCCAAAATGCCTTGCTAAGTGAAAATGTTGAACTTCCTTCCGGAAAGATATCAGGTAATGCAACAGAATTGGGTATACGCACATTTGGTAAATTAAATACCGAAGATGAATTCAATGATCTCATTGTAAAAAATATCAATGGCAGGGATATCAGGCTTAAAGATATTGGTGAGGCTGTTCTTGGTCCCGAAAATGAAGAAAGTATACTTAAAGAAAGTGGTATACCTATGATCGCCGTGGCAATCATACCGCAACCGGGAACAAATTACATCGAGATCTCCGATGAAATAAAAAAAAGATTGGCAGAAATAAAAGCAGACCTGCCTAAAGATATCAGATTGGAGGTTTCTTATGATCAGACTGACAATATTCGTAAATCTATCAGTGAAGTAAAAGAAACATTACTGGTGGCTTTTATTCTGGTTGTCATGATCGTTTATTTATTTTTCCGTGATTGGCTGATTGCCTTAAGGCCATTAATAGATATTCCTGTATCACTTATTGGCGCTTTCTTTATCATGTACCTATGTGGATTTACAATTAATGTACTTACACTACTGGCTATTGTTCTTGCCACTGGTCTTGTAGTAGACGATGGCATTGTGGTAACCGAAAATATTTATAAGAAAATGGAGAAGGGGATGGATAAATGGCAGGCAGCCAGAGATGGTTCCCGTGAAATTTATTTTGCAGTCATAGCCACATCCATAACCCTTGCTGTCGTTTTTCTTCCAATCATATTTTTGCAGGGATTCGTTGGCAGACTTTTCCGTGAATTTGGAATTGTTGTGGCAGGTGCTGTTTTGATCTCTGCTTTTGTTTCACTTACCCTTACTCCTGTATTGAACGTAAAACTGGCAGGTAAAAAGTTCAAACACTCCCGGTTCTATACTTTTACCGAACCCTTTTTCAATGGAATGGAAAACAGCTACAGGGCAATGTTAGTTAAGTTTATGAAAGTACGCTGGATCGCTATCCCGATCGTTCTAGCTTGTATTGCGATCATTTTTGTAATAGGCAAAAGCCTTCAAAGCGAACTTGCCCCAATGGAAGATAAAAGCGCCTTCCGTTTATCTGTAACGGCACCTGAAGGCACTTCTTATGATGCCATGGATAAATATATGGATAAGATGAGCACCTTTTTAATAGACTCACTTCCGGAAAAAAAATATATGGTAAGTATGACCGCACCTGGTTTTACAGGTTCAGGTTCGGCAAACTCAGGTTTTTTTCGGGTGGTACTGGTAAGCCCTGATAAAAGAGAAAGAAGCCAGCAGGATATTGTAAACTGGGTTAATAAAAAAATGCCCCGCTTTAATGATGGCCGTGCATTTTCAATTCAGGAACAGACCATCCAGGTAAACCGCAGGGGTGGACAACCGGTTCAATTTGTTATTCAGAATGTTAACGCCGAAAAACTAAAAGCTGTATTGCCGAAAATTATAGATGCTGCAAATAAAAGTACTGTATTGATGGGTGTTGATGCCGATCTGAAATTCAATAAGCCTGAGATCAGGATCAGTATAGACAGGTTAAAAGCCAGTGAATTAGGCGTAAGTGTACAGGATATATCTCAAACCATGCAATTGGCATTGAGCAATCAGCGAATGGGTTATTTTACCAAAGAGGGAAAACAATATTCGGTGCTCGGACAAGTAGAAAGAATAAACCGGGATGATCCGGCGGACCTGGAGCATATTTATGTGTCCAATAATAAAGGACAGTCGATTGCATTAATTAATCTGCTGAATGTTTCCGAAGATGTAACACCTCCTACATTGTACCATTTTAACAGGTACAGGTCTGCAACGATATCGGCCGGACTTGCTGAAGGAAAAACGATCGGAGATGGCATCCAGGAGATAAAGGCAATTGCAGACAGTATTCTGGATGAAAGTTTCAGTACTACCCTTGCCGGTTCCTCAAGAGATTATGAAGAAAGTTCGGGAAATACCTATTTTGCTTTTTTTCTTGCACTTGGTTTAATATTTTTAGTACTTGCAGCACAGTTTGAAAGTTTCATTGATCCATTGACCATCATGATAACGGTACCGCTTGCACTGGCCGGAGCTATCTTATCACTTTGGTTATTTGATCAAACGCTCAATATTTTTTCCCAGATCGGAATGATCATGTTGATCGGCCTGGTTACAAAAAACGGGATCCTAATTGTGGAATTTGCCAATCAAAAGCAACTTAAAGGTGAGAAAAAATTACCGGCAGTTGTTGAAGCTGCTGTGGCAAGATTCAGGCCCATCCTAATGACAAGCCTTGCCATGTCGCTGGGTGCATTGCCATTGGCGCTTTCACTGGGCGATGCCGCTACCAGCCGTATGCCACTTGGAATTGTAATTGTGGGTGGCGTGTTGTTTTCATTAATGCTAACGTTGTTTGTAATACCTGCTATTTATTCCTATTTATCAACAAGAAAAAAAAGAAGCCATTTGGACAATATAATAGAACATAGCAATGAACAAACGAGTTATAGTGTATAAAATATTATTATAAAATGTTGCATCGTTTTACAATTATTTACTTTTTCATACTAGTGCTTTTTTCTATAAAAGTTAATGCACAACAGTTACTTACCATTGAAGAAGCTGTTGCCGCTGCATTGAAAAACAATTATGACATTCAATTATTAAGAAATGATTCATCTGTATTTGCACTGAATAACAGGTATGCCAAAGCTGCGTTTCTACCAAGGTTTAATGCTACCTCAGGGGTTCTTTTTAATAATAACAATACAAAACAAAAACTGGCCGACGGAACTGAACGCAAACAAAACAGCATCAGTTCAAATAATATCAATGCGGCTATAAATATGAATTGGGTGGTCTTTGATGGATTAAAAATGTTTATATCCAGAGATAAACTTTCAGAATTCGTAACACTTGGAAACTTAAATATTAAAAACCAGTTATCAAATACGATCGCTGAAATAATAAAAATATATTACAATATTGTCCGGCAGAAGGAACAAAAAAAAGCGATTGAAGAACAAATGGGAATCAATGAGGAACGGGTTAAACAGGCAGAAAAAAAATTAAGCGTAGGACTGGGTGCAAAACCTGAATTATTGCAGTCAAAATTAGATCTGAATGCACAGAAAGCTGCCCATTTAAATCAATTAACAATCATTGAATTATTGAAAGAGCAACTGAACCAACTCATGGTATTCGCAGCCGGTACAAGCTATGAAGTTGCAGACAGTATCATATTTAACAACACCCTTATTGCAGGTGACATATTCAATGCTGCCGAAAAAAACAATCCTGAATTATTGGTTGCTAAACAAAATATCAATATTGCAAATTTAACGCTTAAAGAAAGAAAAGCGGATCGCTACCCTACCGTTTCACTTAACAGTGCTTACAATTTTTCCAAAACAACAAATAAAATAGTTGTCAATAATTTTACTCCGTTATTTAACAGGAATTATGGTTTTAATTATGGCATATCGTTGAACATACCCATCTTAAATAACTTTACCATAAAACGTCAGATACAAACTGCACAGCTTGATATTGAATATCAAAAACTTTTATACAATTATAAAAAATCAAATATTGATATTGCAATAAGCGCTGCCTTTAAATCTTATGAACTTCAGAAAAAAACACTTGAACTAGAGGAAGAGAACATTAAGCTGGCAAAAGAAAATGTTTACATTTCTGTTGAACGTTTTCGGCTGGGAATCTCAACCTCATTAGAACTAAGGGAAACGCAAAAAAGCCTGGAAGATGCCTATAACAGGCTTATTGCAGCAAGATACAATACCAAAGTAGCAGAAACGGAGTTACTTCGCTTACGGGGAGATCTGGTTAAGTAGTTTATTAGTTTTATAGTTTATTAGTAGTTCCCACAAAATTCGAAAAGTTCAGCTAATTTGCAAAACCATTAAACCATTAAACCATTAAACCATTAAACCATTAAACCATTAAACCATTAAACCATTAAACCATTAAACCATTAAACCATTAAACCATTAAACCATTAAACCATTAAACCATTAA
>JANMMS010000101.1:0-21104 GCA_031373525.1 Ferruginibacter sp.
AAAACCGCGAAGCTGTTTGCTCCTACTATAAAACCTGCTCTTCCTTTGCGTATCAATGAAAATGCATTGTATGATATACAAAACTTAACTATGGACGAGGGCTTACCAAATCCATTTGTAGGAAACATGCTTGAAGATAAAGAGGGCTATTTTTGGTTTTGTTCACTTGGCTCAGGATTGAGTCGTTATGATGGTAAATCATTTGTTACTTATACAACAGCAAATGGACTTCCTGAAAATGATATCCGTTCCATTTTACAAGACAAGAAGGGAAATTTCTGGATTGGTACTTTAAGCAATGGAATGTGCAAGTTTGATGGGAAGACATTTGTAAAGTTTAGTACTGCAAATGGGCTAGCAGGAAATTTTGTAAGGAAAATTATTGAGGACAAGTCGGGCAATATCTGGTTTGCCACTAATGGTGGTGTTAGCAAGTTAGAACCCTCAAAGAATGATAGTTCGGGTACCATTATTAATTACACCAGCAACGAAGGGTTATCTAGTAATAATGTCCAATCAGTACTAGAAGATAAAGCCGGAAATATATGGTGTGCTACAAGCGGTGGTGGAGTAAATAAATTTGATAGTAATTCCCTGTCTGCGGGAAAGGCAGGTTTTACTCATTTTACCACAAAAGAAGGACTTGTAAACGATACTGTAAGCTGTATCATGGAAGACAAGGCGCGCAATTTGTGGTTTGGCACTAGGCAGGGAATAAGTAAATTTGATGGTAAGACTTTTGTGAATTTTCCAGTACAGTTTCTCGCAGACAACAGACGTTCTAAAAACAATATATCTTCTATAATAGAAGATAAATCTGGACATATCTGGTTCGGCACTTTAGGAAGCGGAGTGGTAAAGTATGATGGGAAAAATTTTATTCATATTACTGAGGACGAAGGACTTTCTAATGACAACATAATGGAAAATAGTATCATGGAAGACCGTTCTGGTCATCTTTGGTTTGGAACCCTCGGAAATGGGCTTAACAGACTTAGTCCAAAATCTTTTCAGCGTTTTACCAAAAAAGAAGGCCTTGCGGGTAATTTTATATGGTCTGCTTTGCAAGACCGAAATAATAATTTGTGGTTTGGCGCAGGTGGTAAACTGAATTTATTTAATGGGAAAACGTTTGTTCATTTTCCAGTTGGTGTAGTTACATCTTCAATACAAGACAAATCAGGCAATTTATGGTTCGGAACAGTCGGGCAAGGAGTAGGTAAATATGACGGCAAAAATTTCTATCAAATTGATGATTTCAAAAGGTTTGGCTCCTCCGATGTTCGCAGTGTCTTTCAGGATAGCAGAGGCCATCTATGGTTTGGCACCAATCGGGCTGGGATTGTACGTTATGAACCGGCAGCAGATGGTCAATCAGGCACCTTTTTTCATTTTGCTGAAACAGAAGGGTTCATTAGCCGGTCTACCTTTGCAATACTCGAAGATAAATCCGGGAATATTTGGTTTAGCAATGGTTATGGAGTAACTAAATATACGCCAACTAAGGATGGTCAATCGGGAACCTTTGTCCATTTTACTTCAGCCGAAGGGCTGGGATTACTTGTTAATAGTATTGCGGAAGATAAGAAAGGAAACCTTTGGTTTACCGCTTCAGATGGTGGACTGACCCGTTTTGTGCCATCAAAACAAAGTCATTCGGGCACTTTCACTCATTTTACCACTACACAAGGACTTGTCAGTAATAATGTTCGGTCTATTTTTATAGATAAGTCGGGCAAATTTTGGATTTCAACACGAAACGGATTGAGCAAATTCGATGGTAAAACCTTTAGTAATTTTACCACTAATGAAGGACTGTCTAGCAACCAACTAAATCCAATCGTAGAAGATAACGATGGCAACCTATGGATTCCTACCCAAAGTGGTGTTAGCAAAATGGAGAAGGATGTTTATAAACCTTCGCAACAACCACCTGTGGTAAGTCTGCGGCAGTTGTACATTAAAGAAGCTATACCGAATTACCGCAATCCATCAGACAGTACGCTGCAAAAAATAAAATTTGATGGTGTTCAGACTTTCGAGAATTTTCCAATCAATCCAAGGATACCATTTGACCAAAATCACCTTAGCTTTCAATTCTCAGCCATTGAATGGGCAGCTCCCAATAAAATTAAATACAGCTTTCGATTGCTAGGTTTGGATAAAAAATGGAGCGTTCCTGCGGCAAGAACGATAGCAGATTTTCGCAACCTGCCCAATGGAAAATTTATTTTCCAGGTAAGTGCCATTGGTGAAAGCGGGGAATGGAGTAAATCATTTGACTACCCCTTCACCATACTACCACCCTGGTGGAAAACCTGGTGGGCTTATACATTGTATGCATTATTGTTTTTGGGAGCATTAAGAATTTTCAGCAAATGGAGGGAACGCAAATTACAGCATGAAAAAGAAGTGCTTGAATTAAAAGTAAATCACCGAACACAACAATTGCAGGAATCAATTGAATCGCTGAAATCAACTCAAAGCCAACTCATCCAGGCAGAAAAAATGGCCAGCCTTGGAGAACTCACTGCAGGCATTGCCCATGAAATTCAAAACCCGTTGAACTTCATCAATAATTTTTCAGATGTAAATAATGAATTATTGGTAGAAATGAAAGAAGAAATGGATAAGGGAAATCTGACTGATGCAAAAGAAATTGCGAATGATGTAATTGCGAATGAAGAAAAAATAAACCATCATGGCAAAAGAGCCGATGCCATTGTAAAAGGCATGTTGCAGCACAGCCGCAGCAGCAGTGGTGTAAAAGAACCTACTGATATTAATGCATTAGCCGATGAATATTTACGGTTGGCTTATCATGGCTTAAGAGCAAAAGACAAATCATTCAATGCAACCATGAAAACTGATTTTGATGACAGCATAGGTAACATCAATATCATTCCGCAGGATATAGGAAGAGTGATCCTGAATTTAATTACGAATGCTTTTTATGTGGTAGATGAAAAAAAGAAACAACAACCGGAAGGCTATGAACCAACCGTATCGGTGTCCACAAAGCTGATCATCCCCCCACCGGGGGGAACGAGGGGGGCTTTGATTTCGGTTAAAGACAACGGCAACGGCATTCCACAAAAAGTACTGGATAAAATATTTCAACCATTCTTTACCACCAAACCAACAGGACAAGGAACAGGTTTAGGATTGAGTTTGAGTTATGATATTGTGAAGGCGCATGGAGGAGAATTGAAAGTGGAAACAAAGGAAGGGGAATTTGCAGCTTTTGTTATTACTTTACCTGTCTGATTTAATAATGTTTTACTAAAGTAATTATGCTTTTACAACCGATATTGGCACTTATATTTTTACGTTACTTGCGTAAATCTTTAAAAACATCCGGGCTGTTACTTAAATGGGATCGAACAATTATGTTTGGTATGGCCATTTTTATTATAATGATAGTGGTTAGTGCATCAATTAAAGACAGCAGACCTATTATTACATGGCTCGGGCATGCATTGCTTTTAGCACTTGTATATTTAATTTTTTATCAAAAAGAACTTCAGGCTGCAAAACCGGTCATGTATGCATATTTACCGGTAATACTGGTATATATTATTGAAGATGCAGTTATATTAATTGATCCCGGTTTTCATAAAACATGGGGAAACTATTTTGATGTTGCCGGATTTTCTGCCTTTATCTGGATGGCTGTTATGCTCTACATGAATAACAAACAACAAAAAGCGCTTGAAAAAGAACGGTTAAAAAATGAGGAAAAAGAAAAAGAATATAAAATCACCGAGACTTTAAAAGCTGCTTTGGAAATACAGGTAAAAGAACGCACGGCTGAACTAACGCTTCAAAAAGAAGAACTACAGCAAACTTTGAATGAATTAAAATCAACGCAGTCACAACTCATCCAATCCGAAAAAATGGCTTCATTGGGAGAACTTATTGCAGGCATTGCCCATGAAATACAAAACCCGTTGAACTTTGTTAATAATTTTTCAGAAGTGAATAAAGAATTGCTTAGTGAAATGAATGAAGAATTACAGAAAGGAAATTATGATGAAGTAAAAGCTATTGCAAAAGATGTTACTGAAAACGAAGAAAAAATAAATCACCATGGCAAACGAGCCGATGCTATTGTAAAAGGTATGTTGCAGCACAGCCGAAGCAGCAGTGGTGTAAAAGAAACTACAAATATTAATGCTTTGGCTGATGAATATTTACGATTGGCATATCATGGCCTTCGTGCAAAAGACAAATCCTTCAATGCTACCATGAAAACAGATTTTGATGAAACCATTGGTAACATCAACATCATTCCGCAGGATATAGGAAGAGTGATTTTAAATTTAATTACGAATGCTTTTTATGTGGTGGATGAAAAAAAGAAACAACAACCCCAGGGTTATGAACCAACCGTATCGGTGTCCACAAAGCGCTCCCCTCTCCCTCGGAGAGGGGTTGGGGGTGAGGTCAGCATAACCGTAAAAGACAACGGCTCCGGCATCCCAAAAAAAATACTCGATAAAATATTCCAACCCTTCTTCACCACCAAACCAACTGGACAGGGAACTGGTTTGGGATTGAGTTTGAGTTATGATATTGTAAAAGCACATGGCGGGGAATTGAAGGTGGAGACGATTGAGGGTGAAGGCAGTGAGTTTATTATTCAATTACCTGTTGTCTGAATCTCGCCTGCCTGCCGGTAGGCAGGGATGAATGAGATTAAAAGATTACACGGAAGAAGAACATCATGAAATCAGTGAAATCCTTCCATCCGTGCCAATCTGTGATTCAGACAAGTTATGATATTGTAAAAGCACACGGCAGGGAAATAAAAGTGGAAACCATCGCTGCCGGTGAAACAGAAAATAAAAATTCAGGAACCAATTTTATTATTACTTTACCTTTTTAAATTTAAATTTATTTATGAAAATTTTAGTTGTTGATGACGAAATGGATGTTAAAGTATTATTTGAACAACGTTTCAGAAAAGAGATCCGTGAAAACAAAGTTGAATTTGCTTTTGCTTTTTCAGGTGAAGAAGCGCTTACTTATCTCACCAGCAATGAACATGAAGCAGTATTGATATTATCCGATATCAACATGCCCGGAATGAGTGGCCTGGATCTGCTGGGAAAAATAAAACAAAAATATACCAAGCCGGCACCGGTCGTGATGATGATAACTGCTTATGGTGATCATGAAAATTATACCATTGCGAAGAATTTAGGAGCAGATGACTTTTTAACTAAACCGGTTGATTTTACATTATTAAAAGAAAAACTGATACTTATTAACTGATGACAAAAATTTTAGTAGCAGACGACGAGACTGACCTGGAATTACTTATTAAACAGAAATTCCGGCAGAAAATAAGGGAACAGCAATATGAATTCATTTTTGCTGTTAACGGTTCTGATGCATTGGAAAAAATTCAGCTGCATCCCGATATTGATATCGTATTGAGCGATATCAATATGCCTGTAATGGATGGACTAACATTACTAAGTAGGCTGAATGAATCCAGCCCATTGATAAGATCGGTGATCGTTTCTGCATATGGAGATATAGAAAATATCCGTTCTGCCATGAACAGGGGTGCTTTCGATTTTATTACCAAGCCGATCAATTTTGATGACCTTTCACTTACAGTGGAAAAAACGATCAGGGAGGTTACCCAACTCCGTGAGACAATAAATGCCATTAAGGAAAATAACATACTGAAAATGTATGTGGATGAAACAGTGCTCAAATTCATGGGCAGCCATGAATTTGAATCTTCTATCATGTTGAATGAAAATGTGGAAGCTACCGTTGTATTTATTGATATCTGCAGTTTTACATCTATCAGTGAAACTGAGTCGCCTGACAATGTGGTAAAACTGTTGAATAATTATTTTGATGTGATGGTGAAAGAGATCCTAGCCCAGGGCGGTTATATTGATAAATTCATTGGCGATGCGGTCATGGCAGTGTTTCGTGGTAAGTTTCATTTAGATAAGGCCGTTGATGCATGCCTTGCAGTAAGAAATCAAATTGAAAAATTACCGGCACTTTTTGAAAATGTTTCTTTTAAGCCAAATGTTTCTATTGGTATCAACAGTGGTGAAATGATCTCAGGTAATATCGGCTCTTCCAGTTTGCGTAGGCTTGGTTATACGGTCATTGGCGAAACGGTGAATATTGCACAACGGTTACAATCTTTAGCTGACCCGGGAAAGATCATAATCAACGAATATTGTTATGAAAAAGTAAAAGAATCTTTCAATTGCAGGGAAGTTGGAGAAGTAACGTTAAAACATAAAATGAAACCGGTAAAGATCTATGAAGTATTGGATTGATCAACAGATCAATTGACCTGACCATTTCCTGTATCCTGTATCCTGTATCAAGTATCTAGCATCTAGTCTCAGCTTTCACTTTACTTCCTGCATATCCACAAGCTTTTTATAAAATCCATTTTGCACAATAAGGCTGTCATGCGTTCCTCTTTCCACGATCTCACCTTTTTGTAAAACAATGATCTCATCAGCATGACGTATGGTGCTGAGGCGATGGGCAATTACAATAGAAGTCCGGTTGCTCATCAGGTTATTAATGGCATCCTGAACCAACCGTTCACTTTCCGTATCCAAAGAAGAAGTGGCTTCATCTAAAATTAAAATCGGGGGATTTTTAAGTACCGCCCTTGCAATGGTCATGCGTTGGCGCTCTCCCCCACTGAGCTTAAGCCCACGGTCGCCGATGTTGGTCTCATACCCTTCTTCTTTTGTTTCTATAAAATTAGCAGCATTGGCAATCACTGCCGCATTTACGATCTCATCTTTTGAAGCATTATCTTTTGCCAGTGCAATATTATTGGCAATGGTATCATTGAATAAAATAGCTTCCTGTGTAACAATACCCATTTGGTTGCGGATAGAATGAAGGGTGTAATTTTTTATGTTAACGCCATCAATCAACACTTCGCCTTCACCGGCATCAATGAATCTTGGAATAAGGTCAGCCAGGGTGCTTTTTCCGGCACCACTGCTACCAACCAATGCGATCATTTTTCCTTTTTCAATGGTAAGATTTATATTCTTTAAAATAACAGCATCTTCATAACTAAAACTTACATTTCTTAATTCTATTGATTGAGAAAAAGTTTTTAATTCCTGAGCATCGGGTATTTCTTTGATACCCACATTTTCATTGATCAGGTTTTCTATCCTTTCTATACTTGCTGCACCTTTTTGAATATTATAAGAAGCTGTAGACAATGATTTCAACGGCTGGATCAGTTGGGTAAAAATAGCAATATATGCAAGGAAATCACCTGCATTTAAAGTAAACGAAGGATCACCGCTTAATACCAGTCTTCCGCCATACCAGAGGATACATAAAACCGCTGTTACACCCAACGCTTCAGAAACTGGTGAAGCCAGGTCCCTTCTCCTGTTTGCCCTGTTCTTTAAATGAAACATCGCTTCATTTTCCTGTTCAAATTTTCTTTGTATCTTTTTTTCAGCATTAAAAGCTTTGATGATCCTGATACCACCGAGTGTTTCTTCAATAGTTGAAAAAAGTACCCCGAACTGTTGCAACACTTTTTTATTGTCTTTTTTCAAAGAACGGCCTATACGGCCAAGAATGAATCCGGCAATGGGTAAGAAGATCACCAGGAATAATGTGAGTTGTGGACTTAAAATAACCATGTAAACAAAAAACAGAATTATGGTGATAGGTTCCCGGAATAAACTTTCCAAAACACCAACTGTTGAACCTTCCACATCAGCCAGGTCATTGGAAAGCTTGCTCATGATATCGCCTTTTCGCTGTTCACTGAAAAAACCGATCGGCAATTGCAAAATCTTTGAATACATACTGCTGCGCATATCATTTAATATCCTGTTTCGGATAGGATTTAAAAAATACATACTCAGATAAGCAAAAAGGTTTTTTAGCAGGATGGCTCCAAATACTACAAAACATATTACAATGAGTGCTTTGATATTCCCGCCCGGTTCATTAATTAATTCATACAACCATTCTTTAAAATAATTTATCGGATTCATTCCGCTGAAAGAACCGGTTCCGCTGATGGCTTTAAATGCATCTCCCTGTTTAAAAATGAGCATTAAAAACGGGCTTAATAAGCCCAGCGATAAAACCCCAAAAATTGCCGACAGGATGTTAAATCCAAAATAGCTGACAACCAGTTTTGGATATTTTTTGATGTATTTGAAAATAGACAGTAAACTCTTCATGCTCTTTGTAAATATAAAAACTGATAAACCCTGCAAAGTAAGTAATTTTACAACGATAATAAAGCAAACATATGTTAGAGGGCAAAAGACAAAAACAAGTGGCATCTGTACTTGAAAAAGACATGAATGAAATTTTTCAACGCCTGGGTCTATCCATGATGGATGGTGGTATGATCTCAATATCATCTGTAAAGATCACACCCGACTTGTTTGATGCAAGGATTTACCTTAGTTTTTTTAAAGTGAAGGACCCTGTTGAGGCATTAAAAAAAATTGAAGAAAGAAGCTGGGAAATAAAACGGGAACTTACTGCTAGAGTAAGGCACCAGTTGCGCAGCATGCCTCAGCTTAATTTTTTTATTGATGACACATTGGAATATGTAGATAAAATGGAAAAGCTGTTTAAAGATATCAAAACAAGCGAGGAAAAAGATCAAAATAAATCATAAGATAAATAATGTATCTCGTTTTTGCCTGGCGGTATTTTAAAGGAAAAAAATCTGCCAATGCCATTAATATCATTTCATGGGTTACAACCGGTGTCATAGCTTTTGCTACCTGCTGCCAGATACTGGTACTTAGTGTTTTCAACGGTTTTGAAGACCTCGTAAAATCTCTTTATTCTTCTTTTTATCCTGATTTGAAAATTATTCCGTCAAAAGGAAAAACTTTTCAATTAACAGTAGCTCAGCTTTCACAGATCAATCAACAACCGGCTGTTCAGCATGCTTCACTGATAGCTGAAGAAAAAGCTATGCTGAAAAATAATGATGCACAGGCAGTAGTTTATATAAAAGGAGTTGATGATAATTATATAAAAGTCAGTGGTGTTCCTTCAAAACTCACCAAAGGAAAGTTCAATACCGGCACCACAGATAACCCACAACTTATTGTAGGTGCAGGTATTCAATATGCAACCGGAATTACACTAAACGAAGCTTTTGCGCCTGAGCAATTAACTGTTATTTTACCAAAAAAAAACGTCAGCAGCAATGATCCGTTTCAATCTTTGAGTGAAGGGAATGCATCTGCTGCAGCCGTTTTTGCCATACAACAGGATTTCGATAATAAATATGCAATAACCAATATTGGATTTATTAAGCAACAAATGGGCCTCACCGCCAATGAATATACTGCTGCAGAAATTAAATTAAAATGGAATGCAGATATAAAAAAAAGCCGGGAATCCTTACAAAATTTACTCGGAACAAAATATTCTGTTCAAACAAAATACCAGCAAAACAGTAATCTGTATAGTACCATGAAGCTCGAAAAATGGGCGATCTATGCTGTTCTTACGCTAATATTGATCATTGCTGCTTTTAATATGGTAAGTGCGCTTACCATGTTAGTTCTGGAAAAAAAACAGGATATCGCGATTCTTCAAAGCATGGGCAGTACATCACTACAAATAAAAAAAATATTTTTAGCTGAAGGCATGTTGCTTGCTGGTATTGGTGCTGCTTTTGGAATAATATTGGCAACACTGATCTGCCTGTTGCAGGTTAAATATAAATTGATAAAATTACAAGGTGGCTCTTTCCTGATAGATTATTTTCCGGTAAAATTAATTCCTTCTGATTTTTTACTGGTTGCAGGAACTTCTATGGCTATCGCAATAATTGCATCCTGGTTTCCGGCATTTAAGGCTTCCAGGCAGCCATTGGAATTGCGGTAAATTCAATTTGAAGATTTGAGGATTTGAAAATGATAAAAACTTCAAACAGCCCGAACCCATCTTCAAATCCTCAAATCTTCAAATCCTCAAATCAATAATCCCCCAAAGTCTCAGGTAACTGATCCAGTGCTTTTTTCAATTGTTCATCATTTGGTGCAATGCCATGCCATTCGTGACTTCCTTCCATAAAATCAACCCCTTTCCCCATACTCGTTTTCATTAATATTACAATAGGTTTTCCTTTACCCAACATGGTCTTTGCTTTTTCTAACCCGGCTACAACTGCATCCATATCATTTCCTTCCATTTCCATCACTTCCCAACCAAAAGCTTCAAATTTTGCATGCAAGTTTCCAAGATTCATTACATCATTTGTAGAACCGTCAATTTGCTGTCCGTTCCAATCGATCGTTGCAATTAAATTATCCATTTTTTTATGTGCGGCAAACATAATGGCTTCCCAATTTTGACCTTCATCAAGCTCACCATCACCATGCAGGGAAAAAACGATATTATGGTCATTATTTAATTTTTTTGCATAAGCTGCACCAATAGCTACACTCATGCCCTGCCCTAATGAACCACTGGCTACTCTTATTCCGGGAAGTTCTTCGTGCGTGGTAGGATGCCCCTGCAGGCGACTGTTAATTTTTCTGAATGTTGATAACTCTTGTACCGGGAAGTAACCGCTTCTGGCTAAAGCACTGTAAAAAAGAGGAGAAATATGCCCGTTACTCAGGAAGAAAAGGTCTTCACCAATGCCATCCATTTTAAAATCGGTATCGTGCTTCATGATCTTAAAATAAAGTGCCGTTATGAAGTCTGTACATCCCAAAGAGCCTCCGGGATGCCCACTCTGTACAGCATGTACCATTCTTACAATATCTCTTCTTATCTGTGTTGCAATATCTTTTAGGTCTGCCATAATATATGTTTTTTTTATTAAATACCTGTATTATCTTGCTGCAAACGTACTTCAATTCAATTCACGTTCAAAAGAAAAAAATATTTTCTCACAATGTCTTAATAATAAGTTCTTTATTATGCCGTTATTTAATTGCATATTTGCATTAGTTCTATTATATATATGGAAAACTATTTTTTTAATAGCATTTCTTGAGAATTGTTATTTTTAAAATTCGTTCTGCAAAACATATTTGATACTTTTGTAAACATGACTGTTTTAAACCAATTGCATGGATAATATCTTACTTACCACAGCGCTATCGTTTCTTATAACGTTTTTCGCTATCCCTGTTATTATTCAGGTTGCAAAAGATAAAAAGCTCTTTGATGAACCCGATGAGCGGAAAGTTCATAAAGCAGTTATTCCTACTTTAGGTGGACTCGGGATCTTTGCCGGCTTTATTGTTGCAACCCTTATGGGCGTTCCACAAGGTATTACAACTGAACTTCAATACTTTGCTGCAGCTTCTATAGTTATATTCTTTTTGGGAATGAAAGATGATATACTGGTATTATCTGCCAGCAAGAAATTCATTGGCCAACTAATTGCAGCAGGTATCCTGATTAAATTTGCCGGAGTACAAATAACCAATATGCATGGCTTTTTAGGTATTTATGAGATCCCGCATTTTGCCAGCATAGCACTTTCATTATTCACAATTATTGTTATAACCAATTCTTTCAACTTAATTGATGGTATTGATGGACTGGCAGGAAGCCTGGGCCTTTTAACTACTATTATTTTCGGAACTTACTTTTTTTATATTGGTCAATTAGCTTACTCAGTAATGGCATTTGCCTTAGCCGGAAGCCTTATCAGCTTTTTGATCTATAACTTTTCCCCTGCAAAGATCTTTATGGGTGATACCGGTTCCTTATTACTAGGCCTGGTCAATTCAATACTCGTTATTAAATTCATTACGCTGGCCGACAGCCCTGATATTAATTTGCCAATTGCTTCAGCTCCTGCTATTGGTTTTGCTATATTAATGATCCCATTATTTGATACGCTGAGGGTTTTTGGCTTAAGGATCCTTGATCGCAGGTCTCCTTTTAGCCCCGACAGAACTCATGTTCACCATTTTTTACTGGATATTGGTTTTTCCCATAAAAAGATCACCCTATCCTGTGTAAGCCTGAATATCATTTTTATTGGAATGGCGTATAGCTTACGGAATTTAGGAACCACCGTCGTAATGGGTATTTTATTATTAACCGGTTTCTTATTTATCGCACTGATCTATTATCTCCGTCAAAAAAACAAGTCCATTTCTGTTGATGAGATAGTAGAAAATGAAATGAGAAAATCTCATAAGATCCTGACCCTTTCGCCAGAAACAGTTGAAGTAGAATAATACGATTGCCAGCTACTTTTCTTTCCAAATGCTGTATTATTTAAAAAACGACCATTTTATAATAGTAGTTTTTTATAGCTTTGCAGCCAATTCAAATCATTATGTCAGAAGATCTAACAAAAATATTGGCAGATACAGAATCTGCTATGAAAAAAGCCATTAATCACCTGGAAGCTGAATTGATCAAGATCAGGGCAGGTAAAGCAAATCCAAACATGCTGGATGGGATTATGGTCGATTATTACGGTAATCCCACAGCTATTAACCAGGTTGCCAACATTTCGGCAGTGGATGCACGTACTGTTACTGTACAGCCATGGGAAAAGAATATGCTTCAACAGATCGAAAGGGCAATTATTGCAGCAAATATCGGTATCAATCCACAAAATGATGGAAACGTGATTCGCTTATTCCTTCCTCCGCTGACAGAAGAAAGAAGAAAAGAACTGGTAAAAAAGTGTAATCATGAAGGCGAAAATGGCAGAATATCTATCAGAAATATCCGCAGGGATGGTATAGAACATATTAAAAAATTACAGAAAGACGGTTTAAGTGAAGACGCCTGCAAAGACGCCGAAAAAGACGCCCAGGATATTACTGATAAATATATCGGTATGGTAGAAAAACACCTCGAGGCAAAAGAAAAAGAAATAATGGTTGTTTAGAACAGCTTTATTTTTTATTCATACTATTTTCAACAAAATCAAGGATGCAAATATTTCCGGTAACTGATACTGCAGGCAGCAACAGCTTTCTAAAAGTTCCGTTGTTGATTTATAAAAATGATCCGAACTGGATCAGGCCGCTTGACAAAGACATCCTTGAAGTTTTTGATGAGCATAAAAACAAAGCCTTTCGTTTTGGGAAAATAATACGCTGGATATTAAAAGACGATGAAGGAAAAACAATTGGCCGTATCGCGGCATTTGTAAATAAAAAATATAAGAATAAAGGGGATGATATGCCGGTTGGTTGTATCGGATTTTTTGAATGTATCAACAACCAGGAAGCAGCAGATCTTTTATTGGATAATGCAAAACACTGGCTTATACAGCAAGGCATGGAAGCCATGGATGGCCCTGTTAATTTTGGTGAACGCGACCGTTGGTGGGGCATGATAACTCAAGGTTATACCGAACCGCTGTATTGTATGAATTACAACCCGCCATACTACGTAACACTTTTTGAGAACTATGGCTTCAGACCATTTTATAACCAGATCTGCTTTGGACTGGATGCTACGGTTAGGGTTTCAAAAAAAGTTCTTGAAAGACATAAAGCACTTGAATCTAATCCTGAAATCAGTTTCAGCATTATCAATAAAAATAACCTTGAAAAATACGCGGTAGATTTTGTAGAAGTTTACAATAAAGCATGGGCAGGCCATGGCGGTTTAAAAGAACTTAGCAAAGAACAGGTAATGCTGATGTTCAAAAAGATGAAACCGGTAATGGATGAAAATGTTATTTATTTTGCATACCACAAAGGAATAGCCATTTGCATGTTTGTGAACCTTCCCGATATCAACCAATATTTTAAACACTTTAATGGCAAGTTTGGTTTATTGCAAAAACTGGAATTCTTATGGCGGCAAAAATTCAGGAAATCAAGAAAATTTGTTGGAATGGTATTTGGCACCGTTCCTGAATGGCAGGGTACAGGTATTGATGCATATATAATCGCTGAATGTGAGAAGATCGTACAAAAACCTCCCCAGCATTATTTAGAATATGAAATGCAATGGATCGGCGATTTTAACACAAAAATGATCAATGTGGCTGAAAGCCTGGGCGAAACATACCGCAGCAGGCAGTTAACCACTTTCAGATACATTTTTGACCGCACAAAAGAGTTTAAAAGACACCCAATGCTGGCTTAAACCTCCTGTTCCTTTGTCATGCTGAGGTACGAAGCATCTCATGAGATTCCTCCTGCGTCGGAATGACAATTAAAACAAAAAAAATTGTAATTATTAATTTAGATTTGCCTCAAAGCACAGTTGATATTTCAGCTATTGTGTATCGATCAATATGGATAAATTCATCGTTTCAGCAAGGAAATACCGGCCGCAGAATTTCAGCACGGTCATTGGGCAGGCGCATATCACTACTACACTTAAAAATGCCATCAACAACAATCAACTGGCACATGCATTTTTATTTTGCGGGCCACGGGGTGTAGGTAAAACAACCTGTGCCAGAATCCTGGCAAAAACGATCAATTGCGAAAACCGTACAAAAGAAGGTGAAGCATGTAATACCTGCAATAGTTGTGTTTCCTTTGATAACGGTATTTCATTAAATATACATGAACTGGATGCAGCCAGTAATAATTCTGTAGATGATATCAGAACCCTGGTTGAACAGGTTCGTTTTGCTCCTCAGGCAGGAAAATACAAAGTGTATATCGTAGACGAGGTTCATATGCTCAGTGCAAGTGCATTCAATGCATTTTTAAAAACATTGGAAGAACCTCCTCCATATGCTATTTTTATTTTGGCAACAACTGAAAAACATAAGATTCTTCCTACCATTTTAAGCCGTTGCCAGATCTTTGACTTTAAACGAATAACCATTACCGATACTGTAGAACACCTGATGGAAATTTGTGAAAAAGAAAATATTACTGCCGAAAAAACGGCGCTTCATATCATCGCTCAAAAAAGCGAAGGCTGTATGAGAGATGCTTTGAGCATTCTGGATAAAATTGTAAGTTTTACAAGCGGCCATTTGACTTATGCAAATACCCTTGAACATCTTAATATTTTAGATGAAGACTATTATTTTAAATTGCTCGATCAGATGCAACAACAACAACTGGCTGAAGCTTTGTTGTTATTTGATGAGATCAATCAAAAAGGATTTGAAGGAGATACATTGCTGGAAGGATTAGCCGAATTCATCAGGAATATGCTGGTAAGTAAAGATGAAAAAGCTGCTATATTACTCGATGTAGCAGATGATTTTAAACAAAAATATTTGCAATATGCCCAACAGGTCTCTACCGGTTGGCTCATTGCTGCTTTACATATCCTGAATGATGCCATTATTAACTACAAACAAAGCCGCAATAAGAGACTTCATATTGAAATGTTGCTTATTAAACTAAGTTATCTGCAACAGGCAGTAGCTTTTATTTCGAATGATGAGGGTATTATTAAAAAAAAAATAACTGATACGGCCAAAGCGGTTTCATTCAGATCTTTACCAGTAATAAAACTAAATGAAAATAAAATTTATGCCCCGGCCGGCAAACCGATTTCTAAAGGCCATAAAGCTTCTTTGATCATCGAAGACAGCGGGCATGTAACAGATCAACCAACATTTACCACTAAACCAAAAATTGAAGAACCACAAAAGCCAAAGACAAAATTTGGCTCCCTGGTAAAGATCAGAGAACAGGTAACTTTAAAAAACCAGCTTAGCGGAAGCAGTTTTAAACCATTAACAGAAGAAACTTTACAAATAGCCTGGAATGGTTTTATAGAGATACTGGTTGAGAAAAAGAATCACTCTGCGGTGACCAATTTTAAAATGTCAATTCTTAAAGTCTTAGATGAGAATAGTTTTGAAATTATTACTCAAAGCAATATGCACCAGAAATTCATTGAATCAGAAAGGCCTGAACTGATACATTATATGCAACAGTTCTTTAATAACCGTTTGCTAAAATACCAGTTAACAATGATTGAAAATGAAGTTTCTACAGATAGTAATGATAAACCCCTTAATTCAAAACAACAATACCAGTACCTGGCAGATGAATATCCACTGATCAAAGAATTGAAAGACCGGCTTAAATTAGAATTGGATTTTTAATCTTGATGCTTTTGTTGCATGTTGTAATGAAATAAAGCCCCCTATTGATATAGAAATACCTCATTTAGTGTATAAATGTTACTTAAAAATACGGATTTAGTATAAAAAATGCCTTTGGATGAAATATTGGTGGTTACAAAATCAGTACACAGTTTTCCTGTTTTTGCATTAATTTCGGGGTAATAAATTAATAAACAAAGAAAAATATTTTATGGCAGAAGTGATACGCATGCCGCTGTTGAGCGATACGATGACTGAAGGAAAGATCGTAACCTGGAATAAAAAAGTTGGCGACAAGGTAAAAAGCGATGATGTATTGGCTGATGTAGAAACGGATAAAGCCACGATGGAAATAAACGGTTATGTGGATGGAACTTTATTATACATTGGTGTTCCGGCCGGAGAAGCCGCAAAAATAAACCAGGTAATAGCTATTATTGGAAAAGAAGGTGAAGATTACAAATCCTTATTAATAGAAGATACTGCTCCCGAAAGCCCTCTTTCAACCGCTGCATCAGTTGAAAAAGTTGTTGCGCAAGATGTAAATGTGAGTCCGCAACAAATTGAAATTAGCAATGGATCAAATGAAAGGATAAAAGCTTCGCCACTTGCAAAAAAATTAGCAGATGAAAAAGGTATTGATATTGCCAAAATAAACGGCAGTGGTGATGGAGGCCGTGTTACCAAGAAAGATGTGGATGATTATAAAGTATTGTCAACCGACAACAAGCAACAATCCACTGAAAGTAAAGTTGGCGCAGTTCCTGCATTTATGTCAACCGGTGAAGAAGGCCATACCGATGTGCAGCTTACTCAAATGCGTAAGATCATTGCCAAACGCCTGTCTGAAAGTAAATTCAGCGCACCGCATTTTTACCTTAGTATGGAAATGAACATGGACAATGCCATCACTGCACGCAATGCCATGAATGAAGTTAGCCCTGTAAAAATATCTTTCAATGACCTCATCATAAAAGCATGTGCGAGTGCTTTACGGTTACACCCCGACGTGAATAGTAGCTGGATGGGAGATTTTATCCGCCAAAACCATCATATTCATATTGGCTCTGCACTGGCATTGCCTGAAGGATTGATCGTACCGGTGATAAAATTTGCTGATCAAAAAACATTGTCGCAAATAGCTGCTGAAGCAAAAATGTTATATGCAAAAGCAAAGGACAAAAAGATACAGCCTGCAGAATTCACCGGGAATACATTTACCATTTCAAATCTCGGCATGCTGGATATAGAAGAATTCACTGCCATCATAAATCCGCCAGACAGTTGCATCCTTGCTGTTGGCAATATCAGGGAAACAGTAGTACGAAAGAATGGGGTCTTTGATGTAACGAATGTGATGAAAGTAACCTTAAGCTGCGATCACCGCAGTGTAGATGGTGCAGTTGGTGCAAGCTTTTTACAAACACTCAAGAAGTTTATTGAGAATCCGGTTACGATGCTGGTTTAAAATCATCAACATAAAAAAAGAAGAACCCGTTACCTGTTAACGGGTTCTTCTTTTTTAGATACTATCTTCGTATCATGCTAATGCGGCTTGTTCACTTGTTATTATTCAGTGTTATGCTTACTGCATCAGCACAGGTTGATACTGCACCCCCTCCCAAACCCTTTACTATAAAACCTGCTGCTTACATCATACCATCTGCCATGATGGTTTATGGATTTGTTGCGTTGAAAAATCCTGCTTTGATCAAACTCAACCAAAATGTAAAGCAAGCCGTTTGGGTAAACAATCCGCACCAACCCTTTCATTTAGATGATTATACTGTTTTTGCACCCGTTGTTGCTGTATATGGTTTAAACCTTGCAGGTGTTAAAGGCAAACACAATTTTGTTGATCGAAGTTTTTTGTACGGCATCAGCATGGTTCTTTCAACAGCATTTGTTGTATCAACTAAAAATCTAACAAAAGAGTTGCGGCCCGATAGTTCAAACCGGTTGTCTTTCCCTTCGGGACATACTAGCAGTGCTTTTGTGGCTGCAGAGTTTTTAAGACAGGAGTACAAACATCTTTCACCCTGGTATGGTATAAGTGGTTATGCAGTTGCAGCTACAACTGCTTATTTGCGGATGTATAATAATAAACATTGGCTCAGCGATATTATAGCAGGTGCAGGTGTGGGCATTCTTTCGGTGCAGGCTGCATATTGGCTATACCCGAAAATGAAACAGAAGTTTAAAAAAGATAAGAAAACTGCGTTCATGCTTCTCCCCTATTATCAACAGCAAACAGGTGGATTAGTGGTAATTTACCAGTATTAATATTACCCCAATATATGGGACGAATAAATTCGATTTCATTGAGCAGAATCATGCTGTTAAAAAAAAATAACCGATATTGAATGCCGGTTATTAATCCCCTCATTCATCATGCTTTCAAAAAGTACCATACAATTACTCCGGTTTCATTTTTCTTTTTTTTTAATGCCTGTGTATTGGTTTGCTTTAACGCAGTTGGTCAATATCAATTGGACAAGAGCTGTGCTCATTTTTATCGTTCTGCATGTATTGGTCTATCCATCGAGTAATGGTTACAATAGTTTTATGGACAGGGATAACTCCCCCATTGGCGGTTTACAAAATCCATTGCAACCAACCAAACAACTATTCTATGTAACAGTGGTCATGGATTTGCTGGCAATTGGTTTGAGTTTTTTCATCAGCCCATGGTTTGCACTGGGTGCATTAATTTATATTACCGGGTCCAGATTGTACAGTTACCGTGGTATTCGTTTAAAAAAATATCCGCTGCTTGGTTATCTCACTGTAATAACTTTTCAGGGAGGATTGGTGTACTGGATGGTTTACCACGGCAGTAGTGACAGTTTAAAAACTACAATGCCCTTAGTCGCAATGATAGCTGCCAGCTTGTTGATTGGTGGGTTTTATCCACTCACTCAAATTTATCAGCACAAAGCAGATGTGGAGGATGGTGTAAAAACCATCAGCTATAAATTAGGTTACAGAAAAACATTTTTATTTTGCGCTGCCATTTACAGCCTTGCGATGGGTTTTCTCACCTATACCTTCTTTGCGTCGTTAATGTTTAAACAATTTTTTGTTTTACTCATCTTTTTTCTGCCTATTCTCGTTTATTTCTTATGGTGGGCCGTAAAAGTGTGGAAAACAGAATCAGCAGCAGACTTTGTGAACACCATGCGCATGAACGTTTTGGCCAGCACCTGCACCAATGCAGCATTTATCACTGTTTTAATTATGAATCATTTTGAGTAAAATTCTTTCCATCGGCACAGCCGTTCCTGCTTTTAAACATGCACAAAAAGATATCCTCAACTTTATGCAGCATGTGTATGCCCTGGATGCAGTTGAGAACCGAAAGCTGAAATTTTTATACAGTCAAAGTCAAATTGATACTCGTTATTCAGCTGTTCCCGATTACAGCCATCAAATGGATGAGTGGAAATTTTATCCGCACAGCGAAAACCTGGAACCGTTTCCAAATATTGAAACCAGAATGAGCTGGTATAATCGCTATGCTGCACCTTTATCGGTTGATGCCATCCGTAATTGTATTGAAGGCAATATTCAAGGTCAGGAGATTACACATCTCATTACTGTCAGTTGTACCGGCATGAGTGCACCGGGACTTGATTTGATGGTGATGGATATGATGGATCTGCCTAAAAATATTTTTCGCACTTCTATCAACTTTATGGGTTGTTATGCAGCAATACATGGATTAAAAATTGCGGATGCTATTTGTAAAACAGACCGGAACGCCAAAGTGATGATTGTATGTACAGAACTCTGTACGTTGCATTTTCAAAAAGATCCCAGTCCGGATAATATTGCTTCTACTTTATTATTTGCCGATGGCAGTGCCGCTGTGTTGGTTGTACATGACGAAGATGAACACCAGGGTTTGCATTTAAAAAGTTTTTACAGCGAAATTGTTCCAAAAGGAAAACGGGATATGGCATGGGAGCTTTCCTCAACAGGGTTTTTAATGACGCTCAGTGGTTATATACCGGATCTTATTGAAGAAGATTTTGAACCACTGGTGATGCGTGCCTTAAAACATGCTTCCATGAAAAAAGAAGAGATCGGCAGCTGGTGTATTCACCCGGGCGGCAGAAGAATTGTAGATTCCATCCATAAAAGTCTTCAGCTGCAGGTGGGCGAATCGGATCCCAGTTATAAAATTTTGAGAGAGTATGGCAACATGAGTTCACCCACCATTCTGTTTGTGTTGAAAGAAATCATGGATCAAAAAAACCTGGCCGACCATCAACCTATTTTTGGTGCAGCATTCGGACCCGGTTTAACCATGGAAACTTTTGTAGCTTCGGCACATGCCTGATTTTTCTAAACGATCATATCAAAAAGAATTGCTCGACAGAGATGATATTCCGTTTGCACACATCAAACAGAATATGCAGGAACTGGATACTATCAATACTTATCTGGGTGGTCATGGCATTACATTATCCGGTTTACAGCAATTAATAAAACAAGCAGATCAGCAAACCAATCCTCTCATCATTAGTGAAATAGGTTGTGGTGGGGGTGATAATTTACGGGTGATCAGAGATTGGTGTACAAAAAAAAACATTGCTGTAAAACTCATTGGCATTGATATCAATCCGCATTGTATTGATTATGCAAAAAGCAGAAAAGAAAATGCCGAGATTGAATTTATCACTTCAGATTATCATCAGATAAAGTTTGACCAAACACCACATATTATTTTTTCTTCTTTATTCTGTCATCATTTCACAAACGATGAACTAGAAGTACAGTTTAACTGGATGAAAGCAAATACACAGCTCGGCTTTTTTATCAATGATCTGCATCGTCATCGGCTTGCATATTATTCAATCAGTATGCTTACAAAGCTTTTCTCCCGTTCATACCTTGTAAAAAATGATGCGCCAATAAGTGTAACCAGAGGGTTTAACAAAAACGAATTTGTTGCACTAATGCATCTAATTTCGCCAACGAATTATCAACTGCAATGGCGCTGGGCTTTTCGCTGGCTGTTGATCTATACACATGACCGATAAACATTTTGATATTGCAA
>JANMMS010000007.1:0-5555 GCA_031373525.1 Ferruginibacter sp.
CGGGGCTTTCCTGTTTGTGTACTTTCATAATCATCATCTTGCTAATAATTATGAAAAAGCAATTACCGTAACTTTTATTTCCATCATCTTTAGCCAGTATGCCAACCTGCTTTCAAGACGAACTTATGGGCCTGCATTAGGTAAATACCTGTTTTCTAACAGGAACCTGCTCCTGGCATTTTTATTTTCTATTTCCTGCATATTTCTTATTGTTTATGTACCGGCATTGAATCTTTATTTTCATACTTCGCCTTTAATGCCTGTAGATTGGCTTTTTCCTGTTGCAGCAGGTGTCGTTTGCCTTTCAATATATGAGTTTAGAAAAAAGATAAAAGCAAAAATTATATAATTAGGCTGTATTACCTCAAATTACCCACCCTTTCTATTGATACAGTATTTCGTGATGGCAAGGGGCCAATCCTATGGCAGTACTTTTTACTGAATCTTTTCCGATGTGTGAATGATGTAATTTATTTTATTAATTGTGTATCATAAACAATACCCAATAGAGCTACCTTATGCTTGTAAAAATTATTTCACACTAAACAAAATCTGATCAATAATTTAAAAAATAAAAATCATGAAATCATTGCAAAAACTCAACATGCTGATTGCCTTAATTACATTTTTTGCATCCTGCCAATCCGGTACAGATGTAAATCAAACACTTTCAAAAACAGAAACAAGAATGGAAATGATGAACAAAATTGCTGATGATAGCAGTATGTCGAAAGAAATGATGACGGCAATGATGAACAGCAAAAACGGTAAAATGATGATGATGGAAGATGGAAAGATGCCAATGATGATGGAAAATCATGAGGCGATGATGAAAATGATGAAAGACAATCCTGATATGATGCATACTATGATGATGAATATGATGGAAGCCTGTAAGAGTGATACCTCCATGATGTCGGGGATGTGTAAAAAAATGATGGAAAACCCTCAGATGATGGATATGATGCAAAAGATGAAGGGAACAAAAATGGATATGAAGACAGGAGAAATGGATAGTAAAATGAAACATTAATTATAAAAACTTTAAAAACTAAAACGATGATGGACAATCACGGAGGTTATTATTACTGGGGAATGCATATGGGTTGGTGGGTTTTAATACTTGTTATTTTAATAGTGGTCATTGGATTCTTTTTCAATTCCCGGAGAAGCAAATGAATTGTTTATTTTCTGTCTGAATTGGATTACATCTGTTAAACCTCAACTCTATTTAAAATAAACACTGACAAATGAAAAAGACCTACGAATTAACAGGTATGAGCTGCGGGGGTTGTGTGAACACGGTGAAGCAGGCCTTGATTAAACTCCCGGATGTTGAAGTAGCTGAAGTTCAATTGAATCCTCAAAGAGCGGTTCTTACCATGAGAAAACCCATAGATGTAAGCGAATTGCAGATCCAAATTAGTAAAGTGGGGCATTATACAATCAATGAAGTTTTTTTAAAATAGTTTGCAACTTAAAACCGGCATTTAAAAATAAAAAACGATTATGAAAAAGATAATTTTTATTGCCGTAATCTTCTTATCAATTGCATTTGTTGTTACAGCTTGTTCCGGCACTGATGACAAATTAAAAACAGAGAAATTAACAAAAGATGAAACATACACCTGCACCATGCACAATGAGGTTATGAGTAACCATTTTGGTAAATGTCCAAAGTGCGGTATGAAACTGGTAAAACAAAAGATGACAGCAGAACAACAAAAAATGATGAATGAAGGTACATACACAAAACCTGAAAATTAATTACCGTTATCGGGTAACAGCGGAACCGAAAACCGGGTAACAGCGGAACTGAAGAAATATTTTAAATTTTATAAAAATGAGTGATCAAACTTTCCAAAACTGTATAGATGCCTGTGAGGCATGTGCAGAACTATGCAATACCTGCGCCGAAAATTGCAAAGGAAAACCCGGTATGGAGCTATGTGAAAAGCTTTGCCTGGCTTGTTCTGAAGCATGTAGTAAGTGTGCCTCAGCATGCAGAAGTATGGATGCTAATTCTGTAGAATCAGCCGATCAATGTGCTGAGGCCTGCAGAGCATGTGCCGAAGCCTGCCGTGCATGTGCCGAAGAATGTGAAAAGCATCCAGACATCGAGTCTTGTAAAAAATGTGCTGAAGCATGCAGAAAGTGTGAAGCAGAATGTAAAAAGTGTGAGGCAGAATGCAAAACTGCCGTAGCTTAAAATATCTTAATCGGCAGGCTATTGTGTAATACTATTCCGGTAGCCTGTTGATTAAGAAATGCGCAGAAGAATGTGAAAAACATGCTCATATGGAACATTGCAAAGAGTGTGCTGAGGCTTGTAGGAAATCTGCAGAGAGCTACCAGCAAATGGAACATGCTTTAAGTTTATTAAACAAGTGGTACCAAAATCTCATAATTCTGTAAATCCTTCTCATAATTCTGTAACTTTTAAATCCCTCTCGGTCATACCTTTAGGGCCATAAATAAGTATTGATCTTAAAAAGTCTTAACTTAGGTAAGCTTAAATGAAAAGAAACGGTCCTATACAATTAAAAGCAGCTTTTCTCCTGGTAGTATTTGGGTTGAATATGGCCGTTGGTTTTGCCTGTTCAGTAGGGTTACACATGGTCTTTAATACTTCTCATCATCACGATGAAGAAGCAACAGAAGTTCATGTTCATGCAGACGGGAAAAAGCACGAACATCATGCCGAGGCTAAAAAGCATCATCACGATGAAAAAGACGCTTCAAAAAAGGATGATTGCTGCAATAATAAAGTAGTAAGATTATCTCAGGCAGACAAGGCAATTCCCCAATCCAATATACTTATTATACCGGGCTGCTTTTCCGCATTTATTTCTTCTTTTTATAATATCAATGTCTTTTACCCTTCGCAAATAACCACAAGTGTCAGATACTTTGTTCGAAGTTATCACCCTCCCATTACCGATATCCGCATAGCTATTCAGAGTTTCCAAATATGATTCAATGTTATAAGATATTATGCATGGGTTTTCCATGCCTGTAATTATTCTATATACATTAAATCAAAAAAATGAAAAAAATATTTTTAGCAGTTGCACTTTTCGCAACAACATTTGTACAAAATAGTTTTGCACAGGAAACACAACAGTCTCCATTACTCACTTCTTACTATAACCTTAAAAATGCATTGGTTGCCAGTAATTCCACTACAGCAGCAACAAGCGCAGAAGAATTTGTAAAGGCAGTCAACAGTATGGATACTGCAATAGTAAAAGCAGAAAGCCGGTCTGCTTTATTAAAAGATGCCGTTGCCATCTCCCAAACCAAAGACCTAAATGTGCAAAGAGTAAAGTTTGCAACTTTATCTGCAAATATGTTTACACTCGCAAAAACGGTAAAGCTTTCTGCCGAACCCATTTACCAGCAATATTGCCCCATGAAAAAAGCTTCCTGGTTAAGCGATGTAAAAGCAATTAAAAATCCTTATTACGGCAGTGCCATGCTTACCTGCGGCAGCGTAAAAGTAACTTTATAATTTATTCACCAGCTTCCACCCTTTCAGCAAATAAAGGGTTAAAGGCATTATTTTAAAAAATCGAAAATGAAAAATATAATTATTGGCTTAGCAATAACAGCCACAATTTTATCAGCCTGTAATAACTGTAACAATAAGAATACTGATGCAAAACAAGATGCTGAAAACAAGGATACATCAATGGTAACAAAGCCCTCGGCAATAAACGATACAGCAGTTACACAAACCACATCCGCATTTCCTGCTAAAGAAATAATTGCAGGCTACTTACAATTAAAAAATGCTTTGGCAAAAGATAACGGCCAGGATGCTGCAACGGCAGGAAATGCAATCGTTGCTACGTTGGCAAAAGTTGACATGAAAAGTTTATCGGATATACAAATGAAGGGTTACATGGTTATAGCCGATGATTTAAAAGAACATGCTGAGCACATTGGTGCAAATGCAGGTAAGATAGAACACCAAAGAGAGCATTTTATAATGCTAAGCAAAGACATGGCAGACTTTGTAAAAGCCTTTGGCAACGGCGGACAAACCTTGTACAAAGATTTTTGCCCGATGGCAAACGATGGTAAAGGTGCAACATGGATCAGCGAAGTAAATGAAATTAAAAATCCTTATTTAGGTAGTAAAATGCCTGACTGTGGATCTGTAAAAGAAACAATCAAATAGTAATGCATCGTATTAAGAAAATACTATTGGCCTTGCTTATCATATTTATTGTAATTCAGTTTATACAACCTGTCCGCAATATAAGCTGGCAGGTATTGCCAACCGATTTCGAAAAAGTATATGCAGTACCAGGAAATGTGCAAACCGTTCTGCAAAATGCCTGTTACGATTGTCATAGCAACAATACCACATATCCCTGGTATTCTAACATTCAGCCTATGGCTTGGGTAATGGCAAGGCATATAAAAAATGGTAAAGACAAGTTGAATTTCAGTGATTTTGGCAGCTATACTAGCCGCAGGCGGATAAGTAAGTTAAAGGGCATTGCAAACCAGGTTAAAGATGATGAAATGCCAATATCTTCTTACAGGATGATGCATACAAAAGCGAACCTTACCAACGATGAAAAAGCTTTGATCATGGACTGGATTAACAAAGCCGCAATCAGCCGTTCAGCAGAAAATTAAAAACTATGCGTAAGTTCAAACAAATATTAATCAGCATTTTCAAAGCAATCTTTATGCGCAAAAAAGATTGTTGTAAATAAAACTATTATGGAACATCAACACGAAGCAAATAAAGAAAACCATGCAGGGCATGATATGAGTAATATGCAACATGGCGCAAACCCGGAAATGGGCCATGCAGGACATAATCATCATGCCATGATGATTGCCGATTTCAAAAAACGGTTTTATGTAGTGCTGATTTTTACTATACCAATTATATTACTATCAGAAATGATTCAGCACTGGTTAAATATTCATATCAGTTTCCCCGGTTCAAAATACGTATTACTTGCATTGTCATCAGTTGTTTTCTTTTACGGTGGTTGGCCATTTTTAAAAGGATTGGTTGATGAAGTGAAGGCAAAGAACCCCGGTATGATGTTTTTGATTGGCTTTGCTATAACTGTAGCATACATATATAGTGTTGCGATTGTGTTTGGATTAGCAGGCATGGACTTTTTTTGGGAGCTAACAACACTTATAGCTATAATGCTTCTGGGCCACTGGATAGAAATGAAATCCGTTGCCGGGGCATCAAAAGAATTAGAATTATTAGTGCAATTAATGCCGGCAGATGCACACATGGTAATGCCCAACATGGTGCATGATGTAAAGACCGATACTCTAAAAGAGAACGATGTTATTTTAGTAAAGCCAGGCGAAAAAGTGGCAGCAGACGGAATAATATTAGAAGGTGAAAGTTATCTGAATGAAAGTATGTTAACCGGTGAAAGCAAACCGGTACAAAAAATAAAAGGAGATAAAGTAATTGCCGGTGCAATCAATGGAAATGGCTCAATAAAAGTTACTGTCTCCCATGCTGCAAAAGATTCTTACTTATCGCAGGTTATAAAACTGGTGGA
>JANMMS010000053.1:0-7657 GCA_031373525.1 Ferruginibacter sp.
ACAACCGCTGTTTACTGTATATGTTATATCAGTTGATCCTGCAGTTAATGCAGTTACCAACCCTGCTCCGTTTACTGATGCGATCAGCGGGAAGGTACTGCTCCAGGTTCCTCCTGCAGTACCGCTACTGTTGTACGTTGCCGTTGCTCCGATACATAATGGTGATGTACCTGTTACTGTACCTGCAATTACATTCGGATTAACAGTTAATAGTGCACTATTTGTAAAAACATCCGTACAATTACCTGTTTTCATCCTATACCTGTTTGTACTAAGAGAAATATTAGGGGTAGTTATCGTTAAAGTATTGGTGGCAGTACCACTATATGGTGCTGCTTCTGTAAGATCTGTAAACAATCCAACACCTCCTGTTTGTACCTGCCAAATTGTTGTAGGCGCAGGAGAGCCTCCGGTAAATGAACCGGTAAAACTAGCTGTACCTGTTGTACATACTGACTGATCAGAAGGGCTTCCTCCAACAGTTGGAGATGTACAACCCGCTGGAATGGTTAAACTGCATGGTGCATTTAATGTACGAGTACCAACAGTGTTAAAATTTGATGCAACAGTAGCACAGTCTACATATAAAGTCAACCCGGCAGAAGTAATCCAGGTTAAACCAACTGATTGCCCTGGAACAAAGTTATTGGTATTATCTCTTAAAAAAAATCTTCCAATCTTGGCGGTAGCTCCTGCTGCAATTGCAGGTGCTGTACAAGTAAGATTGTTGTATATCGCACTCCCAGTTTGCAACTGTAATTTTGTTGCACCTGCGGGGTTAGATGTAAAAGTTGGGTTCGCAGCGGGTGGTAAACTAAGTGGAAAATCAGAGCCGCTAACATATCCCCAAACAACTGCATCAGCAGTAGAAACCAGCATACCCGTTGAATATGATAACCTGATAACTGCTGCTTGCCAGTGCAGTATAGTCGCTCCGGTAAGATTTGTAAAGGTAATATCAAACTGTATTTCATTGGGCTGAGTTACCGCACAATTTGTAACTGACATGCTAACCGATTGAGCATTTGCCATACTAATAAGTGAAAAGAAAGAAATTATTAGTACAACTAATTTCCTTGCAGTTGACAATTTTTTATTCTTCATAAAAACTGTTTTATTGAACATAAATAATTTAGTTAAGCGATTTTTGTGTATGAATATTAGATTTAATTTATAAAGATATACCAATCTATAAAAAAAGGCAGATCTGATTATTTTATGGATGTGCGCTACTGATTCCGCCCTGGCTATTTTCATCAAAAACCTGGAAGTCGAATGGATCAACAAATCCATCTCCATTGAAATCTGTAGCTTTATAAACACCATTCACACCATTCTGGCTATCTGCATCAAAGTCTCCGAAATCAAACGGATCAATAAATTCATCCTGATTCTGATCTCCGGTATATAACAACCATACACTACCATCCTGTTTCATATTATTTAAAAATGCCTTATTTGCTGCGGTGCTGAATTCATATAATACAGGTACTGTACCTACAGCCACTGTATTTGCACTCCAGGTTTGTATTGTATTCCTATGAAGTATTGCTATATAATAAGAACCTGTTATTGGTGCAAAACTGATAGACGCCGTTCCATCTGTGTTTAGCACGCCCTTTTTAGATGCTACAATTCCATAAGGACTATTTGAATCATGCAGTTCAACAGTTATTGTATCAGTTTCTGTTGCACTAACACCAACTCCCTGGTTCAATAAAACGGGTTGCATTTGTCCGCCACCGATATAATAGCCCTGCAGGTAAAGCCTAAGGTTTACTATTGTTTCACAACTGGTCACTGTTAACGTTTTGAATGTAGATACCGGGTTTCCGCAACCGCTGTTTACGGTGTAAATAATATTAGAAGTGCCTGCAGTCAATGCAGTTACAAGACCGGTTATTGAATTAACTGAAGCAACCAAAGAATTTGATGTACTCCAGGAACCTCCGGCAGTTCCACTTGTTGAATATGTATTTGTTGCACCTATGCATAATGGTGAAATTCCTGATATCGTTCCGGCAGTAACATTTGGACTGACAGTTAAAGCTTTAAATGAGCTTAAAGGACTGTTACATCCTGTATTTAAAGTATAGGTAATGTTAGTAGTTCCGGCGCTCAAAGCGGTTACAAATCCATTTGTTGAATTAACAGAAGCAACCAAAGGATTTGAACTGCTCCATACACCACCTGCTTCGCCATTACTTGAGTAAGTTGCTGTTGCTCCCATACACAATGGTGAAGTTCCGGAAACAATTCCAGGATTAGCATTTAATGGCACATTTACTACCTGCAATGTGCTTACTGTTCCTGTACAGCCTGTTACTGTATAGGAAATATTAGCACTTCCTGTACTAAGAGCTGTCACTAACCCTGTTACCGGGTTTACAATTGCTACGGATGGATTAGAAGTAGACCATGTTCCACCTAAATCTCCGTTAGAACTATAATTATTTGTAGCACCAATACATAATGGAGATAACCCTGATACCGTACCTGCATTTTGGCCCGGGCTAACTGTAATGGAAGTACTACTAACAGGATTGCCGGTAAGTGAACAGCCATTGCTTGCAGTAATTGTAGAAAGATTAAATACTGTTGTTGTTGTTGTATATGCCGCAAAAACCACATCTACCCAATAATTCGAACTACCCGAACCATTGTCAGGGAAAGCCCCGCTACCAGTATATACATAAACACCATTAGGTTCTGGTATTGTATTCTGAAGTGCAGTAAGAGAAGCTCCATTGGTGTAACTGCTGTTAAGAAAATAGTTAAAGGACCTTGAATAATTCCCCTGTGGTAAAAAATAGGAAGCTACATAAGTAGTATTACCTGTTACTTCAACTGGAGCAGCGAATAATACTTCCTGCCAGCCTGATGCTGTTTCATTTACAAAAGTAGCTGAAGCCAACAAGGTACCGGATTGACTCCATAATGAACCTTTATGGACCCCTCCATTTGCAGATGATCCTTTATAAAAACGAATTCCTTTGATAATTCCACTTTTATTGGTTTGGAATTTTACACCAACTTCAAGCGGGCCATTATCAGGTACTGTATTTTCATTAGGCGTATTTGAAGGTGTCCAGATAGATTCATTTATTTCAAGAGAACGGAATGGTTGTCCAATTTGGATACCATTGTACGTAGTTGAATTTATCTGTAAATTATAAGGAGATGGCCCTGATGCTGAAGTCAATATTAATTGCATGGGAACACCCGGACAAATATTAGAATTAACAGCTGCAATAGTACCACTAATAGTAGAAGCTACCGTTAATAAAGCGGTGTTTGATGTATCAAATCCCTGGCTATTTGTCCAGATAGCTCTATATTGATTATTATTATCCCCTGATATTGCAGTAAAAGAATACGTTCCGGATATTGCTCCAAAAATATCTGCCCAATTATTCCCGTTATTAGTACTTATCTGCCATTGCACAGTAGGTGTTGGAATACCAATGGCAGCTGAAGTGAAACTAATGATACTATTTGCACAGGTAACTTGTGAAACCGGTTCAACAGAAACAACAGGTAAAATCAATCCGCCGGTTGTAAAGCTCCATGAATAATTGGATGCCATTGCATTTCCAGAAATATCTTTTATCAATGGCTCTACTAAGCCACCTATTAAGGTAAGAGTATAATTTGTACCAATTGCTAAATCAGAATTTGGTATAAATGTTATTATAGTTCCGCCGCCTGTTAAAGTTACTGTGCCTGGAATTACAACATTTCCAGGGCCGGTTAAAATAACTGTAGATGTAGTTACTGATGCAGGGTTAAGTGCTTCATCAAATGTTGCAGTTGGTTGAATATTCAAAGGGTTGCTAATACTATTATTTGTTGGTGTAACGGATAATACCTGAGGAGCTGTTATATCTGAAGGTTCAAATAATACATCTGCGAAATAATTTGTAGAACCAAAATTATTATCCGGGAATATTGGTGTAGCGTTATATGCATACACTCCGTTTCCACCATCTTCATTATCTGCTAAACCACGAAGAAACCCGTTCACGACCGCTGAGGTAAAGAATGGGTCTGTTTTTGTAAAATCACCTGAGGCTGTAAAATAAGAAACAGTATAAGTAGTATTTGGAGTTATTGCAACAGGTGTAGTTAATGTTACTGATTGCCAGCCTGAAGAAGTTTCATTTGTAAAGGGTTGTGAGGCCAGCAGTGCACCTGTATTATCCCATAAATGGCCTGTGTGTAAACCGGTAATACCAGGTCCCTTATAATACCTGAAACCGGTAATAAATCCTTGAACAGTACTTTGAAATTTCATACCCAACTCAACAGGTATTCCTGTAAAAAATGAAGGAGGTGTACTTGGATAAGTTGCATTGAATACCGAATAGTGAAATGGCCCCGAAAGTGATATACTTATACAATTCGGAGAACCCGGTGAGCCGGGAACTTCAACATTCCCCATATCATCCCATGCTCTTACTTTTATCGTAATTGTGCCATATCCGGAAGGGGAAAAAGTATAAGTCCAGTTATTCAACCCTGTTGCTGTGTTCCAGGTTGTTCCATTATCAACAGAAACTTCAACACCTGCAACGGCTCCACCGCCAAAGTCTATTGAGGTACCCGTTACAGTTATAGAACTGCCCGGTACAGCAGCATTGTGAATTGGAAAAGTAATGGTCGAGCTGGGTGGAAGTATATCAAGCAAAAAATTTGGAGCAATCAGGTTAGCTTGTAATGAGCCTGCATCAACCCCCATATCATGAAATAGATTTGCTGTTGCCTGCTGCATGTCACGGCTAGCCGGTTGAATCGGAGGTGTAGCCGTATTCAGATCATGACTATCATCTAAACCCCATGCCCACTGCATAGTACCCGCTCCAAATACCATCGCCCCACTGCTATGACGAAATAAAGACATTTTATGAATAAATCCAGATTGAATTGTATTAGACAAGATGATCCTGTGAGCCGGGTAATTTGATTGATCAAGTTGTTCCGGATCCCACTCATTTCCCAAAGTACCATACGGCAAAACAGCCGTTTGTCCCGCACCAAGTAGTGCGATACTGGTATTTCTCCAGAATCTTAAATTCTTATAAGTATCCGGAACTTTTATGGAACCAGTAGACTGAGTCCAACTGATCTGGCCAAGAAGTGATCCTTCGGATTTGCATCCGTCATTTGGTGCATAATTTGGTGTACATCCTTCTCTCCATAAGCCAGTCCAAACATTAGGCATGGGATCGCATTTTCCACCACATACATTTTCTCCTTTTGTTCCTTCTTTGTAACAAACTACTGTCTGAAAATTATCTTCCCATCTTGTTTTCCAGTATACATTGTTTCCGCTAAAAAATGCAAGATTTACTCCGTTATCTCTTGCAGTTTCAACTTTAGAACGCTGTTCAGCTGACCAATATTCATCATGTCCAACAGATAAAATGAGTTTGTGTTTGGTATTTGTAATAGGAGTTGCATTTCTTGCCATGTCCATGTCTGTAGTATAACTGACATGGTATCCATTTCTCTCCAGCCATCTGATCATAGGATATTCTGAATTAAAGAAATTGGTTTTATCACCGCGAAGATGAAGTGGGCGCTGATAGCTCACTTTTGTAGCCTGTGTGAACCCGGGTACCGGTGTTGCAGCACCATAAAAGTTATTGCCTCCATATAAATTATATGCTTGCCATGAGGCATCTGATGTTTTAAATAATATTGGAGAGGCCGCTGCATCGTCTCTTACTACAAATAGGATTATTGACTTTGCATTTAGATCTGGGCAATCTAACCTGGCAATATAAACTCCTGAAACTGCATTTGCAGGAACCTTCCAAAAAGTGGAAACAGCCCAGTTGTTGCAATCCACTTTGCCAGTTGAAGCTTCATAATTCCATGCCGGCTGCAAATTGCCAGACAAATTACTACCAAGATCGGTAATATATCTTGCTCCGTTTCCGTTGTACCAACCTAACCGGTATATTTTAACGGTATATGGCAATTGAGTAACAAGTGATTCCACATCAATCTTAAAATGCACAGTATCCCCTTTATTTACACTAAACTCCATTGCAAACCCTTCAATAGGAGCATTGCCTCCTGCATCCCAGGCACTTTGTGGTGTTCCTGCTAATTGATTTTCAGTTACAATTGGATTTTGTGCAAACACATAATTAAATGAAATAAATCCAATCAAAATAAAAAAAAACAATTTTCTAAATCTGCTGGGCATAAAAACACAATTCATACAAGTGATTTGAAGTTAAAAAGGTGGTTTCAGTCTTAGGGAAAAATGGCTTTTTTAAGGAATTGCAAAAATGGGCTCTTTAGAGGATTGGTGGTGTTCAGGGTAAATTCTAACTCTAATAACCTGTGTTGCATGTGTAAACAAAACAAACTAAAAGTGATAGAATCACAAATATATAAACATATTTGTAAAATACAAAATTATTAGGTAACAATATATTTAATTTTATTGGTTCTTTTTTAAATAATAAAAAGTAACAAGTTTTAATTGTTGAATGAATTTAAATTTAGATAATCAGCTATTTTGACCATGGTTTAATTTTTGTTTTATATTTCAAGATATATGATCATTAATATTTATCTGAAAAAATATATTTTTTTAAAAGTTAATTATTTTATATATGTATATCTGATTAATTGTTATTTATATATACAAAATATTAATATAATATATAACAAATATTATTGCCTCAAAATTCTAATAAAATGTTGATAAAATCAACATTTTCTGTTGATAACTAATCACTTTAAAGCAATGCTTAGCATTGAATTTGCTATTCCACCGTGAAATTTTTTATTTTATACGTTTTCTATATGCTAATAAGATTCCGTGTTTTAACAGAATATACTAAAATAAATAATTGAACGTTTGAAGAGCAACACGTAAATCTAATATCTTAAAATCCAATGAAATTCCTTCTACTGGCATTGCCACTATATATACTTATAGGTGGAAATGCAATAACAAATAATTCTTTTTTTCTTCCAAATTTTGGAACAGCTTTCAATATATGTAAACAGGTCACCAATCCTTCAACTAACCGGAATACAAAACCCGGGTTAAATTCAATTTATATACATTATTCAAAGTTTGTTAACGTTTTATTTAAACGTCATCAAACTCCTATTGAGTCCATTACATTAAGCCAAACCAATATCAATCATAATCCAATTCACATTGTTACCTGTATTTTATCAATAAACCCGGTCACAAAAGGTTTATTCATATAAATGCAAGTAATAGATTGTAAACACAGAAAAACTACAGATGAAAAAATTATTTTTATTATTATTGTTGCCATGTTACCTAAACGCTGCAACATACTATGTAGCCACAACAGGTTCCGACAATAATCCAGGAACCATATTACAACCATTTAAAACTTGGGATAAATTATCAGCTGTCATGGTAGCCGGTGATGTAGCATACATCAGAGGCGGCATTTACTATTCAACTAAAGGGGCTTCAGCTTGCAGGCATATCAATTGGGAAAACATGATTGGCCAGCCCAATAATTATATAACGATACAGAATTACCCCGGCGAAAGCCCCATATTCGATTGTTCAAATATCGGTATCCCTACTTGTGGTTACCCCTGGATTATGTACATGACGAACTGCCCATACGTAAAGGTAAAAGGGTTGCAT
>JANMMS010000055.1:0-12598 GCA_031373525.1 Ferruginibacter sp.
GTACTAAAGTTTCCAATGCGAACGAAATGCAGCCAGCAGAACTAAGTGCGTAGCAAAAAACTGCTGGCGGTTTAGGAAAAGTCCAGCCGAAAACTGAAGATTATAAATTATCAAATGCTGAGAATATGAATGTCAGCCCCCCATTGCGCAAATGCCCTTGTTATTTGCAGTGTTTCTTGACTGGCAAAGCAAAGAGATGAAATTGTTGTTAAGTTTTGGTACAAAAATAAGGCGGCAGTAGAGTTGTGTCCATCATAAAAGAGGCAATTGGAGTGTCCCATGAAAGACTGAAACCTTACTTGAAAGCACGATGATTAAAGTTATGAAGTTGAAAGTTCATGAGTCCGCCGATTAGAGAACCGCGAAGCGAACAATTGCAAATAACGATTAGCATTTACGCAGGACGGGAATTAGAATTCCGTCTGCCGGTGCTCGTCGCCCGATAAAGGAACGAAAATTTTACTTGAAATTAAATTTTAATTAATGAACGGTCCAGCCGAATCTGAAGAAGATTATGGAACTGAAGCTAAAATAACTTCGGTCCGCCCGGCTTGCGTAAATGCTTTGTTAGCTGTCCGGGCTTTTATTACATTGATTTATCTTTTTATTTTGATAGCCGAAATACTATTAGATTGGGATTTGTCTCGTCAATAATTTCTGTTTTCTCAAAATTAAATATTTGAAGAAGTTTAGTTGAACTTTGGTTGTCTTTATGTGTGAATGCTTCAATTGTTTTTAATTTAAGTACATCAACAGCAAATTCTATAATTTTTTCTATTGCTTCAGTCATAATTCCTTGCCCTTGATAATCGGGTAAAAGCTCATATCCGATTTCGCATCTTTTAAGTTCGACTGAAACTTCAAAAAGGCAAATTGTTCCAATGAGTTTTCTGTTGTCTGTTTGTGCAATAGCCCAATATAGAAGTTCATTTATTTTGATGTTCTTAATAAAATTAGATGCGTCTTCTAATGTTTGGCTTGGCATCCGGTCAAGATACTTATTTACTATTTTATCAGATCGAAGTAAAAATATTTCTTGCACATCACTTTCTAAAAGTTGCCTAAGAGTCAACCGTTTAGTAGTTAATGTCTGTAGATTTGGTACAACCTTATTAACCATTTTCATTTTATTTACGATGTCGCCTAGCCTGGCAGCTAACGATTAGCATTGCCGCAGGTTGGGATTTGAAACTCGTCCGCCCGTTGCTGATGCTAATTAAAGAACGTAAACTTTATTGATAAAACCAAACTTAGCCTGCGGCACTCTTTGCGTAGCCCGCAGGCGATGAAGGTTACTTGTCCAGCCGAAACCAAAGAACAATAGTGAAATATTGCTGAAAATATGACTGTCAGCCCAACTTGCGGCAATGCTTTTGTTATTTGCAGCCGTTTGCACCAATCAATAAACTTCAAGAAAATGAATTAATTGTCCACCGAAAACCGAAAAATATTGCCAACAACTAAATTTCCCTTGTTTTGCGCTTTTTGTAAATTTTTGAATTGTCCAAAAACAAAAGTCCAAACGTAAAAACCTGGCGAAGTTTTGATTTAAGTTGTTGAGTCAAATTTTTGAAATATTCGAGAATTGACTGAACAAAATATTTTTTACAATTGCAATAAGCGCAAAACATAATCTTCGAAAAGACCTTTTGTATAAATCAATTATTTCGGTCAACAGTTGCACCGATCAGTAACAATACATAAAATGTTTGTTGGCAATTTTTGGTTTAAAGGATTTGTCTTGTGAGATGTTCATTAAGTGAAAGGCTAAAAGTTCCGAAGATAGAGTAGAAGCGTCGTTCCGTCTCTCGGTTGCAAATAACTTAAATGGGTTGGCGCAGTATGGATTTGAAAAACCGCTGCCCCTCATTCCGTCCGCCCATTAAAGGAACGAATTATTGTTTATGTGTACAAAAATACCTTGCAAACAAACTTGCCTTAGTTGACTGAAGCCGAATAGCGAATAAATGTTTGGCAAGCTGTTGTCCTGCCATATTGCGCCAACCCATTGTTATGTACCGCATTACTGTGTAGCGTTAAAATTATGATGAACTGTAAAAAGTAAGAGAAGATTAAAGAATTAAAAAGTCCGAATTATTGTCGCTGAAATTATTGAAGCGATTGATTCAGGAAGATTGTAAAAAGTTTTATAAAGCTCGAAATATGCGGTATATAACGGTACGGCTTGGCGTTGTTGGGGGATTTGAAAATCGTCCGCCCGGAACCGCTGCTGATTGAAAAAAAAATGTACAAGATAACCTACAAATGCCCACCGATGTTTGTCCTGCCCGAACAACTGCTGCTATGTTGCTGATGATGAAGATAACAACGTCCTGCCCCAATAACGCCAAACCCCATGTTATCGGCTGTTTTAATCTCGAAGTCGTTCTGTCTCGGCTTCAATTGTCCGTAATTTAGTTTCACAAAATTTAATTAATTCACTTGCCTCTTTCACTTTTTCAGTTAATGTATCAACTTGAATTTTATCGTCTTCTATTTGGTCAACTAGTTTTGTCAAGGCGCTGAAGGCTTTATCAAATGTCAAATTGTTTTTCATTTTTTAATTTTTTATTCACTGTGCTTTGAATGATTTCATTTTTCAAAATTGTTTGCAACTCTGAATTTACTTTTATGTCTTTTGGGTCTGTAATAATTTTGTTGTTGCTTTTGATTATTGCAAAACCCTTTTTTAAAATTGATGTTGGATTCAAATTTTTTACAGTCTGCTTGAACTGTTGTAAAGCATTTCTTCGGTCTTCCATTAGGTTGTCAACCGATTGAAAAAACTTATCTTGAAGTTGTTGTAAGTCATATTCAAACTTCATGTTTCTTTCAACAATAAATGTTCCCACTTCTGTTGGTGTTCGGAGTTGTCTTGTCATTAAATCTACAATGCTTGTATTCCTGTCATGTCCAATACCTGTCAAAATTGGAATTGGAAAAGCTGCTGCAATCTTCGCAAGTTCATAATCATTGAATGCTGCAAAGTCAGTATCTGAACCACCACCACGAACAATTACAACAACATCAAAATTGTCTTGCTCAACAAGTTTTAGTTTTTCTGAAATTAATTTGCTGGCTGTTTTCCCTTGCACAACTGTCAGATACTCTTTAATTGAAAATGCGTAGCCGTATTTATTTGTGAGAGTAACATTTCTAAAATCTCTTTGTCCGTCTGAATTGGAAGCAGTAATCAAAGCGATTCGCTGAAAGACTTTTGGAAGTTCTATAGAATTATTTTTTGTCAGATATCTGCCGTCAGGTAGGTGTTTTATCGTTTTGTTTTCTACAATTAATCTCTTGAGTGTTTTTTGTTTTTCAAGTTCTAATTGTCCGACTGCATGAGCAAAATCAATTTCTAAAACTTCAAGTTGAGGATAACCCTTTGTTTTATAAAATGAAACAGAAACTTTGCAAGTAATCTCAATACCTGTTTTAAATTCTGTGTTTGTTGAGCTTTCAAATAATTCTATGTTCTGGTAGTGTCTTGCCCAACAAACACCTTTGATAGTTGTTTCCCCGTTTTCGTTTTTCTCAGTGAAATCAATGTAGCACCAACGCTTAGCTAATATTTTCCTTACTCCTGAAAGTTCGGCTGTAATCCAAAATGTTTTCCCTGCATATTTGTTTTGAATGAGTTCGTCGATTTCGGTTATTATGTCTAAAAGTTTGGTTATTACTGGCATGATAAAAGTTAACTACAAAAGTCGTGAAGTTTCATGAAAAGCTTTGCTGTTGAAATTAAATCTTGTTTGTTGTGGTCAATTATTGGTACAACAGAGCCTATATTTTTTGTCTTTAAATATGATTTGTAATAAAAAGGTATTTCGTCACCTGGAACATCATCTATTCTTTCTACATTAAAGAATTTTTTCTCAATTGTTGAAAGTTTAAAGTTGAAAACAAGATTACTGAATGCTTTTTGGGATAGATATTTTAAATCAAAATGAGGAAGATTGATTTCATGTTTCAAGTCATGTCTTTTCATACGCCTTCGTATGAATGGCACATCAAAAGATTTTCCATTAAATGTTCCTATTGCTTGTTTTCCTTTTAAAAGTTTGGCCAATAAATGTAAGGCTGCTTTTTCTTCATTAAGTTCTCTTGTAAAAATTTGGTCAATAATTAAATGGTTGTCTTTAAAAGTTGCAATACCTATTAAAAAAAGAGGAGTATCGCCAAGCCCCAAAGTTTCAATGTCAATAAATATTATATCTGATAAATTGAAAAATGCAGAGTTCGCAAGTAGTAAAGGATTTGATGAAGTGAAACGTGAAGAAAGTTGCTCATAAATTTTTATTGCATTTTTATTCTCAACATGATTGATATAATTTTTTGCTTGTGTTCCATAACGATAATGGTTTTCTAATTGGGATATTGATGTTATGCCTTCAAGGTTTAAATTTTTTTCAGTTATTTCTGCAATTCCTGTAATTGCCTTTAAATCTAAAAGTAGTTTTTGTTTTACTCTTTCGTGATTTGGTTCAAAAATTTCAATTTCTGTGGTAGTAGAAATATGAAAGCACTTGCCAAAACTGTTTTTCAAAATTTTACCGTCATAATGTTTTGCGATGGAAATACCTTCATATTTTGCTTGAAATCTTTCCATTTGGAGTTCATCTCTTTTCTTTTCCACTCCATAAAACTCATAAAGCCATTCTTTAGTAATTTTAATTGGTTCAGTTTCTGGTTTAAGGTTTTTTGATATTTTTTTTGCCATAAGTTAAGTGAAGGGTTGCGAAAAAATAGCCGATAACGATTAGCATTTACGCAGGGCGGGAATTAGAATTCCGTCTGCCGATACTCGTCGCCCGATAAAGGAACGAAAATTTTACTTGAAATTAAATTTTAATTAATAAACGGTCAAGCCGGAACTGAAGAAGAGTAGGGAACTGAAGCTGAAATTACTTCCGTCAACCCCGGCTTGCGTGAATGCTTTGTTGGCTGCAGTTTTGAGGATTTTAATTAAAAACGATTGGAACTTATAGTTGTATCAATAAGTTTCCAACTGTCCCAAAAGGTACTATGACAGTGTCTTTACCTCTTAATATAGTTCCTTGCGTTGTACTCCAGGTAATATATGTCGGTATGTCGCTTGCGGTCAAAATATTAAATGTTGTGTCAAAGGACCTATTGCCTGGAACACTATAGACTCCAAAATAGGAGCCTTGAAAAGTATTATTAAAAAAGAAGCTATTAAAGTTTGTAATTGTTGAAGTGGCTACATGTATTTTAAGGAAAGCAGATTTCCAAAGTTTTAATTCAGTTGTAATTGTGTCTTGCTGAATGTAGTCAGTTCTTACCGAGGCTATTGTATTTATTCCTTCTTGAAAATTGTCATTTATGTATCCTTGAATTCCACCTTGGAATTTTATGAGACCTTGAGAATATGCGCTTTTAGGAAATGAAAAAAAATATGAGCCGTCTAGTTTGGTTGTTATTTCGCCAAGATGGTCTGTGCTACTTCCTAATCCTCCGGAGGGATGTTTGAAATATATTCCGATTTTGATATTTCCTAAAGGCGTTTGTGTTTGTTGTTCAACAACTTTTCCCTGAAGAACAAAGCAATTTCCAGTACAATTTCCATCATAAATCGGCCGATCTTTCTTACAAGAAATAATTGCAAAAAGCATTATAATAAAAAGTATATTAATACGCATGTTTAAAATTAACTTTTCTTTTCCAATTGATGATACTCTCTCTGACAAATTGCAGCCAACGATTAGCATTTACGCAGGACGGGAATTAGAATTCCGTCAGCCGGTGCTCGTCGCCCGATAAAGGAACGAAAATTTTACTTGAAATAAAATTATAATTAATGAACGGTCAAGCCGAAACTGAAGAAGATTAGTGAACTGAAGCTGAATTTACTTCCGTCCGCCCGGCTTGCGTAAATGCTTTGTTAGCTGTTCGGGCATTTTTCAAGGGTATTCAAAACCGAATTCATAGTATCTCAACTTGTTTTTACAAAAAGTATAAGTCGCATAGTAAACAGGCATATTGTTGGTCCCTAAAATTTTGGTTCTGCTGTCTTTCGGGTTTTCAATTCTGTAATAAATTTCTATGCAATCTTTTGTACTGTCAACTACCGCATAACAATTACCGAGTTTTCCAATTACTTGTTCTTTTGTCAAACCAAGTTTAATACCTTTCTCTGTATGAAATGTCTCAATATTTAGCTGCTTGTATCCGTGGTCGGCTTTGTCTGAAAATGCAACACTGAAAATAGAAATTTGGTTTTTCCCGTCTCCTGGATGTTGTGTCAATGTAAGTGTTTCATTATCCATTGTTGAATAGAAATGATATTGTTCGCTTTCGTCTATTTTATTGTCTGTTCCAATTACTTTGTCTGCACTTATAGAATTTCGTAAAGTTATTCCGCAAAGTGAAGTGTCTGGTTCTAAAAAATCGCAATTAAGGTTCTTGAGTTTCTGAATAGCTTCACCTAATAATCTTTCCTGTTTGTCGGGTTCTGGAACAAGTTCAAGTCTGTCGTTTTTTTCAACAGTTTTTGTCTGCGAATTATTGCAGTTTGTCAAAAGAAAAGCAACCAATAAAAGTGTCAAAATATTTCTCATTGTCCTTGTTATGTAGGGTCTGTTTGCTTGACAGCTAACGATTAGCATTTACGCAGGACGGGACTTAGAATTCCGTCTGCCGATGCTCGTCACCCGATAAAGGAACGAAAAATTTACTTGAAATTAAATTTTAATTAATGAACGGTCCAGCCGAAACTGAAGAAGAGTAGGGAACTGAAGCTGAAATTACTTCCGTCAACCCCGGCTTGCGTAAATGCTTTGTTAGCGGAAGCCTTGCTTGGTTTTCAAATCATAAATTATTGTCGTAAAAAGTAATCAGTTCAAAACAGTGAAAACCTGATATTTTTTAAATTATTTCATCAAGAGCAAAAAAATTATTTTTTTCTTTAAGAAATAATACCAACCTTTAGATTGTTTATCAATGACCTATTAAATATACCGAGTTCAAATTTCATCTTTACTAACATTTCATCTGACTGAACTCTTCGAATTTATTTATTACTGAACTACAGTTATTACTTCTACATCTGAATCATCAAGAAAAAACCCTTTGCAGAAGAATGCTTTGTCAGCTCTTCACAATTTGTATTTTTTTTATTAATCAATAACCTAAACCAAACTTTATGAAACAAAGATTATTATTATTTATCACTTTGTTTAGCTTTTTAGCAAGCAACGCTCAAGTGAACCCACCAAGAAATGATCATTATTTAGTACCATGTGCAACAGGATTAACTGACTCTGCGTGTAATTTAATTGCCAACCCAGGTTTTCGTTCTACTGGTGATTCTCTTGAAGACTTCAGTGATGGGGACGTTATCATGTGGCAAGACATAAACAACCTGACTACAGATATTAATGGAGCATTAGCAATAAATATGGGATGGAATCTACCCACTGTACCTTCTGGTCTCACCGGAGTAAATTTTGCATCCATGCTTGTTGATAACCGACACGCATTAACTGAGGGAATTGCCGGAAGAACACTCCCAATTGAAGGGGGTAAAAAATATGCATTATCTTTTTTCTTAGCATCATCATACCTATCCAGTTATCGCCCAAGTGGATTTTATACTTTTAAAATATTTCTTACCAACTGCCAGAATTTTGATACTACTTCTTCAGGAAATCCCGAGATAATTGGTGGGAGTCAATTAATATTTTGCCAATCATTTGGGTTAATGGGAGATTCAGACTGGCAGCAGTACCTGGTATCTTTTACAGCGGATGATGATTATAATATGATAGTTATATATCCTGAAATATCAAGCGGCAGTTTTAATGGAGGTACTTATGTACATTTTCTATATCCGGAACTTATTCCAATCAATCCAACCAATCATTATTCGACATATATAGTTCCCGGTTGGACAGATACTACAGATATCAATAACCCTGTAGTACACCCTGATTCTACAAAAGGAATTACTTCGTTATCAGCCTGCGGGGTAATTAATGCATCTTATCAATGGGAAGGCCCCAACGGTATTGTAAGTAATCAGGCAACCGATGGACTGGTTTTTAGCAATAGCATCGGGGAAAATGACGTATATACTTTTTCTATGTGGGTTGACAGCGCATTTGGAAATGATCCGGTATTATGTTGGGATGCTGAGTCGCCAATTATAACAGAAACATCAACACAACTTGCAACCATGTCGCGGGTTTCTTGTGCAGACAATGTTACTGTTACTGGATGTAATATAATTCCTAATGCAACTTTTGTTCTAACAGACCCAAATACTCCACCTGATCCTATTCCTAATGCAAGTGCATTTTCAAAAGACTATATTCAGTTTTGGTCATCAGTAAATAGTAATGGTACCCCAGATATAAATGGAGCTATTATAGGTGTACCGCCACCTTACCCAACTAATGTACCCTTAACCACTAATGTCGCAGGTATGATTATAAACACTACCAATATAGGTTATACATATGAAGGCATATATGCCAAAATTCCGCACTTGACTGCAGGAAGAAGATATGCTTTTTCTTGCTTTTTAAATATCGTAAAAGCAGCAGACATTGACAATCCACCAATACCACCACCAGGGGCAGATTTTACTTTCAGTGTTGTTTTGGGAAGATGCCCGCAGACTTTCTTAACAAATCCAACTGTGAATAGTGTCCCACCCAATTTCCTCGGAACACCTTTAAATATTCTTTGTCAGAATTTTCCAGGAATTGTAACAACTGGATGGCAACAATATTTAGTAACTTTTGTTGCAAATGATAACTATGATTTAATAGTTGTCTATCCACAGGGTAATCTAAACCAAACTGGGTCAGGTTATGTACATTTTCTTATGCCTGAACTAATTGATGTTACTAACTTAATCTCTTATACGCAAAACTCCGCATGTAGTTACACCTTACAAGCGTGTGGCGTAACAAATGCCTCTTTTAAATGGTTTGATGGGGATAACAATGTGATTGGCACTACTAATCCAATTACAGTTGACGCTACCGTTAATCCTCCACTGTATACTTTGGAACTAAAAGTGCCAGGTATAACAACCAATCCAATATTAAGTAACACTTGTGGTACTAACACTGGGATCATAGACGCCTTGGCTTTCGGGAAAAAGGCTACATGGGTAGGAGGAAGCGGTAGCACTATAGCCACCCGTACCGATTGGAGCATAGCTGCTAACTGGAATCCAGCAGTGGTACCAAATGATGCTTTAACGGATGTCTTTATTCCAACCGGAGCTACCAACCAACCTACAATTATGTCAGGAACTTTCCAGGTAAATAGCATCAATATCGAGTCGGGTGGTTTGCTCACTAATAAAGGTACGCTGCAAATTGCCAGAAATATAGCCGGAAATTCTGGAAGTATTAGTAATTATAATGGTAGTGTTATTACCGGTTCAATTGAAATGAATGGCACCTGCAAAGGGCAAACAATTGCAGGAAATATTTTTGTTGGCAATGATGTTAAGAATTTTACTGTATTAAATAACGTAACAATATCTTCTACTTCAGGGCAAGGACTTGATGTGTATGGTCAATTAAGTTTTTGTTTCGATAATGATTGTACTACCAGTGCTACTAACAAAACGTTAATGACTAGCGATAATCTCACTCTTGTATCAACAGCTACAACTACGGCTAATGTTGCCAAGATAGATGCTACTAATTTTATTGATGGGGAGGTTACAGTAGAACGTTATATTAATACCGGTACAGGTGCCGTAACAAATGATCATGCTGCCAAATGGCAAATATTGGCCACTCCTACTGGTGCTAATTCAATTGGACAAACAGTCAAACAATCGTGGATGGAAAATGGATTAGTTACATCTACAGCCAATGGTTACGGAACCAACATTCCTGATCCCCGATCCACCTGGTTTTCCTTGGGATTTGATCAGTTGGCTACAAACGGTAATACGGCTATTAAAACTTATAATTCAGGAACCAGTACTTTTAATCCCATAGCTAATACTGGAATACCATTGTACAATAAAAATGGTTATTTTCTTTTTGTAAGGGGGGATAGATCAGCAACAACTTTTTTTGGCTTCGCTATTCCAACAAACCTGCGTTCAAAAGGAGCACTGTTTCAGCCGCATACAGCTTATACACCGCCAAACATTACTGTACCTGCCACAACATCCAGCACTTCACCGAAATTTGAAATGATTGGTAATCCATATGCTTCTCCCATAAGTATTGATTATATGAAAAACAATAATTTTACCAATCTTACCAATGATGTGATTGTTTGGGATCCATTATTAGCCGGTTCCCAAGGTCTTGGCGGTTACCAGACATTGCATGCATCAACTGGTTATAAACCCACTCCAGGTGGTACTGCTTTATACGATGCGAATACAGCTTATCCAGATATTCAAAGCGGCCAGGCATTTTTTGTAGGCACTCCTCCAAATTCTATAACTGGTTTAGTAACATTTGAGGAGGCTGTAAAATCAACTAACCATCGGCTGGTAACCAGGCAGGTTGCCAATGTAACAAATCAAAGAAAATTTAAAGCTAATTTGTATTACGGTGAGAATTTGTGTGATGGGAATGCCATAATATTCGAATATGGGTTTAAAAATCATATAGATGCCGATGATGCAGGAAAGTTTCTTAATCCCGGTGAGAATTTTATGATCAACAGAAGCGGTAATATCCTTTCTGTTGAAACAAGGCAACCTGTTTTACAATCAGATACTATATTTTATGAATTCAGTAATCTTCTGCAGGCAACATATAAATTAAAATTTTCTGTAGAAAATTTAGAGAATGATGAATTGCAGGCTACACTGATTGACAATTACCTTAACAAAATAACTCCCCTAAACCTGTCAGATAGCAGTTTTTTTGAGTTTATTGTTGACGGCAATAAAGCATCCTTTATGAACAGGTTTATGGTTGTTTTTAAAAAGAACAAACGAAACCTGACGACCAATACAATATTAAACCCTTCAATTCATGAAATTCGTGTTGGTAAAATCAACATTAATCCTAACCCGGTAAAAGGTAAAACAATAAATATCCATTATTCAAACATAGCGGCGGGAAAGTACAGTTTACAGTTAATAAATTATGCAGGCCAAATAATATATAGCGGCCAAATAGATATAAAAGAAAATGAAGGGTTGCTTACTATTAAACCCAGTGGGGGAATTGTTTCAGGCAGTTATCAAGTAATTTTTATTGCACAAAATGGTAAAAAATACAGGAAATCATTCATTTCTAACAATTGAATATTAAGTAAGAAGAGGCTGCTATTAAAAGCAGCTTCTTACCTTTTTGTCATTAAAATTTTAGTGCTAACAAATGATTTCAATAAAAAAAATATTCATTCCGCTGTTTTGTTTTGCTGTTTTTTTAATGGCAACAAATAATATTAAAGCACAGACATGCGCTGGGGCTTGGGCTATCCAACGCCCGGCTACTTCTCAATGTGTTTCTGGCCAATATGTGGGGTTGGTAAGTGGTAATCCAGCAGGATGTCCTGTAAATCCTACCTATGCTCCATTACAAACCAATACATTTACATTTGCAAATCCGGTAAATACTTTATTTATTGATTTCAGCGGTTTTGATGGCGCAGTTCAATGCGCACGTATGGAGATTAAGATAAATGGAGTTTTTTATCCATTAACTGCTGCCAATCTTAGTGATTTCCCCCCAGGTTCTACTTGCACTGGATTTTTTTCAGCTATCACTTTAACTCCTGAAGGGTATCTAACTCTTACCAGTACTCTATATTCTCAAGGCAGAATCATGATTAGTAATGTAAATGCCACCAGTGTATCTGTATCTACAAATGATGCAAACGGAACTGTCTTTTCAAGCCCATTTGGTTGTACAACAATCCCGTTAAACTTATTGTTTTTCTCAGGCGAGGCGTCAAATAATTGCAAGGCTTTGCTGCGCTGGAAGAGCGGTATTGAATTGAATGTAAAAAATATTGAGGTATTAAGAAGTATTAACGGAACCATATTTACTAAAGTTGCAGAAATTTCCCCTAAAGGCGATGATAGTTATTACTCACTTGAAACAGATAACACGGAAGATGGATTTTTCAGATTAAGGATAAATGATCTGGATGGACATTTTGAGTATAGTGAAATTATTCGGGTAAAATCAGGTTGTGATAATCCAATCTATAAAATAAGCCCAAATCCTGTGGGCAGTTCAATGGAAATCGAAGGGCTTCAAAAAGATGATATGGTTTCAATTAAAAATACACTTGGTCAAACTGTAATGACATTTAATTCACCGCAGACTGACAATAAATTCAATTTGCTTCAACTTTCATTGGGAGTATATTTTGTTCAGATATTTAATGCTAGCGGTTTGAAAACAGGATTGAAGGTTATTAAAAATTAGTGCCGCTTAAAATTATACACTATAGTATTATCTTCAAAATATTGGAGTGGTCGATTGAGGTTTCCGCTAACGTATATGGGTTGGCGCAGTATGGATTTGAAAAACCGCTGCCCCTCATTCCGTCCGCCCATTAAAGGAACGAATTATTGTTTATGTGTACAAAAATACCTTGCAAACAAACTTGCCTCAGTTGACTGAAGCAGAAT
>JANMMS010000012.1:0-68059 GCA_031373525.1 Ferruginibacter sp.
TTTTTTCAAAAAACTAAAGAAATAGTTGGTTAGTTATCTTTTCCATACTATCTTCGTCACGGTTTTTCATAGGATATTGGATTTTAAAGCGGGACTAGATTTCTATCTTGGTCCCTTTTTTTTACATTTTAATGACTTTTAATACCAGTTTTAAACATCTAGTTCAACATTATATTCCCGTCTTTATCTGTTTGAATAATATTCTCAGTACTCAGGAAATTGATCACTGTAAGGACATGTTGTTTTTTTTGTAGTTTTAAATTTGCCTCAATTTCATTCAATCGTAATGATCTAGTTTTTAATGACTCCAGAATGTTATCTGAAATAAATTTGAATTCATCAGTTGTAAGTGAATTTATTTTATTTTGGATACAATTATCACAGATCCCACAGGGAGTGATTTTTTTATCATTGAAATAATTTCCAATAATAATACTCCTGCAACTATTTTTTTCTATTAAATAATCTGTAATAGCCTGAATTCTTTTTTTATAATTTTCTTTCCGGTTTTCCAGGTCTTTTGTATTTATTTTAAAATCATCCGAATACATCCGGTTTTTTAAAAGAATTATCTGAGGTTTATCATTCTGAGGTTGGTATTGAATGATATTGTATTGATGCAAGGATGTAAGCTTAGCCCTGGTTTCTTCAATGGAAGATCTTAAAAAACCTGCAAGCATTGATTCATATATAGTTGCCGGGTAATCGAATATCCCTTCATAACTGCGCAACAAGGCTTTTATAATAGGTTCCAGTTGAGGGTGTTGCAATTCAAATTCCTGCAGGTCGTTTTTTGAGACTGAAAAAACGATGGTTGAAGGCTTGAAAAAAACTTCTGAATAACTTAACAGGTCTTCCTGGGCTAATGCTTTAATTCCATATGTAGCCTGGAGAATATTAAATTTAAAGTTTTGAGCAAATGAAGCAATATCAAAATCATAGCTTAAGCCTTCTCCGTTTCCTGCCGGTACCTGGAGGTAATTCAAAAGTGCTGTATAAATTTTCTTTACTTCATCTTTATCGGGGTAACGAATATCTAACTGGCTGAACAAATCTTCGGGTTCTTTGGAATTAAATAAAAGTACAGCATAAGCTCTTTTCCCATCACGCCCTGCACGTCCTGCCTCCTGGTAATAATTTTCCAGGCAATCCGGCAGATCAAAATGTACCACAGCCCGAACATCAGGTTTATCTATTCCCATACCAAAAGCATTGGTACTTACGATCGTTCTTATTTTATTGTTAACCCAGTCCTGTTGCCGGCTGGTTCTTTGCTCATTACTTAATCCTGCATGATAAAAATCCGCTGTTATATTGTTTTGTTTTAAAAGTTCAGAAATGTTCTGAGTTTGTTTCCTGCTTTTGCAATAAACAATAGCCGACCCAGGCACCTTCTTTAAAATTTCAATAAGCTTTATTTGTTTGGATATGGGTTCAAAAACACTATATGAAAGATTTGGCCTTGCAAAAGATTGTTGAAACCGAATGTGATCTTTAGCAAATAACAATTTTTCACAAATATCATTTTGAACAGGGAGTGTTGCAGATGCGGTTAGTGCAATTACAGGTATACCGGGTAGTTGTTCTCTTAAGTTGGCAATTCGCAGGTATGGCGGCCTGAAATCATATCCCCATTGTGAAATACAATGTGCTTCATCTATAGCAATGAGGCAGGGTTTTATGGCAGGTAAAAATTCCATAAAAAGATCCGTTTCTAATCTTTCCGGAGAAACATAAAGGAACTTATAATTGCCAAAAGCAGCATTTTGCAGCGTTTTTTTAACATCCGTATAATGCATTCCTGAATAAACAGCCAAAGCCGGGATCCCTTTTTTACTTAGGTTCTCGATCTGGTCTTTCATCAATGCAATTAAAGGACTAATGACCAGGCAGATTCCATCCATGGCAAGTGCCGGCACCTGGAAGCAAACTGATTTGCCTCCGCCGGTTGGTAATAGTGCGAGTACATCTTTATTACTAATAACAGCATTGATGATATCTTCCTGTAACGGCCGGAAAGTTTCAAAGCCCCAATATTTTTTTAAAATTTCATGAATGTTCAAACTAAAAAATTGTGTCTTGAAATTATAACACTTTCCTGTAATTCAGCCTGATGGAATTTATGGCCAGTACCACATCACTGAAACCCATTGCCAATGCAGCTATACCGGGATGTAAAAGGCCTGCAGCAGCAACAGGTATAGCAACAATATTATAGATGAATGCCCAGAAAAGATTGCCCTTGATAGTGCTATAGGTATGTTTACCGAGGCCTAATGCCATTGGCAAATGCTGAATGCCCTTGTTCATTAAAATAACCTGGGCGGTTTGAACGGCTAATTGTGTGGCATCACTCATAGAAATACCAATGGTAGCTTTTGCCAAAGCAGGAGCATCATTAATACCATCGCCTACCATTGCAACCGGATCTTTGGCATTCAGTTTTTCAATGATCTGTAATTTTTCTTCAGGTGTTTTTTCTGCAAAAACTTTATCTATACCTAAAGCATCAGCAACTTTTTTAGTTCTTTCAATAGAATCACCACTTAATAAAATGGTATTGATATTTTTTGAATGCAGGTAACTGATTACCTGCTTTGCTTCTGTCCTCATTTCATCTTCCATATCAAACCAACCGATCAGTTTATTGTTCAGTAACAAGTAAGCAGTGTGTGTAGCATCACTTGTATGGATAGCTGCTAATTTATAGGAACCTAATTCATATAAATTTCCGGACATATCTTCTGCTTTCATACCAAGTCCTTTTATTTCCTCTATTTTTTTCCATTGTTTGCTATTATTTGTTTTCCAGTTGGAAACAATGGATTTTGCAATCGGATGATTTGAAAATTTCTCTATGGAATAAATAACTTCTTTAAAATCTGCGTCAGGTAATACCAATGATGTAAAACCAGTAAATGCAAAATTACCTTTTGTTAATGTCCCGGTTTTATCAAAGACAACTGTTTTAATATTTTTAAATAATTCCAGACTTTTTGCATTGCGAAAAAGAATTCCATTTTTTGCTGCACGGCCCAATCCAACAGCAATAGCAGCAGGGGTTGCCAATCCCATCGCACAGGGGCAACTGATTACCAATACTGCAATACTTCTCATCAAAGAACCGGTGCCATCAATATTAAATACAAAGTAATTCAATAAAAAAGTTAACACTGAAATACCAATAACAACCGGAACAAAAACGGCACTGATCTTATCTGCTAATTGTTGTATGGGAGGTTTTTCACCCTGTGCCTGTTTAACTAACATTAGAATATTACTAAGAACTGTATCTTTTCCAATGGCTGTAACCTGTGCTTTTATAGTTCCATCATTGAGGATACTTCCACCAATAAGACTGTCTTTTTTTTCTTTGTAAATCGGTTTGCTTTCACCTGTCAGCAGCGCTTCATTCACAAAAGCTGTCCCCCACAAAATTTTGCAATCAATAGGAACCTGTTCACCGGATTTTATTAAGATCAGGTCGCCGACATGTAATTGAGTATTTTCTACCGGAAAGATCAGTTCTTTATGTTCCTCATCAAAAGCGATCATATTGGCCATTACTTTTTGTTGGCCGGCCAGTTTATTTAATTCTTTTTGGGTGGTTGCAACGGACCTGTTTTCTACCCATTCTCCTAAAAAAACCAGGGTGATGATGGTAGCCGTGGTTTCATAAAAAATAAAGTCCATTCCAAAATTGCCAAGCGTACCGATGAAACTATATAAAAAGGCAGCAATAGCTCCGATGGAAATCAACACATTCATATTCGGAATTCCATGTCGTAAACTTTTAACAGCACTCTTGCCGAAATAACCCATACCTACAAAGAAGACAGGAATACAAATTGCCATCTGAATCCATGGGTTCATCAAAAAATGAATATGCCAGGGAAGCATGTGGAGCATCAGAACCAAGGTAAAGGGAAGGCAGAAGAGGAAGCGTTGGAGGTGGGTAGAAAAAAAGGTTTGAGGTTTAAAGTTTGAGGTTTGAAGATGGTTGACTACTTTATACCCGAGATTTTCTATTCCTTTAGCAATTTGCTCTTTAGGAATATTTCCATTCAGTTCAAAACTAACATCGCCACCAATGAAATTCACCTTCACATCTTTTTGCCCTTCTTTTTGAAGAAAACGGGTAATGGTCAATGCACAATTCGTACAATCCATACCTTCAACCTTCCATTCAACTTTTTCCATGATGCAAAATTATCTTATAGAATTCCTAACTATTTACTAAATATGAAAATATCTTTGCATCATGGTTGTGGATTTTAAATTAACAGAAATAGCGAATGTAGCTAATACAGTTTTGGCTGTTATAAGGGATAAAAATGTGATCGCTTTTCATGGGGAGATGGGTGCCGGTAAAACAACATTTATTCATGCAATATGCAATGAACTCAAAGTAAAAGATGTCGTAAGCAGCCCCACCTTTTCTATAATCAATGAGTACAGGACGGAGGCCGGAGATATTGTTTTTCACCTGGACCTGTATCGGTTAAAAGATGAAACGGAGGCAATAGCTGCCGGTGTGGAGGATTGCCTTTATTCCGGTAATTTATGTATGGTTGAATGGCCGGAAAAAGCCGACAAAATTATGCCGCCGGATGCTGTTCATTGTTATTTAAAATCAATAAGTAATAATGAGCGAAAGCTGCAAATAAATTTGTAATTTGTACCAACCTGACTGTGTACAGGTACTTACTTAAAATTATATGGCAACATCAATACCTTTTGTATCATCTTCTTTAAAATACGAAACCCTGGAAGAAACCCTTGATGTAAAACCAAAGGGTGAAGAAATGCATATTGGTATACCAAAGGAAAACTCATTTAATGAGAACAGAATAGCACTTACCCCTGATGCAGTAAGTGTAATAATTGCAAACGGGCATACCGTTAATGTAGAAACCAATGCAGGGCTTGGGGCCAATTACACTGATAAGGATTATAGCGATGCCGGTGCAAAGATCATCTTTGATAAAAAGACCATTTTTGAAAGTGATGTAATTGTAAAAAGTGCTCCTGTTAGTGAAGAAGATTGTGAATATCTGAAACCGGGTCAATATATCATATCCCCTATACATCTTGCGGTTATGAAGAAGAATATCCTCGAAAAAATGATGGAGAAAAGGATCACTGCATTGAGTTTTGAAAACCTGAAAGACGCCAGCGGACATAATCCCATTGTTAGAAGCATGAGTGAAATTGCCGGAAGTGCTGTTATGCTGATTGCCGGCCAATACCTGAGCAATGCCAATAACGGTAAAGGAGTATTGGTAGGAGGGATCAGCGGAATACCACCTACAAAAGTTATTATAATCGGTGCAGGAATTGTAGGGGAATATGCAGCAAGAACAGCATTGGCTATGGGCGCCAGTGTGAAAATATTTGACAATAGTATTTACAGACTTAAACGTTTACAGAATAATATTGGCGGGCGTTTATGGACCTCAGTTATTGAACCTAAAATCCTTGCTAAACAACTAAAAACCTGTGATGTTGCAGTTGGTGCCTTGAGTGGTGCAGGAGGTCGTACACCTATTGTTGTAACAGAAGAAATGGTGAGCAATATGCGTCCGGGAACAGTGATCGTTGATGTTAGTATCGATCATGGTGGTTGTTTTGAAACCAGCATGGTAACAACACATAAAAAACCGGTCTTCTCAAAATATGATGTGATACATTATTGTGTGCCCAATATACCCAGTGGTTTTGCAAGAACTGCCTCACAGGCCATCAGCAATGTGTTGATGCCATTGTTGCTTGAAACTGCCGAAGATGGCGGTATAGATAATGTGGTTTGGTATAAGATAAATATTCGCAGCGGGATCTATTTATTTAAAGGAAGCCTGACCAATTTTCATTTAAGTGAAAGATTTGACCTGAAATATACGGATCTGAATTTGCTTATTGCCAGCAGGAGATAACAATACCGTCATTGCGAGTTACGAAGCAATCTGTAATTGTGAAGATAGATTGCTTCGTAACTCGCAATGACGCAGTCCTTATTTATAATTACTTATCAAGATCACTTCCTCACAAAAACTATATTCCTGTTTGTCATTGCTGCTCACAATTACCAATTTTTCTTTTGCATATTTATTTATTAGCTTATGATATAAAGCTATACCATCAGCATCCAGGTTAGTGGTAGGTTCATCCAGTAATAAAACAGGTGTATTACTAAAAAATGCCTGGGCCAGTTTCAGCCTTTGTTTCATGCCACTGCTGAAATAACGGATCTGTTTACTTGCAGCATTTTCAAGGTTTATTTCTGCCAGCATTTCAGGAATTGACTTCGTTAATGTTTTAAAAGTAGCATGAAAATCAAGTGATTCAATGGCGGTCATTTCTTCGATCAATTCCAGGTATGGAGTGGCAATGGAGATGTATTTGTAAGCGTCGATGTTTGATACTGGATATTGGATACTGGATGCTGGATGCTGGATATTGGATCTGATATCATTATATTCAATCTTTCCCTCATTATGCTGAACCGCACCTGCTATAACCTGCAACAATGTTGATTTTCCCGAACCATTGGGTCCGGTTATGGCATAGGATTTTCCGCTACTGAATTCATAATCAACATGACGGAATATCCATTCCCTGTTATATCGTTTGCCGGTATTGGTTAGTTTGATTTGCATGTTGACTTTTACATTCTATATTCATTATTTAATATTTTACATTTTAACCAGATGAATAATGAATGTAAAATATTAAATGTAAAAGTTGAATCAGGAATATAATCGAGACAAGGAATTACTCATCTTCCATACTTCCTTTGGTGTAACGCTTGATAATGCCACGGCCGCTTTCGCGAATAAACGTTACGATCTCATCTCTTTCATCAGTAGCGGGTAATTCTTCTTCAATAAAATTCAGTGCCTGTGATGTATTTAAGTTCTTGTTGTAAATGATGCGGTAAATATCAAGTATCTGGTTGATCTTAATAAGAGAAAATCCCCTGCGTTTTAATCCAACGGAATTAACGCCTGCATAACTTAATGGCGTACGGCCTGCTTTAATATAAGGCGGAACATCTTTACTTACCAATGAGCCTCCTGATACAAAAGCGTGTTGGCCAATTTGTACAAACTGGTGAATGGCACACATTCCTGCAAGGATCGCATGATCACCTAATGTTACATGCCCTGCCATTTGTGTATTGTTGCTCATGATGCAGTTATTTCCTACTACACAATCATGTGCAATATGGCTATAAGCCATGATAAGGCAATTGTCGCCAACCTTGGTTGTCCATTTGTCTTTACTTCCCCTATTAATACTTACAAACTCACGTATAGTTGTATTGTCACCAATTTCCACTGTGGTATTTTCACCTTCATATTTCAGATCTTGAGGTATACCTGCAATTACTGCACCGGGAAAAATACGGCAGTTGTTTCCGATGCGTGCTCCTTCCATGATGGTTACACTACTTCCTATCCATGTACCTTTTCCAATTTCTACATTTTGATGGATAACACTAAAAGGGTCAATTTTTACATTGGTTGCCAGTTTAGCATTTGGGTGAATATATGTATGCGGATGAATCATATGGTCAAGATCTCTTTAGAGACTTTATTTTGGTTTAGGAATCAAATATAATCAAATGAATCTTTTTTAAACATTTTGAGTAAAGACCGGCATTAATTCCTCTTTACCAATTGTGCTGTAAAGTCTCCTTCAGTACAAAGTTTATTTCCAACATAAACATTACCCCTCATTACACATATACCACGTCGAATGGGTTCAATCAATTCCATTTTAAGAATCATGGTATCTCCCGGTACTACTTTTTGTTTGAATTTACAGTTATCTACTTTTAAGAAATAGGTATCATATGACCCTTCAGGCATTGCATTGATACATAAAATACCTCCGGTTTGTGCCAGTGCTTCTATTTGTAAAACTCCGGGCATAACGGGGTTGCCGGGAAAATGTCCCTGGAAAAAATATTCATTGAATGTAACATTTTTAATACCTACAATATAATTGTCGGTTAGCTCAATGATCTTATCTACCAATAAAAAAGGATAGCGGTGCGGCAGTGTTTTTTCAATCTGCTGTTGTGAATAAACAGCAGGTTGATTCGGGTCGTAAACAGGAATCCCTTTCGTGTGTTTATTTTTTTTGATGTATTGTTTTATTTTTTTGGCAAATTCAACATTGCTGCTATGCCCCGGCCTGTTTGCAATAATATGCGCTTTAATGGGGTATCCGATCAATGCGAGGTCGCCGACAACATCCAAAAGTTTATGTCTTGCAGGTTCATTCGGAAAACGCAGTTCAAGATTATTCAGATATCCTTCACTTTTAACTTCAACCTTCGTACGGCCAAAAGCTTTTGCAAGGCGCCCCATTTCTTCTGCAGTTACTGCTTTATCAACTATTACTATGGCATTGTTTATATCACCTCCCTTGATCAGGTTATTATCTATGAGCATTTCCAATTCATGCAGGAAACAAAATGTACGACAGGGTGCGATTTCCAGTTTAAAATCTTTCATTGATTTCAAACTGGCATGCTGCGTACCCAATACCGGGCTGTTGAAATCTATCAGCGTTGTTATTTCATAATTTGTAGCGGGAAGTGCAGTCATTTCCACACGTTTCTTTTCATCATAGAAAGAAATATTAGTATCAATGGTGTACCATGCTTTTGTTGCATCCTGTTCAAGAACACCGGTTTTTTCAATAATTTCAACAAATGGTTCACTGCTTCCGTCTATAATAGGAATTTCGGGGCCGTTAATTTCTATCAGGCAATTATCAACACCCATACCCACCAGTGCTGCAAGCACATGTTCTACGGTGCTTATTTTGGCACCATCCTTTTCAAGCGTTGTTCCTCTGGATGTTTCGGTTACAAGGTCGCAATCAGCTTTTATAATTGGATTTCCCGGAAGATCTATCCTTTGAAACTGGTATCCAAAACCGGGATTGGCAGGCCTTAATACCATATCTACATTGATGCCGGTATGCAAACCAGTTCCCGAAATATTTATAGGTGCAGCAAGTGTATGTTGTTTATCGACATTAAAATTCTTGTCCATGCTTGTATATCTAATTTTGGTAAAGATATTTTATTTTTCGGGACTATGTTTTTTTGAATAAAACCTGAAAATTATATCAATTTAAAATTGAAATTGAAGACTACCAAATATTCCAAATTTGGAATATTTAGGAATATTAGAAGGGGGGTTTAACATCCACACAAAATCAAGCCGGAAAATTTTAAATATATTGTCGATACCTGTTCCGATCTCAGTATAGTTACCACCATTAAGGTACTTGAATTTTGTATCACTGTTTATTTTCTTATTTGCATCGGATATGGAACCCCACACTGTTTTAATATTCCAGAATTGTCTCCATTTTAATTTTCTGGTTATAGGAGTAAATCTGAATATGCCTGATCCAATATTATGTTCTAAGTTTATTCCCGCGTATTTATCACTCAGGTATTCAAACCGGGTCATTAGATTAAAAGTTGATTTATTGTAATAATAAAGATCATTTCCCGGATGAATTTCCAAAAATGCAAAAGGTAATGATCCGAATATTTTGCCTGCATATGCTTTATAAGAAAGAGTGCCGTAAGGTGATATCTTTATTCTGTCTTTCACATTGGCAGTAATTTTTAAATAATCGTAAGCACTATTGAAGACACCAGGTATCCCTTTTGTTATCATCAACTCCACAGCGGGATATTTTGTTCCCAATGAATAACGGAAATAATCTCCTTCAAGAAAGCTTTCAAGGTATGCAAATCGAAGTTTCAATGCTATTTCAAAACTGTTTAATGATTCACCTGAGCTAACCGGGAAACTACTTTTAGGTGGTATGTTTAATAAAGGGTCATATTGACGGTCTGCAAAAAAAACTTCAGTTGAAAATCCCTTGCCCCAATCATTTAATACATTAAAATTGATCTCTTTTGCATTAACAAACCTCCTGAAAGTATTTGGCTTACGGATAGCTATTGAAAAAACATTATCCTGGCTAACTTCTCCATATTGACTGATCCCATTGTCTATATCATTTTTGTAAAAAACATGAAACAATAACCGTTTCGGAACTTTTTTTGCTACCCAGTAAGCTTCTGCAAGTCCTTTAAATTTTTTATCTAATGTACCGTAAGCAAGGTATCCATGCAGATAAATATTTTTATGAAAACCAGTATTTGTTCCAAGGTCAAAACGAAAACGTGCCCCTTCCCATTGATTGCCGCTTATCCAATTGAACCAGGGGCCGATTTCTAAATTACCAATGTCTTTATAACCTGTAACCAAAAATTTAAGCGTTCTTTTTAAGCGCTGAAATTTAGGCATTGCAAGTAATTTGTCGATCGTATTGTATATAGCTTTTTCATTGGTTGATAATGTATCATGACGAAGATTATTCCACGCAGAATCAGATTGATCATTGACACCGGGGTTTGTAATAACCAATTCTTCAATTTTCTGAGATTTAAATATATCGGTAATTGAATCACTGTTAATAACAATGTCTTTATACGACGTTGTTTTTCTGCCAATCAGTGTAAGGGAGTTTTTGCCAAGTGTCCTGAAATCTGTAAAAAATTTATCCCGGGTTAAAAAATAGATCGAATCATTCACTGCCTGAAATTCCTGGAAAATACTGAGGCGGTCAATAAAATTTATGTTGGCTTCTTTACCTACATACATGGATATTTTTTGTATCTGGTATGTTTTGGAGATCACCCAGGCGTCTCCCTGAAAAGTATTTTGTCCGGGTCGTTTTGGATTGAATGTAAAATGAAAGATCTTTTGCCCGTTCAATATTTGCGTATCGGGCACATTAAATTTATAAAATTGATCTGCATTATCATTGAACGGACTGATATATTCTTTGTCTATTATATTTATGAAATTGCTGTAAATATTTACATTTTGATTCATTACACCCAGTAGCTTACTGATACTCTCATTATTAAAACCTTTAGTATGAGTAGCCTTGATCTTTTCAACAAATTTTTTTGGATTTTTCTGATAAGCATAATCACTCAGGGTTTCAACCAGGTATGCCGGTAAAAAGGGATCTTTTTCTGAAGTGCTGTCCATATTATCAAAAACAAAAGAATAAGATTTGAGTATGAAATTCTTTTTGGCTTTTTCAACTTTGAAGTTTTTTAAGTCTACCTCCAGCTTATTATAACTTTCATACCCAAAGTTTTTAAGATTGTATCTGTCATAATATTTCTTTTTGCTCATGATCTTTTTCCATAAGAAGAGCCCCTTGTTAACTTTTGTTTTTATTACAACTTCATTATTATTTTTGCCCCTTTCCATTTCAATAATAACTGGTTTTTTTGCTTCAATGGAAGCCACGGCTAATTTAAATGAACTGTAACCTACAAAACTGACCACCAGGCTGTCTTTCGAAGAAGGGTTAATGGTTATTGAAAAATTTCCGGAACTGTCTGTAGCTGATCCATTTCGTGCTTTTGCCATATATACGGAAGCAAATCCAATGGGTTCCCTGGTATGAGCATCCACAACTTTTCCTGAAATAACGATCTGCTGGGCAAAAGATGATACCGGTAAAAGTAACGATGCAAATAATAGTAGATAAATAATGGTACGTTTCACTCAATAAAATTAATTACTCAAAAAGCTAAATTACCGGCAAGTAAATAAAATATGATATGTTATTTTTTATTTAACAGCTCTGTCAACTGCTTTTCCAGATCTGCCAAACGTTTTTCAAGTGCGGGTAAATTACGGGCAATAGCCTGAGAACGCATTGATGTTGCATAATCAATTGCCGGTGTACCTGTAACAGAAGAGTTAGTTGTCTTTATTGATTTACTAACACCACTTTTGCCATTAATTTTTGTTCCATCTGCAATTTGAATATGCCCTGCTAACCCCGCCTGGCCTCCTATCATAACGTTATTGCCAATTTTTGTGCTGCCACTAACTCCTGTTTGTGCAGCAATTACAGTGTTGTTTCCAACCTCTACATTATGTGCAATCTGAAGCAGGTTATCAAGTTTTGCACCGGCTTTGATCAAAGTACTTCCAATGGTTGCCCGGTCAATGGTAGTATTAGCGCCTATTTCAACAAAATCTTCAATCACTACATTACCGATCTGGGGTACTTTTTTAAGGCTGCCATCACTTTGCGGGGCATAACCAAAACCATCACTACCAATAACTGTTCCTGCATGAATGACAACATTTTTTCCAATTAAACAATCATGATAAATAATTACACCAGGATGAATGATACTGTTTTCGTCAACTGTAACATTATTTCCAAGGTAAACATTAGGAAATATTTTTGCTCCGTTACCAATTGTTACATTTTCTCCGAGATAAGCAAATGCTCCGATAAAAACATTTTCTCCGGTCTTTGCAGTGGCATGTATATAAACAGGCTCCTGTATACCTACAAGTTGTTGTGTTTTTATCTGTTGGTATTTATCGAGTAGTGTAGCAAAGGCGCTGTATGCATCCGGAACCCTGATCAGTGTGGTTATTATTGGTTGTTTTAATTCCAGTGACTCATTAACAATAACGATCGACGCATTGGTACTGTATAAAAAATCTTCATATTTAGGGTTTGCTAAAAATGCCAGTTGATCTGAATTCGCTTCTTCGATTTTACCAAAAGAAGAAACAGCAATGTTGCCATTACCTTCAACTTTACCACTGATGATCTGTGCTATTTGTGCTGCGCTGAATTGCATATATTTTAGCTTTTAGCTGATAGAAAACAGCTTTTAGCTTTTAGCTTTTTAGCTGTTAGCAAATACAGAAAGCTGCACGCTAATGGCTAATGGCTAATAGCTAACAGCTACCTCAGGTAACAAATGTAATATTTTTTAACCGTGCCTCTCAGATTTTCATTTATCAAAGCATTGTCAACTTCAGTAATATCCTTAATTATTCCATCTTTGAATAATATGTGGATATGTTCATTTTCAAAATTATAAGTACTGCTGGCAGCTTCCCCTTTAAAAGCAAGCCAATTTGCATCACTTGCACTGATATTTAATTTTTTACTTATTTCGGAAACTTTTTCATTCAGCATTTCTGTAGCAACCGGGTCATTAAAGTACTTAACTTTTAACAAATGCCTGTCAAGAATTCCCCTGCACAATGTAGAAAGAACAATATCATCATTTTTACTCCATTCTTTTATTGCCATCAGTACATCATAATCATCAATACTGCAAAATTGCTCCAGGGAAACGGTATTGATGGGCTGGTTAATAAAACTATTCAGTGGTTCCCTGCATTGTGCTTTGATCCCTTTTGCCCTTTTGATTATCCGAACAAGCATTTGTTCTGCACTAAGTACGGTCTTATGAAGGTATACCTGCCAATACATCAACCTGCGGGCCACTAAAAATTTTTCAATGGAATAGATCCCTTTTTCTTCTACCATCAATTCACCATTGTGTACAGTCAGCATTTTAAGTATCCTATCGTATGCAATGGTACCTTCATTTACTCCGGTAAAAAAACTATCTCTGGAAAGATAATCCATCCGGTCAACATCCAACTGGCCACTGACAAGCTGGTGTAAAAATTTTTTTGGATAAGTATCAGTGAAAATTTCCAGGGCCATTTGCAACTGACCATTAAATTGATTATTCAGTTCTTTTATGAGCATTAAAGATAGCTCCTCGTGGTGTAAACCTTCAGCCAATACATTTTCAAGTGCATGTGAAAAAGGCCCGTGACCAATATCGTGAAGCAGGATTGCTATCTTGGCTGCTTGTTGCTCTTGCGAACTTATATTAATTCCCTTGCTGGTTAATTCTTGTAAAGCACATCGCATCAGGTGATAAGCTCCCAATGAATGATGCAACCGGGTATGTACAGCTCCGGGATAAACCAGGTGAGCCATTGCCATTTGGTAGATCCTTCTCAGGCGTTGATAATATGGATGAGCTATGATATCATTGATCAATTCATCATCAATAGTTATAAAACCATAAACAGGATCATTGATTATTTTATGAAATGACATTAAGTGGTTGTATTTAATTTTATATGTTAAAAGAATTACAAAGTGATACAAAGCTACAAATACAAGTTTAGAAAGTTTAGTATGTTTAGATAGCTTAGCAGATGCTTTAATCAAAACAATTAATTTCGGGCTTAAATAAAAGAGATGACATCTTTTTAAATTGCGAAACATTTAAATCAAAGAAAAGATGTCATCTCTTTTATTTCCGAATTGTAAAATTTAAACTATTACAGACTTCTACTTAAAACATACTTAATAATATGAACATACCAAAAATTCTATGGGTAGATGATGAGATCGACAGCCTTACCTCACAAATAATGTTCCTGGAAAATAAAGGTTATGAAGTTCAAACCCGTACAAACGGTTTTGATGCGGTAGAATTTGTAAAAGACAATATTGTAGATGTTGTATTACTGGATGAGACGATGCCAGGGATCACCGGCCTTCAAACGCTGCAACAAATAAAAGAGGTCAATAGTAATTTACCTGTTGTTCTTATTACAAAAAATGAGGCAGAAAATTTAATGGATGAAGCCATTGGAAGCCAGATCAGTGATTATTTAATAAAACCGGTAAATCCAAACCAGGTTTGGTTGAGTTTGAAAAAGATCATAGATAATAAAAGGCTGGTAGCTGAAAAAACAACTTCGGCATATCAGCAGGAGTTCCGCAGTTTATTTACGGCACTTAACAGTAACCCTGATTATAATGAGTGGATGGAGATCTACCGGAAACTTGTTTATTGGGAACTTGAAATGAAAAAAAGTGATAGCCCGGAAATGCAGGAAGTTTTTGAAACACAAAAACATGAAGCCAATACAGAATTTTTTAAATTCATTTCCAGGAATTATGCATCCTGGGTATCACCAAAAAGCATCGATGGTCCCATCATGAGCCATAGCCTTTTAAAGTTTAAAGTTTTCCCTCACCTTGAAAAAGGCACACCGTTGTTTTTTATACTCATCGATAATCTGCGTTTTGATCAATGGAAAACCATTCAGCCAATATTTGCAGAAAGTTTCCGGATACAGGAAGAAGAAACATTTTATTCAATTCTGCCAACAGCCACCCAATATGCCCGTAATGCCATCTTTGCCGGCATGTTACCGATCGACATCGAAAAACAATTTCCGGTTCAGTGGAAAAATGATGATGAAGAAGGCGGAAAAAATTTATTTGAAGAAGAATTTTTAAGAGCACATTTGAAAAGAATCGGAAAAACAGACCTGAAAATTTCCTATACAAAAATCACCAATAATCATGACGGGCAAAAGCTGGTAGATAATATGCATAATTTTTTGCAAAACGATCTCAATGTGATCGTATACAATTTTATTGATATGCTAAGCCATGCACGAACAGAAATGGAGGTGTTAAAAGAACTGGCAGGTGATGAAACCAGTTACCGTAGTATTACAGAAAGCTGGTTTGAACATAGCCCATTGCACCAGGCACTTAAAAAAATTGCAGATAAAAAACTAAATCTGATTGTTGCCACTGACCATGGAACTACAAGGGTAAAAACACCTGTAAAGGTCATAGGCGATAAACAAACAACTGCAAACCTACGCTACAAACATGGGCGTAATTTGAATTATGAAGCCAAGGATGTACTTGCATTCAGAGATCCAAGGGAGGCAGGATTGCCGGTACCCAATGTAAATTCAAGTTTTATTTTTGCCAAAGGCGACCTGTTCCTTTGTTACCCAAATAATTACAATCATTTTGTAAATTATTACCGCAATACTTTTCAGCATGGCGGGATAAGCCTGGAAGAGATGATCGTGCCGGTGATCAGGATGACAAATAAGTAAGAAGTTTAAAGGCAAAAGTTAAAAGTGGGTTTGTATTCACTTTTAAAGAAAATTTCAACTTATGGTGATAACTTAAAGTTATAAAACGAAAGTCTCTATTTATTTTTGCAATAAGTTTTGGTTTTGACCTGTCTGCCGTCAGGCAGGCTTTTAACTTTTGAATTGACAATGAAATACACACAGCATAATTTAGACAAGATCGAAAAAATAGTCACGGAAAGCGGATATGTTATCCGGTATGAAAGAGGCACTTTTCAAAGTGGATATTGTATACTGCAGGATAAAAAAGTGGTTGTCTTAAATAAATTCTTTCAAACAGAAGGAAGAATTAATACACTTATAGACCTGATGCCTCAACTTAAAGTGAACATTGATCTTCTTACACATGAAAGCCAGAAATTATATGAGGAGTTGGTTGGGGTTAGTAACGATAAATAATAATATTGCAAAATGTAAAATACTGAATGTAAAATGTAAAAGTTGGTTGTGGTAACCAATAGAGCCTAGATACTTTTACATTTAATATTTTTCATTTAATATTTTACATTTCCTCCCATGCTCTGCCCTCCTTTAAAAATAACATTCCTTGGTACCGGCACCAGCAGTGGTGTTCCAATGATCGCATGCAATTGTGAAGTGTGTTTATCTTCCGATCCGAAAGACAACCGTCTTAGAAGCAGTATCCTGGTTGAAAGTGCAACTACGAGTATAGTTGTTGATACTACACCCGATTTTCGTTACCAGATGTTAAGGTCAGGTGTAAAAAAATTAGATGCTGTTTTGTTTACCCATTCACACAAAGATCACATAGCAGGCCTGGATGATATCAGGGCATTTAATTATTTCCAGGAAATGCCCATGGATGTTTATGCCAATGAGCTTACACAACATGCACTGAAAAAAGAGTTCTCCTATATTTTTGCAGAACATAAATACCCAGGTATACCTGATATTGCTTTAAAGGATATTGGGGAAGAACTTTTTTTTATAGGCGATATTCCTGTAATTCCAATTAAAGTATGGCATTTAAAAATGCCTGTGCTGGGATTTCGATTCGGAAATTTTACTTATATAACTGATGCCAATAAAATTGATGAACAGGAGAAAGAAAAAATAAAGGGAAGCGATGCTATCGTTTTAAATGCATTGCGCCGCAACAAACATATTTCCCATTTCAACTTAACAGAAGCTGTAGAAATGGTAATTGAATTAAAAATTCCGCAGGCTTACTTCACACATATCAGCCATCAACTTGGATTGCATGCCGAAATCAATAAAGAATTACCAGCTGGCATGGAACTATCTTATGACAATCAATTGGTTCTGACTAAATAAATATTACAACCCATTTACCGTATAAAGAATCTGCTTTGTATTATTTTGGTAGATGCAAAAAAGAGATTCAAACAAATATTTTTATTTCACCCGTAAAGAAAGAAACGGAACCGTTTTTTTACTCATTATTATTTTGTTGCTTACTGCAATGCCATTTATTTACCCGCTTGTAATCAAAGAAAAGATCATACATGCCGGAGATATGCAAAATGAACTGGCTAAATTAAAAACCAAACAAAAGGATAGTTCGAAAAAATATTTTCGTAAAAATTTTGATGACAGTAACATTGAAAATGAAAATCAGTCTTTAGAAAAGACCGTTCATCATATTGCAATGAAACGAGATCTTTTTTATTTTGATCCAAATACCATTTCAACAGATCAGTGGCGAAAGCTTGGACTGAGAGACAAAACAATAAATACCATTCAGCATTTTATTGCAAAAGGCGGAAAGTTCCGGCAACCCGGGGATATCAAAAAAATCTGGGGTTTGCATGAAGATGATGCACAACGATTAATGCCGTTTGTAAAAATTGCAGCTGCAGTATCAATACCCGAACCTGTAAAAAAATCTGTTGTATTTCATAAGTATGAACAAAAAAAATCTTTTGATAAGATAGATATAAACCTGGCTGATACAAGTGCATTCATCAGTTTACCGGGGATAGGATCAAAATTATCAAACCGCATTATCAGTTTCCGTGAAAAGCTTGGCGGCTTTTACAGTATTGATCAGGTTGCAGAAACTTTCGGGCTTCCTGATTCTGTTTTTCAAAAGATCCGGCCGAATTTGATTGCAGATGATAAAAATATCAAACTCATTCATATCAATACAGCTTCTGAAGATGAATTAAAACAGCATCCCTATATCCGCTATAAACTGGCAAACCAACTGGTACAATATCGTAATCAACATGGAAATTTTTCAGCTATATCAGATATAAAAAAGATCATGACGGTAACGGAAGAGTTGTATAATAAGCTTTCACCGTATTTGACTGCACAGTAATAAGTGATTGTATATAGTTGTATTCAACCCAGATTACGCGATAGAAATAAATCACTTATAAAAGAATGGGAATTAATTAATAACCTAATTACGGAATAAGTATCAAAGTGAAAATTGATTTCTATTAATTGAAGTGCCCTGAATCCAAGAGTAAATGACAAATGATGAAGCTACAGTAGTGCAAAAGCTGATTAGAGCTAAACGGCAGGAACGGGCTGTATTCCCCGCCCGTACCGAACGGTACGTTCGGGCGGGGTTCCTGCCTTGACTTTTTTGCAACTTTTTTTGTCAAGAAAATAAGTTGAGAGTAATAATCAATTAGCAACTAACAATTTATAAAATACCTTATCTGGGACTCAGGTTAATAAGGTTTCATTTTTTTGTAATACATAATATTAGAGTTTTTAAAAGCCAATCTGAAATAAAACCTTTTACCGTATTTACTTTCAGCGAATTCTAAAATAAAAAAATACTCTATTGCGTAATTTGGGTTTAATGAAGGGAAGTAATCTTATACCAAATGATAGCGGATGTAGAAAAATATCATCCCAATGGTTGAAATTGGTGGTTACAAATTGCGACCTCCGATTTTTTTGTTTTATTTATAATTTCAAATCAAAATGAATGGCAAAGAAAGAATTATTGGCATTGGTAGCAGAGCAAAAAATACTGAATAGAATTTACGTTATACGGAATCAAAAAGTGATGATTGATGAAGACCTGGCTGAAATGTACAAAGTCGAAACAAGGCGTTTAAATGAGCAGGTAAAAAGAAATATTAAGAGGTTTCCAAGGGATTTTATGTTTGCACTTACTCAAAATGAGTTTGAAAACTTGAAGTCGCAAAATGCGACATCAAGTTGGGGAGGGAGAAGAAAGTTGCCAAATGCTTTTACAGAACAAGGAGTGGCCATGTTATCAAGTATTTTAAACAGTGATGTTGCCATAGAAGTGAACATCAGAATAATACGGGTATTTACAAAGCTGCGGGAATATGCACTTACCCACAAAGAAATATTATTACAGCTTGCCAAACTGGAGAAGGAAGTAAAAGGCAACAGCAAAGACATTGAGAATATTTTTATGGTGCTGAAAGAATTATTAGAAAAAGAAAGCAAAACAACTCCCCGAAATAAAATAGGTTTTAAACATTACGATTAAAACAAGCCCATCCACGGCACGGCAACCGCCTCACTAAAATACTCCACTTTGAAAAATCATTTTTTAAGCTAAATAAAGCTATATTACAATATAATTAGTTCTTTGATAATCAGTCTCACTATAGCTTTCCAAGTTGTGACTATTATCCCGGCGGTATGGATATGCCCGGAAGACAGTATAGTTCTACAAATGGCTACCGGTTCGGTTTCAACGGAAAAGAGAAAGACAAGGATGTAACAGCAGGTGACTATGATTTTGGTGCAAGAATTTATGACGCAAGGCTGGTAAGGTGGTTAAGTGTTGATAATTGTTTTTCCAAATATCCTGAATACTCTCCCTATGTTTTTGCAATTAATAGCCCAATTATATTTGTTGATGTTGATGGGAATGATATAATTAAAAAAATACGAGAGTCTTATTCTTTGGGAATACCAAAATCATATCATGGGTTAGGTGAAACAAATTATGAAGATAAAAACTGGGCAGACGTTAAGTTTAACAAGAAAACAAATTCATTTGATATTGAAATCAAGATACTAATAAAATATTCTACCGTTTTTAAACAAAAGTATGACATTGGTGATGGAACTAAAGGTACCATTGAGACTGAAAATCCAGGAATATTTAGCGAAGTTAGCGGACATGAAAAAGGACATGCAGAGCAATATTATTTAGCTGCAAAAGTCGCTATTAACCTTACATCGTCTATATCTGGAACTGAAAAAAAATATAGCGGTACAGGAGATAAAGTTATTACGCAAGTATATAATGATTACATGAAAAACGCAAAAGCTCAATTTGATAAAGGGCATATCGGTAAAACATTTACAAAAGAAGAGGAAAATAACTATATAAAAACTAGTCAAGAACTTTTTAATAAATCTATTTTACCAAACCTGCAAACAGATGTTTTAAATAAAATGATTGATGCTATACCCAATGCGTTAAAGAAACAAGGCGACTTAGAAAAAGATGCTAATAGTAGAGGGGAAAAAAGCCGTGGAGGTACACCGGCCAAATATGGCCAAATTGAGGGAACAAAAGAATCAAACATTAAGTATAAGGGTAAACCATTAAAAGGAACTTAAATTTAAGCTATGCGTATTTTTTTAATAGTATCGATTTTTTTATGTATTTCACTTTGTTCCTTTGGTCAGAGTTTGAAACAGCAAAAGCTTAATGTCTTAGTAAAAAATCACTCAGATTCTATAAATAATTTCTTGAAGTATAATTTGATGCCTACATTTTTAGAAGATAGTTGTTTTGATTACAACCCTTACTATTGGCCAAATTTACATAGGCCAATAAGCCTCCGTTCTCTTATTTTAAGAAAGGTCAACAATTTAAAAGCATTAGATTCCTTAATAGCTTTAAACAACCCTTTGTTCAAAAGTAAATGTTCTTTGGGCTATGAGATTTTAGATATTATGCCAAATATCACAAGATCATTTTATGATTTATTATTGATTAGGCGAAACGAGTTAAGGAAAGTCAAAATGTCTTACAAAATTAAAAATACTAAAGCTCATAATTAACAGTTTTTTTATTGCGCCAGCCTTGCTTGTGTATCTTTCTGAAATATATAAGCTTTGAGCATAGATTTAACGGCAGTTAAATCCTGCTTATCCAGCAACTGCACTTTAGTAAAGAGGTTGAGCAGATCAGCATCCTTTAAATTATTTTTAGCCTTCTCATCCTGCTGGCTCCGTCTCTATGGAAACTCCACAATTAAATGTAAGAATTATTCGAACATAAATAAAAGCAATCATTGTTGTAAAGTTCAAATCTTATTTGTTTATCTGAGGATTCCGCGGCTATTGGGGATTCCTTCTTTGTAGCCGCCGTTGTGTGGTCACCTGCTTAGCAGCGAAACAACCAACATAGGACAAAGAAATTCATTCAAAATTTCGTAGTATATTTAACCAATAACTGTTCTTTGAAAAAGCATATAGTTTTATCCCGGCGGGATGCTAATGCCAGGAAGGAAATATGATGCTGGAAACAAGTACAGGTACGGGTTTAATGGAAAGGAGAATGATAATGAAATAAAAGGAGAGGGCAACCAGCAGGATTACGGGTTAAGAATTTATGACCCAAAATTAGGCAAATTCTTAAGTGTTGATCCTTTAATACATTCATACCCTTTTTATTCCCCATATCATTTTGCAGGAAACAGCCCAATTAAATTCATTGATCTAGATGGAGGAGAACCCAAAGCTGCAAATTCTACGAATCCGGAAGTTAAAAAAATGGGTGGGGATGCTAAATTTAGACTTTGGGCTATACATGGAGCCTATGGGGGCACTGGGGGCGACAAAGCATATTTTGCACATTCAGAAACTGAAACTAAAGGAAATTATGTGCCAGTAGAAAACACCAAGTTTCTTTCAAATGGCAAGCAAAATAATGGAGTAAATACAAATACTCAATTTTTACTTTCTAATGAAAAAGATTTTTCATCACAGAAAGATTTAGTAAATACCTTACTTGGCGATTTTATTTGGGGAAATGGACCTGAAAATATCGTATTCCCGCACAACGGCAAATTCTCAAAAGGACTTTCAAGTTCAATAATGGTTGGGGAAACTTTGGCAGCTTGGAATGCAAACCGCTCTAAATCTGATTTCACCTGGACTATGGATAAACGAGGGGAAATCAATGTTGACGTGAATTCTGGATTTACCAGTCTTGAGCATTTTATTGGATCAGCAGCACTAAACATTACAACACAAAAAGATAATACTGTTTTAGTAGAAATCTTTAATGTTACAAGTTTAAAATCTGGAGATATTAATAAAGATTTACCCTTTATAGGTGCCCTTTATAAACCATTGGAATCTACTAAACGTAATAGCACTAATTCTTCGCAAGTTGAATATTCAAACCAAAGCCAATATTTTAGTTTTACCCTCACACAAAATGAGGCAGCAAAAATAATTAAACAGTACAAACCTGCAGGTAATGCAAAAGAAAAGAAAAAATAATTTGTTGCAAATAAAACGAATAGCGTTTAAACTTATTATTCTACTACTAATATGTTGTCTATTTTATGGATGCATTAATAGGTATGAAAAAAGTGCCATAGGCTATTACGAAATAGAAGATTATAAATTACTTGATAGTTCTACAAGTGTAGTCTTACCCAGGCTTACATTAAAATATGATAAAACATTTTTAGCTGAATTTCCCAATATAAAATATAGTGGTGAATGGAAAGTAAATGACATTCAAGAGTTTACCTTAATTCATTTTACTTTTAGCGACGGTCATATTTGTGAAGGAAGAATTGATGGAACAAGTATTAATATACTTAACCCTCAAGTCGATTTTTATACTCCAAATTTGAAAACATTATCCTTTAAAAAAATAAAATAATTCCTACATTAGGTGCAGCCACCGCCACCGCCTCTATTGGTACTACAGTTGCAAATGGTTTTGCAAGGCTAGCTCAACAACAAGTATGGCAACAGGTTTTAAAAAATGTTTACGATTATATGGGAGGTGATATTGAAAGTGCTTATCAGCGCATTGATAAGTATAAAATAAATGATATTACCCCTGTTAATAATAGCGAAACATCAATCGGTTACCCTAATGTAGGTGCAGAGCCAACTACTACAGAAACAAAGGATTTAGAAATCAAAAAATAGCAAATGAAATATCAAGCCCTTATATTTATATTAGTGTCATCGCTTTTGCTTTTTTCATTGACATATTCTGAGAAACTAAAAGCTATCAGAATCTATTGGCTTATACCAGTTTGGCTAATATCATTATTTTTTATTTTCAGAATGTGGGAGATAAACAGAGGGAAAATAATTTTAGCTCTACATGCAATAGTGCTTTTATCGGGATTGTTTAGCTTTGTCTTATATCAATTGTTTAAGAAACTTAACGATGTTACCCCTTTAAGTAGTCCTAATTTTACAAACGTCAGTAATTTGATGTTTAATTCTGAAAACGCATTATACTTTATGATATACGGAGGAGTTTTATTATTAATATTGGATTCTGTTTACTTTTTAAAGTATCTAAAAAAATAAAATAAAAATGTAAACCATCAGTTAAACACTGATGGTTTAATGTTGTCTATGCTTCTATTTTTTTGCTATAAAATAAAAAACTATAAAATTTAAGTAGAAAACAACCAACAATATATTCGCAATTCTACAAGCTAACTTTAATTTAATATTATCAGTACGAACGGGAAACATAATATTAAACCCAAAATACTTCCCAAATAAAATATCATAAAAAGTAATTTTAGTATCGTTTCCCTTTACTACTAAAAATTGAATAATTATCTTAGTGAGAATAAGTAAAGCCTGTATTGTTGCGAACGTTTGATAAGTCTTAAGCATTTCTTATTTTTTTATATACGGTTTGGGTAAATGCGTTTCGTCCGAATTGACTGGTCTCACTAATATAATATTACTTCTAGTATTCATTTCAATATTAATTTCAAAGCCAATAAAAGCAGCTGCCTTAATATTGATAAGTGGAGTCGAATGAGAACTTGTTGTTGATGCAGCTTTTTTTCCTCCGGCACTATATGTTCTTGTTTGTTGCCAACTATTCAAAGGAGCAGTTACCTTACTTGTTACTTTAATATCGCCCTTGTTATAATCTAGACTTTTTGAATCCAATGTAGTTTTATTTGCATCTCTCTCCACCATTATTTCACCACCAAATCCGGCAATGTTTAACCCTATCCCAGTTCGCCGATTTCTCTCACCCAAAGTATTTATTCCACCAAACACTCCTTCATTATCTCTTACACCTATTAAATCTCTAGATTCTTGAGAAATTTCAAGACCAGCACCAACCCCTAATACTTTTCCTTTCAAAGTAAGGTCTGCACCAAAAGTTATTGCAGCTGATGTATTAAATAAAGGTTTTTGGCTTTGAGCCTTATTGAAAATTGCGGCCTTTTTCACAGACGCATCCCAAATTGCTTCGTCCTCTGCTTTCAATTTACTCGCAAATTCCTTAAAAGATGGAGTAGTTATTTTTCCCTTAGTTGTATCCGCACCATCTAAATCCTTTAACCAAATAGGATTTCCAGCAAAAGCTAAATATGGGCTTTCATATTCTTTATAAACAGGATCAACATTCCATCTCCTTACAATCCTACTATCATATTCCCAATAAAGAGCGGTTGTAATGTTTTCATTCAGCTCACTTTCCTTTTCCTGTCCATTGATTGAGTATCTATATTTCGAAGAACTGGTTGCCATGTATTTACGCCCTGGCATTTGCATCCCGCCGGGATAAAACTATATGCTTTTTCAAAGAACAGTTATTGATTAAATATACTAATAAATTTTGGATACTTTTTATTGTCCTATGTTGATTGTTTCGTTGCTGGGCAGGAGACCACATAACAGCAGCTACAAAGTAGATATCCCCAATAGTCGCGCGGAATCCTCAGGTAAACAAATAAAATTTGAATTTTTCAACAATCATAGTTTTTATTTATGTTCGAATAATTTGTACATTTAATTGTGGAGTTTCCATAGAGACCGAGGGTGGAACAACTGCCCACACAAAAGAAGAAACTCATTAAAGAGTTTCTTGATGCTTTTATTTTTAAAAATGATTTGCAAAAACAATTGCAACAATAAAACCTTATTGATAAATTCTGAAAAAAAATTGTGTACTATCAGTACGTTCTACTAATTTACTATTACAACTGTCAACGTTTGAACTTATTTCATTTCTTTTTTTTTCTGTACAATTCTTGTAACTAATAAAAACTCTTGAAAAAAACATAGAGTCTTTCGGTAAATTGCAGGCTCTATAGGCAATAATCTCTTTACCCTTATCGTTAACAAGCTGCAATAAATCTGAATGCCCGAAAAACATTTGGATGCATATTCTTCCTTTTATCCCCTCTTCAACATTAAGTTTTTTGAACATTGTACTATCTTGCTCTTCTACAGGAATAATAAAACATCTGGATCGATAAATTTCCGGGTCACTAAAAATAAATGCGTTGCCTGTATAGCCTCTCACATCAGTAATATGATTTCTATTTATCTCCTGTAAAGGATTTTTACTATTATTCTGACCACATGAGAAAATGCTGATGGTGTACAGATAAAATATTGGGATGAATATTTTTTTCATAGATTATCTTTTGATTTTTGTTTTACCATCCTCATACTTCTTATCTAAAGTGAGGTTACTATACATGTATTTCAAATTCGGATACTTAGGTAATAACAATTCATGCTGCCTTTGTGTAAACTCTATTATATTCCTATAGTGTGATGTTGAAAGTGCTGTTTCACCGTAAACTCCCATTATATCATTTTTATAATTTGTATACGGTTTTCCTGTGGTTTCAGAGTATCTGTCTGATAATCCTAAGAGATGCAAACTCTCATGTAAAATTGTATAGTTAACTTTTCCGGAATTATGTATTTCTCCTGTATTTCCAGATGGCTCAACATTGTATCTGCCGAAGGGTATGTAGTAACCAGGATTTATATGTGAAACATCTCTTGGGGTAACATTGTCATTCTCTGGCTTCTTTGTAAAAGACAGTAAATTCTCCCCTAATTGAGATTTAAGATCACTTGCTTTTTTATTGGGGTCATAAACTTATTGAACATCAAAACTAACTTCAACGCCATCTACTGTTTTTGTCTTGTAAGTTTGTTGCGCTGCTTTTGTTAATGCCGCAGCCCGTTTTGCGCTAGCTCCGTCCCCTTGTATATATATCTTTGCAGAAACTTTTATATTGGTTATTTTACCGTTTTTATCTTTCTTAGTTGCAATTCCATAATCATCCCCATCAGGATCATTGTGATAAATTGGATTTCCTCCAAAACATAAATATGGACTTTCATTAGGTTTAACATCCGGATCAACATTCCACCTTCTGACAATTCGACTGTCGTACTCCCAAAACTTTGCAGTATAAAGATTATCGTTTAATTCATTACTTTTTTCTTGGCCGTTCATGCCATAACGGTATGAACCACTGCCAGCTTGAAAACTTCTTTCTGGCATGTTCATCCCGCCGGGATAATAGTCACAACTTGGAAAGCTATAGTGAGACTGATTATCAAAGAACTAATAATATTGTAATATAGCTTTATTTAGCTTAAAAATTGATTTTTCCTAGTGGGGGGCTAGACTGCAAGAGGAGCGAAAAAATCGTTGTACTTACCATGTAGATTACTTCGTTACTCACAATGACGGGTATTATCTAGTAATAATTCCACTAACATACGGCTGTTACCCTTTTTTCCCTAAATTGCGTCCTCAACGATTGTTATTTTATGGATTTTTCTCAAAATGAACTTACACAGCAGGTGGCTCAATCTGCCAAAGACTTTGCAATTCAACATATAAAACCTCACCTGATGGAATGGGATGAATCCCAGGAATTCCCGGTGCATATTTTTAAAAAACTTGGAAAACTTGGTATGATGGGGGTTATGGTACCGGAAGCTTATGGTGGCTCCGGTTTTGGCTATTTTGAATACAGTGCCGTCATCCAGGAAATTGCCAAAGTTTGCGGTTCAGTAGGACTCTCACTTGCAGCTCATAATTCTCTTTGTACCGGCCATATCATGGCATTTGGTAATGAAGCCCAAAAACAGAAGTACCTGCCAAAATTAGCTACGGCTGAATTTATTGGAGCCTGGGGTCTTACCGAAGCAAATACAGGAAGTGATGCAGGAAATATGAAAACCACGGCTGTTAAAGATGGCAATAATTGGGTCATCAACGGAACCAAGAACTGGATTACACATGGTAAATCCGGTGACGTAGCTGTACTGATGTGCCGCACAGGCGAACCCCGTGCAAAGAATAATTCTACCGCTTTTATAGTTGATATGAAAACAAAGGGATTTAGCGCAGGTAAAAAAGAAAATAAATTAGGGATGCGTGCCAGCGAAACTGCTGAAATGATATTTGATAATTGTATCATACCGGATGAAAACAGGTTGGGGGAAGTTGGTTCCGGGTTTAAACAAGCTATGAAAGTATTGGATGGCGGAAGGATATCCATTGCTGCATTGGGCCTTGGTATTGCCAAAGGAGCATTTGAAGCTTCTTTACAATATGCAAAAGAAAGGCACCAGTTTGATCAGCCGATTGCTAATTTTCAGGGTATATCATTTAAACTGGCAGATATGGCAACAAAAATTGCTGCAGCAGAATTACTTATTAACCAGGCTTGTGACCTCAAAAATAAAGGCCTTCCAATGACAAAAGAAGCGGCCATAGCTAAATATTATGCCAGTGAGATCTCGGTAGAGATCAGCACGGATGCAGTTCAGATATTTGGCGGTTATGGATATACAAAAGATTTCCCGGTTGAAAAATTTTACAGGGACAGCAAATTATGTACAATAGGAGAAGGAACAAGCGAAATACAGAAAATCGTTATTGCCAGAGAAATACTTGGTTAATTTAAGATATATGATTTGTGATGTATGATTTTGAAAACCATATCATACATCACAAATCATACAGCTTACATTTTTTCTATCCTTCAAAAAGTTTATCAACAGCACCAGCCATCATTGGAAATTTTTCTTTAACAAAATCCTTGATCGCTTCAATTGATTTAATTGCCTGCTCATCTGTAAGTCCGGCTTTCTCTTTTAATTGATCTATTAACTCTTGCATATATATTTGTTTAGATTGAACGTAATTTAATTTGATCCTGCAATAATTCTTTAATCTATATCATACCTGTCTACTGTTTCAATACCGGGCAATGATAATAACTCATTTACCAGATTTTCCAACTCATCTTTATCATGGACAAATACCTTTACATTTCCTTCAAAAATTCCATCCTTTGCTTCAATGGTCATTGCCGAAATATTCACTTTTAATTCCCCACTGATCAGGTTGGTGATCTTATGAATAACACCAACATCATCCAGGCCAATAATTTTTAACCCGGTAAGAAAAGAGATCTCTTTGTTTTTTGCCCATTTGGTCTTTACAACACGATGCCCGTAATTTGCCAGTAACCTTGCGGCATTGGGACAATTGGTCCTGTGTATCTTTAACCCTTCACCGGTACTAATAAATCCAAAAACATCATCACCGGGAATTGGTTTACAACAATTTGCCAGCGTGTACATGATCCGGTCGCTGCTTTCGCCAAAAATAATGAGTTCTGCGTCTTTTTCTTTTTTGTTTAAATGTTTTGAAGATGTTTCATGAGGTTCAGATTTTTCTTCAATAATTTTAACAGGTTTTGGAGGTATAATTTTATCACCGTGTACTGTAAATTCTTTAAGTTCTTTAAGATCGATCTTCTTTACTGCTATGTCATATAGAAGGTCAAGACTGTTACTTAATTTATAATAGTTGGTTAATTCTTCAATATTGTTTTGATTCATTACAGCATTGATAGATTCAAGTTTGCGCTGTAAAGTATATTTGCCTTCTTCGGCTATTGTTCGCTTTTCTTCTTTTAATGTGTCCTTGATCTTTGATTTTGCTTTACTGGTAACAACAAACTTCAGCCATTCGGTGTTAGGCTTTTGTTTGGCACTGGTAATGATCTCGATCTGGTCGCCGTTTTTTAGTTTATAACTGATCGGAACCAATTTATGATTTACTTTAGCTCCGATACATCTGCTTCCTACAGCTGTATGTACACTGAAAGCAAAGTCAAGTGCCGAGGCGCCGATCGGTAACATTTTCACATCACCTTTAGGCGTATATACATATATTTCCTCTGCTAAAAAAGAGGTTTTAAAATCATGTAAAAAATCGAGTGAGTTTGAATCCTGGTTGTTCAATGCTTCTCTTATCTGGTGAAACCATTTATCAAAGCGGCTTTCATCTTCTTTTCCTTCTTTGTATTTCCAATGTGCGGCCAAACCTTTTTCAGCAATTTCATTCATACGATTGGTTCGTATCTGAACTTCAACCCATTTCCCCTGAGGCCCCATAACGGTAGTGTGTAATGCTTCATACCCATTGCTTTTTGGATTACTGAGCCAGTCCCTCAATCGTTCAGGCGAAGGATTGTATTCATCTGTAATGATGCTGTAAACTTTCCAGCAATCTTCTTTTTCTTTTTCAGGAAGTGCATTTACAATGATCCGTATGGCAAAAAGATCGTACACTTCTTCAAATGCCACTCCTTTCTTTTTTATTTTTGTCCAGATAGAATGTATACTTTTTGGACGGCCATGTATCTCAAAATCAAGTCCGGTTTTTTCGAGTTTTTCTTTTAATGGCCTGATAAAGTCATTGATATACCTGGTGCGTTCTCTTTTTGTTTCCTGAAGTTTTTGAGCTATGTAGCGGTAAGTATCCGGCTCCATGTACTTCATGGCAAGGTCTTCCATTTCGGTTTTAATATTATAAAGACCCATTCTGTGTGCAAGCGGAGCATATACATAAACAGTTTCGGATGAGATTTTTAACTGCTTTTCTCTTTTCATGCTATCCATCGTACGCATATTATGCAGTCGGTCGGCAAGTTTTATCAGAATGACCCTTGGATCATCTGTAAGCGTTAATAATATCTTTTTAAAATTCTCTGCCTGCTGGCTGCTGTTTGCATCTAAAACCGTAGATATTTTAGTAAGTCCGTCAACGATCTTTGCTATTTCACTGCCGAATTCCCGCTGAACGTCTTCAAGTGTTATATCCGTATCTTCTACCGTATCATGAAGTAAGGCACATATCGTACTGCGAACACCAAGGCCGATCTCTTCGGCACAGATTTTTGCTACAGCCAACGGATGTAAAATATAAGGCTCACCGCTTTTTCGGCGCATGGTCTTGTGTGCTTCAGCAGCTATTTCAAATGCACTGCGCATTAACATCTTATCTCCCGGTTTTAACCTTTGTTTCAAAACCCTTAATAAGGCACGATACTCCCTTAGGATCTCCTTCTTTTCTTCTTCTTCTGAAAGATTGTAAGTTGTTATCGTTTTTGTTGGTTCCATGTAGTATTACGAATTTAGTTTAAAAAACGCTATGTTCAGCCTCAATCGGTTTAAAGTTCAGTGTGAAAAGTTCATAGTTCTTAGTTCAAAGTTTGGCGGCCTGAGATGATGTGATTTCATTCTTGCCGGCAAATTACTTTTGAACAATGAAATAAGAACAGGGAACTGGTTAAATAATCTCTTTTTGAAGGAGTTTTTAAGATTAAATCCCTTAATTTTGCCACCCGTTAGCGGATATGGCGAAATTGGCAGACGCACCAGACTTAGGATCTGGCGGAGTAATCCATGTAGGTTCGACCCCTATTATCCGCACAAAAGAATATCGAACAAGGAACAAGGAATGACGAATAACGAACTTCACTGTTCTAAATTCCTTGTTCCTTGTTCAGTATTTACACTTTATAATTATAATTACAATGGCTACAGTAGAAAGAGAAAATATCGGTTTATTGAATGATAAGCTGATCGTAAAGATCAGGAAAGAAGATTATCTCCCTTCTTTTGATAAAAAACTGAAAGAGTATTCTAAAACAGCAAATATTCCGGGTTTCAGAAAGGGAATGGTACCTGCCGGAATGATAAAAAAAATGTATGGTGCTTCCATTTTTTCTGATGAGATATTACGTGCTGTTGAAAAACAATTATACACTTATTTGAATGAAGAAAAACCTGAGATTTTTGCCCAACCACTTCCGCTTGAGAGTGACCTGCGTAAAATGGATATGAATAATCCCACTGATTTTGATTTCGGGTTTGAAATCGGACTTAAACCCGTTTTTGAAATTCCAGCTTTTGATAAGGCAAAGCTTACAATGCATAAGGTGGCTGTTACAGAAGAGATGGTTAATGAAGAAATTAACCGCATGCAAATAAAAGCAGGCAAAATGACTGAACCGGAAATTATTGATAATGAAGAGAATGTTTTAAATGTTTTGTTTACTGAATCAGATAAGGATGGCAACACAGTTGATGGCGGTATATCAAAAGAAAATTCTGTTTTATTGAAATATTTTACTCCTGTTTTGCAAAAGCAACTTCAAGGTAAAAAGGCCGGAGATCATTTTATTTTTCAATTGAAAAAATCATTTGATGGAGATAAGCTGGAGATGATGTTGCAAGACCTCGGTTTTGAAAAGGATGATAAAGAAGCTGCAGAAAAATATTTTAAACTGGATATCGTGAAGATCGGCCTGGTAGAAAAAAGGGAAATGAACGAAGATTTTTTCAATGAAGTTTATCCCGGGAAGAATATTACTACAGAGGCTGCATTGCGTGATTCATTAAATGAAGAAATTACCAAATACTGGGACGCACAAAGCCGTAACCAGTTACATGACCAGTTGTATCATTTTCTTTTGGATGAAACAAAAATGGAATTTCCAGAAACTTTTTTAAAACGCTGGTTGCAAACCGGAGGTGAACAACAAAAAACCGCAGAGCAGGCAGAAACAGAATTTCCTGCATTCAGCAACCAGCTTAAATGGACACTGATCAGTGATCGTCTGGTTACTGAAAATAAACTTGACGTAAGCAATGAAGAGTTGAAAGAACATATGAAGATTGAAGTGATGCGTTATTTTGGCCAAATGAATATGGGTGAGGATATGAGCTGGTTGGATAGTTATATCGACCGAATGATGAAAGATGAGAAACAGGTTGATGCTACTTACCGCAGGCTAATAACCGAAAAATTATTTTCCTGGGCAGAGTCTCAGTCAAAGCCAAAAGAAAAGAAGGTAACTGCAGAAGAATTGGCAGCAATGCAACACAATCATCAGCATTAAAAAACTGTAACAAAATACAAATGATTTTATAGAAAGGAGTTGATTTATTTCAACTCCTTTTATTTTATAGGATATTTTTCCCCAATATGATTTCCTTCATTATTTTGCCTTTAATGCCTTAAGAATGTAATACACTGTTGGTGTCAGTGTTAAGCAAAAAACAAATGGTAAAAACCATACACCCAATCCTTTTGTCTTTCCTGTGGCAGTTAAATAAGTGAACATAACGATCAGGATAAAAATAATTACAATGGCAAGTTTTAATAAAAGAATGATACTGGTAGCTGAACTGTATTGTTTTTCTGCATTTTCGACCGGTATAACTGTTTTTCGATAGAATATATGCGGAAACTTATTTAGCGTTGTTAATAACCAAAAAAGAATTGTTCCAATAAGGGTTAACATAAATATCGTTGACTTGCTTCCAAAATTATCCGGAACGCCGGAAGCATTGTAATGAATGGGAATGGTATCTGGCAGATCGTAATAAGTTATTAGGGTAAGGATCCATAACAGCGTAAGTAATATATATGAAATGAATTCTATCTTTTTATTGAACAAGGATAAAAAAATATTTAGTTTTGGTCTTGTTTCCACCGATATATAATTGAGTCATTTCAGTAATTAAATAATTGAAAACATAGCGTATTTTTCTTTGCTCATTTGTATATTATTTTAAAAATACTATCAGCAACATTTGGCCTAAAATGGCTTTGTTCATAAAAATTGGTCTTAAGTTCAGATAAAGAATTCTTTCCTGAAAAATCATAAAGATTATTTCCAAATACTTTTTTCAGTTCATACATATCTGAATGGCTGAATTTTATCTGTTCATACAAGGGACTAAGAGCAACTTTGTAATGAGTGCTGTTTTTTTCCAATATCCTTTTTATTTCAGTTAACATATAAATATTTTTATTGTTAATTCTATTTATGCTATCTGTTTTTTCCCCTGTTCTTTCATAAAATAAATCTTTTCTTTTTAAATAATATTGACCAGGGTTTTGCGAAATTTCTTCTTCCCTGTCAATAATATTAATTTCATTTGTAATGGTATCAATGGCTATTTTTTTATCATTAATATAACCATTCATATAAGGTTTGAACTGTCCCGATATCTTGTAAGAATAGAAGCAAAATAAAAAAAAAGGGTTTAAATAAACTTTATAGAATTCTAATTGGAAGTCTAAATTACTTTCGCCTGAGATCCTTGGATCTTTAATGAATAAATGCCCTTTGTGGTTGGCCTCATTGCTGAATGAAAAATCCCTGCACAATAAAATAAATACATTTTTCATTTTAATGTTCAGGGAATCGAGGAACTTAACTTTTCTATAGATCCCATAGATAGATTCTCCGGCTGCATCAAACATAAATGGCTTCGCATCTGCAGGTAAGTATCTGCGCCAGGATGAAAATTTAAATGCTCCTGTTCTCGAACTGCCAAAAATGAAAGAATTATATTGTTCTTTTGGGAAGTGCTTCAAAAACATTTCTGTTGAAACATAATCCCTGTTTGTAATGACATGGGGGAATGAATAATCGTTGTGAGGTCTTAATACTTTAAAGGGGTCATAATAAAAGTACCCCGGTGTAATTATTAAAAATGGCAATAACCCAGCGAGCGTGAATTTGATGACTTTTTTAATAAATATTTTCATCACTTTTAAAACGAGCGTAAAAAATGAATGTTTAGAACTGGCTTACTCAAATATAACCAATGCCAGGATAAAATTAATTTCAAATCCTTAAATGAATTGTATCAGCAGCATGGCTTACTAAAGCGAAGAAAATAAATTAAAGTTTTATCTCATCATCCGTATCATCAAAAAACCTGAATTCAGTTAAATGAAAAGTTGAGTTTGATTTTACTTTTATTTTTTGTTTATACTTCCAGCTCCATTTTCTTCTGCGGCTTGGGAAACCGGAAGTAAGGTAGGTGTAAACGATCGGGTGTACTTCTATAGTAAGGCCTTTATGCTTCTGCATAATAAGGTAACTCAGGTTCTTAGCTATTTCATCTTCCAATATCAATGTAGAGGAAATTTTACCTGTACCGCTGCAACTTGGGCAAACTTCACTGGTGTTGATATTCATTTCCGGCTTCATACGCTGCCGGGTGATCTGCATCAATCCAAACTTGGTAATTGGCAGAACGGCGTGTTTAGCCCTGTCGGTACGCATGAACTGGTCCATTGCATCAGCCAGTTTTTTCTTATTCTCCATTAATTTCATATCAATGAAGTCTACTATGATGATACCACCCAGATCTCTTAACCTCAATTGGCGTGCAATTTCTTCTGCTGCTTCCAGGTTTGTTTCCAGTGCATTTTGTTCCTGGTTATTGCTTACGCTTTTATAACCACTGTTAACATCAATTACATGTAAGGCTTCGGTATGTTCAATGATAAGGTAGGCACCACTTGGAAGGTTTACAGTTTTTCCAAAAGCAGCTTTAACCTGTTTGGTAATTCCAAAATTATCAAAGATCGGCAGGCCGTTATTATAATATGATACAATTTCTGCTTTGTCAGGTGCTATTCGCTGGATATAACTCTTAGTATCTGCAAAAATATTTTTATCATTTACAACGATCTTATTAAAATCTTCAGATAGAAGATCACGCAACATGCTGGTGGTTTTGCCCTGTTCGCTTAAGATCTTTGCAGGTGGTACAGCATCTTTAAGATTCGACTGGATTGTTTTCCAGGTGGCAACCAGCCTTAACAGATCTTCATGAAGTTCTGCCGTATGCTTTCCTTCTGCAGCTGTACGAACAATTACACCCAGATTCTTTGGCTTAATTGCTTCAATAATTTTATGTAACCTTTTCCTTTCTTCTGAAGAATGAATTTTACGGGATATCGCAATTATATCATTGAATGGAGTTACAACAACAAATCTGCCGGGTAACGAAAGTTCACAACTTAAGCGTGGGCCTTTTGCAGCAATCGGTTCTTTTAATATCTGAACTAGTACATTGGGCTTGCCACTAAGTACTTCAGTGATCTTTCCGGTTTTTATAATTTCAGGTTCAACCTTGAATTTTGCAAAATCAAGACCTTCAGCAGAATTATCACTTATGGATTGATTCGTAAATTTTAAAATTGATCTTATGTAAGGACTCAGGTCAGTGTAATGTAAAAATGCATCTTTTTCAAAACCAACGTCAATAAAGGCTGCGTTCAGTCCGGGAATGAGTTTTTTAACTTTTCCAAGATACAAGTCTCCTACAGCAAAGCTGGCATCAGATTTTTCACTGTGCAACTCTACCAGTCTTTTATCTTCCAGCAAGGCAATTTCTACACCTTGCGGTACCGCATTTATAATTAGCTCTTTGGTCAACCGTAAGTTTTTAATCAAACATTATGCAACACTGAAGTAAAACATAAAAGGCATAATATAATAACAACAGCAAGCTATAATTATATTATGCATATAGATGGATGCCCCGATGGGGAATCGGGACACCAATAAGGAAAAGTTTATTACTTCTTCTTATGTCGGTTCTTTCTTAAACGTTTTTTACGCTTATGAGTAGCTATTTTATGACGTTTTCTCTTTTTACCACAAGGCATACCTAATCTTTTTTTGTTAAATAAATAATTTTAAAATATATTGTTTTTCCGGCTTTAATTATTTCAGGTTGTTAATCCGCTTATCTACTTCTTCGGAATAATGCGAATTATTGGCTAACCTTTTACTTATATTATACCACTTGATCGCTTCTTCTTTATTTCCTTTTGCAGCATATACATCAGCAAGAAATGAGATCGCTTCCAGGTTTTTTGGTTCATTCTTAACCACACGTTGTAACCTTTCCAGTGCTTTATCATATTGCCCTGATATTAAACCACCAACCCCTAACACGAGTTGTGCTTTCATATTGTTGGAATCTTTCCGGGCTACTACAAGCAACTCCTGAATACCTTTCATTGTTTCCTGAGGGTTTCCATTACGGCCTTTGCCGTATATGTAACAACTTCCCAAACCTATTCTAAGATCATCATTTTCGGGATTAAGCTTTATCGCCCGTTCAAATAAGTCGATTGCTTCAGTTGTTTCCCAGTTTAGCTTTGCTTCATCCTCTTCTCCTCTTAACCCCTCTAAAAATAATTGGGCTGCGAAGGTGAGCTTTTTTTCTGAATTATCCAACTTAGATGCTTTGCTCAGGTAAAATATATAAGGTTCAAAAGACCGGATGCTGTCTTTCCAAAAATTTGCAAGATCATTAGAGGCAATAATTTCCTGGGCCGGCACGTCGCCCCGGGTTATGTTATTTTCCAGTTTAGCTACGTATTCTGACTGTTGAGGAGTGAGTTTTTGTTTTTCGTCTTCAATAAAGTGCTGAATATCAAATGATTTCTTACCCGAAATTTGCACAGGTGTTTTTGTTGCTTTTTTATTTTCAGTAGTACGACCAAAAATAAAAAGTAATGTTACAACCAATATGCCTGTAATTGATAATATGTATTGCTTCTTCAAATAAATAATTTAAACCTGTTTTTCAGTAAACAGGCTGCGAAGTTACGTTACTCTTCGTTTTCATCTTTAACTTCCGGCACTTCTTTGATATTTGGAGAGCTTTTTATTTCCATTACAAATTCTTTTGCAGGTTTAAAAGCGGGGATAAAATGCTCAGGAATTGCAACAGCTATATTTTTTTTAATATTTCTACCGATTTTTGCTGCTCGTTTTTTAATAATGAAACTACCAAAGCCTCTGATATACAGGTTTTCACCGGATGCCAATGAAGCTTTAATTTCTCTGAACATGGTTTCTAAAGTTACCAGCACATCCACTTTTGGGATGCCTGTTTTGTCTGAAATTTTATTGATGAGGTCTGCTTTTCTCATATGCTTAAAGTTTAGATGTAGAAAGGTAAAAAAAAAAGTTGGAATTTCAAAATAAGAAGGTGATTATCAATAGGTTTGTAAATAAGTATTTTTATCAATTCAATGAAAAATAAAAAAAAATCATATTTCACTGCTAATTTATTACAATGGAATAAAGTAAAAAATAAGCGGAAAATGCCATGGAAAGGTGAAAAAGACCCTTATAAAATCTGGTTAAGCGAAATTATTTTACAACAAACAAGGGTTGAACAAGGATTGGCTTATTACAATCGCTTTATAAAAACATATCCTACAATAAAAGAACTAGCTGAAGCATCTGAAATAAATGTTTATAAACTCTGGGAAGGGCTTGGATATTACAGTCGTTGTAAAAATTTAATTGTTACTGCAAAATTCATATCAAATGATTTGAAAGGAAAATTTCCGGAATCATATGAAAGTATTTTAAATCTAAAAGGGATTGGTCCATATACAGCATCAGCTATTTCATCCTTTGCTTATAATTTACCATATGCCGTAGTTGATGGTAATGTAATGAGAGTATTGTCCAGGTTCTTTGGAATAAGCATTCCAACTGACAGTACCGAAGGAAAAAAATATTTTTCAATACTTGCAAATAAACTAATTAATAATAAACTGCCTGCTTTATATAACCAGGCAATTATGGATTTTGGAGCTACAGTCTGTAAGCCGCTGCTACCTTTGTGTTCAACTTGTAATTTGCAAACCGAATGTACAGCATTTAATGAAAATGCTGTTAAGAATTACCCGTTCAAAAAGGGTAAATTGATTAAAAAAAATCGCTGGTTCTATTATATCATTGCTGAATTTAAAGGTGGTATTTATATAAGAAAACGGGTTCAAAAAGATATCTGGCAAAACCTGCATGAATTTATTTTAATAGAAAAGGACAAAATGATAAAGCCTCAAAGCATTTTAACTTCGAAACTCTTTAAAAATATAGCAGGCAAAGATTATAAGATAATAAATATATCTGCTATTAATAAACAACAGTTAACACACCAAACGGTCTATGGTTGCTTTATACACATTTTGCTTCATAAAAAAAGCCTGTTGGAGGGTTTTGAACTTTTTAAAAAATCTGAACTGAAGCAATTGGCTTTTCCAAAGCTTATGACCAATTATATTTCCGGCAACAAGTCAATTTAAATATGGATGGTTTCGAAAATTTATGCTGACTTATTTGTAAGATAAAATTGTATCTTTAAATTTGATGAAACACAATAAAAAACAACAAAGAAAACAATAAACAATAGATCATGAGAGGGGTAAACAGGGTTATGTTGATTGGTAATCTGGGTAAAGACCCTGATATGCAATTTCTGGAAGGAAATATCGGAGTTGCAAAATTTTCTCTTGCCACAACAGAAACCTACAAAGACAGAAGCGGAAAACTGATCTCTCAAACAGAATGGCATACAGTTGTTTTATGGCGTGGGTTAGCAGAACTGGCACAGAAATATTTACACAAGGGTAGCCTTGTTTACATAGAGGGCCGTTTAAAAACAAGAAGTTGGGAAGATAAAGAAGGGAATAAAAAATTTGCAACTGAGATAGTGGGTGATAATTTGATCATGTTAGATAAAAGAAGTGATGGCAGTATGCATACTTCAGGTTTTGAGGAATCTGAGAATCATGGAAGTTCAGAACAACCGCCTACTGATGAAAATGGAAATGAAAGATTACCCTTTTAAAATTAATATTTTGAGTGATTAATTCGCTCAAAATAATTGTTTACATAAATTTTTTGCTTTGGATTATCATTCGGTCATTGGCTCCGGAAACAATATTTTAATGATTTTATGGGCAATAACTCCTGCCGCTACTACTATACTTATTTTCATCATTTTTATTCTATTCATCATTTCCTTTCTTGTGGCAGGCAGTGAAGTGGCATTTTTCTCACTGACCTTAAAAGACATCAATGTATTAAAAACCAGGCAACAACCATCATTCAGGCGAATTGTACGGTTACTTGAACAGCCCAAAACATTGCTGGCTGCTATGCTGATAACGAACAGTTTTGTAAATATCGGGATCATTTTAATTTCAAATATCCTGATCGATAGCTGGATGACAGGATTGGATCTGGAATTCTGGGTATTGTTTTTAATAAAAGTGGGAATTGTAACATTTATACTTGTCTTATTTGCTGAAGTACTTCCAAAAGTCTGGGCCACACATCATAAAGTTTGGTTTGCTTCCACGGCTTCACTCATCATAGAAATTTTCAGCAGGTTGTTTTATAGGTTAAGTAAGCGGTTGGTAAAATTCAGTGATAATGTTGAAAGAAGATTATCATCACATCATTCAGTTTCAATAGATAACAGCAACCTGGATTATGCAATTGATCTTTTGCCTGAACATGAAGCTACCATGGAAGAAAAGCAGATATTGAAAGGAATCCGGAAATTCGGCGATACAATGGTAAAGCAGATCATGCGAACAAGGATGGATGTAAGTGGCATAGAAATGAAAACTTATTTTAATGATGTTATTAAGAAAGTAGAAGAACTTCATTATTCAAGGTTGCCTGTGTATAAAAATAACCTTGATGAAATTGCCGGTATGCTGCATACAAAAGACCTGCTTCCTCATTTGAATAAGCCGGATGATTTCGATTGGCATGTACTGATAAGGGTTCCACATTTTGTACATGAACATAAACTGATCGAAGATCTTTTACAGGAATTCAGAACGAAGAGAAATCATTTTGCTGTTGTTGTGGATGAGTTTGGCGGTACTTCCGGAATTGTAACACTCGAAGATATCATGGAAGAAATTATCGGGGATATTAAAGATGAGTTTGATGACGAAGAAAGTGGCAATAAAAAAATTGATGATCACAATTATATTTTTGAAGGAAAGACCATGATCAATGATGTTTGTAAAGCGATGAACCTTCCTGTAGATACTTTTGAAAGTGTAAGGGGCGATAGTGATTCACTGGCCGGGCTTGTGCTCGAAATTGCCGGTGAGTTTCCACAGGTAAATGAATCACTTGTAAAAGGGGATTTTACATTTATTCCTCTTGAAATAAATAAGAACAGGATCGATAAAGTAAAAATTATTATCAAAAATTCTGAAAATATCCAATCTTAAATGAAGCAATATGAATACCCGGTCCTGCCTTCAATTCGTGGAGCAATAATCATCTTTTTTATTTGTGTGATTTTGTCAGCATGTAATTCCACTTATACTTCAAAAAAGAAAGGTTATTTTAATATTGAATTACCAAAACACGAATATGTTTCTTTTGACAAGCCGGATTTTCCTTACAGTTTTGAATACCCGCTTTATGCTAAAGTAGTTAAAGACAGTACTTATTTTGATAGCAGCCCGGAAAATCCATATTGGATCAATATTGATTTTCCACAGTTCAATGCAAGAATATTTTTAAGTTATAAGATCATAGGTGGATTGGCTGGTTATAAAATCAAACAACCAGACGGAAGTTATAAAGATTCTTCCGGGATTAACCAGTTTGATAAAATGGTAAATGATGCATTTAATCTTACAAATAAAAATCAGGCAGTTACCAATTCTATAAAAGACAGTTTTTTTCAGACAAAGAATGGAATAACAGGTGTTTTTTTTAAAGTAGGAGGAAATGCTGCAACTGCCAGGCAGTTTTTTATAAGTGATACCAGCAAAAACTTTTTAAGAGGGGCTTTGTATTTTGATGCAACACCAAATGTTGATTCATTGAAACCGGTTCAGGATTTTCTGCAGGTTGATATGGATAAATTGATCAATAGCTTTCGCTGGAAGAATAAATAGGTTTCAGAAGTTCAAAAGGTTTAATACGTTCCTGGCTTACTTTACTTCTTAAACCTTTGGAACCTGTTCAACCTTTTTAAGTAGTTTTACAGCCATGATAGCAATTGACAACATTTTACTCAGCGACCTTGTTATAAGTGAACAGTTTGTGTGCGACCTTCATAAATGCAAAGGAGCCTGTTGTGTAGATGGCGATGCAGGAGCCCCGCTTGATCATAAAGAATTAAAAAACATTGACGAGGTTTTTGAAGCTGTTTTGCCCTATCTCGGTGAAGAAAGTAAAGCAGAAATAGAAAGACAGGGAAGATATGTTCATGATAAGGAATTCGGATGGGTTACACCAACTATTAACAGTAAGGTTTGTGTATATGGAATTAAAGATAAAGATGGTATCGTAAAATGTGGAATAGAACAGGCTTTTATGGATGGTAAGGTAAAATGGAAGAAACCCGTCAGTTGTCATTTGTTTCCATTGACTTCTAAAAAAAGCAGTAATGGAAAAACAACGTATGTAAATTATGAACCCAGGGAAGATCATTGTAAGGCAGCCTGTTCATTAGGAAAGAAGTTAAAAGTACCTGTATACCAGTTTTTAAAGGAGCCGTTGATCCGAAAATTTGGTAATGGGTTTTATGAAGCACTGGATGCTACGGCAAATCATTTAAAAAAATAACTTTCGCCTGCCTTTTTTGACAGGAAAATACTTAATAATAAATCCAATGAAACGAACAGCTACTTTCATATTATACATTTCTTATCTCTTATTCCTTATCCCATCTTGTACTGTAAACAAGGCAAAGATCGATAACGATCTGAAAAAATATTTCGCTGCAAAAAATGTTGAGGGTTGTTTTACCATGCTTAATAATACTGATGGCCAGATCAGGGTTTATAATATGGCCATGGATACACAGCGATTTACACCTGCTTCCACATTTAAGATCGTAAACTCGCTGATCGGTTTGCAAACTGGCATAATAACCGATGAGAATATGGTTATCAAGTGGGATGGTATAAGCCGCCGTAATGCCGAATGGAACAAGGATATGGATATGAAAGAAGCTTTTAAAGTTAGTTCTGTCCCATATTACCAGGAAGTGGCAAGGCGTATTGGAAAAGACACCATGCATCATTGGATTGACAGTATCGCTTATGGTAATAAGAATATATCAGGCCCCATTGATTCCTTCTGGCTAAACAATGATTTAAAAATATCTGCAGATGAACAATTGGGTCTTTTAAAAATGCTGTATTTTGACCAATTACCTTTTAGAAAAAGTGTACAGCAAACGGTAAGAAACGTGATGTTGCAGGAAGAAAACACATTGTATAAACTGAGTTATAAAACCGGCTGGGGCTTTGATGAATCAAAAAACAATATTGGATGGGTGACAGGATGGATAGAAGAAAACAGGCATGTTTACTTTTTTGTAACGATCATAAAATCTCCTGATCCAAAAATTGATATGAAAACTGTAAGAATCGATATAACTAAAGATATACTTAAGCACTATGGTTTCCTGGAAGGGAAAAAATAATGATTGTTTATTAGTTGTAATTGAAAATAAAATCTTCGTACGTCCCGGCCGGTCTTTCCTCCGGCCATATTTTAAAAATGAATTGTTGGTATAATATTTTCTTATTATTTTATTAACAAAGTCCTTTACAATATTGATTAATTTGCATTTGTAAGATCATGCCTACTTTTCAACATTCTGAATACCTGTTGCTTTTATTCCTTATCCCTGTAATTTCAGGCATATTTATATATGCATTATATCAAAAGAGATCCGTTGTAAAAAAAATTGGAGATATAGAACTTGTAAAACTGCTGACTTCCAATCACAATGCATCAGCTTATATTGTAAAATTTTTATTCATCACTGTAGCTTTTGGGATATTGATCCTGGCTTTAGCAAATCTGCGTAGCATCATTGGTTCAGAAAAGGTTAGCAGAAATGGTATTGATGTGATGATTGCCCTGGATGTAAGTAAAAGTATGCTGGCTCAGGATATTAAGCCTTCCAGGCTCGACCGGGCCAAACAATTATTGAGCAGGTTGGTTGAAAAACTGAAAAATGACCGGGTTGGGATAGTTGTTTTTGCAGGAAAAGCCTACCTGCAAATGCCCCTCACGGGTGATCATGCAGCTGCAAAGATGTATTTAAATGCAGCAACTACTGAGTCAGTTCCTACCCAGGGAACCGTAATAGGCGACGCTTTAAAACTGTGTAATGCCTCTTTTAACTCAAAGGAAAAAAAATACAAAGCACTTATACTGATCAGTGATGGAGAAGATCATGACGAAGATGCTGTAAAAGCTGCAACACAAATGGGCCAGGATGGGGTTGCGATCTATACTGTTGGTATTGGTTCTCCACAAGGCTCACCTATTATTGATGAGACAACCGGTTTATTGAAAACAGATAAAGATGGTAATACAATTATATCAAAACTCAATGAAGCATCATTGCAATCAATAGCTGAAAAAGGTAGCGGTAAATATGTTTTATTTCAAAATACAGACCAGGTTATAAATGGGATCACTTCAGAGCTGAAAAGTATAGACAAACGAAATGTTACCGATGATTCATTGATGAATTACAAATCATGGTTAAGGTATTTTTTGGGTATTGCCATAATACTTTTGATCATTGAATTTTTTATTTCTGAAAAGAAAAGCGGGAAAAACAGTTTTTTGAAACGGAAACCTGCCATTGCTTTACTATTTGTTTTTTTCGGTTTTAATGCTTCAGCTCAAATTGAAAAGGAAAAACAGGAAATTATAAAGGGAAATGAAGCCTATAAAAAGAACGAATTCGTAAATGCACTGGATGCGTATGGCAGCGTGTTGGAGAAAAATCCTGAAAATGCAATAGCAAAATTTAACCAGGGAAATGCATTTTACAGGGCAGATAAGAAAGATGAAGCGGTGAGTGCCTATGAAAATGCGATCAAAAAATTAAATAACCCGGTTGAAAAAAGTAATGCCTTTTATAACAAGGGTGTGGTTTTGCAGCAAGATAAAAAACTTTCCGAATGTATTGATGCATACAAAAATTCCCTGAAACTTGATCCGGCAAATGAAGATGCCCGGCAAAACCTTCAGAAAGCCTTGCAGCAGCAAAAGCAACAGGAGAAACAGGATCAGAAAAAAGATCAGAATAAGAATAAACAGGATCAGCAAAAGAATAAAAAGGATGAACCTAAGCCACAACAATGCAAATTGACCAGGATGGATGCTGATGTAATACTTTAAGCTTTAATTGAAATGGATATAAACCTGCAGGATATATTGCACAAAGTAAATGCCTCATCTGTAACTAAACCCGAAAAGGACTGGTAATAAAACACGTCATTGCGAACGAAGCAAACTTATTCTTACAGTTAGATTGCTTCATTCCTTACAATGACAGATTCATATTGGGTAATACTTATTTTTGTTATTCCCGATCCTCAAATTACCCATTACTCTCCTTCAACTCTTATCTTTGCAATTCAAATTAATCAGGAAATAATTAAAAATTCATGCAATTATATTGTGAATCTTTTACGGAGTATAAAAGGTTACTGACAAGAGAAGTAAAAATCGGTAACCTGCTGATGGGGGCTAATCACCCCATTCGGGTTCAGACAATGACCACTACCGATACTATGAATACGATAGGAACTGTAGAACAATCTATCCGATGTATTGAAGCAGGCGCAGAACTGGTACGCATAACTGCTCCTTCAAAAAATGAAGCAGAAAATCTTCAGCACATTAAAGATGAATTGCATAAAAAGGGGTATGATACTCCTTTGGTTGCTGATATACATTTTACCCCAAATGCAGCAGAGATCGCTGCAAGAATAGTTGAAAAAGTCCGGGTAAATCCGGGTAATTATGTTGACAAGAAAAAATTTGAACAGATAGAATATACCAATGAAGAATATGCGGAAGAAATAGAAAGGATCCGGGAAAGATTTACCCCGTTGGTCAGGATCTGTAAAGAATATGGAACAGCAATGCGCATCGGCACCAATCACGGTAGTTTGAGCGATCGTATCATGAGCCGCTATGGAGATACGGCTAATGGTATGGTAGAAAGCGCCATGGAATTTTTACGTATTGCAAGAAATGAAGATTTTCACAATATTGTGTTGAGTATGAAGAGCAGTAATCCGCAGGTAATGGTGCAGGCTTACCGTTTACTGATCAATCATATGATGAATGAATTTGGAGCGTGTTACCCGTTGCATTTAGGTGTTACAGAAGCAGGAGATGGAGAAGATGGAAGGATCAAGTCTGCCATTGGTATTGGTACATTACTGGAAGACGGTATTGGTGATACGATCAGGGTGTCTTTAACAGAAGATCCCGAATTAGAGATCCCTGTATGTAAAGACCTGGTAAAACGATATGCAGGGCTTAAACTAACTGAAAAGTACAGCGGTGTACCATTATTGGAAAAGTTACCTTACAATCCTTTTGAATATAAAAGAAGAGAAACTTTTGAAATAAGTAATATTGGCCATAAGCAGGTACCTGTTGTTGTTGCTGATTTTAGTAAATTTCAACATATCAAATCCGCAGACCTGGAGTCTATAGGCTATAACTATAATGAATCAACCGATAAATGGTTCATAGGTGATGCCGCTGCTGATTATATCTTTTGTAACGGTGAGTTGGATTTTGAACTACCCGGAACATTGAAAGTTATATTGTATCATAATTCCTGGCAGAAAGCAGTGAATAAAGAAAAATATTTTCCCCTTTTAGATTCGCATCAATATCTGGATAGCAATATCGAAATGTCTTCTTCTTTAAATTTTGTAATGATCGATTGCTATTCTGATGGATACCCGGACCAAAAACTTGATCAATTATTTTTTAAATTAATAAATGACCGTACATCTGTTATCTGCCTCAGTTCTACAAATAAAAACAGCATGCAAAGTATTCGCAGGATGTTTGTTGAACTTATGATCCATGGAATAAAGAACCCGGTCATTCTAATTTGCGACAGCTCCCATGAAACAATGGATGAAAGCCTTATTCATTATTCAGTAGAAGCAGGTGCATTGTTAATAGATGGATTCTGCGACGGTGTTTGTTTTGGCCATCATTTTGGAAACAATGCTATTGAGCCACAAACAAAGATTTTGAATAGTATTGCTTTTGGTGTTTTACAGGCAACGCGAACCAGGATATCAAAAACAGAATATATCAGTTGCCCCAGTTGTGGCAGAACCTTATTTGATCTGCAGGAAACAACGGCAAAGATCCGTGCAGTTACCAATCATTTAAAAGGAGTGAAAATTGCGATCATGGGATGCATCGTTAATGGACCCGGTGAAATGGCTGATGCAGATTTTGGGTATGTAGGCAGCGGAGTAGGAAAGATCACATTATACCGTGGGAAAGAAGTGGTTAAGAAAAATGTGGCCAGTGAAGTTGCAGTTGATGAGCTAATAAACTTATTAAAAGAAAGCGAAGCCTGGGTTGAATTGCAATAACCGCTAAGACGCAAAGTCGCTAAGAGGTAGATATAATACTCCGTGTCTTTGTGCCTTTGCGGTAAAAAATAAATCATGCAGACAGATTTTTTAGTTATTGGATCAGGTATTGCGGGTCTTACCTATGCTTTAAAAGTAGCACAGGAATATCCCGGTAGATCAGTAACCATACTTACCAAAGCTCAAAGTGATGAAACCAATACAAAGTATGCCCAGGGCGGTATAGCAGGTGTGATGGATTTTGACCTCGATAGTTTTACAAAGCATATTGATGATACGATGATCTCAGGAGATGGATTGTGTAACAGGGAAATAGTTGAGATCGTTGTAAAAGAAGGTGTACAACGTATTGATGAAATTATTAAATGGGGTGCACAATTTGATAAAGAACCGGATGGTGATTATAAACTGGGTAAAGAAGGCGGCCATAGTGAGAACCGTATCCTGCACCACAAAGATGTTACCGGAAAAGAAATGGAACGCACTTTATTGGAGGCGATCAAAAAATGCAACAATATCAAATTGATCAGTCATTGCTTTGTGCTCGATCTCATTACACAACATCACCTGGGGTACCTGGTAACAAAATCAACACCTGATATAGAATGCTATGGAGTTTATGTTCTTAATCTAAGCACTAAAAAAATTGAAAAGATCAACTCAAAGATCACCTTGCTTGCAACAGGAGGTAACGGGCAGGTGTACAGGAGTACAACCAATCCGGCTATTGCTACTGGCGATGGCGTTGCAATGGTTTACAGGGCTAAAGGCCGGATAGAGAATATGGAATTCATACAGTTTCATCCTACGGCATTGTATGAACCCGGGGTAAGAGGGCAATCATTTTTAGTTACAGAAGCTGTTAGAGGGGATGGAGGTATTTTAAGGAACCATCAGGGGGAAGCGTTTATGGAGCGGTATGACAAAAGAAAAGACCTTGCTCCCCGGGACATTGTTGCAAGGGCCATCGACAATGAAATGAAAATAAATGGAACCGAGTTTGTATATCTTGATTGCAAAAAAATGGATCTCGAAAAATTTATCGAACATTTTCCAAACATCTATGAAAAATGCTTAAGTATCGGTATCAATGTTGCAAAAGATATGATACCTGTTTCACCGGCTGCACATTACAGTTGCGGTGGTGTAAAAACAGATGAATGGGGTCAAACATCCATAAAGAATTTATTTGCTTCGGGCGAGTGTGCCAGCACAGGGCTGCATGGTGCCAACAGGCTTGCCAGTAATTCATTGCTGGAAGCGATGGTATTTTCGCATCGCAGTTATTTATCAGCAATAAAAAGAATTGACCTTCTTCAATTCAATAAACATATACCAGACTGGAATGCTGCCGGTACAACAGCGCCAACTGAAATGATCTTAATAACACAGAGTTTAAAAGAATTAAAGTTACTGATGAGTGATTATGTTGGCATTGTTAGAAATAATGAACGGTTACATCGTGCAAATAAAAGGCTTGATCTCTTGCATGAAGAAACGGAGGCTCTGTACCAACGAACAGAAGTGTCACCACAACTCTGTGAGCTGCGCAATATGATCACTGTTGCGTACCTCATTGTAAAAAGTGCCACATTTAGAAAAGAGAGCAGGGGGTTGCATTTCAACACAGATTACCCGGACCGGGCTGAAATACTTCAAAATACCATTTTGTAGCAAACATTAGATCTTTCAGCAATATCGTGGAGTTTATCCTGTGGAAGGATCGCGCAATTGTACCGTACAACTTTATTCAACAATTTATAGCATGTATTATATTATTTACGGCTTACTTTATCTCATATCATTACTACCTTTTTTTATTTTATATGGCATCAGTGATTTTGCTTATTTTCTGATGTACAGGGTAATCCGGTATAGAAAAGAAATTGTTCTCAAAAATTTATCAATTGCATTTCCTGAAAAGAGTGAGTTGGAAAGAAAAAAAATTGCCGGTCAGTTTTATAGGAACCTCGTGGATACTTTTATTGAAACCATCAAAATGCAGAGTATTTCAGAAAAAGAATTCAATAAAAGGGCTGTGATAAACCTGGATGAATGTAATGCTTTGGCAAGAAAGGGTTTGAATATTCAGTTTCAAAGCGGGCACCAGATGAATTGGGAATACGTTAACTGGGTGACAGCGAAAAATTTGAAAATACCTTTTGTAGGGGTTTATATGAAAATCACAAATAATGCCCTTGACAGGATATTTTATAATATGCGTCAAAAATTTGGAACTGTTTTGGTGGCTGCAACTGAGTTTAGAAAGCGGATGCATAAAGTATTTAATAAGCAATACTCCATTGCATTAGCAGCAGATCAAAATCCCGGCAACCCGGATAATACTTATTGGCTTAATTTTTTTGCTGTGCCAACTGCATTCGTTACAGGTCCCGACAAAGGTGCCAGGAGAAATAATACCGCGGTGGTATTTGTAAAATTCATCAAGATCAAAAGAGGGTTTTACAAATTTGAACCAATAGTTATTACTGAAAATGCAGCTGCTTTAGCAGAAGGTGAACTTACCAGGATCTACAGGGATTTTCTGGAAAAGACTATCCGTGAGCATCCGGATAATTATTTATGGAGTCATCAAAGATGGAAATGGGATTATAAAAAAGCATATGAAAAGAAGTGGGTTGATGATGTACCGGCACCTGGTATGGCTGCTGTATCAAGCTGAAAAAAATTAATTAATGGATTCGTTGTATTTTTTTACTTTTAATTCTCAAATTATAAAATGTATTATATAGTATATCCGTTGTTGTACCTTTTTTCCATGCTGCCTTTTTTTATCTTATACTCTATCAGCGACTTCATTGCATTTCTTTTGCATAGTGTTTTTAAATACCGGAGAGCAGTGGTTCTTGGTAACCTGCAGATCGCTTTTCCCGAAAAATCTGAAGCAGAACGAAAAAAAATTGCCCGTAAATTTTACCAGTATTTTACTGATACTTTTTTAGAATGTATCAAAGCCATTTCCATGTCAAAGAAAACTTTGGAAAAAAGGAATACGGGCAACTACAAAATGATAAACGAACTGCTTGATAAAGGGTATAATATCAATTTACTGGGTGGGCACCAGTTCAATTGGGAATATGGAAGCCTGCTGTATGCATTACATATCAAGATCCCTATTTCTGCGGTGTATATACCCATAACCAATAAAGTGATCGATAAGATATTTTATGATATACGTACCCGCTATGGATCCGTTTTTATCAGCGCCACTGATTTTAAAAACAATATGGAGGAGCTCACTAAAAAACAATACATCCTTGCTTTGGGTGCCGATCAGAATGCAGGTAACCCGCACAATGCTTACTGGATCAAATTTTTTGGCCGACCGGTACCTTTTGTTACAGGGCCTGAAAAAGGAGCAATCAAAAATAATGCTGCGGTGGTTTACGTCAGGTTTACAAAAATAAAACGTGGTTTTTATCATTTTGAGCCTTACCTGCTTGCCGAAAACACCGCCGGTTATAAAGAAGGCGAACTTACCAGTCTTTACCGCGATGCTTTGGAAAGATCCATTAGAAATGACCCGGCCAATTATTTATGGAGCCACCGAAGGTATAAGCTGGAGTGGAAGGAGGAGTATGGGCAGGTGAAGGGTTGATTTTAAAATCTGTATTTAAAATGGATACAAGGCTTTTCAATCTTGCGATTAGGAACGGGATCGTGCAGGTTTGAAGTTCATAGTTCATAGTTCATAGTTCATAGTTCATAGTTCATGAAACTACCATTTTTAAAGATCGTCCGATTTTTAAAGGCCCAACTAAGAACTATGAACTATAAACTGGTTTTTTCAATTCAACACACTCGCTTCCTTCACAATTTCCACTTTCTCTTGTTCCTTGATTTTACTCCAGCCGCCCAAAACATTTCTCAGGTTGTGTATGCCCTGCCTTTTTAAAAGCGAAGAAGCAATTACGCTTCGGTAACCTCCGGCACAATGAACATATAAATTCTGGTTGTCTTCGAAGTTGGCTATTTGAGCAACATCAGTCATTTCACCCAATGGAAGATTTATTGCATCCTTCAAATGCCCGTCGGCATATTCCATTTCTCTTCTTACATCAACTATAATAAGGTTAGGGTCATGCGGCATGTCCATGATGAGTTCATCTGCTTCTATATCTATGATCAGGTCAACTTTTTCATTGGCATTTTTCCAGGAATCAAATCCGCCTTTTAAAAATCCTTCCATTTTATCAAATCCAACCCTGGATAATCTTATAACAGATTCTTCTTCTTTACCGGAAGCGGTTACCAGTAAAATGGTTTTGTCAAAGGGTAAAATACTTCCGGCCCATTCTGCAAACCTTCCTTCAAGTCCTATGAAGATGGAGCTGGGAATAAATCCCTGTGTAAAGTCATTGGCATGCCTGGTATCAAGTATAATAACATCATCATTGATCATTGATTTGAAATCTTCAACAGATAAAGGAATGGTTCCTTTTGTTTTGATCTGATTCAAATCTTCGTAACCTTCCTGGTTTATTTTTGCATTAATGGCAAAATACCTTGGTGCTGCATGCAGGCCTTTGGTAACTGCTTCAATAAACTCTTCTTTAGTTTGGGGTTGAAGCGCATAATTTGTTTTCTTTTCTTCGGCAATGGTACTGTGTGTATTTGGTCCCAGGTTCTTTCCGCAACTACTGCCTGGCCCGTGTGCAGGATAAACTAAAATATCATCATTCAATGGTAATATCTTTGATTGAATGGTATCGTACATGATACCGGCAAGTTCTTCACTACTCATATCTCCGCTGCTCAGATCCGGCCGTCCAACATCACCTACAAATAAAGTATCTCCTGTAAATATGGCGTTTGGTTTACCTTCTTCATCTTTTAGTAAATAACAACTGCTTTCTAAGGTATGTCCGGGGGTATGTAAAACTTCCATACATATTTTACCCAGTTTAAAGATCTCTCCGTCTTTTGCACTGTGTATCTGGAAATTGGTTTTAGCACCGGGACCAAAAATGATGGGGGCACCTGTTTGTTTAGCAAGGTCTATATGGCCGCTCACAAAATCTGCATGAAAATGCGTTTCAAAAATATATTTGATCCGGGCATTTCTTTCTTTTGCTAATTGTAAGTATGCTTCAATATCTCTCAGCGGGTCAATGATCGCAACTTCTCCTTCACTTTCTATATAATAAGCTGCTTCACTAAGGCAGTTAGTATAAAATTGTTTAATGAACATATTCGGGTATTTGATAAATTGGCAACGAAGTTAAAAATAAAAAAGCGGCTGATGAAATCAACCGCTTTTAAAAATCAGTAAAAAAATTAACCTATCAGTTCCTGCACAAATTGGTTGATCTCTTCAATTCTTTTGTAATTAACCGTGTAGTAAATGAACTTTCCTTCACGTTGAGTAGTAACGATCCCGGCCCTGCGAAGTATGGCAAGGTGTTGAGAAGCTACCGATTGCTCTAAACGCATACGGACGTAAATTTCTGTTACGGTGATCTTTTTTTCAGTTTCAATTAAAGCTAAAATCTGCTGGCGAAGTTTGTGGTTCAAAGCCCTTAATACCAACGCAGCTTTTTTCAGGTTGTGGAAATTGATCTTGAGTGTTTCGGTGTTTACGTTTTCAGATGAGTCTATTTGCTCATTTGCCTGGTTTTCGACGATCATAGGAAAAATTTTAAATGGTGCTTAAACAATGTATTTCAATTGCAAATATACAAACGGAAAAATATTTAATATAATCTGAATTGTTAAAATATTATAATATGAATAAAGTTTGATTCTAACATATTGATTCAGAATATTATGGAGAAAAAAATTCTTTTATATACAAAGGCTCACAATAGGGTAAATTACTGAAATCGTTTTTTAAATATTTAGAGTAAGACATTTGGCAAACAACTTCTATGCTGTCAGGCGTATCAGAAAAACAGGCTTTTTTTGACTTAATGATGTTTTTCCATTTAACAGAACCGCTACCAAAGAAAAACATATTGTATTCTTCAAGCATTTGTTCAAATGACTTTTCATCAAGTATCATAGCACAAGCCGGCATTTTTTCCGTCATAGTTTCATCAAATACAGCCGTATAAACTTCCATTCTTCTGGCATCTATCATCGGGCAGAACAAGGTTTTTCCTGATATAGTTTCTTTTAATGAACTTATTGCAGCAGCAGCCAGCATATTCAGCGTTCCAATAGTAATCAATGGTTTATTCAGTGCATAAGACAAACCCTTTGCTGCAGCCAGGCCAACACGCAAACCTGTATATGAACCCGGGCCGTTTACAACAGCTATTGCATCTATGTTACTTCTGTCTGTTGAAGTTCCGGTTAACAAATGATCTATAGCATTATGCAAAAAGGAAGCATGTTCTTTCTGTATGGTATTTTTAAGATAAGACAGCAAAATTCCATCCTTTGATAAACTTACACTGGCAGTTTCAATGGATGTATCTATGTTTAAAATCATATTATTTCTGTTTTCATTGCTACTTTTTCAAGTAGTGATGATGGTTTATACCTTGAGTCTGTTTCATTTAATGTATTTAGCAAAGTATAAATGTTCCTGATACCAATTATTTGAGCCCATTCAAAAGGGCCAAATGGATAATTGGTTCCCAGTTTCATAGCAGTGTCTATTTCTTTTTCGGAGCTTACATTTTCATCTTTCGCAAAATAAGCTTCATTGATGATCATAGCGATGATCCTTGCAGAAATAAAACCGGGTTCATCAGGAACGATAATTATTTTTTTGTTGATCATTTTAAGAACTTGCCTGGAATGATCAGTTAATTCACCTGCGACTTCCCAGGTATTTCTTTTTAAGAAACCATTCCACCCATTTATCCTGGTAATATTTTCTGCCGCACCTGTTCTTTGTAATGTTTGAGAGACCGAATTGATAAATACCGGTCTTTTAAATGCTTTATAATCTATTTCAATATTGTTTTCGCTTAAGTTGAAATACGCATCTATATCATCTCTGTTGGTAAATGATGTGATTTGTTCGGCACGGATCCATTCAATACCGGAACTGCCTGCAATCAACTCATCCCATGCAGCATCAGATGCAAAAACCAATATTTTCATTTTATCTATTTTTAGCAAAAATAGGTTGTTGATAAAAGATATATTTGTGTTTAATTAAAAACTGCTTAAAAGATGACTAAAAAGATCATAAAAACAGAAGCGGCACCTGCTCCAATCGGTCCTTATAACCAGGCTGTTTTAGCCGGAAACCTGCTATTTATATCCGGACAAATTGCATTGATTCCCGGTACTCAGGATCTCAATAATGCAGATATTGCAACCGAAACAACCCAGGTAATGAAAAACCTGGAAGCCATATTGGCATCAGCTTCAGCAACGTTCAGCCACGTTGTTAAAACAACTATTTTTCTAAGTGATATGGATTTATTTTCACAGGTTAATGAAGTCTATGGCCGTTATTTTGATTCGGCATTTCCGGCAAGGGAAACTGTTGCTGTAAAAGGGCTACCTAAAAATGTTAACGTAGAAATAAGCATGATAGCTTCTTTATAAAATGATCATAATTACTGCAAATGCACATCCTTACCTGGTTGAAACCTTTCGACAAAAAGGATTTGAAGTGTTATATGCACCTGAAATAACCTATGAACAATTATCTCATGTCATTGATAAAGCCATAGGAATTGTTGTTACCACAAGGATAAAAATTGATAAAACCATCATTAACAAGGCAACACAGTTGAAATGGATCGGAAGGCTGGGCAGCGGGTTAGAATTAATAGACCTGAATTATGCCAGTGAAAAAAATATTTTATGCATCAGTACACCAGAAGGCAATCGTAATGCAGTTGCTGAACATGCGTTGGGTTTGTTGTTGAATTTGATGAACAATATTTCCAAAAGCCAGGAAGAAATACGTCGGAATAAATGGTTGCGTGAAGAAAATCGTGGGACAGAATTGACCGGAAAAACTGTTGGAATAATCGGGTATGGAAATACAGGAGCGGCATTTGCCAAATTATTGACAGCTTTTGAAGTAACGGTACTTGCCTTCGATAAATATAAATTTGATTTTGGGCACGGGACCATAAAGGAGGCCAATTTTGACCAGGTTTGCAGGTATGCAGATGTAATTAGTTTTCATGTTCCGTTAACTGATGAAACTCAATATATGGCAGATGAATCATTTTTCAAAGCATTAAAACAGCAGCCATATATCATCAATACATCCAGAGGTAAAGTTGTTAAAACAAAAGCATTGATACAAGCACTTCAGTCTGATATGATCAAGGGAGCAGCATTGGATGTTCTGGAAAATGAAAAGATCAATAACCTGGATACCATAGAAAAGGAACAATTTCTTTTCTTAACCAATCAGCCTAATGTAATCATAACCCCTCATATTGCGGGCTATTCGAATGAAGCTTTTTATAAAATGAGTAAAATATTGCTGGAAAAACTAGGTATATAGGTTGTAAATGTAGAATAGTCAATATTCTTAATATTATTTTCAAGATTTCCATTCAGTAAATTATTTAGTATATTTGTGCCTGATGCAACGCTTTAGATATTACTGAAGCGTTGTATTTTTTTTCGTATCTATCTAATATTTTTTTTATGGCGGAGATAAATTATGTAACACAGGAGACATTTATCAGGATGAAGGAAGAATTGCATGTTCTTAAAACAGTAGACAGGTATGCAGCAAGTAAATCTATTGCCGAGGCAAGAGAAAAAGGCGACTTAAAAGAGAATGCAGAATATGATGCTGCCAAGGAAGCTCAAGGTCTGCTGGAAGCAAAAATTAAATATTTGGAAGGTGTCATGGCTACAGCCAGGATCCTGGATGAAACCAATATTGACACCAGCAGGGTAAGCATTCTTACTAAAGTTACCCTTACTAACCAGGCTACAAAAAAGACCGTAACATATAAGATCGTTTCGGAAAATGAAGCAGATCTGAAAGCCGGAAAAATATCTGTTACTTCTCCTATTGGAAGCAGTGTATTGGGAAAGATCATTGGCGATATAATAGAGGTTACCGTGCCAGCCGGCTTATTGAAATTTAAAATAGAAAAGATCGAAGTGTAGCCTTGTTGAAATCATGGTTTTTGCAACAATTATAAAAGAATGCTATGTCTGTTTTTACAAAGATCATCACCGGTGAATTACCCTGTTATAAAATTGCAGAAAATGAAAATTTTATTGCATTCCTGGATATTGATCCTTTGATAAAAGGCCATGTGTTGGTTGTACCAAAAACAGAAGTGGATAAAATATTTGATCTCTCAGAAAAATACCTGGCTGAAATGCTTGTATTTGCAAAGCCCATTGCAAAGTCAATTGAAAGATCTTTCAACTGTAAGCGTTGTGGTATCAGTGTGATCGGCATTGAAGTACCGCATGCGCACATGCATCTGTTGCCTATCAATTCTGCAAATGACCTCAATTTTACAAGGCCGAAATTACATCTCCCAAAAGCCGAAATGGAAGAGATACATCAAAAAATACTTCTCAATATGTAAGATTACCTGTATGGTCTGAATCAGATACCGGGATCAATTTTTTATTTAATTCTTAATGGATTTTTTTGTAAAAACTCCTTCCAGCCTTTATTCATTGGTTTTGTAGTATTACCGGGTGTAATGGCGTTTTGTTGAAAATGATGGCAAACTGCTACTGCAAGAGCATCTGATGCATCCATATAAGCAGGGCCATGATCAAATTTTAAAAGATGTTGTAGCATTTTCATCACCTGTTCTTTTGCTGCATTACCATTTCCGGTAATTGATTGCTTTATTTTTTTAGGTGAATATTCATGAACAGGTAAGCCTGATTGTATGGCAGCTGCAATCGCAACACCCTGGGCCCTACCCAGTTTAAGCATGCTTTGTACATTCTTTCCGAAAAAAGGAGCCTCTATGGCAAAATGGTTTGGTTTGTATTGAGTGATTAGTTGCTTAACCTTTTCATGAATTTTTTCCAGTTTTTCATATGCATCATTTTTAGCAGAAAGTTTTAATACATTCATTTCAAGTAAATGTATAGACGAACCTTTAACTTCAATCAATCCATAACCCATGATGATTGTACCGGGGTCAATGCCTAAAATGATTTTTGATGCTTTTTGCAAAGGGCAACTTATTTTTACTTATAATTATTTACTTGAACAAAAATATCAAATTTATAATCAACTACCTGATCGGGCCACTGCTCTTTATTGTATTGGTTTGGAGTTTATATAGGCAGATCAGCCATCAGCCTGATCTGGATGTTCGTTGGCAACAGATCAAAATGAGCTGGCATCAAACCATTTTTTGGATCGTTTTTATTTTAATGTTTATCAATTGGGGTATTGAAGCAAGAAAATGGCAGATATTAATGGCTCCGCTTGAAAGATTTTCCTTAATAAGGGCGTTTAAATCAGTTTTGGCAGGATGCAGTATTACTATGCTTACTCCAAACCGTATCGGGGAATATGGAGGAAGGATCCTGTATGTAGAGGAGCCGAACAGGATCAGTGCAATTTCACTCGCTATTCTAGGCAGTATCAGTCAACTTACTGTTACAATGATTATGGGAACTGTTGGTCTTTCAGTGATTAAATTTGGTTCTGTTGTAAACAGGTCATCATTTGTTTCAGCATCATGGCTTTTAAGCAATACTTTATTGTTGGCCAGCCTGTTTATCAGTGCTTTTTTATTGCTTTTATATTTCCGTGTACATCTGGTAATAAATAGTATTTCGGGAATTAAACTCCTGCAAAAACTCACACGGTATATAAGTATACTGGATATTTTTAGCGGTAAACAATTGTTAAGAATTTTATTTTTATCTTTTTTCCGATATATGGTATTTATTTTGCAATATATGTTGCTCCTTAAGGTCATGGGAGTTGATGTAGGTTACCCTGTTTTGTTCTTACTCCTTACCATATTTTACCTGGTAATGGCTGTTGCACCAACGATAGGGTTTACTGAATTACCGGTAAGAGCAACGGCAAGTGTTTTAATATTTGAACTATTTACCAGTAATATTATTGGAATTCAGGCAGCAGCTTTTGGTATTTGGTTGATCAATCTTGTTTTACCTGCATTGCTTGGAAGTTTATTGATTTTCGGAATTAAAATTATGAAAGTAAGATGAAGAAATTTACAAGGCTTGGAATATTGATCTTCACCCTATGTGCTTTTAGTTTTACAACAGGCAGAGCAGATTTTTGCAGTATAAAAAATACCGCTTTCAAAGAAGGGGAGGTAGTAATTTTTAAAGTTTTTTATAGCACACTTGGTGCATACATTGGTGCCGGTGAAGCTACGTTTACTACAACTTTGGAAAGGTTCAATGGTAAACCGGTTTATCATCATGTTGGCGAAGGGAAGACCTATTCGTTTTTTGATAATTTTTTTAAAGTAAGGGACAGGTATGAAAGTTATGTTGATACAACAAATCTGCTTCCAATTAAATTTGTCAGGAATATAGAAGAAGGTGGTTATAAAAAATACGAGAATGTAACTTTTAACCAATCAGCAAATACTGCGGCCAGTACAAAGGGTGTATTTAAAATTACGGATTGCATACAGGACGTTATGAGCATGGTTTATTATGCACGTAATATTGATTTTACTAAATACAAGATTGAAGATAAGATACCTTTTGATATGTTCCTCGATGATGAGGTTTTTCATTTATATGTCAGGTACATGGGTAAGGAAAAGGTCAAAACACGGTATGGAAAATTCAATGCCATAAAAATAAGGCCGCTCCTTATTAAAGGAACCATTTTTGAAGGAGGTGAAAAAATGACCGTTTGGATCAGTGATGATCCAAATCATCTCATACTTAGGGTAGAAAGCCCGATATCAGTAGGTAGTATCAAAGTAGATATGATGTCATATAGAAACCTTCGTTATCCGTTATCTTCGTTTAGGGATATACGATAATGTGTCAGGCATTCAAATGGCCAGACATATTACAAATCACTTAATTTAAAATTCTCCTTCAATCTAATTCCTTTTTCTGTCATTTGTAAAGTACAACATTCCAATAAAGGGTCATGTTCAAAAAATAATACGTAATCATTCTGTTGAGCTTCGGTTAAAAATGATTTTTTCTCATTCAGTGTAGTAAGCGGAAACATGTCATAGGCCATTACATAAGGCAAAGGAATATGTGCGGCAGAAGGTAACAGGTCTGCCATGTAAATGATCGTTCTTCCTTTATAATTCAATTGAGGTAACATCATGGCTTCTGTATGGCCAAATACCTGCCTGACTGAAACCTGTCCGGGGAAATCTGTGGCTGCGTTTTCAATGAATTTTAACTGGCCGCTTTCCTGTATCGGTAAAATATTTTCTTTTAAAAAACTTGCTTTTTCTCTGTCATTTGGTTCTGTTGCCCATTTCCAGTGGCGTTCATTGCTCCAGTAAATGGCATTCTTAAATGCGGGAACGAGTTTATCTTCAACTCTTGTAATGCTTCCTCCACAATGATCAAAATGCAGGTGAGTAAGAAATACATCTGTAATATCATCTTTAGTAAACCCATTTTTTGCCAAAGACCTGTCTAGTGTATCATCTCCATGAAGATAATAATGACCAAAAAATTTTGCATCTTGTTTATCACCCATTCCGTTATCAACCAAAATCAGACGGTTGCCATCCTCGATCAAGAGGCAACGTAGTGCCAAACTGCACATATTATTGTCATCCGCAGGGTTTAGTTTATTCCAGATGCTTTTAGGCACAACACCGAACATTGCACCGCCATCCAATTTAAAATACCCTGTGTTAATAGAATACAAATTCATTTCAATTCATTTATTATTATGGAAAATCTGATTTATGATTTTACAAAAAGTTCTTTATCCTGTTTTTGAGATGTCAGTAATAAGAATATCAGTCCCAGGACAAAAAATATTACAAGTGCTAAAATAGAGTTTCGCATATTACCTGTAAAGCCTTCAATAAATCCAAAACTAAACAACCCGATCACAATTGCCAGTTTTTCAGTGATGTCATAAAAACTGAAAAAAGAAGCAGTGTCTTTCGTTTCGGGCATTAATTTACTATAAGTAGAACGGCTGAGTGATTGTATTCCACCCATTACTAAACCAACCAAAGATGCGATAATATAAAAATGCGTTTCTGTTTTTATGAAATAACCCGCAATACAAACACCTATCCACAATAAAACTGTCAGAATTAAGACCTTAATATTGCCAAATTTTTCAGAAAGCCGGCTCATACCAATAGCTCCAACAATAGCCACCAATTGAATGATAACAGCAGTAATGATGAGTTTTGAATCTTCCAGTTTTAATTCTTTGATACCAAAATCAATAGCAACAAGCATTACTGTTTGTACGCCCATGCTATAAAAAAAGAAGGCTGATAAATAGCGTTTTAAAACAGGCATGTGTACCAGTTGTTTCCATACTTTTTTTAATTCATGGAAACCATTTATTAAAACATGTTTTTTAGCTTGTCGTTCCGCTTTGGCTTTTATTGGTAAAACCCGAAAAGTTATTTGCGCAAAACATACCCACCAGAGTCCAACCAGTAAAAATGTTATTTGTAAAGGCAATCCGCTTTTTGGCATCATCAACACAAGAGCAAATCCTATCATTTGCATGATCACACTTCCGATATAACCCATGGTATATCCTTTAGCACTGATTCGGTCCATATCTTGTTCAGCTGCTATTTCGGGGAGATATGAATTATAGAAAACCTGGCTGCCATAGAAACCTATTCCAGCAAACATGAAACACATCAGTCCCAAAATCACATGGTTCTCATTAAAGAAAAAAAGGAGGGAGCAACTGGCTGCGCCCAGATAACAAAAGAAACGCATGAAATTTTTCTTATTCCCTTTATAGTCTGCAATAGATGAAAGAATGGGAGATAATAAAGCTATGATCAGAAAGCCAAAAGACAAAACATAGTCCTTTAATTCGGTGTTTACAAATGTGCGGCCAAGGAACGGGATGCCATTTTTAAACTGTTCATTCTGTGTACCAGTAACTGCCGCATAATAAGCAGGAAAAAAAGTAGTGGTGATGACCAGGTTGTAAACGGAGTTGGCCCAATCATACATTGCCCAGCCATTCACGATCTTTTTTGAAGCAGTTTGCATTTTATATAATATGAAAACTGAAAATACTACAATTCGGGATAATGCTATGCATTTATATAACCGGAAAAGATCAGTATTAGCAAAATGATGCCAACAACGATCCTGTAAATGCCCCATACCCGAAAACCATATTTTTTAAGGAAGCCTATGAAAAATTTTATTGCGATCATAGCAACAATAAAAGCTACAACATTGCCAATAGCAAGTTGTTTAATCTCTTCACCGGTAAAACCACCTGTTTCTTTAAAATGTTTTAATAATTTATAACCGGTTGCTGCAAGCATGGTAGGTACAGCAAGGAAAAAAGAGAATTCTGCTGCAGCGCTGCGGGTAAGTTTTTGCTGCATTCCGCCAATGATTGATGCAGCACTGCGGCTGATACCAGGTATCATTGCCAGGCATTGCCAGGTGCCTATAATAAATGAATTTTTAAATGAAGTTTCTTTTTCAGAATGTATCCGGGGGTGATTGAAAGCTTTGTCTATGAACAATAAAATAATGCCGCCCAATAAGAGTGAAACTGCAACTGTGGTGCTGCTTTCAAGTAAAGCATCAATTTTTTTTGAAAATAATAGTCCAAGTATAATTGCTGGAATAACCCCGAACATCAATTTAAAATAAAATTGCCAGTTCTTAAGATCAATAAATTTTTTCCAGTATAAAACAACCACTGCAAGTATCGCTCCGAGTTGAATGGCTACCGTAAACATTTTTGTATAATCATTGTCGGGAACGTTTAACAATTTTTCTGTAATGATCATATGTCCGGTAGACGATACGGGTATGAATTCTGTAAGTCCTTCTACAATACTGATGATGATCGTTTGTATAGTATCCATGTTTGAAGGTTTAATGTTAAGAAGTTATGGAAAAACAAAAACGCTGTGATATACAGCGCATGTTTAAAATTTTATTGTATCGTTCAACCTGAATGGGTTATCAACTTATTTGGGCTTTTTCATTATGGCAATGATCTCAATGATAAATCCGGCTATGATCAATATCGGAGCAATAGTTATCCTGGTTGTGCTATATACTTCTTTGGTATCAAAAACTTTTGGGTCAGCACTTTTCCCCCCGCTCATTAAGTAAAAGCCTAATGCAAGAACGGCAAGTCCAGCAAGCATCCATATATAGTTTTCTTTGCCGAAAAGGTGATTTTTTGATGCGTGTTGATTTTTTTCTTTGGTCATATGGTCCATTTAAGGCTGCAATATAATGGAAATATTAATAAAGGTCATCCAGCTTCATGCGCAGATATTTAATAACGGAACGATGCGTACTTACCAGGGTAATAGTGACACCCAAAGCGATGATAATGACAAATAAAAGCATCAATCCTGGTGTATCATGAAGTAATTTAAAATTGGGTATCAGATTTTCTATAAGAATTACAGTTCCCCAAATAGCAGCAATGGCTATCAATGATGCGATCAAACCATTAATAACAGCCCGCTGATTTATTGGTTTTGCAATAAACCATCTGGTAGCACCAACCATTTGCATCGTTTTTATTAAAAACCGGTTACTATACATAGCAAGCCTGATCGTGTTGTCAATGGAGAAAACAACCAGGATCGTTAATAATATGGCAGCAAATAAAAAGATCACTGCAGCTGTCTTTACATAACTGCTGACCTTACTTACAGTTTCTGTTGGGAATTGGAATTCAGATATAACGCCAGGATATGCTTCCTGTAAATTTGTTGCCAGGTGGTTCAGGCTATCCTGTTGAACATAACTGGCTTTTACATAAAAGTCTATACTTTCAGGTAATGGATTGTTGGTTATGAATTGTTTCCATGTGCTGTCATTTTCATTGTTCCATTTTTTCACTGCCATTTCTTTGGTAACATATTCTACCCTATTAGCATATGGCATTGAAGAGATATAATTTTTAAGGCTGTCAATTTGCTTTTTTGAAGCATCCCTGTTGAGCCAGGTATGAACCTGGATATTTTCTTTAAAATAATCACCGGTCTTACGAAGATTTAAAAAGAACCACCCAACAATACCAAATAAGAATAAAACAAGCGCTACACCTATGATTGCGCCTGCGTAACTTGGTTTTCCTTTTTTACCGGATGATTTGCCAAACTGAGCCATAATATATAATCTTAAAATAGGATGAATGAAATTAGCTTTCCCAAAGTGGACAAAAATAAAGGTTTTTAAGTGGTTTGTTTTATTTTTGCCCTCTGCAAAAACGATTGCCTGCCAAATATATTTTTATTGTTGGAATGAGATTGCTTATTTTTTTGTTAAAAGCGGTTTTCATTTCCAATACGATGATCGTTGAATAGCGTTATAAAGTACAAGAGTGTCCTTCGTTCCTCAGGATAAACTGCTTGTGAAGATGAGGATAGCTTAGCTGCAGGGTAAATAAAAAAATGAAATAGTAAACAGAAATAAAGTTAGCAATGGAATACGATTTTAGGAAAATAGAACAGGGTTGGCAAAAGCAATGGAAAGAAAGTAAGGCATATAAAGTATCGAATGACTCTGTAAAGCCTAAATATTATGTATTGGATATGTTTCCCTATCCAAGCGGAGCAGGATTGCATGTGGGGCATCCGCTTGGTTATATTGCCAGTGATATTTACAGCCGTTACAAAAGACTGAAGGGATTTAATGTTTTACACCCGATGGGTTTTGATAGTTTTGGCTTGCCTGCAGAACAGTATGCTTTAGAAACAGGCCAACATCCTTCAGAAACAACCAAAAATAATATTGCTACTTTTAAAGCACAACTGGATAAGATTGGTTTTTGTTATGACTGGGACAGGGAAGTACGTACCAGTGAACCTTCTTATTATAAGTGGACTCAGTGGATATTCTTACAACTATTCAAAAGTTATTTCTGCAATACGCAAAAAAAAGCAAGGCCTATAAGTGAGCTCGTTGCTAAATATTCAACCATTGGATCAAAGCATTTTACAGCTACAGAATGGAATGCCTATTCAAAAAAAGAACAGGAAGAGATATTAATGAAACGCAGACTTGCTTTTTCCTCTTTTGGCGAAGTGAACTGGTGCGAAGCACTGGGTACTGTATTGGCGAATGATGAAGTGGTAAACGGAGTGAGTGAACGTGGGGGACACCCGGTGGTAAAAAAGAAAATGAGGCAATGGTATTTGAGAATTACTGCTTACGCAGATAGATTGTTGGAAGGACTGGAAACACTTGATTTCAGTGATTCCATGAAGGAGATGCAGAAGAACTGGATCGGTAAATCTGAAGGAGCTGAAATGAAGTTCAAAGTTCATAGTTCTGTGTTTGAGGTGGAAGTTTATACAACTCGGCCTGATACCATATTTGGAGTTGATTTTTTAGTGCTTGCACCTGAGCATGAATTGGTTTCAAAAATTGTTACTGCTGAACACAAACAGACGATTGAAGCATACTTAACCTATGTAAAAAGCCGTAGCGATCGGGAACGCATGGCCGAAGTAAAACAGATCACCGGGTGTTTTACAGGTGCATTTGCTTTGAATCCTTTTGACGGAAAAAAAATCCCTATCTGGATAGCAGAATATGTTCTGGCGGGATATGGAACCGGTGCGATCATGGCAGTACCCTGCGGTGATCAACGCGATTATTCATTTGCAAAACACTTTAAAATTCCTATTACCAATATAATTGGGAGTCATTATAATGGTGAAGAAGCAAATCCAACCAAAGAAGCGATCCTGGAAAACTCAGGGTTCTTAAATGGGTTATTAATGAAAGATGCGATCAATGTTGCTAATAATAAAATAGAAGAATTAGGTATCGGTAAACGAAAAGTAAATTTCCGGATGCGGGATGCAGGTTTTAGCAGGCAACGCTATTGGGGCGAACCGTTTCCTATTGTATGGCAGGATGGAATAGCTATCCCTTTGGATGAATCTGATTTACCATTAGAATTGCCGCATGTAGAAACATACGGACCCGGGCCCGAAGGAGAAGGGCCGTTGGCGAATATGGAAGAATGGGCTAACGTTGACCTCACCCCTAACCCCTCTCCGAAGGAGAGGGAGACAGACCAGCATTCCAGTTATGGTTATGTAACTAGTTCAACTGAGGAATGGAAACAAACCATTGAGTTTGCAAAACAAAATAGAAAGGAACCAACTAAGGAAGAAGATTTGATTTGGCAGGAATTAAGGAATAGAAATATTGATGGCTATAAATTCAGGAGGCAACATCCTGTTGCAGGCTATATTCCGGATTTTGTATGCCTGGAAAAAAAACTGATTGTAGAAATTGATGGAGAATATCATTCTGAAGCAGAGCAAAAACTATTTGATGCTGCCAGAGAGAAATGGCTGCATGAATATGGTTATTCTTTGGTAAGATTTAGTAATGCAGAAATAAAATATAGTTTGCCAACTGTTCTCCAAAAGATAACCGTAGAACTTTCAAAAAATGCGGAAGCCGAAAAAGGAACAGGATCACACTCCCCTCTCTTTCGGAGAGGGGCTGGGGGTGAGGTCAAACGTGAAACAAGCACCATGCCCGGATACGCCGGCAGCAGTTGGTATTTCCTACGCTATATGGATCCTGATAATGCAAATACATTTTGCGACCGAAAAGCCAGTGATTACTGGGGCCAGGTTGATGTATATATCGGCGGTACCGAACATGCAGTTGGTCATTTATTATATAGCCGTATGTGGACGAAAGTTTTGTATGACCTGGGGTTGATTGGTTTTGATGAACCATTTAAGAAATTGGTGAACCAGGGGATGATCCAGGGAAGCAGCAGGTTTGTGTATAGGGTTACCGGTGAAAATAAATTTGTTTCTTATGGTTTGAAAAATAATTATATCACAAATGATCTGCATGTTGATGTTAATATTGTTGATGGAGTTGAATTAGATATGAATGCATTTAGATCCTGGAAAGCGGAATTTAAAGATGCTATTTTTATTTGCGAAGACGGGACTTTGAACGCTCCCCTCTCCTTTGGAGAGGGGTTGGGGGTGAGGTCAAACGAGAGCAAGTATATCTGTGGTGCCGAAACAGAAAAAATGTCTAAATCAAAATACAATACTGTTAACCCGGATGTATTGGTTGATAAATATGGCGCCGATACTTTCCGTATGTATGAAATGTTTTTAGGCCCTGTAGAACAAAGCAAACCATGGGATACAAAAGGAATTGAAGGTGTTCATCGGTTTTTAAGAAAATTGTGGCGACTGTTTTATGATGATATAAAAGGGCCGATCTGGACTTCTTCAGCTCCCTCTCCTTTGGAGAGGGCGGGGGGTGAGGTAAGAGATGCTGAATTGAAAGTATTGCACCGCTGTATCAAAAGAATAGAAGAAGATACGGAACGGTTTAGTTTTAATACGGCCGTGAGCACATTCATGATCTGTGTAAATGAACTGGCGGAAATGAAGTGCCATAAAAAAGAAATTTTACAAAATGTTCTGATCCTTCTAACCCCTTATGCACCGCATATTGCAGAGGAATTATGGAATAAATTAGGAAATGATGGTTCCATTTTGGATGCTACATTCCCGGTTTTTGACGGGAAATATTTGATTGAAAGTTCAAAAGATTACCCTGTTTCCATTAACGGAAAATTAAGAACGAATATGAGTATGGCTTTGGATGCCACACAGGATGAAGTGGAAAAAATGATCCTGGCCAATGATATTGTACAAAAATGGCTGGAAGGCAAAGTTCCCAAGAAGATCATATATGTTAAAGGGAAAATGGTAAATGTAGTGATATAGATCATAAATTAAAATCCTCTCAAAGCCGGTTGACTATTCACCGGCTTTGTTTATTTTACAATAGCAATTTTAATTAACCGGGATTATTGTAAAAAAATATTTCAATACCTGTCCGGATTGAAACTATTCATTCGTCTTAATAAAAAACATTTTACATCATTAAAACAACGATTATGGAAAAGTTCATGCTTATTTTTCAGGGGGTCAAATCTGCCGAACAACCATCTGCACAGCAAATGCAGGAAAATATGGGAAAATGGATGGCCTGGATTGATAAACTGGCCAAGGCAGGAAAATATGTTAGCGGCGAACCATTGCAGGCTACTGGAAAAATTATCAAGGGAAGCAACAAAACCGTTACAGATGCTGCATTTGCTGAGGGAAAAGAGATCATCGGTGGTTATTTTATTGTCAATGCTACTGATTATAATGAAGCAGTTAGCTTATGTGACGATTATCCCGACTATGCAAATGGCGGCACTGTGATCGTCAGGCAGATCATGAAGATGGATATGCCCCATGCTTAATTAAAGTATTATTTATTAGTGCATCGGCAACAATGCAACAGTATTTTTATCAATGCCTTTATTTTGAAATGAAGGCATTGATATAATACATCATAATAATAAATTGCAGAAAAGTTTGCATTGGATATTTCTTCAAACATAGAACAGCAAGTAACACATCTCTTTCGCCATGAATGGGGAAAGCTGGTTGCTGTACTCACTAAATTGTTTGGTCCGCAAAATTTACAATTAGCGGAGGACGTGGTTCAGGATACTTTGTTAAAAGCATTCAACAATTGGAAAATACATGGATTGCCTCAAAATCCATCTGCCTGGTTATTTACAGCAGCCCGGAATAAAGCTATCGATGTAATAAGACAGCAAAAAAGAGGACATGCATTTTCAAAAAACCTACTACCGATACTTCAATCGGAATATTCATTAGTGCCAACTGTACTGGATATGGTCAATACCAATACCATTGATGATGATCAGTTGCGGATGATGTTTGTATGCTGTCATCCTGCTATCTCCGCTGAGGCACAGGTGTCTCTTATTTTAAAAACACTTTGTGGTTTTAGCATTACTGAAATTGCTAAAGCATTTGTTACGGGTTATGATACAATTGAAAAAAGATTGTACAGGGCAAGGCAAAGTTTTCGGGAACATAATGTAACATTTGAATTGCCTTCTGCTATTGAAATAGATAGCCGATCGGATAATGTGTTAATGGCCATTTACCTTTTATTTAATGAGGGTTATAACTCAACCCATCATGAAAATCTGATACGTAACGATTTGATAAACGAAGCCATGCGTTTATGTGAGCTGATTATCCGAAATCCCGTAGTTAAGCATGCAAATACAAATGCCTTGATGGCATTGATCTGTTTTACTACTTCACGAAATGACGCAAGGCTGGATGCTGATGGGAATATTTTATTATTACGTCAGCAGGACCGAACCAAATGGAACAGCACATTAATCGAAAAAGGTATTTATCATTTAGAAGCTGCTACCGGAGATGAAACTTTTAGTAAATATCATTTGGAAGCAGGTATTGCATATGAGCATATCAGGGCAGTTGATTATGATCATACCAACTGGAAAAATATTTTACAGTGCTATGACCTCATGTGTAAATATTATCCATCCCCGGTGGCGGAATTAAACAGGGCCATTGTAATTGGTGAATTGCATGGCGCTTTGGAAGGTATAAAAATTATTGAATCGATCACTCAAATCTCCGTACTGAAAAATTACTATCTCTTACCAGCTACTTTGGGTGAATTTCACCTGCAATTACAACAGTATGATAAAGCAAAAAAATATTTTGAACAGGCAATCGGACTTACTCATTCAGCAGCGGAGAAAAAATTATTGCAACAGAAATTGAACAGTGCAACTGGTAATTCATCTCATTTACATCAGACAATTTAGTAAATTGCAAGATGAAACAAGTAACTATTGCTTCAGTATTAGAAAAACATGCAT
>JANMMS010000023.1:0-4041 GCA_031373525.1 Ferruginibacter sp.
ATTAATAAAATCGGCGAGTACTGCACTACTATCTATTACAATTGAATCAGTTAACAGCCGTTCATAAAGACCATACTTTAATAGCCAACTGAGCAATTCATCATTATTACTGAAATTAGGAATATCTCCCACATATCGCTCAAGGTCTTCGACATTCTCATACAAGGTACTTGCTGATTGAATAAAATCCTGGCAATTTGCTGGACATTCAAATGGAGCAAACCCCGATGGAGCAAATGGATTAAATGGACTGCTGTTAACACCTGTACTTGTATTTGTAGTTGGATTATAAAAGTAACCAGCACTATTTGAATTAACCCAAAAATCATAATTTCCTGCAAATGAATTAATACTTTGCGTAGCAGAATTTACAAACAACCCGGTTGGAAGATTATTATTTTTTAATCCCTGATAAAGATTGCCTGGTGTATTCAATGTATTTGGAAGTTGCTGGTTACCTATTACTCCACCTATTACCAGTTGGCCTCTAGTAACTGCACCCAGAACTAATCCATTAACATGATTCCAAAAGGAATTCCCGTAAATTAATGTATTTGGGCAGGTAGCAATAAACTCCATTCCCTTTTTAGTTTTATCAGTTGTGTTACATTCAAAAAGCATATCAGGCGAAAAATAGGAACTTATACCAGAGCTTAAAAGATTTCTTACTGCATTGGTGGAGCCGCTTGTGTAATTACAGTTCACCGAAGATGTATTGCAGTTTTGGATAACAATTCCCCTTGAATTGAAAAATATTGGTGCAGTAAAAGGAGGGGCTATTAATTGGATATTCCGCGCAAGTTGACCCACCTATTCCGCGGCAAAGTGACCCACTAAAGTTAAGTGCCTAAAAGAAGAGTTAATTTGCTGTTTCACTGTTACAAATTTAGTTAATTAATTCCGTTTGTTCTTCGTTTTTGAAGGATTGTTTTTTTCTCAGGGATTCTCCCTTTAATTCCAGCCGGTGTGCCTGATGGATTAATCGATCCATGATGGCATCGGCAATGGTTTGTTCTCCGATAACTTCATGCCATTTAGATACCGGTACCTGCGAGGTAATGATCGTAGATGCTTTTCCATGCCGGTCTTCAATGATCTCCATAAACATAGACCTGCTTTGTGCATCGAGTGGTTGTATTCCAAAGTCATCAATAAGTAGCAGTTGTTGTCGTTCTATCTTCGCCAACTCATTGATATAGGAACCATCTGCCTTTGCCATCTTCAGTTTTGCAAACAGTTTACTCGCATTGAGATACAACACTCTGTAACCTAAGGTGCAGGCCTGTTGTCCAATGGCAGATGCCAGATAGCTTTTACCAATACCGGTGCTGCCACTAATCAGGATGTTTTCTTTTTTATTAATGAATGTGCAATCAGCAAGTCGAAGGATCAGATTTTTGTCAATGCCACGATCTGCATCGAAGTACATCTGTTCGATAGATGCCTTATAGCGGAACCTGGCATTGAGTGTCATACGTGCAATCTTACGGTTGTAACGATCGTCCCACTCTTCTTCAATCAGGTGAGCAATCATCTCATCACAGGTCATGGTATTCATCGCACCGGCTCCAAAGCTGGAGGTAAATGCACGAAGCATTCCTGTAAGTTTCATGGTTTTCATTTTTTCAATAATGTCTGTATTCATTTTTTTTGTTTTTAAGGATGATTAATGATAATATTCTTCTCCACGGATATTGTCATGCTTGGGCATGATGGTAATTTCCGGTTCTGTTTCATAGTGTTCCAGATTTTGTTTAAGGATGGATTCAATGATTTTATAATTATAGACAGTATATATATGTCCGCGCTGACACGCTTTTATCAGTCGGTTGTGTCCAACACGTTTGGCAAAAGAGAGAATGCCCTGACAGGATTTATATCCTTGTTCGGGATGTTTTTTTGTGAGCAACACTTCTTTAATGTAAGACTCTACATCGGGATGTATCAGACTGGCCTCTTTAATAAACCGCTCCGGGTTCCATTCTGCAATGTGCTGATTAAAGGTGGACATATGCGCCTTTTCAGTAGTATATCGATACGGATTCTTAGAACGCTCATGGCTTGCAATCAACTCATACTTATAGAAGATGTCTATTGTTGATTTAGAATAAAACAATCTTACTTTCTTGCCGATATAATCATAATGTACACTGTAGTAGTGTTTATCTGCTTGTAAACAGATATGACCGTTCTTCAGCACTGTAACTACTGTACTGGAACGCATCTCAAAACGTAAGGGATGTAAGGGTTGCAATGTTTCCTTTTCCATCTCTTCAAACTGCTCCCGCCGGGAGTAATTGCGTTTATCAAAATGGGTTAAGTTGTGATTGTGCAGATGAAGAGCAATCGCTTGATTTAACAGCACAAGAGAAGTGTATTCTTTACCATGTAGTTGTGTATATATTCTGTTATAGGTGATTTTAACGGCCCCTTCTACCAAGGATTTATCCTTTGGTTTATAGACCCGTGCGGGTAGCACAGACATGCCGTAATGCTCTGCGAAGGCCTGAAAGTTATCATTCAGTTGTGGCTCATACCGATTCGATTTATGCACTGCCGATTTTAAATTATCCGGTACAATTGCTAATGGTGCTCCTCCAAAAAACAACAAGGCATTCTCACAACACTTAATAAAATCTTCCATGTCCTGACTCGTAGTTGCTTCCACATAGGTGAGTTGACTGGCCCCTAAAATGGCCACAAACACTTCTGCCTTCTGTATCTCACCAGTAGCAGTATCAACCACTTCTAGCTTCTTCCCTGCATAGTCTACATACATCCGTTCCCCAGCCTTGTGCTCCATGTGCATAGAGGGGTGTGATCGGCCTTTCCAGATTTTGTAATGCTTGTAAAATCCGGTGCTCTGGAAGCCATCAATATGTGCCAGGGAATACTCCTGCCACAATAACTTTAAAGTCATTCCGGGCTGTTTTAATCGCTTCTGTGCCGATGGAAAATAAGCGTATAAATCCTGTTCCCGTTGCGGGGGATCCACCTCTGGTACTTCTTCAAAAAACAAAGCAGCGAGCTCTTGGTCATTCAACTGAGCCAACTCGCTCCAGGGTATTTTTAATTCCTTATAATGGGCGATATATTTTTTTACTGTATTGCGCGATACCCCGGTCATGTCGCCTATGGTGCGGGTGCCTTGTTTATAGCTGTACTGTTTTAAAATTTGTCTGAGTTTACTCATCTCGATGTTTTGGTTTGCCATAAATCCCTACTTTTTGAGGGTATGCTAAGCATACTCAAAATCAGGGGAAATAGGGTTAGCAAAACAACAAATCTGCGCTCTCTTTTTGGTGGGTCACTTTGCCGCGGAATAGGCGGGTCAGTTTGCCGCGGAACAGGTGGACCTCTTTAACGCGGAATCAGTGGGTCACTTTGCGCGGATTCTCCATATAACCTTTACAACTTGCTGATATAGTGTTTTCTCATAGTTAGCATCGTTATCATAGACAAAAATACTTGGTGAAACATCCCAAAGACTTACTAGTCAACGGTTTGGGGTTAGGAAATTGAAAAAGGGTTCAATTTGAAGCACTTAATTTTATTTTCTAAGGTTTTCTTTACTTGTAAAGGCTACCTATGTTATACTAATACTTGAATGCACTCAACTATTTTTGTAACAATTACCTTAATATCAAATGTTTCTAGTCCTAGCGTATCTCCAATACGTTTTCAACCTTTTGTTAAAAGTGCCCATTTCTCTAATTCTTGTTTACTTTTTCCAATATTTTCAATAACCTTATACTAACCCGAAGTTTTATCTATTACTTGAATATAGGTTCTTCCATTTTTATACATTATGGCTCTGACAGACATGGAAATCAAAGATAAAAACCTATTTCGACACCCATAATCGATAAAATTTTATCGTAAAACATCGATAAAAAAATACCTAAATCCTTAATGAAAAAAGTGAGGAGAACAGGAAAAACCGTATGTCAAAAACAGCTGCTTCAAATACTAATGAATTCCCTTTGCTGCCAAATATCTCTCCGCATCAATAGCTGCCATACACCCTGATCCTGCTGCTGT
>JANMMS010000024.1:0-126637 GCA_031373525.1 Ferruginibacter sp.
CCTCGCAATGACGATTTAATATCGCCATAAACCGTCAAAACACTCACATCAATATTCTGGTTACTGTTTAGGAATAATGCCATTTCATCATTCATGGTAAAGCCTTTTTCCAGGGATCGCATGCTTATCTTGTATTTTTGAGAACTGTCACTAATATTGAATTTAATGGCCGTTCTTCCGGGATTTGTTTTAACATTGTTAGAAATGAAAGTTACAAAATCCTTATCAACGAATTGTGGGGGTATTTCAATGATCACTTCTTTTGTAAGAGATGATTTTACCGTTTCCAATAAATGAAGTTTGGCAAGTTTAAATTCATACTGGTCACTATTATAACGTTGCCTGAATGCTCCTTCGATCATTACGATCATACCTTTTTCGAGATAGTCTTTATACTTTACATAATCTTCACTCCAGAGCATGAACTCAGATTTTCCGCTAAAGTCTTCTACGTGTAAAACACCAAAATTCTTACCTGTTTTGGTTAACCTGTGCTGACCATCGATGACCAATCCTGCCAGTCTGAATTGTTTTGATGTTGGAATAACTCCTAAAGCATTTTTTACATCATTGAAATCGGAGAGCGAAGTAATATTGTAGTGTTTTAATTCAAACTTAAAATTATCTAAAGGATGCCCGCTCATATACATTCCGGTAACCTCTTTTTCAAAATCGAGTTGCTCAACCAATTGCCAGGGAGGGCAGATCGGTAATTTCGGAGCTATGATCTCAGGCATTTGCAGGTCGCCAAAAAGTGTATTGGTAGCATTGGCTTCCTGTGACTGAAATATGGATCCGAATTTTATTATCTTTTCAAGTGAAGGGCTGTCACCGGGAGCCTGGAAAAAATATTGGGCCCGGTGTGTATCCTTAAAACAATCGAAAGCGCCGCTATAGGCAAGGCTTTCAAGAGATTTTTTATTTACTGATCGCAGGTTGACCCTTTTCACAAGATCATAAACATCTTTGAAAGGCCCGTGTTTTGTCCTTTCTTCTACAATATGCTCAATGGCCGCTTCTCCAACACCTTTTAGCCCGCTGAATCCAAAGCGTATTTCACCTTTGCTGTTTACAACAAATCCATTGTTCGATTCATTGATGTCTGGCCCAAGAACGGTCAGGCCCATACGCTTACATTCTTCCATGAAAAAAGTGATCTTATCAATACTACCTGCGTGGTTCAATACCGCCGCCATATATTCGCTGGGGTAATGTGCTTTTAAATAAGCGGTCTGATAAGCAACAAAAGCATAGCAGGTGGAATGTGATTTATTAAATGCATATTGGGCAAATGCTTCCCAGTCTTTCCATATTTTCTCCAGTATTTCTTTAGGATGTTTTTTTGCAGTGGCACCTTCAACAAACTGAACCTTCATTTTATTCAGAACAGCAATTTGTTTTTTACCCATTGCTTTACGCAACACATCTGCATCTCCTTTACTGAACCCTGCCAGTTTTTGAGATAACAACATCACCTGTTCCTGGTAAACTGTAATGCCATACGTTTCTTCCAGGTATTCCTGCATATCAGGCAGATCATAACTTACGATCTCACGCCCGTGTTTTCTATGAATGAACTGTGGAATATATGACATCGGTCCGGGCCTGTATAGTGCGTTCATGGCTATCAGGTCATCGAATTTATCGGGTTTTAATTCGCGAAGGTATTTTTGCATACCGGGGCTTTCAAACTGGAAAGTTGCATTGGTATCTCCTTTTTGATAAAGCTTATAGGTTTTTTCATCATCCAGTGGAATGGCATCTATCTCGATCTCAATCTTATGATTTAGCTTAATAAGTTGAAGTGCTGTTTTTAATATGCTGAGCGTTTTTAAACCCAAAAAGTCCATCTTAATTACACCGGCCTCTTCAATTGAACCACCTTCTATCTGTGTCAACCAAAGCTCCGATTCTTTGGATGTGGCAACGGGCAACAGGTCGGTGAGATCTCTTGGCGCAATAATAATAGCAGAGGCATGAATGCCGGTATTTCTTACAGAACCTTCCAGTATTTCAGCTTCGTGCAAAATTTTGCTGTTAAGATCATTCCCTGCATACAGTTCCCGCAATTTTTTTGCATTCTCAATATCTTCCCCCTGTAATTGTTCTTTTTCTTCTAATGACTTTTCTCCATTCTTTGCTTCCTTTATTGTGAATGGCGCATGTAATAATCTTTTCAGGTTTATCCCTGGCCTTTCGGGAACTAATTTTGATATGGCCCTGCTTTCAGCAATCGGGAGATCCATCACCCTGGCCACATCAGCAATGCTTGATTTAGCAGCCATGGTGCCATACGTGATGATCTGTGCTACCTGGTTCTTACCATATTTCTGTACTACATAATTCAACACTTTTTGCCGGCCTTCATCATCAAAATCCGTATCTATATCCGGCATGGATTTACGTTCGGGATTTAAGAATCTTTCAAAAAGTAAATTGTATTTTATGGGATCGATATTAGTGATTCCGATACAATAAGCCACAGCACTTCCTGCAGCCGACCCACGGCCGGGGCCGATAAAAACACCCATGTCCCTGCCTGCTTTGATAAAATCACTTACAATTAAAAAGTAACCGGCAAAGCCCATTTTTTTAATTACACCCAATTCAAAGCGAAGCCTTTCTTCTGCTTCGGGGCTTAATATTTTATACCGTTCTTTGGCACCTGTCCAGGTTAAATGTTCCAGGTAATCATCCTGCGTTTTAAAACTGGAAGGAACTTCAAAAAAGGGTAACAGAATTTCTCTCTTAAGATCGAGGAGATCTATCTTATCAACAATTTCATTTGTATTATCAATGGCTTCAGGTAGATCTTCAAAGACCTTTGTCATTTCTTCCGTGGTCTTTAAAAAGAACTGATCATTGGGAAATGCAAAGCGTTTATTTTTTGTCATCACATCATCATCAGAAAACTCACGCAGGGCAGGGGTGCTTTGTTTTTCACCGGTATTGATACAAAGAAGAATGTCGTGTGCATTAAAATCCTTCTGATCTACATAATGACTGTCATTACTTGCAATAACTTTTACATGGTATTTCTCTGCAAATTTTAAAAGTACCGTATTTACTTTTTCCTGTTCAGGCAAACCATGCCTTTGTAGTTCTACATAATAATCTTCCTGAAAAATATTCAGCCACCATTTAAATTCATTTTCACCTGCAGCTTCTCCTTTTTTTAAAATGGTTTGTGGTACCAATGCGCCAAGGCAACAGGTAGTTGCAATTAAACCTTTATGATATTTATGAATGAGTTCTTTATCTATACGTGGGTACTTACTGTACATTCCTTCTATATAACCAAGTGAAGTAAGTTTTACCAGGTTTTTATATCCTTCTTCATTTTTGGCTAATAATATCTGGTGATGACGAGGATCTTTTTCTTCTTTACTGAAAGTTTTTCTGGTACGGTCCTGTGTTATGTAAAATTCGCAACCAACGATTGGTTTAACTTTTGGTTTACCATTTGCGTCCAGGTTATTATAAGCTTCTTTTACAAATTCAAATGCGCCGAACATATTACCATGGTCACTAATGGCCAGTGCAGGCATTCCATCTGCTATGGCTTTTTTGTAAAGGCTTTTTATGGATGCTGCTCCATCGAGCAGTGAATATTGTGTGTGTACGTGTAAATGAGAAAACTTCATACCCCTGACCCCTAAAGGGGCTCTTATTTTTAAAGATTACAAAGTGCAAATATCGTTCTTAATACAGAGGCCGGGCATTCCAGTTTTCCACAAATAAAAGCTATACGCATATTAATTAATACGTGGGGAAAACGAAAATAGCTTAGAAATAATAATACAAAAAAATGTTCTTTCTTAATTGATAATGAATATATTATGTTAAAAAAATACTTACAAGTTGCATTTTTGCCATATAGAAGTTAACTTTGCGCCACAATATCCTGATCAACCTATTTTTAATTGTTTGTAGGACAAGACCACAAGAAAAGAGATAATCAACAGAAAGGCAAAGAATTACCGAAGATCAAATAACACAAGATTAAGTCGTGCATACGTGTAAACCAAACATTTACGTATGAAATACTTATTTTTTATTTTAATTGGTTGCTGTTTTATTTCAACAACTGCAACAGCTCAAAAGCATACTAATGCTTTAAAGCCTGCAAAAGACCATTCAAAGAACAAATCAGTCAAATTCATAGAGAGTATCGAGATCAAAGCTTCCCCTGTTTCAAATGTTCAGGAAGAAATTATTGTGCCCCGTAAAAATGACCAATCTTTCGAATCAACCGGCATCGAACTTTCAACGGATGTTTCTATAGAGAAGATCAGATCTATTCAATTTAAATATGCTCAGTTACTTGACCGTAATGTTGAGGAAGTAAAAAATATTTCCCTGTATAATTTTATTGATGAATGGATGGACACACGCTATCAATATGGCGGCAGCAGTAAAAATGGGATCGATTGCAGCAGTTTGACAGGGTTATTGATGCGAAATGTATTTACTATTGATCTCCCAAGATCTTCCCGTGAACAATACAATACTTCTTCAAAGATCAAGAAAGATAACATGCAGGAAGGCGACCTGGTATTTTTTAATATCAGTCGTGGTATCAGCCATGTAGGTGTTTACCTTGGAGATAATTATTTTGTACATGCCAGCCTGAATAATGGAGTGATCATCAGTAACCTGGAAGAACCATATTATAAGAGGCATTTTGCTGGTGCCGGCCGTGTTATAGGAAATTACAATGCAACTGCTGTTATCAATTAATTCAATGAAACCGTTATAGAAAAGTTTACAGTAGTTTTTATATAACCTTTTTCACATTAATATAAAAATTCCTGTTTATCAAAAACGTTTTTTCATCATACCATTTTCCCGGTTTGATCGTCTGCCAATTAGTAGCGGGTTTAATCCATTCCTCTTTTTTTCCGAAAGAAACTTTAACAGGCAAATTAAATTGATCAACTGAGTTGACCCATCTAAAAGAGATCGTTTTATGCTCAATTTTATATTCCAGAACCGGTACCTGAATTGTTCTGAGGTATTGATCAAATATTTTTGAGAAGTTGAAACCTGCTTTTTCAATGATATAGTTTTCTACCTGCGCCGATGTTACCGTTTGATGATAAAATGTTTTGTTTAGACCGGTTAATATTTTCCTGAAATTTTTATCAGACTTCATTACCTGCCTGATCATGTGAAGCATATTGCCTCCTTTGTAATACATATCGCCACTGCCTTCCTGGTTTACACCGTAAACAGCAATGATCGGAAAATTATTTTTAATTTTTTTCCTGGTACCAATTACATATTCATTACCGGCATTAGTACCATAGTAGTAATCAGTAAAAAGTGTTTCGCTGTAATTGGTAAAACTTTCATGAATCCACATGTCTGCAATATCATTCGTAGTAATATTATTTGCAAACCATTCGTGCCCGCTTTCATGAACGATTATAAAATCCCATTTCATTCCCCATCCACTAGCTGAAAGGTCAGTGCCCTTGTAACCATTTTGATATTGATTCCCATATGCTACGGCACTTTGGTGTTCCATTCCCAGGTGTGGGGATTCTACCAATTTATATCCGTCTTCATAAAACGGGTAGGGGCCAAACCAATATTCAAATGCTTTCATCATGCGAGGGGCATCCGTAAATTGTGTTTTCGCTTTATCCAGGTTATAATCCAGAATCCAGTAGTCCATAGTAAGATTACCTTTCTTTCCATTATATATTTCTGAAAAGTGTACATATTTTCCAATAGAAGGAATGATGCAGTAATTGTTAATGGGACTTTTGACTTCCCATGTGTACATAGTATTTCCTCCAGGTAATTTATGTTGTTCAGTTAACCTTCCATTTCCTACTCCGGTAAGACTATCAGGAACGACTATGTGCAGAATAGCACCATTATCAGGCTCATCGCTTTGTGTGTCTTTACAGGGATACCAAACACTGGCACCTAATCCCTGGCATGCAACACTCATCCAGGGATTGCTGTTCTCATCTTTTTTCCATATCCAGCCGCCATCCCATGGAGGGCGTTTAGCTTCCATTGGCTTCCCATGGAAATAAATAGTTAAAGTTGTTTTACCAATAGTGTGCTTGGATGAATTTTCTTTTGATTTAACCCAATAAACATTTCCTTCTCTTGTAAAATTATATTTGTTTCCATCTCTGATAATACTATCTATTATCATGGGTTCCTGCAGATCCAGTTGCATGGTTGATACGCCGCTATCGGTATAAGTAATGGTATTCTTTCCCTGAATGGTTTTGTTGGTAAAATCCGGTTTTACCGTTATTTCATAATGTAAAACATCCCACAGCATTCTTCCCGGCCCGATGCTTCCACGCAGGGTATCTGCATGAGTAAAGACTTTTTTTTCTCCGAATGTTTGTGAAAAAGAATAGGTAATGGAAAATTGGATAATGGATAATACAACTGCTATTTTTATTGAATATTTAAACATACGAAGACCTGTTTTTATTGGGTTTAAATTTAACCATTATAATTAACCTGTAAATCGAATATTTGATAAATGGCATATTTTAATTGATAATGGATAATTGACAATTGATAATCAGAAGAACCCCTTAATTTTAGGCAACCAACAATTATTATGTTCCTATCCCGGCACAAACTATTAATTATTAATTATCCATTATCCATTATAGTTTTCTCCATTGTTTTCTTTTCCTGTACTTCACATTCTCATCCTGATAAAAAAATATTCCGGTATAATGAAAGCAGTGGTATAGCCACGCTTGATCCGGCTTTTGCAAAGAATCAATCTGTCATGTGGGCCATTCATCAATTATATAATACGTTGATAGAAGTAGATGAAAATATGCAATTGAAACCTTCTCTTGCAAAAAACTGGGAATTTTCGGATGATAAGCGAAGCATTGTCTTTCATTTAAGAACGGATGTTTTCTTTCAGGATGACCCTGTATTTGCGGATGCAAAAGGCAGGAAATTGACCGCTGAAGATGTGAGGTATAGCCTTCAGCGAATACTGGAACCAGCAACAGCCAGCCCAGGTTCATGGATCTTCAATAACAGGGTTGACAGTGTTTCAGCTTTCAATGTTTTGGATGATTCTACATTTCAAATAAATCTGTTACAACCATTTCAGCCGATATTAGGAATACTGAGTATGCAATATTGTTCTGTAGTAGCAAAGGAAGCTGTGGAAAAATATGGAACAGATTTCAGGCGCCATCCTTTAGGTACGGGACCGTTTAGTTTAGTGGCCTGGGAAGAAGGACAGGCTCTTATCTTAAAAAAGAATGAACATTATTTTGAAAAAGACAGCAGCGGCTATTACTTACCGTATTTAGATGGAATTAAAATAAGTTTCTTCGACAGCAAAGCAACTGAATTTCTTGAATTTCAACAAAAGCGTCTGGATTTCATCAATGATATTGATGCTTCTTTCAAAGATGAAATTTTGACCAAGACCGGTCATTTAAAAAAGGAGTGGGAGGGTAAAATTGAATTGCAAAAACATCCATACCTGAATATTGAATACCTGGGAATTTTAGCTGATACAAACAATGCATTGCTAAGAAACTCTACGTTGCGAATAAAGAAGATAAGACAGGCGATCAACTATTCGATCGACAGAAAAAAGATGATGTTGTATCTCCGGAATTCAATTGGAACAGCAGCAGAAAGTGGTTTTGTCCCAGCAGGGTTACCCTCATTCGATCCCTTGCTGGTAAAAGGTTACAGCTATGACCCTGTTAAGGCAAAGCAACTTTTAAAAGAATCAGGTTACGAGGATGAGATCAATAAACCCGGCATTAAATTACTGACCATACCCAATTATGCAAACCTGGCAACTTATATTGCAAATGAACTAAAACAAGTTGGAATAAATGTGCAGGTTGATGCCATCCGGAAAAGTTTATTACTTGAACAGACCAGTAAATCCCGGGCATTGTTTTTCAGGGGAAGTTGGATCGCTGATTATCCTGATGCGGAAAATTATTTAAGTGTTTTTTACAGTAAGAATCCGGCACCACCTAATTATACGAGGTTTAAGAACAATGAATATGATCAGCTTTATGAACGTTCATTAAATGAGATAGATGATTCGGTGCGCTTTGATTTATACCGCCAAATGGACAGGATCATTATCAATGAAGCACCTGTTGTTCCATTGTGGTACGATATGGTATTACATCTTGTACAAACGAATGTATTTGATTTTTATCCCAATAGTATGAATATGCTTGAATTGCGTCGGGTAAAGAAAAAATAATTGTCATCCCGAGCATAAGCGAGTGTTCTCATAATCAGTTGTACAAAGTCAGGTAGATCCCTCGCTTATGCTCGGGATGAAATAAAAAAAGGGCCGCCTAGAAAGGACAGCCCTGATATGAAAACTCAAAATCGGTCAATTATTTCTTCATTATTTTATGTATGAATTTATCAGTAGGAGTTGTTACTTCAAGAATATAACTTCCAACAGGCATGGTGCCAAAGTCTTTCAGGACAATGATATTCTCTCCCTTTTGCACGGAAACCTTACGGGTAAGAACTTCTTTTCCATCAAAAGAGATAACCCTGAATGAAGCGATAATATCTTCCTGGCTGGACATTTTTACTTTAAAATCAGTAACGAAAGGATTCGGAAAAACGCTGAAACTTTCAGTGCTGATAGCGCCATTTAATTTGATCGCTATGATCTTTGAGTAATTATATTTACCATCCTTGTCAAGCATTTTCAGTCTGTAATAGACAATTTTTGAAGTTGTGTTTAATGGATCAGAATAGCCGTATGTTTTCTTTGAAGTAGAATTGCCATTACTCAATACGGAACCTCTTATTTCAAACTTAACAGCATCATCACTTCTTTCAATTTCAAAATGGCTGCTATTGGTCTCAGATTCTGAAACCCAGGTTAATAATCCATTGTTATTTGATTTGACAGCAGTGAATGAACTTAGTTTTACATCCAACGGACCTCCTGTTGGTGAAATGATCGCAGTTCCATCATCAATGAACTGTTCTCCTGCCTGTGAATTAGCAGTGATCCTTGCTGTGTTTGTAACACTTCCGGGGATCCATGCACCCTGCACCTTGAATTTCAGTTCATAAGAACTTAAGCTGGGTAATTCTCCTCCGGTTGATCCGGTTGAACCGTTGCCAATAAAGAATTTAATATAATCTCTTCCTGCATTTGTTGCCTTCAAAGCATTGTCATTATCTGCTGCATCTGTTTTAATACCCGGTGTACAACCGGGTGCATTTACAATCTGAAGTGTGTTTGGTACATAAGTGACATTTGTTGGTAATGAATCAATAATGACAGCATTATATGCTGCACCTGATCCCATATTTGTTCCACTCAAAGTATAGGTCAGTATTTCATTTGATTCTACCAGTGAATTGTTATTGGCATCATTTACAGTTTTATCCAATGTCAAAACAGGGTCTTTCATTCTTATGGCAAAAGAGAAAACACTTGGGAAATATTGGTCTGCCTCTGTTCCAAACTCGATCGTAACTGAAGTGGCATTGGGTAAAATATTAAAACCGGTACCAACATTTATTTCATCGATATCAATTCCCATCTGGTTAAAATAATCGGGATTCTTAGTGCCGCTAACAAAACTTCCGTTCTTTGAAATAGTGCCGTTCCAGAAATTGGTTGCAGGGTTTACTGCATTGGTTGCGGCTATATTGTTTATTTTCAAATAATCACCTGCAGGGTTACCCGCACTGGCGCCTAAATTACCATCACCTTCCCAAACCATTGTGGCCATCAGTGCGTCTGTTGCAGCTAATGGGTTATTGGGAGCATTTAAACCAGTTAATACTACTGTTTGGGAAACAGGTGCGCTTCCATTGTCATAGATCTGTGAATAGCCGTCATAAATACGTACACTTGTATAATTTGATGAAGGATTTTCATAGGCTACTACAATTGCCCATCCTGCATATTTGCCACCGGAACCTGTATTGCCCGGACTAGCCGGAAGATCAGCAATGGTGTAAGTGCCTGCTCCATGTGATTGCAGAAAAGCAGTTACATCAACATAAGTTTGATAAACCGTTTCTGTACCACTTAAAGAAAATAGATCCACATTTGAAGCAGGGGCCAAAGCGGTTGAATAAGCGGCATTATTTCCCTTACGTATTTTTATTTTGCGCAAGGTGTCAGGCGACGCAGTTACAACAGATTTATTGATCCTTCCACCCCAGTATAATCTTGCAAACCTGATCGTATTGGTTCCGGACGGTAATATTAAATTGGCTGACGATGAATTTGTAGTAGCTAATCCAATTGCCGCTATGCTCATATCAAAATAGCAATCATTGCTATTTGCTGCATTCTGATGAATTTCTACTGCTATGATATTATCACCTGAAGTAAAATAACTGGCAGGTATTGTGAATGTGACATTTGAAGTATAATTATTAGATGATGCCAGTGTATTATAAGCAATATTTCCGGCCGGCATATTAGCCCTTTGAACTTCTACACCATTAACATAAACAACAATACCATCATCATAACTATAAATAAAATTAACTGAACTGTATAGCCCTATATCCCCAAAATTTACAGTTTTAACGAAATAAGCATTGGCAGTAGCACCGGGAATTGTAGTGGTTTGTGTACGGCCATATCCAAAGCTGGCAGTACTGTTGACCCATGGAGCAGCCGGGTTGTTTAGAGTACGCCATGCAGTACCCTGGTCTGAACCATTGGCAAGGTATCTCCATCCTGAAGCACCTAAGCTGAGAGCGTTCAAGTTTGCAGGCGTTGCATCCACATCGGCAAACTGCATATTCTGGTTATCATTGCCGTAAGGAGTAATGCCCGATGCATTGGCAAGGCCATTCATTTTGGCAGTATTAACAACATTGTTGTCAATGATGTGCATACTGCTGTTACCAAACATGACAGACCCACCTTTTAAATTGTCTGAATAAACCTGGGTGTAAGGTCTTACACTGGTTTGTGCGGCTGCTGAAATGAACAGCAAGCCTGCGATGATCGTTACAAATGTAACTTTTTGTGTAGACGTAAGCATTTTTTTGAGTTTTTGAGTTTAAAAAATTAGCTCACAGGAAGCAGGACGCTTTCGATCTTTGTGGAGGATATTAATTTATATAAAAAATTTGGTCAATTTACTTTCATAAGTACGATCATATTGTATTCATTTCAGAATAAGATTTACCGAAATACGATAAATAATTCATCTGATGAATTCAAACAAATAAGTACAATCCGGGGGTCGGTTGATGCTGATCTTTGTGGAGGATATTACTTTATAAAACCTGGAATAAATTTTTTCTTATATACATTTAAATTGATTTCTGTTCTGAAGAAAATTTACCTTTTTAAGGCAAATAATTCATCAGATGAATTCAAAACAAATAGATACAATAGGCAGTTATCGGGGAAATTTCAGTGGAATTGTGATTGAACAGAGGTAAAATGTGTAATAAGCAATACAAAAGTACAAATGAATTTCATAATTCAAAATTTATTGGAATCTTTTTTTTAAATAATTTTTATAAATTCACCTGATTAAATTCTTATTTCATTGAAAATGCACACAATGCGTATAAAAAACAGTATTAAAATAATTTTCATTTTGATTTGCCTGGTGATGTTCGTCTCAGCCACCTTGCCTTTAAAGAATGATCAAAATGAGTTCAAAAATTTAAAGGTATTACCAAAAGATATCACTGAAAATGAATTGTTTAAGTTAATGGATGATTTTAATATGGCATTGGGGGTTGATTGCGGCTATTGTCATGCAAAAGATAAGTTAACAAAAGACCTGGATCTTCCGTCAGATAATAAATCTGAAAAAGAGATCGCACGCAAAATGATAACCATGACCATGGATATCAATAAAAAGTATTTTGAATTTAATAAAAATATTGACGCTATTCAGTCTGTAACATGTATAACCTGCCATAGAGGAAAAGAAAGGCCAGAAATTGATAGTATTCTTTTAAGAAAGAAGTACTGATTTTCATTGGTCTAAAATCTTCAAAAGATCTTCAGCAAAATCCGGGAAATCAAGATCTAAGTTTGCCGGGAAATTCCTTTTTAAATTTTTCAACTTTTGGCCTTACTACAAACTGGCAATAGGGGGCAATGCCATTGTGTAAATAATAATCCTGATGGTAATTCTCTGCCGGATAGAATATTGTCAATGGTTCTAATGTTGTAACGATGGGTTTTGAAAATGAACCACTGTTATTTAATTGTTCCATATAAGCTTTCGCGATTTTCTTTTCTTCTTCATTTTTATAAAATATCACACTTCTGTATTGGGTGCCAACATCATTTCCCTGGCGGTTCAAAGTTGTTGGGTCATGTGTTTTCCAGAAAACGGCTAACAATTCCTCAAAACTGATTATTGTCGGGTCAAATATTATTTGAAGGCATTCTGCATGGCCCGTAAGTCCTGAACAAATACTTTTATAGTCAGGATCAGTGGTTTCCCCACCACTATAACCACTGGTTACATTGATAACGCCATTCAGTAGTTGAAATACGGCTTCTGTGCACCAAAAACAGCCATTGCCGAAAGTTATGGAGGATGTATTTAAATTAAGTTCATTCATGCAAACCTTTATTTGATTGTTATCGATTAAGTATGCAAGATACTTGATCCGGCATCAAGTATCTTGAATCCGGCATCCCCGTCCGAACGATGTTCAGCCGGGCGGGCAGTATCAACTATCCATCATAACTTTGCATCTCAATCAGTCGAACATTTCATGAAATTTTTCCCGGATTCTACCTTACATCAACTGGAGTTTGATAAAATAAAAGAGCGGCTTGCTACGCATTGCAGAACAGAGTATGCAAAAACAAAGGCATTGCAACTTCGTATACATACAAAAATAGGATTTATACACACAGAACTCCTTCAGGCAAATGAATTTAAGACCATTTTACAAAGCGGGGAATATTTCCCTAATGATTTTCCTATAAATATTACCCGGGAGATAAAACTACTGGGGATTCCGGGTGCATCATTGAGTGGCGAACAATTTTTGCTGATACGCCGGTTGGCAGAAAATACCAATAATATTTTCAGGTGGTTTGAAGCAGAAAGAAGGAATACTAATTCCGGACTTACGAAAGTTATTGAAAATGTTTATTATGAAAAACTGATAAAGGTAATGATCGATGAGATCGTGGATGAAGCAGGTATTGTAAAAGATAATGCAAGTGAGGAACTGGCAAAGATCCGGATGAGCCTTTTTCGCAAGCGGAATGAATTAAGGAAAGTATTTGACAGGATCGTAAGCAAATTAAACAAGCAGGGGTACCTTGCAGATATTGAAGAAAGTTTTATGAACGGCAGAAGAGTGCTGGCCGTTTTTGCTGAACAGAAAAGAATGATCAAAGGAGTATTGCATGCAGAGAGCGATAGCCGCAAGACCAGTTTTATAGAGCCGGAAGAAACGACCGAACTCAACAATGAAATATTTTCACTGGAATACGATGAGACAAAAGAAGTGTACCGGATATTACGAACACTAACACAGCAATTAAGTATTTATGCTTCACTGTTAAAAACGTATCATGATATCGCCGGTGAATTTGATTTTATAAAAGCAAAAGCAAAACTGGCCATCGATATAGATGGAAATTTTCCTCAACTGAAAGATAAGGCACATGTGCAACTGATCAATGCTTACCACCCATTATTGCTTCTGTATAATAAAAAAATGAATAAGCCTACCATTCCGGTAGATCTCGTGTTGAATGAATCCAATCGTATACTGGTTATAAGCGGTCCCAATGCAGGTGGTAAGACCGTTACCTTAAAAACGGTTGGATTGCTGCAGGTAATGTTACAGGCGGGGTTGCTGATTTCGGTTAGCCCCGACAGTGAAATGGGTATATTCAAACAACTCATGATACATATAGGCGATACGCAAAGCCTGGAATTTGAGCTAAGTACGTATTCTTCTCACCTGAAGAACATGAAGCATTTTTTGGAGCATGCAAATGGAAAAACATTGTTTTTTATAGATGAACTGGGTAGCGGCAGCGATCCAAATCTCGGTGGTGCATTTGCAGAAGTCATCATGGAAGAACTGGCATACAAACATTCCTTTGGCATTGTTACTACGCATTACCTAAACCTCAAAGTGATGGCCAATAAAGTTCCCGGGATCATTAATGGTGCTATGCAGTTTGATGAAAAGAATCTGTTACCATTGTATAAACTGCAGACAGGCAAGCCCGGTAGTTCTTATACATTTTCCATTGCGGAAAGGATCGGTCTGGATAAAAAGTTAATAGCCAAAGCCAGGAAATTGGTTGATGAAGATCATTTTCAACTGGATAAATTATTAAATAGTACGGAACAAGATCTACAGAAAATTGACAAAGAGAAAAGAGGCCTACAACAATTGTTCAAAGAAAATGAACAGTTGAAAAAAGAGATGTTGCAATTGATGGATAAAGAAAGGCACCGGCAGGAAATAGAGATATTAAAACAGCATAATAAAGTATCTGAAGAAAAACTGATTTATCTGAAAGATATGGAACGCAGGCTGAAAGCTATGGTGATCGAATGGCGTAAATCCGATGATAAGGAAACTGTTGTAAAAATGATCCATGCATTACTGTTCAATCACAGGGAGAATTTTAAAACAGATAAGCAACAGAAAAAGATCAATGAAAAATTTGAAGAAATAGGAGGCGATATCAGGGTAGGAGTTAAGGTGAAAATGAAACAGAACCGGTCGGTAGGGATCGTAAAAGAGATCAGGGGTAAAAAAGCCATCTTACAGGTAGGTGTTGTGCCTATAACTGTTGAGGTAAAAGATCTTGTAGTAGTTGTAGAAAAGGAAAATTCGTAAATAATCTAATGAATAAACACATTTAATACTTTATAATATAACATTCAAAAAAAATGCAAACAATTGATTTTTCAACTGTTTGCAATGGCGGAGAGAGAGGGATTCGAACCCCCGGACCTGTAACAGTCAACGGTTTTCAAGACCGCCGCATTAGACCGCTCTGCCATCTCTCCGCTGCAAAAGTAAGGGTATAGATTTTTAGTAACAAAAAATAATTAAGAAATAATTTAAATAGAATAAAGTGGAAAAAACATAAACAGCATTATTTGAAAGCTTATGATGCTTAAAAATGAATTACTGGATAGCAATAATCAGTTACATACATAGAATCAAAGCGCATATATTTATTTTAGTTATTTATTTTATTTTCAGCATATGAACTATCAAATCAACCCAAATATGAATTTAAAAGATCTTTGCATCTGTTTACTAATAACGTTTTATATATGCAGCAGTTGTAATGGACAAACTGACCCCACTCATAAAAATCCAACAATTGATACTATTCCAAAACAGTCAAAACAAAATGATATTAGCTTACCTGGTAGCTTTAGTATTCAAAGCAGTATCCGCATGGACAGTGCGCAGATCAAAACTTTTATGAATAAATATCCGGGTTTTAAAGCTTATGAAACAAGGATCCGGCAATTTTACAGCAAAAGAAATTATGCCTATGCCTGGTTCGATCATAATGGCTTAATTGAACAGTCAGGAAACTTATACAATAAAATTGAGAATATCAAAGAGGAGGGATTGCCGGGAAAAATATTATATGCAGAATCATTTCAGCAAATGATGAATGAAGACTCTTCAGGAAATAGTATCCAAAAGGAAGATCCTTTCATAGACCTGATGCTTACTGCTCAATATTTTTATTATGCAGAGAATGTTTGGGAGGGTTTAGGCACAAAAGCAATGCAGGCAGTTGAGTGGGACCTTCCAAAGAAGAAAATTTCATATGATGCATATTTAGATTCATTGTTGGATATTCCATCATCAAGTTTTATGCTTACTGAGCCTGTTTTTCGTCAATATGCATTGTTAAAAAGTTATTTAAAAAAATACAGAAATATAGATGCAGCGGGTGGATGGCCTGAAATTAAAGCTGATAAAAAAGATTACCGAAAGGGAGATAGTAGTAAAGCTATTACAGCTATTCGTAAACGTTTAATTATGTCAGGCGACCTTTTTACTGATGATCAGACAATGGTTTTTAATGACGAACTGGAAACAGCTGTTAAGGTTTTTCAGCAACGCTATGGATTAAAAGATGATGGCATTATCAATAGCAAACTGATCACTGAAATGAATTATCCCGTTGAAAAAAGAATTGAACAGATCATTGTAAATATGGAAAGGTGCCGTTGGTTGCCTGTTGTATTGAAAAAAGATTATTTAGTGGTAAATGTTCCTGAATTCAGATTTCATGCTTTTGAAAATGATTCATTGGTCTGGAGTATGAATGTTGTGGTGGGAACCGTTATGAATAAAACGGCTATATTTAATGGGACGTTAAATAATGTTGTATTCAGTCCTTATTGGAATATACCTCCCGGGATCATGCAAAAAGAAACATTGCCTGCTATCAGGAGAGATAAAAACTACCTGTCGAGGAATCATATGGAGTGGAATGGAAATGCTATCAGGCAAAAACCAGGTCCATGGAATGCTTTGGGAAAAGTTAAGTTCTTATTCCCCAACAGCCATAGTATATATCTACACGATACACCCGGAAAAACTGTTTTTGGAAATGATCAACGGGCTTTTAGTCATGGATGTATACGTGTGTCTGACCCTAAAAGGCTGGCGATCTATGTGTTAAGAAAACAACCTGAGTGGACAGAAGATAAAATTGATGCCGCCATGAATGCATCTATTGAGAAATATGTAAAGATCAGCAACCCGGTTCCGGTGTTTATTGCTTACTTTACTTCATGGGTAGATACAAAAGGAAAATTGAATTTTAGAAATGATATTTATAAAAAAGACAGCCGCCTGGCAAAAATGATCATTGAAAATTCAGGATTGTAAAACTATTTATTAGCATAGCGGTTCAAATTTTTAACTATTATATTATAAATCATACATTATTCTTTTAACGACAGATTCAGTATCTATAGTTAACCTATTTTCACCCTCACTTTACTAATCAGTAAAAAATATAATCATTATAAAAATGAAACATACCCAATTTATTTAGCGATGCTGATCATCACATTATCTTTTTCAATTATTTCCTGCGGCCCTTATATAAAAACAAACGGTTATTGGGTAAACAGGGAAAAGATGCAGGCTGGGCCTCTGAAAAGTATTTTTATTATCGCATTTACAGATAATATGCAACTACGAACTCAATTGGAAAATGATTTAGCTGCAGCAACAGTAAAAAGATAATTAATAGTTTATAAGAGTTTACACCTATGCGTCACTTAATTTTAATCAAAAGAATTCCTCTCAACTTTGCTGCGAGGTCGTTTATTGTACAAACTATATATAGGAAATTACATCATAATACAGGCACTGTGACCTTCGCCAGTTTTTTATCAACTGTTCTGTATATTTCAACTCATCATTTGCATTATCTTAGGGCTTAATTTTTAATCAGCGAACGTTTCATGTATAGGTATTCCCGCATTTTTGTAATGATTGTAATTTCATTCTTTATTTTTTGCGGAACTGTCATTTTAGAAAGATGTGTTCCTAAAGACACAAAAATCGAATTACTGCAAGCTGGCAAAAATGAATTTGTTGGTGATAAATCCTGTAAAAGCTGCCATGTAAATGAGAATCATGACTGGGAACGATCACATCATTTTATGGCCATGCAGCCGGCAAATGATTCAACCGTAACCGGTAATTTTAATAATTCAACTTTTACCGGAGATGGTGTAACCAGTAATTTTTTTAAAAAGGACGGGAAATTTATTATCAATACACAAGGTGATGATGGAAAAAACCATGATTATGAAGTGAAATTCATTTTCGGCTTTACCCCATTACAACAATACCTGGTTGAATTCCCCGGTGGAAAGATGCAGGTTCCCAGGGTTAGCTGGGATGTGATTCAAAAAAAATGGTTCCACCAGTATCCGGGACAAAAAATACCTGCACACGACTGGTTACACTGGACAGGCAATGCACAAAACTGGAACACCATGTGTGCTTCCTGTCATTCCACCAACCTGCAGAAAAATTATGATATTGAATCCGATACGTATAAAACGACCTACAATGTTATTAATGTAAGCTGCGAAAGTTGTCACGGTGCCGGTAAACTGCATATTGATTATGTAAATGGTAAAGATTATAAAACAGCTGAAAAAATCCCGGGGTCTCTTTTAAAACTTGGAAGAAATACAAGCCAGACAGAACAACTGAATGCCTGTGCCCCCTGTCATGCACGCAAGACGGATATCAGCGCTACTCTTATTGAAAGCGATGAGATCATGGATAACGTTATTCCGCAAATACCTGATATTGAATTTTTTCATGCAGACGGGCAACAAAATGCTGAAGATTATATTTACACTTCGTATTTACAAAGTAAAATGTTTCGCCAGGGTGTAAAGTGCAGTAATTGTCATAACCCTCACTCTGGCAGGCAGATACTAACTGGGAACCTTACCTGTTTGCAATGCCATGCAAAGACATACGACGATCCTACGCATACTTTCCACCCCATTGCAAGTGCCGGATCCGAATGTAAAAACTGCCACATGCCCGGTAAAATTTATATGGGAAATGATCTTCGATATGATCATAGTCTGAGGGTTCCGCGGCCCGACCTTTCTGTAACATATGGAACACCCAATGCCTGTAATATTTGCCATGCAGATAAACCTGCAAAATGGGCTGCAGATGCAGTTATAAAATGGTATGGCCCGGTTCGTAAATATCATTTTGCAGAGGACCTGATTCCCGGAAGTAAACTGGATGAAAAAAGTGAAGCACACCTGATAAAACTTTTTGGCGACACATCTGTACCCAATATTTTAAAAGCAACAGTTATAAATTATCTTGGCAGCATTTCCAGTCAAAACAGTTTAGCTACTTTGATACAAGCACTCGCTACTGCTGATGCCCAAACAAGGTACCTGGCGTTGCGAAGTTTAGCTAACTTTCAACCGGCCAGTTGGCTTAATGCTGTTGGACCTTTACTTACAGACAAAGTAAGAGCTGTAAGGATAGCAGCAGCAGATCTTTTTATAACCATCCCAGAACAAGAGATACCAGGTGATTATTTCAAGGCCTATACAGCTGCCCGTAACGAACTGCAAAGTTATCTTGCTTACCAGGCCGATTTTTCGGTGGGCAACCTCATGATAGCGGATCATTATCTGAAAATGCAGGACTATAATAATGCAGAAAAATTTTATGTGCGGGGTTTAAAAAAGGACAGCCTGATGAATTATGCACGGCTCAATTTATCGACCACGTATAATTTACTGGGTAAAAATGATAAGGCACTGGAAACATTAATATCAGCAGCGAAAATAGATCCTAAAAATGACCGCATCTTTTATAACGAGGCATTACTATATAATGAAATGAACGACAAGCCGGCAGCAGAAAGATCTTTTGCTAAAGCAGTGGAATTAAAAACCAATAATCCCAGGGTTTACTATAACTACGGCCTGTTATTAAATGAAAATAAAAGATTTAAAGAAGCAGAAATCATTTTAAAGAAAGGCATCGCAATAAACCCTGCTGATCCGGAACTGTATTATGTACTTACCCTGGTTTATATTCAAGACAATGATATTACAAAAGCCAGGAAGGCGGGTTTAAAATTAAAACAATTGGATCGTGCTAATCCCGACTATACACAGTTATTTAAAAAACTGGGAATTTGAAATCAGTTTATTATATGACATCAAATGGAATGCTTATGATACCTGGAGTATTAGTTTTGGAATCAGCAAACTATAGAGAAAACCAAGGAAATAAATGATATTTTTGGTTTTTAATTTCAACTTTCCCTGATCCAAATGAAACAATAAATTCTTTCGATAAGGCATCAGGGTTTTCTTATTTTTGCTTTTATTATTTTAAAAGCGTAACAAAATGCTATTTATATATTTGTCCTCATGCCATTAAAGAATAGATCTGCCATTATTACTTCAAAACTTTGTATTCTTTTTTTTACAATTTTTAGTGTCTTAACTACTTTTTCTGATACTTTGAATGCACAGAGTATTAGAAATGGAAATGATGGCTCAACTCCTGTAGTAGATCTGGGAGACTTTGTTAAAAAAGTATTTCAGAAAAAGGTAGATACTTCAAAAGCTCCCGAATCAAATAATATTGCCATTTTGCCATCATTGGGATATAATCCAAGTTTTGGGTTTGTTATTGGTGTCAAAGCTTCCGCCATCAAAAACTTTGGAAAAGAAAAAAGCAGTGTCCTTTCTGCCTTTAGCCTTGAAGCTGTCTATACAACAAAAGGTATTTTAACGGCACAATTCAGGCATAACATATTTACTGATTTTAATAAATGGAATATCCAGGGAAACTGGCAATTCTCAAAATATTTAATAACTGATTATAGTATAGGAACGGGGAAAAAAAATTATTTGGCATACAAGGATAGTGGATCTATCATCAGGTATAAATTTATTCGGTTGACAGAAAAGATATATCGTAAAATAGGGCACAATCTTTTTGTGGGCGCTGGTGTTAGTTTTGATATTCGTACAAACATAAATGATGAGAAACTACCGATTAACTTTACTTCACCCCACTACCGTTATAGTTTACGGAATGGGTTCAATCCACAAAAATATTCAGCAAACGGTCTGATGCTGGCGTTACAGTATAATACCCGCGAACATCCTATACGGTCATATGGTGGTATCTACGCCGATCTTATCTTTAGATTTAATCAAAAATGGTTGGGTAGCTCTAAAAATGCATTTCAAGTAATATACGATCTCAGAAAATACCTTAGCCTGAGTAAAAAAAATCCCGAGCATGTGTTGGCATTCTGGCATTGGGCTTCTTACAAAATAAGTGGTACCGTGCCTTATCTTGAATTACCGAATACAGCGAATGATACATATAACAGGAGTGGTCGTGCGTATACACTCAGTCGTTTTAAAGGCCTCTCATATGCCTGTTTTGAGTCAGAGTACCGTTTTCCTATTACCCATAACAAACTTTTTAGCGGAGTAGCATTTGTGAATTTTCAAACCGCATCAGATGACCTGGGTAAAGATCTGTATCAATATTGGGAATCAGCAGGAGGCATTGGTTTACGGATATTACTTCAAAAACGCAGTCGTTCTACATTATGTATCGATTATGCTTTTGGAAAATATGGAGCTAACGGATTCTTCTTTGGATTAAATGAAGCATTTTAATATATTTTTGTAAATCGTCAGCTAAAAGTGGACTAAAAATAAGTTAATTTTAGATAGAGTTTCTATTATTCATCATTAAAAAGAATGACATGGAAAAGAAACAAAAACAGTCCACAGAAAACTTCATTAAAGATGTTTGTCGCAAGACCCCGCGGTTATTTTATTCCGAGCAAAAGATCCTCATTGTTATGAAAGCTCTGCAACGTGAAAGCTCTACCGTAAAGATATGCCGCAAACACGGTATTCATCAGGCAGTATTTTACAAATGGAATAAAGAGTTCATGGAAGCGGGTTACCACCCATATTATAATGATCTAAAAGGGAAATCACTGAAGGGAAGATCTTTTATTGTCCCAAGATCTTTTGGTTATCATATTGAAGATGGAGAAACCAAGCCGGGTTTTAGTCAGGGTGCATATACCATTGATGTAAAAGTGAGGGAAAGCAGTAAAGATGTGTTCATTTCAAAAGTGATCTCGGAAAACACCAGTATATTGATAGATGCTTATAAAGAAAAAGCGATCAGGTCTATGGATAATAAAAATTAAATATCAACGTGTACAGAATATTGCCTAATAATAAAATTTCGATACTGATAATAAAAAGTATTTTTCTTTTTGTTTTTTGTTTTATAGTTACTGAATTTTCTTTTTCACAAACCAAGCATGCTTTAATTGTTGCCATTGGGAATTATCCCGAACCGAGGAAAAACAAGTGGCCGGTTATCAATTCTGTAAATGATATTCCCTTAATAAAAAATGCACTGGTTTTCAATCAGCAGTTCAATGAGAATAACATACAGGTGTTAGTTGACTCGCAGGCTACCAGGAAAGGAATTGTTGATGCATTGGATAAACTGATCGTATCCGTAAAAAAAGGAGATATTGTGGTTATTCATTTTTCAAGTCATGGCGAGCAACTGGAAGATGATGATAATGATGAGATCGATGGACTGGATGAAGCTATTGTTCCATATGGTGCAGTTTTTTCCGGTGACCAGGATAAGTCATTTGAAATTTCTAAGGGATATCTAAGGGATGACCTTTTCGGTGAGAAGGTGATCCAGTTAAGAAATAAACTCGGTAATAACGGAGACTTACTGGTTATCATAGATGCCTGTCATTCCGGTTCTGCAACAAGGGGAGTGGCAACGGCAATGGTAAGGGGCGGTAATATACCCATGACAAGTAGTAAATTCAATTCAAAAAGACATATGGCAACTGATGCAGTAAGTGTTTTCAAAGAAGATAACAATACAAAACTCAATACAGATGCATCCTCTTTTGTACTCATTTCAGGAGCACAGGCCAAAGAAAATAATTTTGAATGTTATGATGATAATGATAATCCGGTTGGATCATTGTCTTATTCTTTCAGTAAATCAATTTCCTCTTTGAAGGGGAATATTACTTATAGAGGTTTATTTGCTATGATAGAAAATATCATGCGTGAAAAAGCACCTATGCAAAAACCGGTTATGGAAGGTGATGGAATAGACAGGGAACTTTTTGGCGGTAAATATGCAAAGCAACAGCCTTATTTTTCAATTAATAAAAGTCTGAGCAAAAATAACCTTGTTGTAATAAATGCCGGATTTGTTTCTGGTATTACCAGGGGTTCTGAGATACAATTCTTTGAGCCGGGTACCACGAATACATTGGGTAAAAAGCCTGTAAACAGTGGTAAAGTGACCAATGTGTCTTCTTTTACAGCTAATGTTAAATTAGATAACCCGGATGAAGAACTGGTAAGGTTAAATCCATGGGCTTTTATAAATGAGATGGCTTATGGAGGAGAAAAGTTGAAACTTTATGTAAGAGATATAAAACCAATTGAGAAATTGATACAGGATAGTCTGAAGGATTTCCAGTTGGTTGAATTTAATGCAAGTTTTGATCTCATACTGGATACTGCCGGGTCAGTAAATAACTGGGCATTAAAATATCCAAACAGCGGTCATGTATTTCAGAATGGATTCAGTTTTTCTAAAAACGAGAACATGGATCTTTTAAAAGCAGCTTTAAAAAGATTTGACCGTTTCCGTTATTTAAAAGGCCTGATGATCAGTGAACCTGGCCTTTCAGCAAAAGTTCAATTGGTCTTCATTGATGATAAAGGGAATATAGATAGTGCCAAACTACAATCCAGGACCCATTTGGGCCGACTGGAACTTAAAGAGGAGGATAAAGTTTATTTAAGAATCATCAATAACGGTAACAAGCAATTTTATATTAACATAGTGGATATTCAGCCGGATGGATACATAAATGCGATCTTACCAAATAAGAATGTAAAAGACAAAAATGGTAATCCTTACCCGATCACATGGGAAAACTGCCTCGTAAAAAAATACGATACCCTTTTATTAATTGATCTGACCATTGAGATCACAAAGCCTTTTGGAGCAGAAACGTTTAAGGTATTCTTATCTACATCACCACTCGATCTTGAAGATATTTTAACAACAAAAGATGTAGGAGAGGCTAAAACAAAAAGAGGAATATTGAACGAGCTGGAAAAGGTATTCGTTAATGCTAATATCAATGAGGCGGGAAAAAGAGGAGCGGTAGGAGTAAAAGTGAATGCTGACCAGGATGGAACTGTCTTTTCCCTGAACTTTGAAATTTTGCCTAAATAAAACCATCAAAATCTAACTTATAACTAGTTGATCTGTGCCTACATTACATTTAATTATTAAAAGAAAAGTGCAAGGCGTATTTTACCGAAAAACTGCAAAAAAAATTGCAGAGGAATTACTTATTACGGGGTGGAACAGAAATATGGATAACAATGATGTTGAGGCATTAGTAACCGGTACAGCAATACAATTAAGACAATTTGTTGATTGGTGCAGCCGGGGGCCTGCAAGAGCTTTGGTTAATGAAATTATTGAAACTGAACAGGAAGAAAATCTATTCAATACTTTTTTGATCAGATAAAATAGGACAATTTTACTGACAAGTATTACGGATTATATTCAGTGAGTTACTTTAACGGTTCATTAATTTTCGCGGGTACAATGAAATCTTATTAATTTATTCAGCCTACAAAGCAGTATCCACAGCCATGTTCCTGTGCACGGCCAACTGCCCAAACTCCGGATGGCATAGGTTCTATACCGGGTATAATATTGCTAAGCCAATCTTTTTTAACGTCATCTGCCTTCATGTTCATTTTATCAGCAACTACTGTACTATTAACCATAATTGCCATGCTGCACACACAAAATAATACGCCACTTTCTTGCAATTCATTGATACCAATATTTACATTTCCAATGCCTGGTACAGAAAAATCGCCGGGTTTAGGTTGCCAGAAAGGATTACGGGTTGCCGGTTTCTTTGTCTTTGGGTCATCTATCTTAAACACTTCACCAAAATTATACTTTGCCCACATATTATCCGTGAAAGCATAGGGAATGGCATTGTGGCGTAATATTACCACAACACTGTTTTCATTTTCAGGGGTACCTGTTGATGCATTTGTAAGCAGAAAGACCCGTGGCCATGCAAAAGGGAAAATTCCATGAGGGCCGGTTGCATCGAATACGATCTTATGCTTCCCTTTTATCTGGTTGAACCATTCTTCAGGGGAGCTATCATTGCTGGTAGAAATTAGGCCTGCATGGGCTTGTTGAAATGGTGTTATAACGCTTGCTATTCCCAAAGCAGCGGTACCGGTAGCCAGTTTTTGCAAAAACTTACGACGTGGGGATACATCGGTCTGTTTAATTTTTTTCATGATAAAATGTTTTTCTTAAAGTTAATATTAAAAAATATTATTTTCTATAACTATTTTTACACATAAAATATCATGTTTACAGTCAATCTAAGAACATATAAAAGAAGAGAGAATCAGAAATTTTATGTATTAATTTCAACAATATAAATTTAGCAGACAGCTTTCAAAGTCGCCAATAAAAATTGTATCATTATTTTGTCTTAATATAATAGTATGAAACTTTTCAACTTCATCTTTATTGTTTTATTCATTGTAGCAGCCATATTACAATATAATGATCCCGATCCATATATATGGGTACCAATTTACCTGTATGCAACATTTTTATGCTACAAGGCTTTTCAGAAAAAATATTATCCTGTTTTATATGTGATCGGATTGGCAGCATATTCAGTGTATGCTTTAATTTTATTTTTTGATAAAACGGGAGTATTAAATTGGAGAAGTGAACATCATGCTGAAAGTATTGTTGAAACCATGCAGGCAACAAAGCCCTGGATAGAAGAAACAAGGGAGTTCTTTGGTTTGTTGATATTGATAATGGTATTACTGGTTAATATGTTTTGGTTTAAAAAGAAAATAAAGTAATGTTTCTGTATATTTAATGCTGATAAAAATTAAAGAAATATTTTTTCAATAATCTTCATTGTGTGTTAACATATCCAATGATTTTCCACAATGAGGACAATAATTTATTTTCTGTTTTTTTTCCTTTCTCATTTCTTCCAGGAAACCAGATGTTATTATTCCTGCAGGTAAGGCAAAAATGGCTAATCCGCCTAAAGCAATAAAAGCTGTCATTAATTTTCCTAATACAGTCTGTGGAATCATATCACCATAACCAACTGAAGTAACTGTAATAACGGCCCACCACATGGTAGCAGGGATACTGGAAAATACATCAGGTTGTTTAATATGTTCTGCAAAGTACAACAGGCAGGATGCGATGATGATCAAAAAAACGATCAAAACGAGACTTAACCTGAGTTCATTTGCCCTTGATTTAAAAACATTTTTTACCAACCTGGCAGATCTCATATATGCTGTTAGCCTGAAAAGCCGTAAAAATCTCAAAAGCCTTAAAATACGTAATACCCTCAGATCAAGCCCGATCATAACATGAATATAGAATGGAATAATGGCCAGGAGATCGATCAATCCATCAGTTGAAAAGATGTATTTTAAACGCCCTTTTATGCGATGCTTATACCTGGAATCATTTGTACAACTCCATAATCGTAATAAATATTCTATTGTGAATATTATGACAGAAACGGTGTCAAATATTTTGAAAAAATGGGCATATGGTTCATGAATGGAAGGTACTGTTTCCAAAATAACAGCAGTAACATTCATGATGATCAAAACAATAATGAAGCTATTGAAGATCTTATCCCATTTCGTCATTCCTATTTCAGGATGCAAAAGTATGTGAACCCTTCTTTTGGTTGTATGATACATTTATGAAGAAAGCTTTGGTTGGTTTAAAGTTAATGAAAATTTGAAACAATTTGGAAACCTGTTGCAGGATAAGAAATTAATGATGCAGTATAATAGTTGAAAGGCTTTATTAGAATGAAATACTAAAACCCCATTTGAAAGCCCAGTTGTCAATATTTTTCGGTAAAGCATAATGGCCATACCGGTAAAATACACCTGCACCTAATCCGATATATGCAACTGAAAGCAGGCTTCTGCGGTATATATTTTTTATTAGCAGTCCCGATTCAAACAATCCTTTTTCAGGGACTTTAAAAGAAATATACTTGTGAGCTGTGGCATTGCTTAAACTACCATAGCTGATATTTTGAATTAATAAAAACTCAGGCCTTATAGATGTATTTTTCGGTTTAAATAATAAATTTCCAAAATGATGTTGTATAAACAGGCTGGCTGTCGTACTGGAAACAAATTCATATAAACCTGCTGTTTGAAAATGATTGGGAACATACAAGCTGAGCATATTTACTTTACTGGCTTTGGTATTGAATAAATAAGAATAGGGTACAGTACCCCATACCTGGCCTGCTTCAAGTTGAAAAGCTGTTATGCCTGATTTTTTAAAACGAAAACTATGATTGAATTGAAAGGCTGCTTTTGTATAATTAAGATCTCCATTCAACAGGTCTTTTATTCCTTTGGAGAACTGCACTAATAGTTGCGTAGTTGCAGGTTTTGTGCGGAACTTAGCTCTGCCGATCCGGGTGAAATTTTCTCCACGGGTAAGCCTGAATCCAATACCGAGTTCAGTATTTCTAAACCTCCTGTTATTTATGCCTGTTACAGGATCACTAAATTCATAAGTATAGCCTGCAGGATTACGAAGTTCATTTGATATCCAAACATCTGTTTGAACTGAAGGAAGGATATTGGTAATAAAGTCAACTTTAAATTGTTGGATACTGTCCATACGGGACCTTAAAAAATTTCGTAAAGACTGGTTTGAAAATACAGATCCGTTTTTAACAAAATAATCAACATTACCCGGTTCCGTTATATCACGGCTGTAATTAAAGCGAAGTTTAGTGTTTGTTCTTTGTTGAATATTGAATTGAATATTTCCGCCGTATTTCCATGCTTTATCTTTTAAACCATATCCTGCAAAACCGCCGATGGAAACCCATTCGCTAAAAGAAGGATTCGTCTGTAAACCAGCACCTAACCTGAAACTTTCATATTTATTAATACCGGAAAGGATATATTTAAAAGGGATATCTAATTTGCCCCATGGAATGCCTTCTATGGTTAGGATCTGTAAAAGTTTGTTTGCATTTTCGATCGTATTTTTGAATTTTGGCGGCAACATCTCATAAGTTTCATAGGTCAGTTTACTTTTTTGATTCAAGGTATCAGCACGCATTAATTTCCATGTAGTATCTGATCGTTTACCTGCCAAAGGATGATATTCGATCTGAACATCTGAAAAATCGGAACGGGAAAATGTTTTTCCAATCTCTATATTACTGATATAACTGCGGGTATCCCAAAATAGCATCACTGAATCTGTACTCAGATCTTTTTGTGAAAGAGTTGTGTTTAATTGTGCCGGAAACCATTTATTCTGGACTCTCTCATATTTTTGTTGCAGCCTGAATGTAAATATCAGTCCGGTTTCATCTGCAGGCGAAGCAATCACATTTTCTATTGCATAGCCATCTGAATTAATGTAAAGGGAACCTTTTAAACCATTGAAATTTTTTCCTTCTCTTGGTTCAAAACTTATGATGAAAGTGGTATCTTTTTCATGTATCAATGTTTCTTTAAGTCTGAATTTAAATAAGCGTATACTTCCGTCAATTAAAGGGCTTACATAGGAATCCGTTGTCATTTGCAAATAATCCTTATAAAAACCAAAGGGTTGAAAATCGCCTGCTGTAACACCAAAAAAAGCTGATCTTAATCCCGATACTTTTGTAGCTAAAACAGTTTCTTTGGTTTGCCTTGGATAGCGGAAAATACGTTCGGTATATGATTCTGTTAATAACAAATAATTTTCTCTGAATCTTTCTGCTAATAATGTATTCAGTTTATCACCAGAAGTATCTTTAACTTTTTTAACCAGGTTATCTATCGCCTGTTTTTTTTGTTTTGACGTGTCCGATTTATTCATGTTCCAGAATCGGTTACCGGATGCCAATGCTGCAATGGTATATGCATTGTATTTAAATGAAGGTTGAAATTCAGGGTCATTTCTTTTTTTATTTTCCAAAAGTAATTTTATGATACGATGAGCAGGGTTGTCTTTTGTTGAAATGATCACATTTTCCAGTTGGCCAGATATACTTTCCATAAAGATCTGTATGGTTCTTTTGTCTGTTTTATCTATGTTGACTTCCTTGCTTTTATATCCGATATAGCTGATCATTAAACTGGCCCTGACTGGCAACTGTTCAAAAGTAAAATGTCCATCAATATCCGTTACAACACCCTTATTACTTCCTTTGATCACTATGCTTACAAAGGCAAGTGGTGATTTTGTTTTAGCATCCAGAACAGTACCTGTTATTTTCAAAGGTTGGGCAATGATAAAAAAGGGAAACTGAAGAATGAAAAGAAAAATACTTAAACAACGTATCATGAAGGATGATTATCAGATGTGTAATGTACTTTAAAAATAATAAGTAATTAATGAAATATACAGACTTATTATGTTGAATCTCAAAGTGGTATTATTTTATTCAATAGAATTTTCATTCAAATGATAAAATTACCTTTCATCACAAATTACAGAAGAGGCAATTTCCATTCATATTGTAAATTCAGCAGTTCGTCCATTAATTACAATTAGTCAGTAACATTTTTACTTTGCTTTGCGTCTTATAAAAGAATTTAAAAAAATCTTTATGAGAAAAATTATATTATCACTATTATTTTCAATACTATTTATTTCTTCGGAAATAAAGGCACAAAGCTTAACTAAAATAAAAGGCTTGGTTATTAATGGAAAAAATACAGGTCTTGCTTCTGTAACCGTTTCTTTGCTAAAAGTTAATGACAGTACGCTTTTAAAAGTTGCAATTACTGACTTGACAGGTATGTTTGAGATTCCTGTTTCAGAAAATGGTAAGTACATCCTTAACTACGGCTTAACCGGTTATGAAATGAAATATTCTGAACAAATTTCAATAAAAGAAGGACAATCCGTAACATTAAAACCTCAAATACTTTTTGAATCAGCTGTTAAATTAAAAGGAGTAACCATCAATTCAAGGAAACCAATGGTAGAAGTAAAAGCTGATAAAACAATCTTTAACGTTGAAGCAAGCATTAATGCTACCGGTAGCAATGCGCTTGAGTTATTGCAGAAGAGCCCCGGGATGCAGGTTGATAATAATGACAACATCAGCATGAAAGGCAAAACTGGTGTCAGGGTTTATATCGATGGCAAAATGATGCAATTAGATACGAAAGACCTGGCAGCGTATTTAAAAAGCATAAACAGCAATGACATTGAAGCCATTGAAATGATTAGTAACCCAAGTGCAAAATATGATGCCAGTGGCAATGCAGGTATTGTAAATATTCGTTTGAAAAAGAATAAAAAATATGGTACCAATGGAAGTGTGAATCTTGGTTTTGTTCAGGGAGTAACACCCAAAGGCAATGGTTCAGTAAACCTTAATTACCGCGATAAGAAAGTAAATATATTTGGAAATATCGGAGGTAATCTTGGCCGCAATGAAAACACACTTGATCTTTACCGAGTCCAGAAAGATACATTATATGATCAGCATTCTGTTATGCGAAGTGATGATAAAAGCATCAATGTAAAGGCTGGGGTTGATTATTTTATCAATAATAAAAATACTATTGGGATCATGGCTACCACTAATTTTGGAAACAATGAATGGACTAGCAACGGCAATACCAGTATTTATTATAATCCTACAGGGGTATTCGTTAAAAAATTATTAGCAAATAATTCAGTACCCGGAAGCCGGACCAATGCAAATATTAACCTCAATTACCGTTATGCCGATACAAGCGGACGGGAAATAAATTTTGATGCTGATTATGGCCTTTTTCGTGGCAGAGGCCGAAGTTATCAACCAAATAAATATTATAACAGTAATAATACCTTACTCTACAATATAGTGAACAGAAACCATACACCAACAGATATTGATATTTATACAGCAAAACTGGATATAGAACAAAATCTGGGTAAGGGAAAACTTGGCTATGGCCTCAAAACGTCATATGTTATTACTAAGAATACTTTTGACTTTTTTAATGATGATCCCAATGGTATTCCAATTAAACAATTGGGCCAAAGTAATAATTTTAGATATAGTGAAAATGTAAATGCAGCTTATGTTAATTATCAGCGGCAGTTAAACAGTAAATGGAGTATTCAAACAGGTTTGCGTACTGAACAAACAAATAGTAATGGAACATTAGCCAGGGCTGATGGGATCATACAAAATGATAATAAAGTTAAAAGAAATTATATAGACCTTTTTCCGAGTGCAGCTGTAACATGGAACATTAATCAAAAGCATAACTTAAACTTAACCTATAGCAGAAGAATTGACAGACCAACATACCAGGATCTGAATCCATTTGAAAATAAACTGGATGAGCTTACATATGAAAAGGGAAATGCATTTTTACGTCCGCAATACACGGATAATATTGAATTGACACATACTTTCATGGGTATGATCAATACAACTATCGGTTACAGTCATGTAAAAGACTTTGCAACACAGGCAACTGATACTACCGGTAATGCAACTTTCGTACAACAAAAGAATCTGGCAAAACAGGAAATTCTCAGTTTTAATATGGGATCATCTACACCTATCAACAAGTGGTGGAATGGATATGCAAACATTTGGTTTAATTACCAGATGTTCAGCGGAACGATAGGAGAAAATAAGGTTAAGAATAATGTTTCTTCCTATGGCGCATACCTTCAACAGACTTTTACATTGGGTCATAATTATTCTGCGGAAATAAGCGGATGGTTTAACGGACCAAGTGTTTGGGGAGGAACCTGGAAAACAAATTCACAGGGAGGTGTAGATGTTGGTTTGCAAAAGCTGTTATTTAATAAAAAAGCTAATATCAAACTTTCTGCTACGGATATATTTCATACAGCACCCTGGAAGGCTACAAATGATTTCGGAGGTTTGTATATCAAAGGAGGCGGATCATGGGAAAGCCAGACATTCAGGTTGAATTTTAGCTGGCGATTTGGAAACAATCAGGTAAAGGCTTCCAGGCAAAGGCAAACAGGTTTGGAGAGTGAATCAAAAAGAATAAAAGGAGGAAATTAATTAAAGTGTATAAAATATAAGTCCACGAAAATTTACCGCGGACTTATATTTTATTGAATAAATATTTTTAAATACATGATTGTAAAAAAATCTAAAAAATTAATTGGCAGCTAGTCCATTAGCACCCATTGGCAGACCGTTAATAGTTTGTATTAAACTCAAACTGCCATTATTACCAATAGAAAAGGCCTGTAAACTATTACTGCTTCCATTTCTTACATATAAATACCTGGAGTTATTACTGAGTGAAGCATCAACAGGCCCATTCATTGTAGTTGTTGCAATTGCCTGTGCCACAGATATACCACCCGAATTATTTAATTCAAATGAAGATATATTAGCGCTGGCCGTATTTGTTGTATATGCATATTTTCCATTGTTTGTAATAACTACCCAGCATGCAGCACTTTGTCCCGCTCCAACTGAACCGTTAATTAGACTGATTTCTCCGTTTACATTTACATTATAAGAGGAAAGTACACTGGCACCGGGTGCTCCACCAACTGCTTCAGAAACAAATATGTTTCCGTTCTTTTTGTCAAAACCAAAAGGAGTTGTACTGGATGAAGTTATGGAATGCATCATACCTGGTATTCCGTTTTCATTCACTGTATAAGAAATTATTTTGTTTGTCCCTTTTTCAGTTATAACAAGTACTTTGCCGGCTTTGATAAAAGAAATCTGAGCAGGGCCGGTACTTGCAGCACTCAATGGTCTTGTTGAATTGGGGATCGGTTGCAACTTGCCATTTTCTTTTAATTTAAATCCAGAAATATTATTTGTTCCTCCACCATTCAACACAAATACCAGGTCATCATGTTGTGTAATGCTAACGGGCAAAGTACCTCCAGATGAAACAGTTGATCTTAATGCAATTCCATTGGAATTCACATTAAATGATGAGATAGAATTACTTCCAGCATTAATTGCCAGTAATATTTCACCTTCATCGGATAAAATTAAACCACCCTGGTTACCTAATCCACCACCACTGCCATTACCACCGGAAGCACATGTGCCGGAATGAGTAAGCATTCCATTTGATGAACGATCGTAAATGATAACTGCATTTCCATCTGTAGCATTGGTTAAAGCATATACTCTTCTGGAGCCAGATCTGGAAAGCTCATCTCCGTTTTCTGATTCTTCAGATATAGATTTGAGTGGGGAATTAACTTCTTCTGGAAGTTGATTTTTTTCTTTTTGGCATGCGGCAAATAGTAGTGTTAATGAAAATGCACATGCAGCAGCCTTGAATTGTAATTTCATTTATTTTTAAATTTTATTGTTATCCTGCCTGAATATCCAGACAGGTGACACTGAGTTATAAAGACGTTTATTGCCGGGCCGGTAATAAAATTTATTTTATCAACAATTATCTCATAATACACAGTTTGGGTTATATACAAAAAAATATATTGTATGGTTTTTTTAAAAAAAAAATATTTTATTTAAAGTACTTTTGATTTGTTTGTTGCTAAATTTGAATGAAATAATTTTAATTCTTGCAGGTACAAATTACTTATACTGAAAGTGAGCTGGTGTTTGCACTAAACAAACATGACAATAATGCTTACCGGTATTTATACCTGCATTATCGGGGAGCTTTATATAATATTATAAGTCAGATAATAACTGATACAGAGACCGCGAATGATGTATTACAGGAAGTATTTATTGCAATATGGAAAAATATAGAAAAATATGATTCAGAAAAAGGAAGATTGTTTACCTGGATCCTGAATATTGCCAGAAATACTGCTATCAATAAAACGCGATCAAAAATATATAAATCTGTTTTAAAAAACGATACTTTAGAGAATTATGTAGATTATATTGATGAAAAATCAACAAATCAACAAAATATAAATCTGATCGGACTGCGTAAAGAAGTACATAAGTTAAGAGAAGATTATAAAGTTGTTTTGGAGCTTTCTTATTACAATGGGTTTACTCATGATGAAATAGCTAAATTTTTGAATATTCCTTTGGGAACCGTTAAAACACGTTTGCGTAATGCTGTACTTGATTTGAAAAAACATTTTGTATAAATGGATATAAAAGAATACATATCATCTGGTATTATTGAAATGTATGTTATGGGCATTTGCACTGCAGAAGAAAAACTGGAGCTGGAAACATTGCGTGGTCAATATCCTGATTTAAATAAAGCCATCAATAAATATGAAATTGAGTTGGAAGAAGAAATGTTGAGACAACCTAAACTTCCTTCATTAAGCACTGATGAATTGATTTTGAAACAGTTGGAATCTTTGCAAACACCGGTTTTACAAATCGATTCCGGAAAAAATAAGCGTAAATTATTTACCTGGTCAAAATTTGCAGCTGCAGCAGTTTTATTATTGATGATAAGTTCATATTTTAATTTTACTCTGTACAATAATAATAAAAAACAAGATATTGCTTTAAGAGATGCTGTTGAAAAAAGTAAAAATATTACTCTTCCTTTGGCTGACTATAATATTCTCAAAGATCCGGGTATTACACCTGTTGCCATGTATGGAGTAGGGTATCATGCTATTTGCAGGTGTACAATGTTCTGGGATAAGAAAACAGGGAAAATTTACATCATGATTCATCATCTGCCGCAATCTTCAACAAGCAGGGATTATCAGTTGTGGGCAAATGTAAATGGCAAGCAAGTAAGCATTGGTATTATCCAGGATGAAATAAGAGGACGATTTATAGAAATGCAGGGAGTTCCTGCTGATGCAGCTTCTTTTATTGTTACTTTAGAAAATGCCGGCGGTGCTATGATCCCTACAATTGAAGAAACCTATCTAAGTGGTAAAATATAAATCACTTTTTTTGAACTGCTGCTTTAACAAGTTGAATGAGCTGATGTTTCAAACGGTATTTTAAAACTCTACATATTTAAAACTTCACTTCTTATTTAATGTAATAGAATTTATTATTTGCCTAATTTATTCATTTAAAAGCATTTTTTAAATAACTTTATTTAATGTACATCAATAAAATATTTATTGAACTTAATAATTTATTATGAAAAAAAATATTGCAGTTATTATTTATAGCCTTTGTATGTTAACTGCAGGGGCACAGAGTTTCCTTACCGGGAAACGATCAATTACCTTTATTGATAATAACAGAAGCAACAGAGCCGTAGCTACAGATTTATTTTATCCTGCTAATACGGCAGGTAATAATGTACCACTTGCCACAGGCACAGAAAAATTTCCTGTTGTTGTTTTTGGTCATGGTTTTCTGATCGGGACCACATCTTATAACTGGCTCGCCGATTCTTTAGTGAAATATGGTTATATCGTGGCATTCCCTTCTACAGAATCGGGAATAGCTCCCAATCATGGTAATTTCGGTGAAGACCTTGCTTTTTTATGCGGAAGGATAACTTCTTTAAATGATTCCAGCAATTCCTTTCTGGTAAACCGGGTAATAAAGAAAGCAGCAGTTGGAGGGCATTCAATGGGTGGCGGGGCAAGTTTTTTAGCTGCAGCAGGCACAAGACCATCCATCTATGCTTTATTCAATTTTGCTGCTGCAGAAACAAATCCTTCAGCAACACAGGCTGCATTATTGAATGCAAAACCTTCATTGATTTTCAGCGGCAGTTCAGATTGTATTGTTTTGCCTTCGGTGCAGGAAGCAATGTATAATAACATACCACTTGCCTGTAAAACTTATATAAACATAACAAATGGATTGCATTGTCAATTTGCAAATAATAATGCAACATGTGTTTTTGGTCAACTTACCACCGGATGCAATAGTTCATCTATAAATGCAACCATTTTATATACAAAAACCATGTCTTTACTTGTTCCTTTTCTTGATTATTATTTAAAGGATATCTGTACCAGAGGCGACACATTTATAAACACATATAACAGCATTACAGGTGTTACCAAGCGTCAATCTTGTACTTCACTTCCTTCATGCGGGCCTTTACCAATAAACATTGAATACTTTCGTGGCATTAATAATGACAAAAAGAATAATTTATCCTGGAAGATAAATTGTACAAGTTCTCCAAGGGTTATCATTAATCTGGAACGCAGCAGTAATGGCAGAATTTTTAACAGTATTTACAATATGGAGGCGCTGGCTGTTCGTTGTCTTCAACCATTTGAAACTATGGATGCTAACCCGCTAATTGGATTGAATTATTACCGTCTTAGCTTAACCGATGCTGATGGAAAGATCAGTTATAGTAAAATTATAATATTACTTAATAAAAAAACTGGTTTTGAAATTCTGAATGTTACGCCAAATCCTGTTAATGAAAATGGATTGGCAATTCTTGATATAACCAGTTTACAAAAAGGCATATTACAAATTGTAATTTCTGACATGGAAGGAAAGAAATTATTGCAACAAGAAGAGCAATTATTCAGCGGTGCTAATCAAATACAATTAAATCTGCAAAGTCTTTCAGCTGGTATTTACCAGATTGCGGCCTTTGTAAGTAAAAATGATTATAAAATTATTAGGGTAGTAAAAAAATGATTGCATTGGTGAAAAATAATAAAATGGCCATCTTAAAATATGTAAGAAGGCCATTTTATTAAACATACAGTTATCATTAAAATATATATCTTAAACCCAACTGGATTTGCCAACGTGATATTAATTCTGGACTTGTAGTAAAGGTTTTAGTTTGTGATGGATCAAACTGGTATGTTGGTACATTGCCAGTAACACTTACAGATAAAGGTTGGTAATAGCCGGTTGTAGTTGCTAATTTGCGAACACCCCAGTTGCTGCTTATCAGGTTTCCCAGGTTTTGAATATCGATACTAAACTGTACCGTATTCATTTTGCTACCTACTTTAAATTTCATATCCTGTAATATTCTCAGGTCAACCTGACTGAACCATGGAGATTCTGCTCCATATTTTTCAGTGTATTGACCTTCTCTTTTACTCAGATAATTATCCTGTTTAATAAAATTGCTAAATGCAACACGTTGTGCCAAAGCATTTGTTACATTGCCATTCACATCAGTAAATGGAGCAAAGTTCATGACATTTATCTCAGCAATAGTCGGAACATACATCAGGTCATTTGTTCCGGTACCATCGTTATTAATATCACCACCATATACATATGCATATCGGTTTCCGGAACTCCAGCTTCCAAACAATGAAAAAGTAGTGGCTAATTTTTTATTTTTGCCGTATTCAAATTTCTTAGATGTTGCAACAATAAAACGATGTGTATTTCCATATAACGAAGGAGTTAATTCTGGCCGGTTGGCATTATTTAATATCGGGTTTCTGTCAAATGCATCACTGGATATCTCGGCAGAAATAGAACTTACATCTTTTGCTTTTAAGAAATTATATCCAGCCATCAGGTACATTCCTTTTTTAAAATTATGCTGTGCCTGCAGACTCATATTAAACTGATATCCATCTTTACTGTTGGTAAAAATGTATGCATTAGCATTTCCCTGATCTCCTGCTTGATAAACTTTACGTTTATCTGATGTACCGGAATTTAAAGTTCCGGTAGGTGTTCCCAGTTTATAATTACGTACGATCATTGCATTAACATCTTTGGTATAAGAAAGATCAACAGAAAAAACAGTACCTGAACGAATTTTGAAATCAGTTCCAAGGTTACTTCTCCATACCTGTGGCCATTTAAAATTTCTGTCAGTTGCATTGTAGAAGAAACTAAAAGGATTACCAATATGATTACCGATCCAGACAAAAGGGAATCGGCCGGTAAATAATCCCGATCCGCCCCTGACCTGGAATGTTCTGTTACCATTTACATTCCAGTTAAAACCTAATCGGGGTGAAAACAACGGATTGCCACTTGGTAACTTTCCATTATCGAGTTGTTGTCCTGCTCCGTTTTTAACAGGAATACCATTTGCATCAAATAAAGTGAGGTTATCATTGTTTTGTATAGTTGGGCTTCCCTGAGTATATGTACCGGCGAATGTACCATCAGGGTTAGTGTTTGCACTTTTAAAACTGGCATTATTATACAATGGTTTATCTATTCTTAATCCCAAAGTAACTTTTAATTTTTTGCCGATCTGCCATTCATCCTGCAGGTATCCTGATAATTGTGCAACAGTTATGTAGTACCAGCTCCATTTATCTGCAGCAGCCCTGTTTTTGGCATAGTTTACATCAACATCAAGCGGATAAGCTCCGAATACTACATTACCACCTACAGGAACTGAATCTTTGAATGTCTGAATATCTATATCACCAAATAATGCAGGGCCATAGCCGGTAAGGTTAAATGAATTGCCAAACTTGAATGATTCATAAGAAATACCAACGGTAAATGTATGGTTCTTCATATAAATATTAAAGTCGTTGGTAGCCTGTATTGCATCCTGGTTAAGCCTGTTATTTATAGAGAAAGGTTCGTGTCCGGCCACTATATAACGGGTACCGAATTTAGAAATATTAACAACCGGAAATGGAGTTGAAAAAGGGTTTCGCTTATCGCGGAAACTGGTATAAACCAATCTGAGTTTATTAGCATACCTGCCGTTAAAATTTGATTTTAATTCCGTGCTGAAAGAATGAAGTTTATTTACAATCTCGTAGCCCGAATTACGGAATTGTAATGTGGAATAATCGGGGCCTCTTCTTCCAATGGCACTGGGATGAGCCGGTTTATCTTTTTTAGCTTCAAGGCCATTATATGTAAACGATAGTTTATGAACTGAATTGATGTTCCAATCCATCTTGTACAACCATTTATAATTTATTTGTTTGTGAGTAAATCCCTGATAATCTCCGGTTTCGTAACCAAACCTGTTTTTTAGAATTGTTCTTACTTCCTGGAGATCTGATTCTAAAACTCTGGAAGTATTGTTTTTATTTGCATTGAAAGCATTTCTGGATTCATAACTACTGGCAGCATCTCTGCGTTGTTCGGTTTCAAAGCTTACAAAATAAAATAGCTTATTTTTAATAAGTGCACCTCCTAAGGCAAAACCAGCCTGTAACTGACTAAGTTCTGAAATTGGTTGCTTTACTTTATCTATTTTTTTACCGGTGAGCGATTCATTTCTAAAAAAACCGTAAATAGTACCACTCATTTTATTCGTGCCCGATTTAGTTACCGTATTTACACCGGCTCCGGTAAATCCTGCCTGCGTAACATCATAAGGTGCAATATTAACCTGAATCTGGTCTATTGCATCCAGAGAGATGGGCTGTGCTCCGGTTTGTCCTCCGGGTGTAGGCGCATCGAGTCCAAATGGGTTATTAAATACGGCCCCATCTAACGAAAAATTATTGTATTGTCCATTTCTGCCGGCAAATGAAATTCCGTTATAATTTGCTGATGCAGATGGGGTAAGCCTTAAATAATCATCAGCAGAACGTGAAATTGTTGGTAGCGACCTGATGAGCCTGTTATTAATATTAGTGGAAGCTCCTGTTTTTTTGTCATCAATTAATTTAGACGTTGACCTGATAACTACATTTTCAAGCTCTTTGTTGTTTTGGATCAATGTAAAATCAATGGAATTATTTAGTCCAAGATCAAGGATGATATTTTCAATGATAGCAGATTTATAACCTACTGTTGAAACTGAAACCTTATAAGGCCCTCCAACTCTTAAGTTTGGTACGGTGAACCTGCCTCCCGACCGTGTAACAATAGTTTGTTTTATACCTGCTTCCGGGTATTCAATCGTAACAGAAGCACCGGTAATAGCCTGAGATTTTTCATCTTTCACTTCACCTGTTAAAGTAGCTGTAGTTACCTGTGCGAATGAAATGGAAGTGTAAAAAAACATAATTAACACTGCAAAAATTCTTTTGGATTTGTGTAACTTTCTCATGATGATTTATGTTTGGTTTAAGAATAAGGTCGATAAGTAGTACTTTATATATTGCCTTTATATACTAAATAGGTATTCATATTTTAATAATAACAATAAGCAATAATAATTTTTTATAATTTAGTCTTTTTTTTGGATTAGATGTAAATATTTTATATTTAATTATTAACACTATGTTCATAATATTTTAGTAAATCATTTTGAGAAAAGTATGATTAGTTTTTGTTTTCGAGATGACGAAAATCAGTATTTAATAATTCAATTTTTTTCACCTTTGATAGATTAATAAATAATTTTGATTTTTGAAAATTATGCTGCATGTTATCAAATGATTTTGATATACCCAAGGGGCAAATTTTATTTAATTATTGTACCACTTGTCAACCATTGCCCGGCTCTTTGGAAGAGTTGCAACAATTTGAAAAAATCCAACAAGGATTTTCCAATCAGTTTGAATTATTTTTTCCTGATAACCTTGCACTAAAAACTATTGTTATCATTCCAAGTTTGACATTAGACCAGGAAGTGCTTTCAAAAGTTACCGGAGCTATACATTATGAGGAAAGACTACTATGTTTACTTATGTTGCTTCGTATGCCACGTGCACATGTAATTTATGTTAGCAGTACACCAATTGACCCTGTTATCATTGATTATTATTTGCATTTATTGCCGGGTATAACCGGTTACCATGCGAGGAAGAGATTAACACTGTTCAGTTGTTATGATTCATCTACAGTTACACTTACAGAAAAAATTTTACAACGCCCCAGGTTAATAGAACGTATCAAACAAAGCATACCAGCATCTCATGTTGCACACCTTGCTTGTTTTAATACAACAGCTTATGAGAGGACCTTAGCGGTAAAGTTGGGGATACCGATTTATGGATGTGATCCTTCACTGATTTATCTGGGAACAAAAAGTGGTAGCAGGAGAGTTTTTATAAAAGCTGGTGTTGCTCTTCCTCCAGGTGCTGAAAATTTAAAAACATACGAAGATATTGTTCATGCAGTTGCAGCATTAAAAGAAATGTACCCTGAATTGAAGAAAGCAGTCATAAAATTAAATGATGGATTTTCAGGTGACGGGAATGCGATAATCAAGTACCCGGAAAATATTCCCAAAAAGGAAATGTCTGATTGGATCCATCAAAATTTGTATAAAGAAATCATTCCTGTTGCAAAAGGTCTTAGCATAGCGGCGTTTATGGAAAAATTTGAATTGATGGAAGGAATTGTTGAAGCTTTTATTGAGGGAGACATAAAAGTTTCTCCATCGGTACAATGCAGGATAAATCCGTTAGGTGAAGTAGATATTATTTCTACCCATGACCAGGAATTAAGCGGAGATTGTGGCCAGGTTTTTACCGGTGCACATTTTCCGGCTCATGAAAGTTATAATGTTGAAATTGGGATTTTGGCCAGGGATATTTCAACACAACTTAAAGAGAAAGGGGTTCTAGGACGGTTTAGTATTGATTTTATTTCTGTAAAAGAAAATGATCATTGGAAACATTATGCAATAGAAATAAACCTTCGCAAGGGTGGAACCACACATCCTTTCTTAATGCTGCAGTTTTTAACCAATGGTCATTATGATGAAACAACCGGATTTTTTGAAACAGCAAATAAGCAACATCGATATTATTATGCTTCCGATAATTTGCAAAATGAAACTTATAAAGGTCTTACTCCCCAGGACCTGATAGAAATTGCCATGTTTCATGGATTGCATTTTGATGGAGCAGCACAAACAGGTGTGATGTTTCACATGATCGGTGCTTTATCACAGTTTGGTAAAATGGGTATTGTCTGTATTGGCGCTTCTGCTGAAGAAGCTTATTCTTACTATTTAAAAACAGTTGAAGTACTGAACATGGAAACTGCAGTTAAATAATAACTGCAGCAATTATTGTTAACGGTAATTTAATAATTAAAAAAACAATGATTCCTGTTCTGCTTAACCCGGATTATCCCAGAAACTATAGCTCAAAGTAGTGTATTCTGTTTTATGTTCATTGGTTTCAGGCCAGTGATGTTTATCAAACCCGGGGGCTTTCTGCAAGGTCTCTTTCTTTTCATTAAACCGGAAAACCTTATGTTCCGGATCGATCTCTAAAAGACGGAAAGGAATAGCAAAGAACTTTTCTGCTATTCCTAAGAATCCACCGAATTCTATTACATAATATTCAATTTTCCCGGTACGTACATCCAGCATAATGTCTTTTATATGCCCCATATGTTCTCCTTCGTTATTCATTACTTTATCACTGATGATCGATGAAGCGGTTAAATACTTTAATGGTGTATTAATGTATGGATCCCCTTCAAATTGTCCGGTAATGTTGTCTTTGAATTCTAAACTCATTTTATGTTTTATTTATTTGAAAAAAATACTCAACTTGAAATTGAATTTTTATAAGTGTTAAGATATAGAAGTAAGTTAAATAAAAAAATGATAAAAATCATAAATTGATATGATAAACCTTTGCAGTATGAATGTCAGGGCATCTTTACTTTGGAAAAACTTGATCTGTCTTTAATAATAAAATACTCCTATTAATTATAAAATTAATTCAGTAAGTATGGAGAAAATATGTTACCCACGCTTTTTAATTGTAAAAGATGATTTTTACAGGGAGCCGGCAAAAGTATACCAGGCCGCTTTAAAGTCAACGTATTATGAGCCCGAACATGTAACCGGTTTCAGAAGCACCAAAGTGTACCATGAAAAAGGAGTGAAAGCAAGATTGGAAAAAATTCTTGGAATAAAAATCACACGCTGGGATACCGATCCTATTGAAGAAAATGGTGTTTTTTACCAGGGTTTTTCAAAAGGAAAAAGGAAGGAAGTGCCCGGAGTGCACTCGGATGAGCCTTATAACGATATCACCGTAGTGATCTATCTTACTCGTGGTATACCTGTAAATTGTGGTACTTCATTATGGATGCATAAGCAAACTGGACTGACAGATCCTGTGACTCCTGCAAATGCACGAAGGCTTAAAGTAAAATTTAACGAACTGAAAGATAAACTGGAGTGGGAGAGCAAAGACCGGAGCAAGTGGATTGAAATTGACAGGGTAGGGTATCGGTTCAACCGAATGGTTGCATATCCTTCCGGTATTTTCCATTCTGCAACCAATCATTATGGTGGTAGTTTAACCGGCGGGCGTATTTACCAGACCTTTAGGATTGGGGTAGACTGGAATACTTTTAGAATGAATCATGTTTGATCTGAGTTTGTTCAAAAAGGTCAAGTAGTAATTCCTGGTAAGCATAAAGATCACGTGGTTTTGTACGCACCATTTCTTTCATTTGCTTTAGTTTTATTTTGTTTGTAATATTCATACTGATTGACCAGAAAGCAACTTCGGTTAACACTTTTTTCTCATCAACATTTAATAAATCTTTATTGATACCTGTTTGAATACAAAATAAACGTAAAGCATCTGTTTCAGCAGCTAAATAATTGTTTTTATACTTATTTGTTAAGAATGATTTTAGCTTTAGAGAGATTTCTTCAACCTGTATATGGATTGTATTACCCATGTTTAGTGCTATATTACTTTCAGTAAATTTTAAAAGCGTTTTTTCTCTACTACGATAATTTTTACGGGTTTTAATTTTTTCATGTTCCCTTTCTGCAAGTTTCAGAATTTGCTTATCAACCGGCCTGAAACCATACCGGTAATAAAACCAAAAAGCACCGGTCTTTATTCCGTCGGGATTATCTAATCCGTATTGATAAGGTTCCACTTCAAAATAACTTAATTTAAATACCTTTTTATACGTTCTGAGTAACTGGCACATGATATAACCGGATTCACCGCCTCGAAAAGTTTCAAAAATATTTATACCGATCCTGGCTGCCCGGCCAAATATCCATGCTCCTCCATAAGAAACCGGAAATCCGTTTTTAAACAAAGTGAAACCAACATATGATTCCAGTGGCATTTGCCTTTCAGGTATCATACCATAAAATGCAATACTGATGCCTCTTTCAAGTAAAAATAGTTTTAGCGAATCTTCCTGCATGTACGTAGCAGGGTCAGTTTCCCGGTTGGTTAATGCCATGGATTTTTTTATGACATTAGTTACCTGAATTTTCTCCTGTTTAGTAAGTAATGGTTCCTTTGGTAAAGTTTCATTAATTAATTGCTCATGATCAAATTGCTTCAACAGTGATTGTTGAAAAAAAGTATTTTTTAAAGGCAAGCGATTATATGCCCTTGAGAAATACTGATTTTTTGGAATTAATTTTACATATACATTTAGTTTTTCCAGCAAAAGATCCTTTGCTAGTGGCACATCTTTAATTTTTTCTAATTGGTTGCAAAGAAAACTGATGTATTGTTTGGGGTTTATATTCAATACCTCCAGAAGTTCTTCATTGCTTAATCCTGCTGTTGTTTCTGATCTTAAAAGTGATGGTAAAGTAATATTTAATAATTCATTCAGAGATATTGCAGCGTTGTAAAATGAATCAAACGATACGATGATATCTTTATGCAATGTCAGCCATGTTAAAAAATCAGGTGTAAATCGCGTTACTGTATTTACAAATGGTAAACCTTCATTTTCGGGAAGCAATTTGTTTTTCGGTCCGGCATTTTTTATATACAGGCATAATCGTTTAAGCTCTTTTTCGGCAAGGCTTAAAGTAGATGGTTGATTTGGGTATGCGCATAAGAACAATAAAGTATCGTGGTAATATAACAGCGATCTGTTCAATGGTAAAGAACTGCTGTTCAATGTTTTCAACAGCTTGTTTTTTTTCAAAATTGATTCATCATCAAATTTATTGGCAAGTTGCTTTAAAGTATTTGAAAGTTTTGTAAAACTGTTATTCATTTTTAGCCAGGCTGTTTATTGATATACTGGTAGGTGATAATAAATGATGACGAAAAGGTAATATAAAATTAATTCTAATGCAAAGTTGCTTTTGAATGAAATGGTAGAATTTGTGAAATCATTCAGTTGAAAATAACAATTTTGCTGCAGATCGGAATATCCATAACGGTTTAATAAATAAGTAGTAAATTTCTTATTTAAAAACGATTCAGTCTATGCAGGATCTGAGAAAACTTACTGTTATTATGTTTTCTGATATTGTTGGCTATACTGCTATGATGCAGCAGAATGAATCTATGGCTATAATTAAACTGAATCGTTTCAAAGCTTCATTAAATCAGCGTGTTAAGGAATTTGGAGGAGAGATCATACAATATTATGGCGATGGTGGATTGATGATATTCACGAATTCAGCAGATGCAGTTAGTTGTGCAAAAGTATTGCAATTAGATTTTCAGGACGAACCCAGTGTACCTGTTCGTATCGGTATTCATTCAGGCGATATTATTCACAATGAAGGGAATATTTTTGGTGACAGCGTCAATATTGCTTCTCGTATTGAAAGTATGGGTATTCAGGGGGCTGTATTGCTTTCAGATTCAATTCAGAAACAAATAAAAAACAAACCCCAATTTGAACTTACATCACTGGGCAATTTTGAGTTTAAGAATGTTGATGAACCAATGGAGATATTTGCATTGGTTATCAATAATTTCCCAATTCCAAAACGTGAGGAAATGATTGGAAAGTTTAAAGACAAACCAGTTGTCAAATCCATTGCGGTTTTACCTTTTGTGAATATGAGCAATGACCCTGAACAGGAATATTTTGGCGATGGGATTGCTGAAGAAATTATCAACTCTTTAGTGCATCTGAATGATCTTCATGTTGCCGGCCGAACTTCATCTTTTCAATTTAAAGGGATAAATATCGACTTAAAGGAAGTTGGTATAAAACTTAATGTAGGAACTGTTCTTGAAGGAAGTATACGCAAGCAGGGAAACCGCCTGCGTATAACCGCCCAGTTAATTAATATTGAAAATGGTTACCACCTCTGGTCGGAAAGATATGACAGGGAGATCAATGATGTATTTGCCATACAGGATGAGATCGCATTGGTAATCACTGAAAAACTAAAGGTAACATTATTGAAGAACGACCGTGACCTTATAACCAAAAGTTATACACTGAATACAGAAGCATACGAACTTTATTTAAAAGGACAATTTTATTTAACGAGACGTGGTGCTTCATTAATGACCAGCATTGAATGTTTTCAACGGGCTATTGAATTAGATCCTGATTTTGCATTACCACATGCAGGATATGCTGATGCAAATTTATTGATCGCAACATACGGATTAGTGCCACCTGATCAGGTTATGCCAATTGCAAAATTATCTGCAGAACGGGCATTGGAATTGGATCCATTACTTAGTCAGCCTTATTGTTCGCTTGGTTATTATTACGCCTGTTATGAATGGAACTGGGTAGAGTCCAAGAAAAATTTTCTCAGGTCTATAGAATTAAACCCAAAATATGCAGAAGGCCATTTCAGGTATGGGTGGAATTATTTAACCTGTGTAGCAGGTGATTTTAAAGAAGCAGAAATACATGGTGAGCTGGCAATCAAACTGGAACCACTTAGTTCCATTTGTTTTGCAACTTACTCATTGATATTGCATAATGCCGGAAAGTATAATGAAGCATTTTCAATGGTTAATATTGGTATTGAACTCGATGCCCATTCATTCTTGGGTCATTTAAATGCCGGGATCATACAAATGTCATTGAAACACTATGAAGAAGCGATCGCTTCCTTTAATATTGCCATGAAACTTTCAAACCGGCATCACTTTATAGTTAATGCGCTCATTTGGACTTATTGTATTTCCGGAAATACTGACAAAGGCCGTATATTGATGAATGAGTTAAAAGAGAGAGCAGCAAGTGAATATATTGCCAAAGCGTTTACCGGCTTATCTGCAGCATACCTGGGCGATCTGGATGAGGCACTCAATTATCTTGAACAGGCATTCATTGACAGGGACCCAATATTACTGATGCTTAAATATGAACGTTGGATACCCGAGGTCCTTTATGCAGATAAACGGTTTCAAGATCTGTTAGCAAGAATTGGATTTCCATAATAGCTGTATTTACTATTCGTTTATTAAATCTAAGTAGGAGATATTTATTTATGGAACTGTATGTTTTGTTGTAAGGATTTATAAAATAAGTTTTATAACAATCTGCATATTGTCATTTAAATTAATTCTGCAGTTATTAAAGGAAGGAACAGATAGGATCGGTTTATAATTTTTTGAAAACCCGTAACCTTCTTCGGGAATTCCGAGAAAATTGGTATTGCAGATGCCATCAGAGTTCTTATCATGAAAAAGGGCTACGGCATAATCTCCTTTTGGCAGATCTTTTATAGTATAAGTTTCTGAAGCGTTGCTTACTTTCATTGTAACTGATTTATACATATATTCTTTTTTGGGGAAACTTGCCTTGTTATTATATAAACCGATCTTGATCTCGCCTTTTAGATTTTTTATATTGTTAACGATCACTGTTAGGTTATATGTCTGGGCATATACCAAGTGAACAAAAAAAACGAAGCAAAATAAAATTAAGTATTTCACCGGAAAGATTAATTTATAGATGTTAATAGCAACCCGGAAAAGAGATCAACACACAATAGTATTAAATTTTTAATATAATTTGTAAGATCATGATCTTATTAACAGAATATTGTAAAAGGCTTTTTGTTGAAATGATTTGCAGTATTATCGTTGAATTAGCATTTGAGTGGAGGTATGATTATTTTTTAAGACATGACATAGGCAGGATCTTTTGAAAATGCCGGGAATCGATTGTATAATCATAATTAAATGCCGTAATGTTATTATTATACCTGGTATTTGAGGTTTATAAATTTATTTTCTACTAATATTTCTTATATTTATTTTTTCTTATTTGACTAGTTTGAAATAATAGGTTGAGTTTGAAATTAATACCACATTTTTATCATATTCATTATATGGATAGCTGATCATCATTTTAAAATTAATTGAATGGCAAATAAAGAAAAAGGCCTGATTAAAAAGGCGTTTGAGTATTTTAATCAATTTTTTGAAACACATGGCGAATTGTTTGTGTTTCACAATTACAAATATATTTATGAAAGTATAGAAAATACCAGGATCATCGCAAAAGCTGAAGGGCTTGGAAAAGATGATTATGAAACAGGGTTGGTTGCCCGAATCCTGAGTGATATCGGTTTGTTGAATACTTCTGATAAAGTGATGGATAATACAACACTGGTAAATGTATTTTTAGAAAACAATGACATAGAAGAAGATACCTGTAAACAGATCTGGGATTATATAGAGTTTTTCAGAACAAACAGGGCACCTAAAAATGAAGTTGAAAAAGTGCTCAGGGATGGAAAATTCTGCTACCTGGGATATATTGATGCACTGGAGCGCCTGGAATTATTAAGGATAGAAGAAAGAGATCTGCATAATAATAACTATACAGAATCGGAATGGCTGGTTTATTGTAAAGATTATTTCATCAGGCATGGTTTTGAAACACATTACGCCATTCGCAATTATGGATCAGTACGAAACAAAAATTACAATGAAATTGAAAAGAGATTTGATAAAATAAAGACAGACAATACAAAGGTTCATAAGGATGTTATTAAAGATAAGGAAATGGAAACTTTATCAAGCAGGGAAGGGGATGACCTTTTTAAGATCGCATTTAGGAATTACCTCAACCTGGTTGACCTGGCGGATAAAAAAGCAGGTTTGTTGATCCAGGTAAATACGATCCTTGCATCAGTTGTAGGTGCTTTTGGAATAAAAAGACTGGATACAACTCCATACTATGCTTTGCCTACAGCAGCAATATTGATCGGTTCTGCAATAACTATCTTTTATTCTATCCTGGCAAGCAAACCATTAGGTAAAAACTTTATCAGGGCAAATGATACGGAAAAAGAGGTATTCTTTTTTGGAAGTTTCGATAGATTAGACCCGGGTTTTAAACATGTTACCTGGCAGAAATATAAAGAAGATATTACACAGTTCTTTAATGGAAACAAAGTATTTGTTTTTGATGAAATGATCAAAGAATCATACCAGGTGCGACAAGTGATCTCCAAGAAATTCATTTATCTCTCGTATGCATATAAAGTTTTCTTTGCGGCCCTTTTGTTAGGTATTTTAGGTTACCTGGCTGTACTTATTTATGAGTATAATCTTTATCAACCGGTGGTTTAGAGATTTGAAAAAATATCGGCTACAAACTGTTGCAGTTCTGATGACCTGTGTTTGTAGGTTGGGATATGTCGGAAGGCCTGTACCTGGATTTATTTATAAAAACTTCAGATGATATTTATACTGGTTAACAAAAGATCATACGGGCAAATGAATAATAAACTCTGCATAATCACCTTCTTTTGTTTCTACATTAAACTCGCCATTATGTGCTTTAATAATATCATAGCTCAACGAAAGGCCTAAGCCGGTTCCCTGCCCGGTTGGTTTTGTTGTAAAAAATGGTTGAAATATCTTATCTATGATCTTTTGTGGTATTCCCATGCCATTATCCCTGATACGCAGTTCGATCAAACTATTGTTAATGGAAGATGTTATCTTTTTTGTAGTTACAGTAACGGTAGGGCTATATCCTTCCGGCATAATTTTCTTTTTTTCTCCAACAGAATAAAAGGCATTGGTAAATAAATTCAAAATAACCCTTCCGATATCCTGTTGTACAATATTTATTTTTTCCAGGTTTGGGTCAAATTTTGTATCTAATGTGGCATTGAACGATTTATCTTTTGCACGTAAACCATGATAACTTAAACGTAAATATTCATCAGCAAGTTCGTTAATATCGGTTAACTCTTTTTGACCGGTGCTTTTCCTCGAATGCATCAACATCCCTTTTACTATTCCATCAGCACGTTTACCATGGTGAGTGATCTTTTCCTGGTTTTGTTTTATGTTGTCAGCAATTTCAATGACTTCATCCGTATTGCCGGCAATGATCTCCTTTTTTAATTCGTCAATTAATTCAGTATTGATATCAGAAAAATTATTGATGAAGTTGAGTGGGTTTTGAATTTCATGTGCAATGCCGGCAGTTAATTCACCGAGTGAAGCCATTTTTTCTGACTGGATCAATTGTGTTTGGGTGGTTTTTAATTCAAGAAGTGTATTATTCAGTGCTGTATTTGTTGATGATAACGCAGTATTTTTTTCATTCAATTCCAATCTGGCCATACCAAGTTCATCAACCATGTGGTTAAATGCTCTTCCTAATTCGCCGATCTCATCATTAGATATCTTTGAAACTTTCTGACTAAGATCGCCTTCTCCTACACGTTTTGCAGCATCCCGCAAAGCCAATACCGGGACAGAGATCTTTCTTGCCAATAATAAACCGAGTAAAATACCTATCAGTAAAACGAAACTGCTTACCCACAATGAAGCAGTTCTTATTTCTTTTTTGCTTTTATTGATATCTTTAGTATTAAATCCGAGCAAGATCAATCCTTTTACTCTTGATGTATTTATCTTACCTCTTTTAACAATAATGGATTCGTTTGTTTTTATTTCCGGATCGGGGTGTTGATCTTTTGGGAAAGTGGACTGAATTTCTTTTTTGACATAATAACTTTCATGTGAATGATTCCAGACAGTATCAAACTTGACAAAACATACAAATTGAAGCCTGGGATCATCTTTTACAAATTGCATGGCAGTGTCCACAGCCTCCATGTTTTCTTCCTCATAAGCGATCTTAACCCCTAAGGCAACAGTTTTGGCCAGGTTGTGTACTTCGTTTTCGTAATTTTTTCTGGAAAGTTTTTCCTGCTGAGCCGGGAAATAAAAAAGGGTGAAAAAAGTGAATAGAATTACTATAGAAAATACGGTAAGCCAGATCTTCGATTTAAGAGAGAAAACCATAATATCAGGTGTGATATTTAAAATTAGTAACTCAATTACTGGTATTCAAATTGTGTCTTCCCATCAATAGTAATAATTTTCACTTCCGTACTATTTACAGGTTGATCAACGATGCCAATGGCACCCGGGTTTTCAGCAACATAATTAATTACTTCCTCCTTGGTTTTGCAAATTTTGGGGTGTTCAATACCCTGGTTAATATTGGAAACAAATAAAGTAAGCATATCATCAGCACTTAAATTGTAAATGACCCTGGCAGTAGTATTTCCGGCATAGGTACTGGTCTTCATGACAAACATAGTTACCTTTTTACCGCTTTTTTTCCATCGTTGAAGTCCACCTTTCATGATCGTCTTTAATTCGGATAATTTCAACTGATCGGGTACACCTACCAGGTTGCCAATAACTGTAATTGCTTTAACCTGTGATTTCGTGTAAAAGCTTTGAAGTAACATGCAAACCAACATACAAGAACAAACGGCAATTAACCGGAGATTGCAATTTTTATATATGGTAGTTTTAGTAATATGCATGATCAAAATCCAATGGCTATTTGAGCGGTTACTTTGTTGGCATTTCCTTTAATTTCTGAATACAGGTACTTATATTCCAGTTTTATGATCGCTTTGTAATTGACCTTATAACTTAATCCTGCAATTACAGAACTTGTATTGTCTTTGATAAAAAAGACCTCACCGTTTTCAAAATTTAAATAGTCTCCGCGAACATAAGGGGTTATTTTAGGCGTTATTCTATATCCCAGGTAAACATATGAACCGATGGTTCTTTTATAGCAGGTTGTATCGGAGTGATTGACAGCTATTGACCCTTCTCCAAGGAATTCGAACTTTTTTCCAAAATATCCAAGGTGAGCTGAAAATAGATGCTGTATAACTTTAAAATCAATGACCCTGTCTTCATGAAGTTCCTGGTCGTCGGCATGTTGATGAATTAAAGCTCCTTTTGAAATAACATCGTAATAATAACTTCCACCTATACGCAGATTTTCCACTGGCTTTATATGAGCAGCTACAGTTATAGATTTGTATTTATCATTGTCAGAAATTTCCTCAGCTCCTAATCCATTACCGATCATTATATCATAACCAAATTTTAATTTTCCAATATCATGGCCTTGTAAACCCAGGCCTGTAGTATGTAGTGGAATGATATTGTTTACAAAAAGTAATGGCCTGTCAATAGTGGGGTAGAAGATCCTGCCATGATGATAGATGTCATTCCAGTAGTTAATAGGAGTATGATGTTTACCAAAAACAATATTATGATTTCCAAAGTAATTATACTTCAGGATCACCCGTTCAACTTCAACTGAGAACCTCGTTCCTACTGAATGGTCATCATAACGAAAAACAGTTTCACCGAGGAATGAAAGCCGGTCAGTGATATCTGAAGTAATGATAAAATCTGTTTCACTGAATCCAAATGATAGCTTATCTTTTTGATAGTTAGTAGAAGCGGAAGTGAATATTTTCACCTGGGTATTGGTTGATGAAAGTATTTGTCCTGAAGTTGAGGAATAAAAGAACATACTTATAGTCAACACAAGTATATACACAATTATTTTCCTCCCAATAAGCAGTAAATTCATCATTGGCATAAATTTATAGTTTATTTTCCATAAACTGGCATTTACCAATAAAATAATAAACAAAATTATATTAGCCAATATATATATCGAAAAAGAATTCCAATTTCATTATTGGATTATAAATGATTCTTTAAATATTTCGTTACTACCTGTTACGATTAAATTATATTTCCCTGCTGCAGCTAACGGTAATAAAATATTAAGGATGTTACTTCCTTTTAGAACAGGATTTTGTATGCTTTCAATCATTTTGCCATTATGATCGATCAATCTGATTGATACTGTTTCATTTTCCTTTGAAACAAAGTCAATATACAATGTACCTCCACTTTTTAAAGGATTAGGGTAAATGCTTTTTATAAAAGTTGCTGTTGATTTTAAAATAACATTTTCTATTGGCGAATATTCCTTTGATCCATCTTTATCAACCATAACAAGTCTGTAATAAATAGGCTTTTCAAAATAGGAGGGATTTTCATCCGTAAAATTGTAATTTTTTGACACACTGCTGTTACCAGCGCTATAAACTTTGCCTATGTCAGAAAACTGCCTGTTATCATAGCTTTTTTGTATCGTAAAATAATGGCTGTTTAATTCCTGAACTGTCTGCCAAGATAATAAAACCTGATTCTTTTTTATGATAGCATTAAATGAATATAATTTAACCGGAAGTACGGATGTTTTTAATCCACTATAAACATAATCGCCGGTTGGTGCAGTAAAAGGAGCATCATTGTTAGCTGCAACGGCTGCATAGTAAAAAGCTATTTGTCCAACATTTGTTGCAGGAGGGGTCCATTTTAAATTATTGAAAGTATATGTATTTTGCAGGGCTGTAAGCGGCGATATAATATGTCTGAGTTCTGATCCATCTACTGTTGGTGCTACATTTGGATTGGTTGAAGACCACGTGCCTACAGATACTCCTCCGAGAGTTTTTGCAGTAATTGAAAATCCCCACTTGGATCTATCAGCGGTTCCGTGTGTAATTTTAAAACTAAAGTTAGATGCAGGTCCGCCGGGTACATACTGTGTAGTTGGTAATCCTATTAATTCTACACCTCCGCCTGCTGTATTACTGGTAAAGCTATTGTGACATCCGGCTGTATTACAGGTCACAAAAAATGGAGGGCCGCCATGGGCACCTGCAGGAGGCGCCGATGCCCCATAGAAAAATGCAGAGGTTCCACTAATTAATATCAGAATCAATAAAATGAAGTAAGTTGATTTTTTAAGCATACTAATTGTTTTTATTAAATTGAAGCCGGTGAATCGGGTAATAATTAAAAAAAATTTGCAGTTCCTGCTTTAAATATAAACAGAACTGCATCGGCTTTATCTGAAAAGGATATTATACAGGTGAATATTATTTCAATTGGTTAGAAGGAAGTATATGTCAAAACTAAGGGTTTTTTATATCAAAAAGTAATAAATAAATTTAATGTTATGAATCAAAAGTTAAACAGAATATTGTCATGCGGTACAAAAAAGAAATTTTTTTTAAAAAATGATTAAATAACTAATTATTTGGAGCTCCTTCATCTATCCAACATTGAATTTTTTTCTTTTCATCTTCAGGTAGTGTGGCAGGCGGAGGGGGCATTGCACCAGTAGAAATCGCTATATCAATTTCTGTACGTTTATTAAATATCTGGTTATAGTTTATAAATGGCCCACCACTATTAACACTGCCTGCCCCATGGCAAAACGGACTGGAAGAGCAGCGGGCAATAATAATCGGTTGAACATCTGCTGTAAATTTATGAGGTAATGTGTCACAAGCGTTAATTGTTACAATAGGCACACACTTTTTACAGGATTCAGTAAAAAAATAAAAACCAATGATTGCTATTACCAGAAATATTTTATTCATATAGATTTAAAGATAGTATAATAAAATATATATAAAAAGATTATTTAAGCTGTTCGGATTTTTTTTTATATCAATCATAATATATCAATGATACTTCCTTTATAATATTTCTTACTCAAAATAAGAAATACCATTGATGCCAGCTCTTGTTTTAAACTGCACAAAACCTAATCCCTTATACAACGAACTGAATTCCCATCAACCTTAGAGTCTTCATTTCTGTATATAAATCCAAGATTAAAATCCAGATAATGATACAGGCCATAAGTTATATCTGTGCCCGTTGTGGAAGTCCACCAGTAACCGTTATAAGTTTGCTGGTAATAGGAGCCGCTGCTGGAGCGGAAACCACCCGGGAGTCCTGTGAAGCCTGCTTCATTCGTGGCGGCAGTATTTGGGCTTTGCCAATGCAAAGTGCCCGTTTCTTTCAGTTTGCCCCCGGTTGTACTTGAATTTCCAAGGTAGTTTTCCATTACTAACCATTCTGCGTCAGATGGAACATGCCAGCCTGTTGGACATAGCAAGCCTGAATTTACTGCATACCAATTATATAACCTGCCATAAGTTGCACTATTAACCGGGTTATTCTCATAATCGCAATAAGCACCTGTTATGATGTTGTACCATTGCGTTGGATCAGTAACGTTTGGGATTGCTGAGCCATCGCGATACCTTGTTGTTTTCAGGTTTCCTGTCATCCAAACCTGTGTACCGATTGTAACAGTACTGTAAACATTACCATCTATATCGGTAACAGTTTGTAAAAGATTATTTTCATCTTTTTTTTGACAACCTGTATTAAATATCAGCAATATGTACAATATTGTCATTGGCCATATCAATTCATTGAATTTCTTTTTCATGATTATTTTTTCAATTAACTTCTGATTTTATATAAAACAAGTTAATGATTTTTTAAGTTAGTACATAGATACTAATTTATGCACATTGGTAAAATATTTCAGAAGTATGAATATTAATTAATTTCGGTTATCTTACTGCAATGACTGTTTTAGGAAAAAGAAAACACAAATTAAAACTCCATCAGATTGCTGTGAAAATCATCCGGGATCGTATTGCAGAAATATTAATTTCTATGGAAAATGCCCAGGAATCTGCTAATAATGAGGAAAAGAGCAGTGCCGGCGATAAGTACGAAACTTCCCGGGCAATGAATCAAATTGAAAAAGATATGCATGCAAAACAATTGGCGGCCAATAACCTGGAATTAGCCACTTTGTTGAGTATTGATTGTAATTCAGTTTATCATTCTGTTAAAACCGGTTGTGTTGTAACCAGTAACGGGATATCCTTTTTTATCGCAGCAGGACTTGGTAAAATTAATTTTGAAGGTAGCAATATTTATTTTTTATCCCCGGGTGCTGCGTTTGCGAAATCATTACTTAATAAAGTTGCAGGGGATCGTTTTATTTTTAACAATGAGCAAAGGATCATTGAAGATGTTTATTAACTGTACATCAGGCTAATTAGTTTGTTTGGAAAAATATTATCCTGGTTGTTTACCCCAGCTTTTGTGCCAGATGTATTGTTTCTTCCTGGTAAATAACCAAAGGATCCTGGTTAACAATAATATCCCTGAACCAATAACCGGAATACTTCCCATACTAACAATTTTTGCTTTTCGTTTTTTAGATGCATCTGTGGTACTTAAACTAACGGAGCGTACCCGGTATTTTAAAAGCATTTTTGGTATTCTCGCCTTTACTATTTTACCGGCAGTTCTGGACCACCAATTTCCATCCTCGGCAATGTATAATGTTTCATTGAAAGGAAATTGTTTCATTACCTCAGTCCGCACCATCCAGGAAGAAAGCATGGGCATGTAGCGTGCAAGTGCAAATGCCCTGATCTTACCAGCTTCATCTGTCAGGTAATGATCCGCTCCAACAAAGTCACATCCTGTTTTGTTGGCACAACTGCGTTGAAGTTTGATTTTTCCTTTACACCAAATATCATCACCATCACAAAATGCTACCCATGGCATTCTTACATAATTTATTGCATTATTACGTATCGCCCCGGGAGGTTTTAGCGGTAACCGGATTATTTCTAATCTTTTATCTTCAGAGAGTTTACCCAAAACGTTATTTACCCAGTTATTCTTACTTTCAATACACAATACTACCTGGACAATACATGTATCTGAGAGAACCGTTTTTACGGTATCATACAAAAAAAATTGTTCACCATCAGTCATTGCTGTTATAATAGCTGATACATCATGAAAGTTTTGTTCTTGTTTGTATGGCATGCTTTTGTTTACAAAAAAGGTTATTTTAAAAACAGATTTCAATAGAATAATCCGATCTGCGTAAATGAATTTTCTTTATATAAAAAACAGTAACGTTTAAATAATATTATTCTTAATACATTGTTTTATTGTTTAAGAATCTATTATTATTTGATATAATGATGGCAACATATTTGTATGGATTTATAAATTCAAACAGGGTTTCTGAAAACTGCAAATAGTTGTAATAATTTAAAGTTCACTGCAAACGAATGATATTGTTCATTGAACACTTTATTTGGTTAAGATTAGTCAATTAAATGAGTCAGTAAAAAAATCAATTATTGTTTATTTTACTATTAGTTTTCCTGGTATGGATCTGTTTTCGTAAACTAATTTATAAAGATAAGTTCCGGAGCTCATTGTTTTAAGATGAATGAAATTTGTGCCAGTGTTGGTGAATATTTCTGATTGTATCAATTTTCCGGTAATATCATAAATATTAAAGTTGATCTTTGATGCCGGACCGCCTGAAACAATAATTCTTAATTCGCTGTTATTATTAACCGGATTGGGTTCTATTGTTATAATAAAATCATCTTTAATGCTAATAATTTGTGTGTTTGAAAATTTTATTTGGCCATCCATCCCTGTTGTTTTCAGCCTGTAATAATTTTTTCCTTTAAATGCTGTTTCATCAACAAATACATCTTTAAATGTTTGTTGCGAACTGTTGTTATTAGAATACACTTTTTGAAATATTGACGTAAAATTCACTCCATCCGTTGATTTTTCAATACCAGCAATATTTTCTCTTTCATTGCTGTCAAAACTGAATGTAAGGGATACTTTATTTTTATCTTTTAATACTGCCTGTAGAATTATATTCTGTATCGGTATCACAAAACTTACAATCGATACATTACCGGCTGAAGCACTGTTTACTACTGCATTATTAGTGGAAGTATTGGCAATTCCGGCAAAAAAACTGGTTCCAAATGCTACCGATACTTGTCCGGCTTGGGTCCAGGTATTCCCGTCGGGTGAAATATAAGCCGTAATAACATTGCTGCTGTTCTTGTTTATTTTAAGCCAATAAGGATAAGCGTTTGTGGGTGCAGGTGATACAGTAGCTACTGTTGAAACATCTCCGGCATTTACCCTGTATTGAAATACAGCACCGGCATGTCCTGTTAGTGCGATCATGACATATGGGGAATTGGCATCTTCCGTTTTCCTTAGCATTAATCCTGTTTTAGAAAGTCCGTTAACCGGATCTGTTTCTGCAACACTGTATATCTTTGCAATAATATCTCCACCAGTACCGGAAACTTTTACTTTGGTGAAATTAAATTGATCAGAAGTGCCGTTATTGATGCCGCTGCCACCACCCTTGATATTAAAAGATAGTTTAGTATTGTCATAGAACCCGCTGCCAGTAATAGCTGGAGAACCAATATCTGAATTACTCCAACCGGTTGGCAATGGAGTATTTGGCTGGTTGTAAAAGCCCGCCTTCCATATACCACTTCCCCATGTGGAAAAACTAATATGTGAATTTGAAGAACCTGATCCTTTAAATAAACTGGCCCCGTTAACAAGCCCGGCATAACTTGCACTGCTGTTTTGTTGTTGTAATGGAACCTGTGGATTTACTGCCACCCATGAGTTCATTGTAAGATCACAATAATAAATGCCCAGTGTTGTTACCAGGTAAACACTTTCAATACTACTGTAAGGATCTACAAATATTTTCTCAAAATTTATGTTGGGCAATCCTGTTGTAGTGTAATTTACCCAGTTCATACCTGCATTACTGCTCCGGTATACTCCGTTATTTGCTGATGCATATAATACATTTGGATTCAGGGTTGAAACCGTTAAGGAGCCTTCAATACTTGAGGATGCACCGGCAGGCAATGGAGTTGGATTAAAAGTTGGTGGGTCATCTGTTGCATTCACAGATTTGTAAACAAATGCATTATTACCCATAGCGTAAACAATATTGTTACTTGATGGAGATATTTTTACATCATGTATGGTTACATTAAAGGTTGAAATTTGAGTCCATGCCACTGAAGAAGTTCCGGCAGAAAGGTTATAACTATTTATATTATCACTTCGCCAAACATTTGAACCCCAACCAAAAGCTATTGCAGGATCTAAAGGGCTGATAAAAAAACTTTGCCTGCTGTTTGCAGTGCCAGATGAATATACAGTAGCAGGCAGGTTTAGGTTTGCTTTCTGAGTTCTGTTATAAGGATTAAATACTTTTCCACCTGTATTAGTACTATACACATTATAACTGTTGGTATAATCACAGGTCATGTGATCATAAAGATCACCACCGGTATAGGTATGGTAATTGCCGTCTGTGTTATTATAGATCACACCATTGTCCTGTAATCCACCAATAACAAAATTGGGATCAATATTACTTTGTCCCATGGATAAATATTGATTACAGGCTAGTCCGTCGCTAAGCTGTGTCCAGGTAACTGCATCTGTTGTTGATGCAAAAACACCACCATCTGTGGCAGCAAGAATACGATTGATATTGTTTGGATCAAATATTAACTGTCGGATATCCGTATGAATGCAACAATACCAGTTAGGTGTTTTGAGGGTCCAGTTCACACCATTGTCTGATGATTTAAAGATCAGATGACCACCTGAATAAATAGTGTTAGGATCCGTTTTGGAAATGGTAAGAATAAAATTGGCCCATCCATAACCGGCAGTGCCGGAACCGTCATATGAAATTAATTTTACAGCATCTGTAAATGCATATTTTTTAATAAAATTAATACCACCATCTGTTGAATAGTAAATGGATGCATTGTTTGCATTAGAAAAAGTATTATTTACCCATCCTGCGTATACAATGTTACTGTTGCTTGGTGCCACTGCTACACGGCCATTTCGGAAAGTGGAAGAAAAGGCAGGATCCAGGTCTGCAGTGTTCCAGGTATTTCCAAAATCTGTTGACCTGTAAAGGCGGGTACCTCCGGCAGCTAAAAGGTTATTTCCGTTACCTTGCCTCACAACCTGTTGGATCCAGGATCCAGCAGATGACATAACTGCATTCCAGTTTGTTCCGGCATCTGAACTTTTGTAAATTCCATTATTTGTTGCGGCTAATATTTCCTGTGTATTTGAAGGATTAACAAGCACATCCAGGACTACTAAATTCCCCATGCCTGTATTTATTTGAGTCCAGGTAAGACCTGCATTTGTAGATTTAAATGTACCGTAACCTCCCCAGCCATATATCTGGGCATAGCTGGGTTCTCCGGATCCGGCATACATAATATTTGTATTAGTTGGATCTATGGAAAGGCAACCAAATTGAACTCCGGGCAAAAAACTTCCATGCAATGGAGACCAGTTGGTGCCGCTATTTGTAGTTATATAAATGCCACCCGAACCTGTAGTAGCATAAAGGGTAGTTGTTATGGTTGGATGAGGAACGATGGTAATGATCTTGCCAATGCCATTGATCTGCCAACCACTGTTTATAGCTGAGGTAGGTGCAGCACTCGTATTGTCATTGATCGGAAAATTGCTGTTGCCAATACGGGTGAGTGATTGGGTAGATCCTGTAGACAGATCAAATATGATAAAACAGGTTGTCAATAATAACGGGAAAAATAATTTCTTCATATTAATTGATAATAATTTTTATTAAAATATTTAAAACATCAGTTTATCCGGTAAATTGACGCTTTTAATTTCTTTTGCTTGAATTAATAATCTCAAGCCTTTTACTTATAGGTATAATGCTGCCATCTGCATTAACATATGGTTTAATGGTAATGGCCCATCTTAAATAATTGGCAACCAAAAGTTCTGAAGGGCTTTCCAGGTGTTCTTCTTCTGCAGAAGCTTTATTTCGCTCTTTTCGGCGTTCTTCTTTCTTCTTTTCTTTAAGAAATCCTGTGTAAAAGCTTTGAAATTCTTTTTGGGCTTCCAGGTAATTATAAGAAGAGTCGTTGCTCATGATCTTAACCCATGTAGATCTTTGTACCTTTTGAGAAACCTCTTGGGCTTTTAAGTGAAAAGTACATACAAACAGCAGAAAGATTAAAAAGAAAAATTTACTCATAAAAATTAATATAACTGTTGATAAAGGAGAATTAAAATTATTCTAAATACATTATTAGACCTCAATATACCCAAATTTTACAATTTCAAAAAATGGGTTTATTTCAAATGGATAATGTATACCATACTGAGCACTTAATATTTAAATATAATTGTTTTTATAAAGTCTAAAAGACTTTGTTTAAAATAAAGCCGGTATTTTTACATAAGGTTTTAAAAATGTGCTTAATTATTTTTTTGTATTAACATTTCTAGCAGGAATTTTGTTATTACGTATTCATTTAAAATCTTCGTTACTTTAAACAACATATTAAATCAATAAAGTATGAAATTTTCATTTTTAGTGATGGCATGTATTTTTGCATCCAATACTTCTTTTGCTCAATTAAAAAAGACTCCTGTTTGCCCTCCATTTCAGGTAGATATTATTAGTGGAAGCATTAATAAGTTTTCTCCAAAATCTTCATTGATGGAAATTAAAAATGAGTTCCCATGTTTTAACCTTATCGTGGAAGAATCTGATAGTTCAACAAAATGTAAAGGGATCTTTTATAGTGATAAAGGAATATATTTTTTTACAGAAAGAGATTATATTGAAATAAATGAAAAATTTGATGGAGTAATGACACCTAAATTATTAGGTGCAGACCGTAAAAGCTTATTTGCCCTTTTTGGATATCCAAAAATTAAGGACATCACCTGGGATGCTTTTCAAATGGTATATGGAATACTTATTTTGTATTACGATAAAGCAGGTAGAATAAATAAAATTCAGATCAGCAGTAAAACTGTTGATAACATTAAGCTTTGTGAATAGTATTTTTTTTCAAGGAATATATTATTATCGGAATCGTATATCCCGGAAACTTAAATCACATTATTTCATCTTAAACAAAAGTGAAGCCATTCATTATGTGGATAAGTGAATAAGTAAAGTATTTACTCTTTTTCATAATTCGTTAATTTTAATAAAATTAATATTCATGAAAAGAATTTTACCTTTTTTATTACTGATCTCTATAACCGAATTATCCGCTCAAACCGCAATTACATCTTATACTATTGTTAATGATGCACCTGCAAGCAGCTCGAATACATCTTTAGGATGGAATACCTCAGGTGCTTATAATAACACAACATCTTATACTAATTTTTATGGCCAGCGTAACGGCGGCGCTGCAGGAATTGAAAGAAGGGTAACAGGGTTTTCAATTGGGGCATTAACTTATTCTGCTCTTCCCAGACCGGGGGGATTACCCTATGACAATGTTATTATAAACCGCCATCCTTCATTACCGGGAGATACCATAAATACACTTTATGAATATACGGCCAATGCCGGGAATAATCTATTTTATGAAGCCAGCTATCTTCCTACTTTGAGTGCTGTAATCAACAGCCTGGTTTGTAACAGGGGATCTGACAATACTTTTTCTAACAGGCCTACAACACAAGCTAATATTGAAAGAATAGACGAGATCATAAACACCGGCATTAATTGCACCGTTCCTGCAAGACAGGGTTTTTTAGTTAATGAACGTGCAGGGAATGATAATTTTAAAGTTGCTGCTATAACCTCTCTTACTTCGGGTACAGTTAATACGCTTGGTTCTTTAGTTAATGTATTGGTAGCTGCATGGGGTAAAGTTGGGCCGGCTATTGTTTCAAAAGTATTAAGTAAAACATCACTGGACTTAAATCTCAGGGTGAAACAGGATATAGGCAGCCAGATTATATCCGGAGTTTTTATTTCATTTGCAGATCTTGGCATATCTATCGGCACAAAAGTTTATGGCCTTTCTATTTTCCCTAATGATGTTACAGCAGCAATGAATTTAGTTACATTGGTAAATGTACCAACCGATACTGATGCAGGCGCAAGCGGAGGTCTGGACATGATGGCAGGAGGAGGCTTTTTTGTTGAAAATACAGTACTACCCTTAAATCTGACTTCATTTAATGGCAGAGCAGTTGATAACAATATCAACCTTTACTGGAAAACTGAAAATCAATTTAATTTTAGCCGGTTTGAACTTGAAAGATCTCTTAATAGTGGTAATGATTTTGAAAAGATATCAACGATCAATGCAGTTTCTAACCCACAAGGCAATTATAATTTTTCTGATATCAATATAGCTCAACGTAATAGCAAGACGTACTTATACCGGTTGAAAATGGTCAACATGGATGGTTCATTTTCATATAGTAACACTGTGGCCTTTAAATTCACTAAAACAACTTCTTTTAGTGTATTCCCAAATGTTGTTAAGCAGGCTCAAATATTTAATATACAAATTGCTGATAATGGAAATTTTAATAATTACAATATTAGTATTATAGATAATGCCGGACGGATTATTAAAAATATGCGGGAATTACAAAATGGCCAATATCCTGTTAGTTCCAGTGACTTTAAACCCGGCATTTATTTTATTAAAATCGAATCCGGGGAATTGAAAAAAACATTAAAACTTATTGTGCAATAATTTAATCATTGTGTTAGCATTGTAAAATATGGATACATGTTAGGTTTTTAATGGAATGATTTTTAGATTATGCCGATTAAAAAACAACAATCACATTGAATTTTATTCAAGTTTGAAAATGAAATTATTTAATCTAACAACACAAACTCAACCACTGCATTTTTATCCAGATCACTGCTCAATCTTACCTCATATCTTTTTTGTTTAGTTGTAATGATCATGATTGCTGTATTTGGAGGAACGGAACCAAGGTTTTCTGCAACCATTTTGATCTTTTGAAACTGTTTATCCTTGTCGAGTGACAAGTAAATGGAAAGCGGTTTATCCGTTATCATGCTGTTCATTAAAACAGGAATGTCATTCAGGTATACAGATATAGTATCATTGTCAATTTCGCCATTATCATAAACTGCCAGGTGAATAGAATCTTTTTCTTTTTTTGAAATTTCTATGATCTTTTGAAGGTCTGCTTTCCTGTTTAATTTAATACTGTCTTTTTGAATAATGACAGGAACTGTCAGATTAGGTACAATTGGTTTAATTGTAATATCTTTTTGTGAAAGCGTATCTTTTGGCTTTTCAAGCCAGACTTTATTAAATGGCATAAAACCGAATCTGCTGTTCGTATTTTTCCATCTTCCTTCTAAGCGCCAGTTGGCCCCGTTTGAAATTAGTTTTACATCATAAAATACTTCAAATACACCCATACTTAAATTAGTTTCAATCAGGCTTTCGAAAAATTTTGCACTCGAATCACGGGGGTTAAATTTGCCAGTTATTTTATGGTGTTCATACCTGCCTGAACCATAAAATAAATGGCTTGCACCTGAAAGAATGGAATCATTGTGAACAGAGAGTTCTATGACCAACGAACTCGGATTCATATTAAACAATGTTCTGGAATAGTTGCCTGTCCAGGTTCCATTGATAACCTGTGAATTGGCTGTTGTGTAATTACTGAATAGTGCAATTATAAGACACGCGTAAAAAGTTCTCATTAATTCTTTTTGATAAAGAAAATCAAGTTTTTACAATAACTTTCCCTATAAAATGCTAAAATGAAGAAGTTGTATTGGGTATTACTTAAATGAAATCAGGTTTTGAACATTTGAAAGAGCATCAGGATTATATTAATAAAGTGAAATAAAAAAAATAACAGGAAATAGGTTTTTGCAGCCCAAGTTATTTGCGATATCGCCATATCCATAATTTATTTCATAACAATACCAGTTTGTATCTTTCTGTCCATAACAGGCACAGGTTATTCAGACATATTGAAAACCAGCTATAATTTTTTAAAAAATAAACCTTATCTTACAGTAACCAAAACCTTTTCTATTTACCAAAACCCAAAAAAATGAAATCAAAAACTTTGATTGGCGGCTTGATTGCCGGGGTACTTTCCTACCTGTTTGGATGGTTTGTATTCGGTATTTTATTAAAGGGATATTTTGATGCAAATACTTTTAGTTATCCGGGGCTCATGAGAATACATCCTTTCATGTGGGCCTTAATTATTGCTAACCTTTCCTGGGGATTATTGCTTGCCTATATTTTGGATATTGCCGGCGCAAATACTGTGGCTAAAGGATTTATCTGTGGCTTTATTGTTTTTTTTCTGTTGACAATGGGAATTGATATGTTTTTTCTAGCCTTTATGAAATTGATGAGATTACGTTTGGCGGCAGTAGAAATTGTATCAAATGCATTTATGGGCGGATTGCTTGGATCTTTGGTTGGATGGTGGTATAGCAGGGAAAACAGGGCTGTTGCTTCGTATCTTTTTTCGGATGGAAATCTTAGAGAATAGATCTAAAACTCGTTGGTCGGAGACCAGCCAGGGGAGTTGTGCATTGAATTGGAGCAACGGCTTTTTAGAAATACTTCGAGGCTGCTATTCTCATCTGCTACATGATGAGAAAAACTAATCCCTGATGCAAAGGATTGAATTCCCGTCTACCTTATCATCTTCATTCCTTTATATTCCGCCAAGGTTGAAGTCAAGGTAATGGTACAATGCATAAGCGATATCACTGCCTCTGGTGGAAGTCCACCAGTATCCATTATAATCTATAGAGTAGAATGCAGCATTGCTGGAGCGAAAGCCACACGGCAGACCGGTATACCCTGATTCATTTGTAGCAGATATATTCGGACTTTGCCAAAGTGTTGTACCCGTTTCTTTTATTTTACCACCGATCAAACTATTATTCCCTAAATAGGTTTCGAGGATCGACCATTCGGCATCAGAAGGTACATGCCAGGCCGGTAGGACAAAGCATACCAGAATTTACAGCTTACCAATTGTATAATCTGCCCTAAGTAGCACTATTGGCAGGGTCATTATCATAATTACAATAAGCTCTGGTTGTAAGGTTGTACCATTGCGTCGGGTCTGTTACGTTAGGTATAGGATCGCCATTTCGATACCTGGTCATTTTTAAATTTTGCATCATCCATACCTGTGTGCCAATGGTTACCGTGTTATAGATATTACCGTCAATGTCTGTTACATTTCCAATGCCTTTATGCTCAGTCTCATTTTTCTGGTACCCTGTTACAAAAATCAAGAATAAGCTCACTTTCATTATTGACCAGATCAATGATTTATTTTTCTTTTTCATACATTATTTTAAATTATTTTAATGATGATATTACTTGCCTGAACCAGTAATTTATGATTGAAAAAAATTAACTTAAATATACACAAGGTATCTGTTAAAAGCAATAACTGTATGTTTTGGTTTATAAACATTGGGCTTTCTATAAATATTTTTCCAAAAAAGTTAGTTAAGAATTAGTTTAATAATAAAAAGCAGGGATTGAAAATTAATCCCTGCTTTTTATTTAAAGATTATGTAATTAATTATTCAGATATGTTACTGTTATATTTTTTTTATTGAATGACTACTTTTCTATGGTCACTAAAATCGCCGGCGTTGATCTTAATGATATAAACACCGGCATTTGCTTTATTAAATCCGTTGATCATAAAAGCATTCATACCTTTTGAAAGGAGTTGAACTTTTTCATGAATTTTAATCCCATTGATTGAGTAAACAGCTATATAGGCTTTCTGTTCTTTATTGCTGACCATATTAATATTGACCTTGCCATACTTATCAATCACATCAGGATAACATTTGTCAATATAAATTGATAAAGCATGTTTTAACATGATCACTTTTGAATAATCAAATCTTCCATCAAGGTCAATCATTTTAAGCCTGTAATAGATAATTTCTTCATTTTTAGGAAGATCATTGTCAACATACGAATAATTTTTTATGCTGTTTGAGTTACCGGTGCTGGCTATTGATTTGATCATATTAAAATTCCTTCCATCTGAACTTTTTTCCAATTCAAAATTCCTGGCACCAGATTCTGAATAAGTATTCCATTCAATAACAGCAGTATTGTTACAAATTTTACCTGTAATATCACCCAGGGTTACTGGAATTGGTATGCTTAAGATGCTTTTACTATATACATAGTCTCCGGTTTCAGAACCATCCCAATCACCGGCAACACCGGTCATATAAAAACTAACTGCAGATGTGCCGGTGGAGGGTGCAGTCCAGGTAAGGTTTGAATAAGTATATGTAGTACCTGTAAATCCAACGGCGTTATTATGTTTTAATTCATTACTTGAAACGACCGTATTTGGATTTAAAGTTGAAAAAGTTCCCAATGCTGTTCCGGATGTGCCCGCAATTACTGCTTTAATTACGAAACCCCATACAGGCATTGAAACTGGATTTGTAATGGTAATACTGAAATGATATGCCTTGCCAGGTATATAAAAACCAGTTGGAAGTCCCGTTGCATTGACACTTCCGCCGGCAGTATTTAAAGGGAAATCACCATGGCAGTTTCTGCATGTTCTGTTTTGAGTTGGTGCACCCGAATAACCGGAAGGTGGTGTAGGGTTGCTTAGGGGATTTTTAAATGAATTAAAGCTGATAATGGTAATTAATCCAATTGCAGAGATAATGATTAGTTTTTTCATTTTTAAAAGATTTTTAAATTAAAACAATTAGTATGAATCAATTTTGCAGAGATAGGATTATAACAAATATCTTAGGTTACAGGAAATAAAAGAAAGGAACAATTTTACATACAATCTTAGATGATCTGAAAGGTTATAATATAATTATATGCTCCTTCCGATTGTAAAATTAGTTAAAGAGTAAAATTAGTTAGATGATTGTGGTTGTTCCGGGATATGACAATTGTCAGGAATGGTTGTTAATTTTTATATGTTTTGAGCCTGCTTCTTCTGGTTTTTTTTTCAGAAATAATTCTAAGTTTTTTTTTCATGAAAAGGATTTTAGAAAACAAGAAGTTCGGCGGGGAAAATCAATCAGTTCAAAGTGACACGACATCAAATGATCAATATTGCAAAGATTGATCTGAATTAATTCTGTTGCTACTTTGTATAATAAACTGTATTTTAGTTAAACCAATTGCGACGCCGGGCGTATTCAAACTCCTTAAAACATTATTATGAAAACTCGATCATTTTTTGTGATATTTATATTGTTTTTCGTTTCAATTAAAGGATTATCCCAGCCTGCAATAAAACAACCCAATGGTGGCGGAGATTACCGTCAACTCATTAATATAAAAGATGAGATCAGCCCGCAGCAAAGAACTTCCATTATCAATATGTTGCAGGAAAATGAAGCAAGGTTACGATTAGAAGGTAAATTGCAAATACCCGCAAATCCAACAGCAACGGCTTTTACCTGGCCTTTGAAACAGGCTTTGGGCTATAATGACAATGGTTATTACGGTATTTCCAATTATGTTGATGAGAACCTGGCATTTCCTAATTTATTATTGGATTATAATTGCGGAGCCCGGACTTATGACCAGGCTTCCGGTTACAATCATGCTGGCACAGATATTTTTACATGGCCATTTTACTGGCAAAAGATGGAACGGAATATTGTTCAGATCATTGCAGCAGCACCCGGTACGATCATTGCTAAATCAGACGGCAATTTTGACCAGAACTGTGCCTTTTGTTCGGTGGCTTGTAACTGGAATGCTGTTTATGTATTGCATGCAGATGGTTCTGTTGCCTGGTATGGGCACATGAAATCAGGATCACAGACTACAAAAGCCATCGGTGAAACTATACAGCAGGGCGAATACCTGGGCGTTGTTGGCAGTTCGGGTAATTCCACTGGCCCACACCTTCATTTTGAAGTGTATACCAATTCATCCTATACACAATTAGTTGATCCATGGGCTGGCAACTGTAATAACCTGAACGGACTAACCAGTTGGTGGGCCAACCAGCAACCTTATTATGTATCTACGTTGAACAAGATCATGACACATGGCTATGCACCAGCCGAGGGTTCGTGCCCGGCTTCAGAAATACCAAATGAAAAGATCAATTTTGTTGATGGAGAAACCATTTACCTGGGAAGTTATTACCGGGATCAACAGGCCGGGCAACAATCTGTTCATGCAATCTACAAACCCGACAATACTTTATACACAAGCTGGGTACAGAATTTTACTGTTTATTATTCAGCTTCATGGTGGTATTATACAGTTATTTTGCCTGTACCTGCAACAACAGGCACCTGGAGATACGAGATCACATATAATGGTACGCAAAAAATATCAACTTATTTTGCAGTAAATAGTTCTTATGTCGTTGTATGCCCCGGAAATTTTAATTTACTAACGTCTAACCTTAGCGGAACAGCTTATCAGTGGCAGGTAAATGCCGGTAGCGGCTTTACCAACATATTTGACAACTCCGACTATGCAGGAACTGGCACCAAGCAGTTACAATTAAAGAACCTGCCTTCTTCATTTTATGGTTACCAGTATCGTTGTATTGTGAATAACTTTTCACCCAGTGATGCGATCAGTTTAAAATTCATCAGTTACTGGAATGGTTCTGTGAGTAAAGCATGGGAAGATCCAGCCAACTGGACCTGTGGTAATATTCCTGATGCTAATACTGATGTGGTTATTCAAAGCAGTTCCAATACACCGGAGGTAAATTCAATGGCAACCTGTAGAAGTACTATTGTAAATCCTGGAACAACGATCAAGGTGAAGGCAGGTTATAAACTCAATATTACACATTAATATGTTGTATGGCCTGGTCTTTTGACCAGCAAGGGCTTGATGGGTTAAAAAAATATTAATGATATTTATTCAATCAATTCAAAGATGGCTATGTTAAAAACAAATCATACATTTCAAATTTACAATGCACTCTTAAGCAATTTTTTTAGAAGCAGTTTCTTCGCAAATCTACAAAGGAGAATATTTAATTATATGCTTATTCTCATAAAAATATTTTGGTTAAATTTTCTACGGAAGGCTGATTCAGTTGAATCTTTCTTCCGAAGTGTTACATGGATTATATCACCTAAGTATGCAAAAGGAGTTTCTTTTCTTTTGCTGATATGTATGATAAGTTTGAATGCCTGCAATACGCCTGTAAATGTTGGGATAAAAAAGGATTTTAACACAGGGCTTATTGCTTCTTATTCAGGTATGGAACCTGAAAAAGTGTTGTTGGTGATGAATGATGAAGTACTTAACCATACTGATATTCCTTTAGGAGAAGATTTTTTATTGGTTAATGATGGTATCAAGGGGTTGCAGGTAAAGAATGGAAAAGTTATGGTTGGATGTTCGTTAAATATAAGCGACGAAAAAGGAAAAATTCTGTTGGATGAAAAAGATCTGTTTGCCGGCCACGATATTTTTGAAGAAAAGGATGCAAAAATGCTGAAATGTACCGTAGGCACAGGTAAGCCAATGGAATGGGAAGAAAAGTATAATGTGTCAGTTACATTCTGGGATAAGAATGGGACAGGTAGAATTGAAAACAAGGTTACGATCAGGTGTATTGATATTCCTTAAATGCTGCCGTGGCCTTGTGTTTTCACCAACCACTATTCAATGATTTTTTTTTATCATTATCGAGGTAATGTTACCGGCTGCTGGGAACACCAGGCCGGTGAAAATAGCCAAAAGCTCAATAATGGTATGCCGTACAAGAGTGCGACGCAAGGATTACGCCCAATGCTGCTAAAGCTGGTAAACAAAAATCCTTCAGTATCCTATTTCACTTAATGAGATTCCTCCTACGTCGGAATGACAGTACTTACTTGGATGACGAAAAAATACGCTAATTTCGCCCCTCAAAACGAAGTAGCGCAGTACATGAAGAACATCAGGAATTTTTGCATCATTGCACATATAGATCACGGGAAAAGTACCTTAGCCGACAGGCTTTTACAAAGCACCAATACCATCAGCGAGCGGGATATGCAGGCACAGGTATTAGATGATATGGACCTGGAAAGAGAAAAAGGTATCACAATTAAGAGCCATGCCATACAGATCAATTACCCTTATAAAGGCGAGGAATATATTCTTAACCTGATCGATACACCCGGCCACGTAGATTTCAGTTATGAAGTGAGCCGTGCACTGGCAGCCTGCGAAGGAGCCTTGCTTTTGGTTGATGCAAGTCAGGGTATACAAGCTCAGACAATCAGTAACTTATACCTTGCTATTGATAATAATCTTGAGATAATTCCGATCATCAATAAGATTGATATGGAAGGTGCTATGATTCCAGAAGTGACCGACCAGATCATTGAACTGATCGGTTGTAAGCAGGAAGATATTTTATTGGCCAGCGGTAAAAGCGGCATCGGCATTGAAGAGATACTTGCGGCTATCATTGCACGCATTCCTGCACCAACCGGCGATCCCAATGCGCCATTGCAGGCATTGATCTTCGACAGCGTTTACAACTCTTTCCGGGGTATTATCGTTTATTACCGAATTTTCAATGGCACATTGAAGAAGAATGACAAGATCAAGTTCAGTAATACCGGACTGGAATACGGCGCCGATGAAGTGGGGATATTAAAAATGGGACTTTCGCCACGTACTGAAGTGAGGGCGGGCGATGTGGGTTATATCATTACAGGAATTAAAGTGGCCAAAGAAGTAAAAGTAGGCGATACCATAACTACTACGGTTAACCCTGCACTCGAAGCCATCAAAGGTTTTGAAGACGTTAAGCCAATGGTATTTGCCGGTATTTTCCCGGTAGAGACCGATGCTTTTGAAGAATTGCGTGATTGCATGGATAAACTGCAACTGAACGATGCATCATTAACTTTTGAATTAGAAACGTCACAGGCACTTGGCTTTGGATTCCGCTGCGGGTTCTTAGGTATGCTGCACATGGAGATCATACAGGAACGTCTGGAAAGGGAATTCAATCAAACGGTTATTACAACTGTTCCCAACGTAAGTTTTATTGCCACTACCAGTAAGGGTGAAATAATAACGATAAACAATCCAACGGAAATGCCTGATCCAACAAGGATCGATCATATTGATGAACCGTTCATTCGTGCACAGATGATCAGCAAGCCGGAATACATTGGTAATATCATGACACTTTGTATTCAGAAACGTGGTGTCCTGATAAATCAGGGATACCTTACACCAACAAGGGTTGAACTTACTTTTGATATGCCATTGACCGAGATCGTATTTGATTTTTATGATAAATTGAAGAGCATGACCCGCGGCTATGCTTCATTTGATTATCACCCGATCGAATACAGGCAGAGTGATATTGTAAAAATGGATATTCTACTCAATGGTGAAAAAGTAGATGCCTTGAGTGCTTTGATACACCGTGCCCGTGCACAGGAATTCGGTAGAAAGCTTTGCGAGAAATTAAAAGAATTGTTGCCTCGTCAGCAATTTCAAATTGCCATACAGGCAGCCATAGGTGCTAAAGTGGTTGCACGTGAAAATATCAGTGCCATCCGTAAAGATGTAACTGCTAAATGTTATGGAGGTGATATCAGCCGTAAGCGTAAATTATTGGAAAAGCAGAAAGAAGGAAAAAAGCGGATGAAACAGATCGGGAATGTGGAAGTACCTCAGGAAGCGTTTTTGGCGGTGTTAAAATTGAACGATTAATGTTTAGTTCCTTGTTTTAATTACGCTGGTTATTAGCCCAATTAGGCACTCCCGCCCAATTCAAATGACATATCCAAATACAAACTAAGAACTTTTATAAACTATCCGATATACAACACCTGCATAATCATCACTTACTAATAAACTTCCGTCAGGCATTACTTGTACATCTACCGGCCTTCCTAAAACCTTTCCATCAGGTTGTAACCAGCCTTCAGCAAAATTTGAATAGGAGAGTGCTTTTCCTGCTGAATCAATTTTAACCAGCGATACACGGTAACCAATTGGTTCACTTCTGTTCCAGCTGCCATGTTCAGCTATGAATATTTGATTTTTATAAACAGCGGGGAATTTATCTGACGTGTAAAAGCGCATACCCAATGCAGCAACATGTGGCCCTAGTTTTTGAATCGGGGCTGTAAAATCATTACAACGTTTATTCTTTCCAAACTTTGGGTCGGGAATATCTCCCTGGTGGCAATAAGGGAAGCCGAAATGCATTCCGGCTTTTGGAGCACTGTTTAATTCATCAGCCGGAACATCATTTCCCAGTTCATCTCTTCCGTTTTCTGTAAACCACAATTGATTCGTCAACGGATGCCATGCAAATCCAACTGTATTTCGGATCCCATTGGCAAATATCTCCATACCACTGCCATCAGCATTCATCCTGGTAATACTTGAATAAACCGGGTTTTCTTTTTCACATACATTACAGGGTGCACCTACTGGTACATATAATTTCCCATCAGGCCCGAATGAAATGAACTTCCAGCCATGGTGTCCTTCAGTCGGATATTTATCATATACCACAACTGGCTTTGGAGGATCTGCCAACCTGCTTTCAATTGAATCAAGCCTGAGTATTGATGAAATGGTTGCGATATATAAACTACCATCTTTAAATGCCACACCATTGGGTGAATTTAACCCGGAAGCAATTGTATAAACCTTATCGGCTTTACCATCTTTATTTTCATCTGCTACGGCATATACTTTGTCTCCATCACGGTTGCCAACATAAACAATGCCGGAAGGAGATAGTGAAAGGCTTCTTGCTTTGGGCACTTCTGCATATACTGATATTGTAAAACCGGGAGGTAATTTTATTTTATCAAGTTGATATTTTTTTTGCAATGCATTGCTGTCAGTTTCTGTAACTACCGTTTGTTTTTTTTTATTTGGCGTATTACAGGATGAAAAACCTGTAGTAATAGAATAAAATATTACAGTTCCAATGGTCCTTATTGTGGAAAGAGTGATTGACATAGAATGATTTTTTGATGTTATTTCAAAACGATGATTATAAATTAAAATGCTTCTTCTTAACCTCTACCTTAACCTCATCTTTATTTCTGCCGTTTTTAAAAAAGTGTCTGCACTCCATTTGCATATTTAGCTTCATGATCCAACAGCCAGTGTTTTCTCTGCAAGCCTCCGGCATATCCTACCAGACTGCCATCTTGCCCTATCACCCGGTGACAGGGAACAATAATTGCAATATTGTTTTTTCCATTTGCTGTTCCAACTGCACGGATGGCTTTTTCATTACCAATACTTTTACTCAGGGATAAATAACTGGTAGTTCTTCCATATTTTATCTTTAATAATTCGTTCCACACCTGTTGTTGAAAAGCCGTTCCTTTTTGTGACAGGTTGAGGTTGAACTGAAATAATTTACCTGAAAAATAATCATCCAGTTGGGAGATACATTTTATCAGTATCGGTGAAAGTGGTTGTTGGAATATAATTTCTTTAGTTAAAGTTTTAATATTGTTATCTGTAAAACTTACCTCAGTAATAGCATTACCCGAATTTTTAATAAGTAAAATACCCAGGGGGCTATTATAATAAACAGATTCAAGCATAAGTCTTATAATAAAATTACAAAATAGTTTTTGTTAGCAATCATCTCGTTTATATTTGCAACAATAATGAAAATAAATAATCAAACGGAGAACATTTTTTATGAAAAAGCGATAGCTGCGGTGGCAGATCCATACAGAATAAGTATCCTCAGGGAGATATTAAGCAAGGGGTCCATTCGTTGCTGTGATGTGGTTTCATTAACAGGCTTATCACAACCTACCTGTTCTCATCACATAAAACTATTGGCAGAAAGTGACCTGATCACATGCAGGAAAGAAGGTCGCAACAATATCTTTTCTCTTAAAAAAGATAATTTCAAAAAACTGGGAACGTACCTGGAGCAATTTTCAAAAGATTAACCAACTTTATTTCCATTTCCGGTTACCTGGGTTGGTTGTAACAATACTACTTCGCCTTTTTCATTGTAAACCCCCAGAATAAGGCATTCACTGAAAAAATCTGCAATTTGTTTTGGAGGGAAATTCAAAACGGCAATGATCTGTTTGCCTATAAGTTCTTCTTTGTTGTATAATGCAGTGATCTGAGCGGATGAATTTTTTATACCGGCTATCCCGAAATCTATTGTTAGTTTAAAGGATGGTTTTCTTGCTTTTGGAAAATCTTTTACATCAATAATAGTACCAACACGTATGTCAATTTTTTCGAAGTCATCCCAGGTGATCATAAAGGGTTTAGGGTTTAGGGTTTAGGGTTTAGGGTTTAGGGTTTAGGGTTTAGGGTTTAGGGTTTAGGGTTTAGGGTTTAGGGTTTAGGGTTTAGGGTTTAGGGTTTAGGGTTTAAATAAATATAATTATGCAAGATATACTTTTCCCATTTCCCACTTCCCACTTCCCATTTTCCACTTGCCACTTCCCATTCCCCAATCAACCATCAAGCAAAGCTGCCAATACCAAAAGTTCTTCCATCTTATAGTGATTCCGGTCATTGTCGTAGCATTTGCTCAGTTCTTCCAGTAAAAACTGAATAACACGTTTATTGCTGATAGGGCGGAAGTAAGATGTAACCGGTGGTACAGATAATTTTTTAAAATAATTTTCTATGTCTTTATGCGAATACATTTGCCCGTTCAGGGGGTCTATATAAAAATTTATTTTTTCGGAAGAATGGCCAATAGGGTTCAATGCATCATATTGCTCATCAAAATATCCGAGAATGAACTGCCTGGGGATGTTAATAGCTCTTACAGGTATGTCAAGCAATTCACATAAAATGATCAATAATATCCCATTGCTAAGTGCATTTCCTTTTTTAGTTTCAAGGGTCTTATTTATTAAAAACGGATCAGGAGAATCATAACTTATTTCTACCCCTTTTTGTTTATAATAATTATAAAAGATGCTATTCAGTACATTTACTTTTTCAATAGGAGTGAGGTAGTTATTAAGTTCCAGCCACATATTGCGCCTGAGTTTTTCTATTTCCTGCATAATTACAGCGGGCTGCATATCCGGATAATGGTATTTTGAAACCAATATGGCTCCTTCCAGTAAATTAGCTGTTCCATTTTTCCATTCCTCAAATTCGGTGGTAAGATCCCTGAGATGCAACCGGTGAATCAGCAATTCAATTCTTTCCTGTGTATCTTCATTACCCATGGTTTCCCATAAATGCTCGAGGTTGGGAATGATGTCTTTTCCAAAAGAAATTATTTTATCACTAACGGTATTATACACATCTTCATCAGGATCATCAATAAGTTGAAGAAGGGCTGATATCTCTTTGTTCTCTTTCAAATAATTGTTTTTTGTGATTTCGGGTTCAATATCGGAAAGAACTTATAAATGTATCGACATTAATTTTCCACAGAAGTGACTAACTTTTTATAAGATGCCCGATCTCAGCATCAAAAGAAAGGTTTTGGGAAAGTAATTTTTCAAATTGAATATTTTCATCCCGGTTTTTAAAAACCCTTTTTGGGATAATAATGGCCTGGATGGAACTGGTAAATAAAAAATAATATTTTTCACTTTCCTGTTTTTTGATAAATGCTTTCCATTGAAAAATAGTCTCAGTTAACTCATCTTTAGTTGTGATGCCGTTTCTGGATACTGTCATAGTTGTTTCAAGAAAAATAGAATTGTTGTTGGGGTCGGTGGCTGTTTTTTCTGCCTGTTTAATTGTGTTTGAACGAATACCCAACAGAGAAAGCAAAGAAGTCAATAAAATAAAACCCGATATCAGAAGTATGAATTTGTTGTTTCTTTCAAAAATACCAGTGTAATAAAAAGCAGCAATAAATATTAGTATCGGAATCAGTTGCCTGGTATAATATTTTATTTTCTTTCTTTTATTTTCAGGAGCATCCCACATTACATATGAATGATAGTTCACAAAATCTTCTTTCGTTAAAGAAAATTGCAACGTTATCATATTGTATCAGTTGATTATTTTTTCTTTGTAGCTGTTTTTTTAGCAGTTGTTTTCTTGTCAAATGCTTTTGGTTCCTGTGTAAGGATCATTTTCTTCACTTCTTCCAGTTCAATAACAGCAAGTTCTTCGGATGTGTATTTTCCATTAGGCCCATATGTGAGTTTCAGCATTTTTTTTCCAAATCTAATGAAAGGCCCCCAGCGCCCGTTCTCAATGGCAATTTTTTCTTCGGGCCATTGCCTGATAAAACGATTGGCTTCTTTCTCCATTTTTTTCTCAACCAGTTCATTACAATCCTGTTGTGTAAGCGTATCAAAATGATAAGCTTTTGGAATATTAATAAAAAGGTCATTCCATTTAATAAATGGTCCAAACCTGCCCTTGCCTTTAGTGATCGGTTTTTCATCATAGTAACCGATCGGTGCATCTTCAATTTGTTTGGCATTGATTATTTCCACAGCTCTTTTCAGATCAATTTCCGAAAGGTCTTCTCCTTTTGGAATGGAAATAAATTGTTCCCCGAATTTTACATAAGGCCCAAATCTTCCGATGTTTACAGAAACTTCCAGTTCATCATGTAATCCAAGTGATAAGGGCATTTTAAAAAGTTCAAGCGCTTCTTCCAGGCTAATGGTCTCAATACTCTGTGATGCTTTCAGTTTTGCAAAACGTGGTTTTTCTTCATCACCCTGTGATCCGATCTGTACCATTGGGCCATATTTTCCCATTCTTGCCATAATAGGTTTTCCGCTCACCGGATCGGTTCCCAGGATCCTTTCTCCAACTGCTCTTTCAGCAGTTTCCAGGGTATGCTCAACACCGGCATGAAATGGAGTATAAAATTCACCAACCATTTTATTCCATACAATTTTACCCTCAGCGATCTCATCAAACTCTTTTTCAATATTTGCTGTAAAAGAGTAATCCATTACTTTTTCAAAATGCTGGTTAAGGAAATCTGTTACAACCAATCCAAGATCTGTTGGAAAAAGTTTTGATTTTTCTGCACCGGTATTTTCCTGTTCAGTTATTTTAACAATGGCATCATCCTTTAATCTTAATATGCGGAAAGTTCTTTTTACAGCATCTTTATCTTTTTTCTCTACATAATTCCTTTTTATGATAGTAGAGATAGTAGGGGCGTAGGTACTGGGTCTGCCAATACCCAGTTCTTCAAGTTTTTTAACCAATGAAGCTTCTGTGTACCTGGCTGAATGTTTAGTAAATTTTTCGGTTGCGGTCATTTGTTTAAAATCGAGTACCTGTCCAACAGTTAAATTCGGTAAACGGCTCTCATCATCATTAACAGGTTCTTCATCATCTGTACTTTCCAGGTATACTTTCAAAAACCCGTCAAATTTTATCACTTCTCCACTTGCAGTCAATTCTTCATTATTACTGCTGATATTGATCTTTGCAGTTGTTTTTTCCAGTTCAGCATCGCTCATCTGGCTGGCTATGGTTCGTTTCCATATCAATTCATATAAACGGCTCAGATCAGGATCAGTTACAAAACTGTTTTCCATATAAGTTGGTCGGATTGCTTCATGTGCTTCCTGGGCGCTTTCATTTTTGTTTTTGTATTTGCGTACCTGCAAATATTGTGACCCGAAATTTTTATTGATCGCTTCTTTAATTCCGTCCATAGCCGTTTCACCAAGGTTAACACTATCTGTACGCATATAAGTGATCTTACCGCTTTCATATAATTTTTGTGCCAGCAACATGGTTTTGCTTACACCATATCCTAATTTACGGCTGGCTTCCTGTTGAAGGGTAGAAGTGGTAAAAGGTGCTGCCGGTGTACGTTTTCCTGGTCGCACCTGGATGTCTTTTACAGTATATTTTGCGCCGATACAACTCTGAAGGAATTTTTCGGCTTCATCAGATTCATTATATCTGTTTCCATCGGCTTTAAAATTAACCGTTTTATTATTTAGATCTGTTGCAGCCAATAATGCCTCAACTTTAAAACTGCCTACCGAATTAAACTGGTTTATTTCCCTTTCCTTTTCTGCAATTAATTTTACTGCTACACTTTGAACCCTACCTGCACTTAAACCGCCTTGCTGACCGATCTTACGCCATAGTACCGGACTTAGTTCAAATCCAACGATCCTGTCTAAGACCCTTCGTGCCTGTTGAGCATTTACCAGGTTCATATTTATAGTTCTTGGATTCTGTACCGCTTTTTGGATGGCAGGTTTGGTGATCTCATGAAAAACGATCCGCTTGGTTGTTTTCGGATCTAAGTTCAACACTTCTGCCAGGTGCCAACTGATGCTTTCACCTTCACGGTCCTCATCCGATGCCAGCCAGACTTCATCAGCCTTTTTTGCAATGCTTTTCAGCTCACGTACCACTTTTTCTTTCTCTGCAGGAACAATGTATTTTGGAGTGAAATTGTTATTGATATCAATACCCATATCATTCTTCTCAAGATCACGGATATGGCCATAACAACTTTTTACCTCAAAATCTTTTCCGAGGATGCCTTCAATTGTTTTGGCTTTTGCCGGAGACTCTACAATCAATAAATTTTTAGCCATGTTTTTATTTGGTATTTTTTCTTTGAAACAAGCTATAGCAGCAAGTTTCAACATAGTTGTGTCACTCACTTCTGCTGTAAATCTTTATTCAGCATAAAGAGGGTCACAGATCGTTTGGACAATGCAATATTACTTTAAAATTGAAAAATCAAAATTTTTCTTCCTGAAAGTTGTTAAACGTATCTGCAATTATAAAAATTTTACCGTTTCATTTATTACTGTTTCATCGCGGTAAATTTTTCTATGCCCAAGGCCTTTTGTTATAACGAAATTTATGTTGGAATGGTTGTCTGATTTTACTTTTAATGCATCAGATAAAGGAGTTATATCGTCATTTTCATCATGGAACCATAATACAGAAGCGTTGATATTCTTCATAGCTCGCCTGATCGAAAACCAGGCAGTTTCTTTGCCACTTCTTTCAAAAATCAGTTCATCAACGGTCTTTCTCAGGTGTTCATTTTTTAGACCCAGCATTGAAAATGCTCCATCTACCGCAGTATTTGTTTCAGTTGCCGGAGCTATCAAAACTATTTTTGTATGTGAATCATGTGTTATGTTTTCCATAGCAAGGCAAACAGCAATCCCACCAAACGAGTGGGCAATATACCCGCTGATGGGGCCATATATTTCGTTGATCTTTTTTATCAATTCACTGTACTCAACAGCATTGGTTGTTTTTCCTTCACTGGCTCCATGGGCAGGTGCGTCAAAGGCAAGTACTTCATAATTTTTATTTACCAATGGGGATACATATTTATCAAAATTGTGGCAACTGGAAGAAAAACCATGAAGGATCAATATTTTATCTTCCTTTGGATGATTGGATCTGTAACCCTTTATCAATTTATTGTCAAATGTGAATTGTAATGCCTCTGCATTCAAGAAAACCTCTTTTTCTTTAACAGTTGTTTTCATCATTGGTGTTAAAAACAGCCTGAGTGTTTCAGTGGCAGCCATACGTATGCTGAAGATCTTTAAAATGTTTATTTTGGTCCTGAAAAATCCAATTGCTAACTTTTGTTGTATTTTCATATCGATAAAGTTAAGGGTTATGAGATCATCAAATAATTTTCAATTTGTGAACGTTATTGGTTACAGATGATCCACATCTGAAAATTTACAATCATTATTACAATCAAAATATATTACAAATGAATGTTGTCATAATCGGATCAGGCAATGTTGCCACAACGTTGGGAAGACTGATACAAAAGAGCAAACATAATATTTTGCAGGTAACAAGCAGGAAAATAGAAAATGCAAAATTGCTTGCTGATGAATTACAGTCAGCTTATACAGATTATAACGGTTCATTAGATAAATCAGCAGATATTTTTATAATTGCTGTTTCGGATATGGCCATTCATGAATGCGTACAATATTATAACATTCATGATAAACTGATCGTACATACCGCAGGTTCAGTTACAAAAGACGTATTAAAAAATGTTTCCTATAATTACGGGGTATTATATCCTTTGCAGAGTTTGAGAAAAGAAATGAATCTGCTCCCTGAGATACCTTTCCTTATTGACGGCAACAATGAATTTAGTATTAAAACTATTTATGATTTTGCAATTACATTATCTCCGGATGTGCAGGTGATCAATGATGAGGATCGTTTAAAACTGCATGCAGCTGCAGTGATCGTAAGTAATTTTACCAATCATTTATATGCCATCGCAGAAGATTTTTGCAAGCACGAAAATGTGAATTTTGATTTATTGAAACCACTTATATTGGAAACGGCTACACGTATTAAACACAGTTCACCCGGTGCTTTACAAACAGGCCCGGCTGTAAGAAAAGATATTCAAACACTGGACAAACATTTAAGATTACTCACTAATTATCCAAAACTTCGTACAACTTACCTGCGACTTACCGATAGTATCATGAATCCTTAATATCGCAATGACGAACATCTATCAATGATGTGGAAATACAATATTCGTTTGAACTTTGTAAGGGTCTACGGCTCTTCCGTTGCTGTCGATCATTTCACCAACATATACTTCATAAGGAGTACCTGCAGCTTTTTTCTTATGTTCTTTCATCCAGTCTTTTAATGCGCCATAACCTTCATAAGTCAGTTCATACGGGCCATAGAAATGTGCGATCACTGCACTATCTCCGCCAATATTCTTTACATATACTTTCTTAGGTAGTTTAGCAGGGACTTTATTTACCGGTATCCCTGCTTCAAAATAAAATGGCTCGCTGCTGCTTTTGAACCATGCCATCCTGGAACCGGTTCTTGTAAGTTTATTTTTTTTTATGATATCCGAAAGCGTTTTTTCATAGATATTATTCAACTTTAATCCGATCCGTTCACTTGAACGGGCACTATCTTTCATATATAAAACAATTTGTTTTACAGCAATGGTATCTATGATATTAATAATGGGTGGTTTTTTTGCTACCTCACCCGGATTATGTGAAGAAGTATCAATTTTATATATAATAGCCTCAGGAGATACAATATTTTTGTCATTTTTTCCTGAATTACAATTCCAGGATAATATTATTGATATTGAAAAAAAAATATAGAATATGTTCTTCTTTGTCATATATGTTCTTCGATATATTTGATGTATTAAAATAAGAATGATCCTATACTTATTATATACAAAGTAAAGACATTGTTACAAATAAGTCATTATCGTGCCTAACTTGCCATCTGTAGTGTCATGCTGAGGAACGAAGCATCTCAATAAAAGACTGAAACGCCCCCTCATGAGATTCCTAGTTCCTCGGAATGATAAGATCAAACAAAATTCAGATTTTCCTTAATTGGTAATTTCCTGTAGGTTTGCAATCCGAAATTTGCAGGTATGTATAACATTACGTTTAAATTTGAACAGAAAGGACTAAAGACCGTAAACATAGAAAATGTTGAAGCTGGTCAGTCGATCTTAGAAGTGGCATTAAAAAATGATATCGAACTACACCACAATTGCGGTGGAGTTTGTGCTTGCAGTACCTGTCACCTGTATGTTGAAAATGGAGAAGATACTTTGGAAGAATTAAGTGACAAGGAAGAGGATTTTATTGACAGAGCCATTAATCCACGACTAAATTCAAGGCTTGGTTGCCAGTGTTTATTATTAGATGGTAATGGAAATGTGACCGTCACTTTACCTGATCAAACACAATTTTTAGGCGAATAATTAATTTGAAAATCAATTAATTTGAAGATTTGAAAATGAAAAAACGCCTTAAAACACAAAGTTTATCTTCAAATTTTCAAATCTTCAAATCAAAAAATATACTATAATGGCTTTTGAACTACCTATTTACTGGAAAGATTATGAAGATATTGCTTTAAAACTTTATGAGAGATTTGGAGATGAGTTTGGTGAGTCAAAGATATATCGTATTCGTTTTACAGATCTGTTGAAATGGGTTTTAGAAATACCCAATTTTGCCGGTAAAGCTGAAGAAAGCAATGAGGGGCATCTTGAAATGATCCAAAGCACATGGGTTTATGAATGGAGGGATGCACAGAAATAATTTGAAAATGGTTCAATTTGAAAATTTGAAGATGGAAAAACACCAAACTATTGGGCAACTTTTTCTTTATCTCCAAATCTTCAAATCTTCAAATCTTCAAATCAAATTGAATGAACGTACTAACCAATTTTAAAGAAATCAACACATTTGTACTGGATGTTGACGGGGTTCTTACAGATGGCAGTTTGTTATTATTAGATGACGGACAGATGGCTCGTAGGATGAATATCAAAGATGGTTATGCTTTGCAACTGGCCATTAAAAAAGGATATCATTTCCTTATTATTTCCGGTGGTAATTCTAAAGCGGTGAAATTACGTTTGCAGCGATTGGGTGTGGTTGAAATTTTCATGAATGTAACAGATAAAAAAGCAATTTTACTCGAATATATTTCCAAATACGATTTGAAATGGGAACAGGTTTTATATATGGGAGATGATATACCTGATATGATACCAATGCAACTCGCAGGGTTAGCTTGTTGTCCTGCAGATGCAGTACCCGAGATTAAAAATATATCTCATTATATTTCCCCTGTAAATGGAGGATTTGGATGTGTAAGGGATGTTGTTGAAAAAGTTTTAAAACTTAATAACCACTGGATGCACGATAGTGCTGTAACATCTAAATAACCGGCATCTATGAATGAAAATTTCCTGCCACTAATTAATTTAACAATAAGCATATTGTAAATGAAATTAATTGTTGCTTTTTTTAAACTCATTCGCTGGCCTAATCTTGTTTTTATTGCATTTACCCAATGGCTGTTTTACTTTTCAGTTGTTGATTCTCTTCGGGTTGGTATGAGTGTAAGTTTTCCACCGGCCTCATTTCATCATATATTGTTTTATTTATTAATTGTAGCTTCTGTGTTGATAGCTGCAGCAGGGTATATCATCAATGACTACTTTGATATGCACATTGATGCCATTAATAAACCTGATAAAGTTGTAGTTGATAAAACAGTCAAACGCAGGTGGGCCATTTTATTTCACATCTTGTTTTCAGTTTCAGGTGTCTTGTTGAGTTTATTTATCAGTTATAAAACCGGGAAGTGGATCATCAGTATCATCAATATATTTTGTGTGTTTCTCCTTTGGTTTTACTCAACAACATTTAAGAAAATGTTATTATCAGGTAATATCATTATTGCGGCTTTGACTGCTTGGGTTATCATTGTAGTTTATTTTTTTGCAGGAGCCGGCAATATCAATTACGCAGGGTGGCATGAAGGCGTCTACGATGTAGATATAAGAAAACTGTATAAGTTTACCATTTTATATGCAGGTTTTGCTTTTATCGTATCATTGATCAGGGAAGTGATCAAAGATCTGGAAGATATGTTTGGCGATGCAAAATATGATTGTAAAACAATGCCGATTGTTTGGGGGGTTCCTGCAGCTAAAGTGTTTACTGCGGTATGGATCGTTGTGTGTATTGCATTGCTGGTTATTGTACAATTATATGTATGGCAATCAGGCTGGTGGGTTAGCGCACTCTATTCTATTTTCCTGATCATATTGCCATTGGTTTTTATTTTAAAAGGACTGTATGATGCTGTCACTCCGTCAGATTATCACCGGTTAAGCAGTTTGATCAAACTGGTTATTTTAACCGGTATTTTATCTATGCTGTTTTTAAAATTTTCCATCTAAAAATTATGCAAAAAATAATTCTGGCATCACAATCTCCCCGGCGTAAACAACTGCTTGAATGGGCCGAAATTGATTTTGAAATTATTATAAGTGAAACGGATGAGTCTTTTCCACCGGATATTTCTTTTGAGGAATCTGCCATTCACATTGCCCGGAATAAAGCCCTTGCAGTCATTGCAAAATTAAATCCGGAAATTCCGGTTCTGGCCGCTGATACTATTGTTGTTTGCAATGGACAGATCATTGGTAAACCCAGGAACAGGGAAGATGCCATAAGTATTTTGGAAAACCTTTCCGGAAAAGATCATATGGTTATCACCGGAGTTGTTATTCTTGCCGGAAAAAAAGAAATTGCTTTTGCTGATACAACCCATGTTGTCTTTAATGATCTTACAAAAGAACAGATCATTTTCTATGTTGATAAATATAAACCTTTTGATAAGGCTGGTGCTTATGCCATACAGGAATGGATAGGTGTTATCGGAATTAAAAATATTAATGGTGATTTTTACAATGTGATGGGATTGCCCGTTAGCAGGGTAGTACAACAATTGAGTTTGTTATAAATATTCAAATAGAAAGATACCGGTTCTTTCTTATCTTCTGCCTCTGCAGGTTCCTTATTTCCCTTACCGGAAAAATACTTCACTTTTCTGTTGTTTTTCTCCCCGGATCTTAAAATGCCTTTTGTATTTTGAGCATAGTAACGATTTAATATTCAATTTTAAATGTTGAACAAATAAACCGGGTAACCCTATGACTGAGCGTTTATTACAATACATATGGCAATACCAATATTTTAATGCAAGCCTGTTAGTAACAACCGATGAACAGCCGGTACAGGTATTACATCCGGGCATATACAACACAAACCAGGGACCTGATTTTTTAAATGCCCGGATTAAAGTTGGCAATACATTATGGGTTGGAAGTGTTGAGATACACATTGTTTCATCTGATTGGCTACAACACAAACACAGCAATGATAAAAATTACAACAATGTTATTTTGCATGTTGTATGGAAAGATGTTCCTGAACTCGTACTTTCTTTTCCAACATTGGAACTGCACAACAGGGTTTCAAAAATTTTACTGCAAAAGTATGATGGGCTCATGCAGGCATCCCGGTTTATTCCCTGCGAAAGTCAAATAAAGCATGTGAATGCATTAATACTAACATTGTGGAAAGAACGGTTACTTATAGAAAGGTTACAGCAAAAGACTAAATATATTGAAACAATATTACAGCAGAATAAACAACACTGGAATGAAGTTTTTTGGTGGATACTTGCCCGGAATTTTGGTGCAAAGATGAATAGTGAAGCTTTTGAATGTATGGCACAAAACACTCCGCTTAAGATTATTTCAAAGCACAAAGATCAACTTTACCAACTGGAAGCATTGTTAATGGGGCAATCAGGGTTACTTGAGGCTAATTTCAAAGAAGAATACCCATTAATGTTACAAAAGGAATACCGGTTTCTTCAAAAAAAATATTCATTGAAAAAAAATCATTTTCCTGTGTATTTTCTCAGAATGCGTCCGGCAAATTTCCCAACGATCCGCTTAGCTCAACTGGCTGTATTGATTCATAAAAACAGCCAGTTATTTTCTGTTATTAAAGAGTCGGAAAATTTTATAGATGCAGCAAAATGGCTTTCGGTAAATGCAAATGGATACTGGCTTGATCATTATCTTTTTGATGAAGTTGCAGTATCTAAAAAGAAATCACTTGGAAAACAAATGATTCAGAATATTATGATCAATACGATCATTCCGGTTATATATGCATATGGGTATTTTAATAACAAGGAAAAGTATAAAACAAAAGCAATGCAATGGATGGAACAGTTACCTGCAGAATCAAACAATATTACCAAAAGTTTTGAATTGATTGGAATTGAAAACAAAACCGCTTTTGATTCGCAGGCTTTGATACAATTGAAAAACAGGTATTGTGATAACAGGCAATGCCTGCAATGTTCTATTGGTAATAAAATACTTAAACTGTCTTAAGTTCAAAAAACAGAATTTAAAAATTTGGCTTATAAATATTACCATTGATAATCCACCTCAACAATAATATCCGGATGAAGGCTTTTCATGACAGGACAGTTGTCACCGATCTTTTGTAAGATCAGTTTGTCTTTTTCAGGCAAATCCGGCAATTCCGGGAATTGTATCAAAACAGCAATTTTTCCAATTCGCCTTGGTTCACTCAACATAAATTTAGTTACAGTAATTCGTGTATTTACCAGGTTAAGTTGCATATCACTGGCCCTGATCCCTATAGTTGTAATAATGCAAGTGCCAAGTGCAACACATACAGTATCTGTAGGGCTGAAACGTTCTCCCTTCCCCCGATTGTCTGTAGGTGCATCGGTTTCGATGATCGTGCCGCTCTGGACATGTGTGCATTCGCAACGGAGATCTCCTTTATAAATGATTGAAGCTGTCATTTTTGTTAATTTTGGGATTAAAATTCGTCAGTGCAGCAGTTCTTTTCATAATTGAATCTAAGTTAGAGAACAACACTGTATTTTTGCATAAATTTACTCAAGTAAACAGTATACATGAAGAAATTATTTTTAATGGCAATTTCTGCAATGATGATTTTATCAGTTGTTGCACAGGAAACCAGGAAGCAGTCTAAAAAAGAGATACGTCGTGAACGAATTAACGCAATAGTAAAGCAGGAAGAAGAAGGTGTGATAAGATATAAAAAACATACCGCATTTGGAGTAAAGCTAACCAGTGACGGTTATGGTGGTTTTTTTGAAATTGGCAGGGCTCAATCTGTGAAACGTGGATTGCTCTTTCAATTGGATATTTCTGAGCGTAAACACCCAAAAGAAAACAAACAATCTGTTTTTTCTAATACTGCTCCTGAGATCTTTGGAAAAATAAATTTCTTTTATCCTGTAAAACTAGGTGCACAGAAACAATTCCTTTTTGGTAATAAAGGTAATAAGAATGGGGTTAGTATTACCGGTAATATCGGAGGAGGATTTATTGCAGGTTTATTACGTCCATATATGGTTCAGGTTGAAAAGAACAATGAATTGGTATATATTCAATATAATTCAACTGATAATGCTGATTTTGTTAACCCCGGGAACCATATTGGCGGGCCTTCTTTTGGTACCGGTTGGAAATATCTTTCAGTAACACCGGGGTTTTATGTAAAACCTGCTTTTCGCTTTGATTATGGAAAGTACAATGAAATGCTTTCTGCTATTGAAGTAGGATTAAGTGCAGAATATTATACAAAAAGTATACAGCAAATAATATATTTAAAGGAAAATAAATTTTTCTTTAATGCTTATGTATCTGTCATGTTTGGTAAAAGAAAATAAATAATAAATAAATTATAATGTATTGGTTATAATTTATTTAAAAATATTACTTGATATTATTAAATATATGGTTTTCTTTCTTTTCAAATTTAAACCCAAAATAAAATATAATTCGTAATGGGATGTGAAACAGGTATTATAGAACAACGTCAAAAGAAACCTGACTGGTTAAGGGTAAAATTGCCAATTGGAGAGGAGTACCGGCATGTAAGAAATCTGGTTGATCAACACAAATTACATACGATCTGCGAAAGTGGTAATTGTCCGAATATGGGTGAATGCTGGGGAGCTGGTACGGCTACATTTATGATACTTGGAAATATTTGTACCCGTAGCTGCGGATTTTGTGCTGTAGCTACCGGTAAACCGGATGCAGTGGATTGGGATGAACCACAAAGAGTAGCCGAAGCCATTCACCTGATGAAAGTTAAGCATGCTGTTATTACTTCAGTTGACAGAGATGAACTAAAAGACGGGGGAAGTATAATCTGGTACAATACCATAAAAGCAGTAAAAGCCCTGAATCCATCAACTACTTTAGAAACACTGATCCCTGATTTCAGGGCAGAAATTGAAAATATTCAACGTGTCATTGAAGCTGCTCCAGAAGTGGTCAGTCATAATATTGAAACCAGCGAAAGACTCACAAAACAAGTGCGCATACAGGCAAAGTATTGGCAGAGCATGAAAACATTGAAGATATTAAAAGAGGGAGGGATGCGCACTAAAAGCGGTATTATGCTTGGATTAGGCGAAGCCAAAGAAGAAGTGGTACAAACTTTAAAAGACTTATACAATAATGGGGTAGATGTTGTTACGATCGGGCAATACCTGCAACCAACAAAAAATCATTTGCCCGTAGCAAGGTTCATTCATCCGGATGAATTTGCAGAGTATCGTGAAATCGGCTACCAGCTTGGATTGGATTATGTAGAAAGCGGACCGTTGGTACGCTCATCTTATCATAGTGAAAAGCATGTGATACAAGGTTGGGGAAGAAATAAGTGGATGGGAGAGAAGAAAACAGAAGAATAATAAATGTAAAATATTGAATATAAAAGTAAAGCCTCTACATATTTGAAGAGGCTTTACTTTTTTTACATTTATTATTTTACATTTTACGTTTTTTATTTCTCATTATCCCAAACCAAAGCACTTGCTCCTAAAATCGCAGCATCCGATTCTTTCAGTTCACTGAAGATCAGTTTCACTTTATTTTTAAAAATGGGCAACAGGTTTGCTTCCATGTGCTTTCGTGTTGGATTCAGCAAGAGGTTGCCGGATTTTGTCAGTCCGCCAAATAAGACAATAGCTGCAGGAGAAGAGAACATGATAAAGTTAGACAAAGATTCTCCCAGTATCTGCCCGGTAAATTCAAATATCTCATTGGCAATACTGTCGCCTTGTAATGCACATTCATAAACAGATTCACTGGTGAGTTCATTGATACTGTAGTTGCGCAACAAACTGGCTTCTTCCGGGTGTTTGGTCAGTAATTCAATTGCTGTTTCACGTACACCAGTAGCCGAAGCATAAGATTCCAGGGTGCCACGCATACCGGTACTTTTATGTATCCTGCCACCCGGCCTGATCACAGTATGTCCCAGTTCTCCTGCAAATCCATCGTGTCCAACAACGATCTTGCCGTCTATTACGATGCCACTTCCGACACCGGTTCCTAAAGTAATGGTAATAAAATGTTTCATGTTTTTACACGCACCATACATCATTTCTCCCATGGCGGCGGCATTGGCATCATTGGTTAATTTTGTTTTAAGTTTAAATTTCTTAAATATCAGGTCTGCAATAGGAATGATCCCTTTCCATTTCAAATTAGGTGCATATTCAATCGTGCCGGTATAAATATTACCATTAGGGGCTCCCATACCAATTCCAACAAAATTCTTAATACCGCCTGCTCTTTTGATCATCGGCATTAATTTTAAGTGCAGGTCATCAATAAAATCTTCCACAACATCGTGTTCATTACTTGGAAGGCGATCCTGTTCAATGATCTCCCCGGTACTGTTTACTATACCGAATTTACTTGTAGTTCCACCGATATCAATGCCTATGGCAAATTTTTCTTTCATATTTTTTATTAAAATAAGTTTAAGTTAATCTATGGTTTATTAAAAAGATTCAGTTTCATTATCAGGGAACAGCTGTTGAAGCTACAGTAGTACTAAAGCTTAATCAGGGCTCCATCCCGAAAACGGGGTGTAATCGTTTACGGGGCTCTTTTTTTGTTACTTTTTTTGTGGTACACCCCGATCCTTTCGGGGGAGAAGCAAAAAAGTAAAGACTAAAATCTTTTATAAAATTCAGATATTCATTTGGATCGTTAGTTTTATCAATAACACAACAAATTTTATTTGTTATTATCAATGACCTACAGCATTTTCAGTCGTATCATAATCAATTCCCTGGTTTTTTAAAATACTTTTTACAGCAATTGCAAAAAATGCCAGGTAAGCAAAACAAACAACAGGAACCCAATAGGACTGATGTATACCAATGACATCTGCCAGTTTGCCTTGAATAGGAGGAATAATTCCTCCACCAAGTATCATCATGATCAAAAACGCAGACCCTTGAGTAGTATATTTTCCTAAACCTGCAATGGATAATGTAAAAATACATGGCCACATAATAGAGCAGAATAATCCTCCACTCAGAAATGCATAAATAGCAACGATCCCGCTTGTCTGTGTACCAATAATCATTGCCGTTACCCCAAGTAATCCAAATATCATCAATGTTCTTGCCGGCTTATTATAACTTAAATAAAAAGCAATGATCTGAATGATAACACAAACAGCATAATAATACAGTGGCTTCATATCATACTTGGCAATTGTATTTACCCCAATGATAATGCAAAAGGCAATCAGGGGTACAATTATCTGCAACAACAGTTTTGAATTTTTTGAAAGGTTGAACGCAGAAACAGCACCTGCCCATCTGCCTATCATTAAACTACCCCAATACATGGAAATATAAGGTGCTGCCTCAGATGATTGAAAACCTCCAAAATCTTGCTGTTTCAATAATTCACTTAAGTTACTCCCTATGGCAACTTCTACGCCTACATAAACGAATATGGCCAGCATACCTAATACCAGTTGTGGATATTTCATTGCTCCCCATCCTTCCGGTTTACTCTTTGCACTTACGTTTGATCCAAGTAAACCAAAAACAATAACAGCAAGAGCTCCTAAAAGCCATTTTAACCGATAAGATTCAAGTGCATGTCTTTCAGTTTCTGATAAAGTTGCAGGATCAGTTTTATAACTGCTGAATACCGGTACAAACATGATGATCAAAAGTCCTGTCATTATTAATAAAGTGTATAGTGCTTTATTTGCATTCTCTGTTTTCTCAGCCATCATTCCTGCAGGAACCTTTTTTGAAAAATAGAACAATGCCGCTGCAGCAATAAATAAAGCTCCAACACAACTATATAATACAATTACTTTACTCAGGCTTAGAGCAGCTATTTTTTCATCTGTAATAGCAGCAGTTGTGCCAAATAAGGCAAAGGCAACAACAATTGGTCCGATAGTCGTTCCAAATGAATTGATACCTCCCCCAAGATTGACTCTGCTGGTACCTGTAGCAGGATCTCCCAGGGAAATAGCAAATGGCTGGGCGGCGGTTTGCTGTAAAGAAAATCCCAATGCCACAATGAACAGTCCAACCAGCATGCCAGTAAATGTATTAGCGTTTACAGCAATGATCATAGCTGCTGCACCCATCGCAGAAAAAAGCAATCCATAAACAATACTTTTTTTATAACCCCATTTTCCTACCAGGTCCTTTCCTCCAAAAGCGCCATAAGCAAAAAGGCCCAGAGCTCCTATATAATAGGCTGTATAAAAAGCGAAATCGATCAACTGGCTTTGAAACTGATCTAAATTAAAGTAATGTTTGCAAAAAGGAATGAACACGCTGTTCCCTGCCGCAATGAAACCCCAAAAGAAAAAAACAGTCACGAGGGTGCCCAATGCACCATAATTCGTTGGAATAGCCGCTTGCGTGGTATGTTCTTTTAAATTCGATTTTTGATCTGATGCCATATAATTTGGTTTGAATGTTGAAAATAACAAGAAATTTTCGCAGAATGAAAATTAGTTTTTTTATTTTAGGCAATTATCAACTACTTTGATTGTAAAATTAATTTTGATTGATTGTTTGTACCAATATCCTTCATAAATTGGATAAAAATTTTTAACAGAAAAATGGAAATTTTACACGTAAGCGCTGAATGTTACCCGATGGCAAAGGCCGGCGGACTAGCTGATGTGGTTGGCGCATTACCAAAATACCAGCAGGAACTCGGGCATTTTGCCAAAGTGGTGATGCCAATGCATCGTACAAAATTTCTTTATGATAATGAATGGGAAGTAGTGCACAAAGGGAATTTTTCTATGGCACAGTTTAATTTTGATTTTACCATTATCAAAGAAAAGACCAACAAACTTGGGTTTGACCTGTATTGCGTTGATATTTATAGTTTACTTGATCGGGAAAAAATATACAGTTACGACGATGATACTGAAAGGTTCACTGCTTTTCAGATCGCTGTTTTGGAATGGCTGAGTAAATGGGAACACCACCCGGATGTTATTAATGTCCACGATCATCATACAGCCCTGATTCCATTTATGATGCGTAATTGTTTTATTTACAGGCATCTTTCGCGTATACCTACGGTACTTACCATACACAATGCACAATACCAGGGCTGGATGGGTTGGGACAAGATAACATATATACCGTCATGGGATACATGGAACTGGGGATTACTGGATTGGAATGATACGATCAATCCGCTGGCAAGTGGTATAAAATGTGCCGACAAGGTCAATACGGTCAGTTCCGGTTATATGAAAGAATTAAAGGAAGATGCCAATGGCCTCGAAAGCCTGTTCAATTATGAAATGGGTAAATGCAGCGGAATATTGAATGGTATTGACTATGCAGTATGGGATCCTGAAAAGGATAACTATATTATTGATAATTTCAGTTTAAAGGATTTTAAAGAAGGAAAAAAATTAAATAAGAAAAAACTATGCGATGAATTTAATTTTGAAATAAGGTATCCTTTGATTGTATTTATTGGCAGGCTCGTACATGAGAAGGCTGCAGACCTGCTTGCTGAATCCATTCTCCGGACTTTTGAAAATGAAGGCACCCGTTTTAGCTGCCTCATCCTGGGAAGCGGTGATCCTGGCATTGAAGCAACTTTATTGGGTATGCAGAATAATTTGATCGGTTATTATAATACCCAGATAAAATACAACGAAAAACTCAGTCACCAAATGTACGCCGGTGCTGATTTTATTCTGATGCCCAGCAGGGTAGAACCTTGCGGCCTTAATCAGCTTTATGCCATGCGGTATGGTACGGTTCCGGTTGTACGTAACACAGGGGGATTAAAAGATACCGTTTTGGATTTTGGGGAAAAGGACGGCTATGGTATTTGTTTTAATAATGCCAGCGTTGAAGATATTTCTTATTCAATTCACAGGGCATTGGGGTTATATGATGATAAGCAGAAAATGAATGAAATAATAAAAAGAATGATGAATATTAACAGCAGTTGGGAAACCAGTGCTGCAAAATATATTGAATTATATCAATCAATAATTTTATAAACATATTTTATGATTAGTAAACAAGTTGTTGCCGTAATATTGGGAGGTGGCGCCGGTAGCCGGTTATATCCTTTAACAGCCACCAGGAGCAAACCCGCAGTTCCAATAGCAGGCAAATACAGGTTGGTTGATATTCCGATTTCCAACTGCATCAACAGTAATATCAACCGCATGTTTGTATTAACACAATACAATTCTGCTTCTTTAAATAAACACATCAAGAATACTTATCAGTTCAGTGGATTTAGTAGTGGGTTTGTTGATATTCTTGCTGCTGAACAAACTCCTGACAGCCCGGGTTGGTTCCAGGGAACTGCAGATGCAGTAAGGCAATCATTGAAACATATTGATAAAAATGATTTTGAATATGTTCTTATATTAAGTGGCGACCAGCTTTATCAAATGGATTTTGGTGATATGCTTGATAATCACATTAAGTCTCAGGCAGAGATAACAATTGCAACCATACCTGTTGGAGAAAGGGATGCGACCGAATTCGGTATATTAAAAACAGATGGCCAGCATTGTGTTTCTTCTTTCATTGAAAAGCCTTCGAGTGAAAAATTACCTGCTTGGGCGAGTAATACCGGTGAAGATATGATACAGCAGGGCAGGCATTATCTTGCTTCAATGGGAATTTATATTTTCAACAGGAAATTATTGTTTGACCTGTTGCAGGATGAAAAAAAAGATGCTACTGATTTCGGAAAAGAGATCATTCCGGATGCAATTGAAAAATACAAAGTGGTCAGCTTTCAGTATGATGGTTACTGGACAGATATCGGGAACATCTATTCATTTTTTGAAGCCAACTTGGCCCTGACACTTGACATTCCTCCATTCAATTTATTCGATAACAGGAAAATGGTTTATTCAAGGGCTCGTATGCTTCCACCTGCCAAGATAAGTGGTACCACTATGCAGCAAACGATCATGGCAGAAGGTTGCATCATACATGCAGCAAGCCTTGTTAACAGTGTGATCGGTATTCGCAGTCGTATTGGAATGGGAAGCAATATTATCAGCTGCTACCTGATGGGAAATGATTTTTATGAAACCATTGAAGAAATAGCTTACTATTTTAGTAAAGGTATCCCCAGGCTGGGCATAGGCGATAATTGTAATCTGACCAATGTGATCGTTGATAAAGATTGCCGCATCGGAAACAATGTTACCATAAAAGGCGGAGCACATTTACCTGATGATGATCATTCGTTATATGCAATCAAAGATGGTATCGTGGTCATAAAAAAAGGAGCAATTGTTCCTGATGGTTTTGAGATATAAAGAAGATCGAATAAGAAACATTTGAATATTGAACAAGGAACAAGGAATTTCGAATGTGGAAGTGAATAACTCCGATCATTATTCAAAATTCCTTGTTCCTTGTTCAATATTATTACAAAAGCGTATTCCAAAACAACTGCTCGATCCATTTTTGAGATTCAGGATCATCTTCACTTACCCATTCTTTGGTTCTTTCCTTAATGGTAGTTTTAAGACTTTTATAAGTGAAATATTTTTTTGATGTTATTGGTTTTATCACAGACACATTTACATTGTTCACGGTTATTTTTGTTGCGATCCAGGAAGCATACATTCTTGGTATGGTTAAGCCAAGAATCATTCCCGGTAAGCCATTGATAGAACATGGACCTCCGGGAATAGTGATCTCATCGGTGAAAAATGCAAACACATACACACTGTCCATTATCTTTCCCACAGCTTTACGGCAATTGAAGCCTGCAATGACCCTATTCTCATTTGTTAAACGCCATTCTATAACCGGAATAGAATCTTCCACATTAAAATTAGAGCCATATACATTTTTCTGCATATTGAACTTGCCGGCAGTATGATCAAAATACCAGGCATTTTCTTCATCACTTTTTCTCATCCATTCCGGTACCTTCTTCTCATCCCAATGGTCAAATTTGTAAACACTTTTGTTGTCGGCAAATGTATACTGATAGTAACCTGTTTTAAACTGCGGCATGTTCTCTTTCATCATTTCTGCCCATGAACTGTTACCCATTGTTTTTTTGATATTCACTTTTACTTCATATTCTATAACGGCTTTGTCTATGAAGATCTGTGCGTTAATCTGCAATGAAACAAGGAAGCAGGTAATGAGAAAATATATTTTAGGTTTCATCTGTATTTATTTTTTAAATTATTATTTTATTTCGCTGCTTTGGCTGCTTTGTTTTTAAAATCCCAGGTAAATCCAATCATCCAATATCTTTGTAACCGGTTATTTCTTTCTTCTGTTAATGTGTTCCCGTAAAAACTTCTGTCTATACCAATGTTTTGGTTCAGGATATCGCGGATCTTAACAAATGCGGTAAACTCATTATTCTTAAATGTTTTTTGCAATCGGGCATTCCATAACTGGTTATTGAGGTTACTGCTGAACTCATCAGTTTTCTGACGTGCATAAAACTGGTAGTCGGTATTGATAGACCATACTTTATGAATGTAAATGGTTACATCAGCAGATAATGTATTCACATAATAATTGATCTTTGATTGTTGCTGTGATGTTTTATTGCTGTTATAAGAGAAATCATTGCTTAATGATATGTCGTATTTTTTATCTTTAGATTTAGAAAGGTATAAAGACAAACCGGCGCTTAGATTTCTTGAATAACTGATGACACTATTAATAACATCTGCAAATTTGGTATAGCTCAGATTAGGATTTATATTTAACCGGGTATCTAATTTTTTCATTTTAAATCCAACTCCAGACCATATTTGCAAAGAAAAATTACCATTTGTATTTATAGGTTGTGTTGTTGTTTGTGCCGAACCCGGATTATAGATCACATTATTGGTGATCGCATTACTTGTTTGTCTGACATTAATTGATTGGTACATCCATCTGTCTTTAATAAAATTATAACTGTTGTGCGAAATATTAAATGAATTAATGAACGAAGGTTTCAAGTTGGGATTTCCAATATATTGATTGAAAAAATCATTGTTATTTCTCAATGGCTGCAACTGGTTAACGGTAGGTTGCGTTGTATTACCATTATAGTTGAATCTTAGATTGTGATTGGCTTTGTATGTATAATTCACACTGGCAGAAGGGAAAAAGTTAGTGAAGTTGCGTATATAGTCTTTTTTAAAAGATTTGTCCTCGAGATCAAAATGAGTTAAACCAAATCCGGAACCTACATTTATCTTGAATTTTTTATCGGCATAATTGAATTTTATGGAAGGTTTATTGATAGTGATCAACTGGTCAAAATCATTTGAAAGGGTATCAACTTTCTCATCCCATTTATTTGAAACGGGAGAGTAGTTATAGGTTACCTGGTTATTCTTTCCGGTACTGTAAGTCAATTCATAACCAAGCTCCATAGAATATTTTTTGCTAAGTGGTTCAGTATACACGATCCTTGATAAAAGCTTATTACTTGATTTCTCACTATCTTTTAATTGATTCAGATCCTGTATAAATGGATTCGCAGGATCAAATGATTCGTTGTAAGATTTAAGATAATTTTCCCCGATTGTATTCAGATTATTCCAGTCTGCTGTTAGCGTTAATGTTCTTCTTGCTTTTTTAAATTTATGTTTAAAAACAACATTTGCCGACAAAGCTCTCTTATCACTTGTTGTTTGCGAATTGCTGTTGCTGGTATTTTGCAGAACTTCAAATTCATTCTTAGTGCTGGCGTTTCTTAAAACTGTATTTTCTGTATGATAAAAATTTGCATTCGCAGTTAACTTCAGCGTATTCATTGAATCAATCTTAATATCATATATACCCCTGAGCTTGAAATTATACCTGTTAACACTTGATTGTTCATCAGCATTTTCATTGGTGAGGGTACTTTTGCCATTTGCAGGATTTAAAAATTGTCGCTGAGTGAAATTTGTTTTAGTGTTATTGTATACCTGGCTATTGTATTTAGGTGAAAAATTTACAGAAGTTTTATCATTCCATTTATTACTGTATTGTACACCTGCATTTACATTTGTTATAAAACCGTTCTCAGTATTCACATAAGGCTCATCATCAGATCCGCCACCACGGTACATATATATTCCGCCGCCATCATCATCCATGCTCATAGAATAATTATCTGATTCTCCGCCATATTTTTCATTATCCTGCCAGCTTAATCCGTCCTGGCCCGTATTCCCATTTAACAAAAATGCAGTGAGTTTCCGTTTCCCTTTAAAACTGCTGAACATTAAATTATTATTATACCGGTGATCAATATCTTTTTGCAATCCTCCAGATGTACTTACTTTTCCAAAATAGCCCGATTTTTTATTTTCTTTTAATTTAAGGTTAATGGTCTTTTTTGTATTGCCATCATCAATTCCGGTAAATTCTGCCTGTTCGCTTTTTTTGTCAAAAACCTGCACTTCCTTAACTGCATCTGCTCTAAGGTTTTTTACGGCCATGCCCGGATCATCACCAAAGAACTCTTCTCCATCTACCAATACTTTTTCAACAGTTTCGCCCATGGCTTTGATCTGACCGTTCTTATCTACCTGGATTCCCGGTAATTTTTTAAGCAATTCCTCCACATTTGCATTGGCACTCACTTTAAAGCTATCTGCTGTGTATATGGTTGTATCTCCTTTTATACGGATGCGGCTTCCGCTTTTTAATATAACCGCTTCCAGTAATTTACTTTTTGGTGTTAAAGCAATGGAGCCTGTTGAACGATTGGTATTATTTACTTCTAAATCTTCAACATAATCAGCAAAAATCGGATGTAGAACCATTAGAATATAATTGCCGGGTACTACATTATTAATGTTAAAGCTGCCATTGGCATCTGTTCTGGTAAATTTTTTCAATATAGAATCCTTGGTTGATAACAATGCTACAACGGCATTTTTTACATTAGTATGTGCAGTAGTGTCTTCGATCTTACCTGTAAATTCTATGGACTGAGAAAAAAGGAATTGTAAAATAAAAAGACAGGAGACAGAAAGAACGATTTTTTTAAACATGTAGTTAGTTTTGGGTATATAGTGCGAATATTTGATAAAGTGAATTAAATAATTTGAAGTTCCAAACTAACAAATCTTAAATTTACGTTAATAGAAAATTTTACCATCAGCCTGAAAAACTTGATAAATGGCATACGAAGACGAAAATTTTATTGATACGACCAAACATGTATGGGTTTATTCATTTTTTACTGTTGAAGATATCAGCCAATTTAGAGAAGGGCAATTTCACAATGCCTATGAAAAATTCGGCAACCATTTTTTACGTTTACTTGATACGGATGGATACTACTTTGCTGTTTGGGCACCGCATGCATCTGCTGTTTCCGTGGTAGGTGAATTCAACGGATGGAAAAAACAATTGCATCCATTGTACCCCAGACTCGATCATTCGGGAATATGGGAAGGGTTTATTCCAAGACTTCCCAAAGGGACGGTGTATAAATACCATATATCTGCACCTAATGATTTTGAAACCGATAAAGCAGACCCCTTTGCAAATTATTGTGAATTTAGGCCCGGAACAGCTTCTATTACGTGGCAATTGGATAAATTCTGGCATGATGGAGACTGGATGGCCAATAGAAGTAAAAATAATGCGCTGAATGCGCCCTGGAGTGTTTATGAAGTACACCTGGCAAGTTGGATGCGACCTGAAAAGAATAAAGAGGAAGCTTATACCGGTTATACAGATATTGCCGACCGGCTGGTTCCGTATGTTAAGGCAATGGGGTTTACCCATGTTGAATTTATGCCTGTAATGGAGCATCCCTATGACGGCAGCTGGGGATACCAGGGCACCGGTTACTTTGCGCCTACCTCACGCTTTGGTACACCTGAGGCTTTTATGCACCTGGTAGATTCATTGCATACAAACGGTATAGGAGTGATACTCGATTGGGTGCCGTCGCATTTTCCTCATGATGCACATGGGTTGCACGTATTTGATGGCGCATATACATATGAATATGAAGATATGCGTAAGGGTTATCACCCCGATTGGAACAGTTATATATTTAATTATAAAAGGGGAGAAGTACGGTCTTTCTTGCTGAGTAGCGCCCATTTCTGGTTAAACAAATACCATGCTGACGGTTTAAGGGTAGACGCAGTCAATTCAATCATTCGACTTGATTTTTCCAGGAAGGAAGGAGAGTGGGAACCCAATGAGTATGGCGGTAATGAAAATATTGAGGCCATAGACTTTTTAAAAAATCTGAATAATGTCTTATACAGGGATTTTCCGGATACACAAACGATTGCAGAAGAAGCATCAGACTGGCCCGGAATTACACTAGCTACCGATAAAGGAGGTTTTGGATTTGGTATGAAATGGATGATGGGTTGGATGCATGATACTTTTAAATATTTTAAGATCAAACCCGAGGACAGGATACACGAACAGGATAAATTTACATTCAGTATCATGTATTTCTATGATGAAAAGTTCATGCTGCCCATAAGCCACGATGAAGTGGTACATGGTAAAAGCCCGATGATCTATAAGATGAAAGGCGATGAATGGGAGAAGTTTGCAAACCTGCGCCTGCTATATACTTATATGTACACTCACCCGGGAGCTAAATTGCTTTTTATGGGAAATGAATTCGGGCAAACCAGTGAATGGAATTATAAATCGGAACTCGATTGGGAATTGTTAAAACATGACCCGCATAATAAATTGCAGGATTGTGTAAGGGATCTCAATCATATTTATAAGAATAATCCTGCCATGTATGAATACCAGTTTGACCGTAAAGGATTTGAATGGGTATCTCTTGAACACAGAAATGAAGGCATCATCGTGTATAAAAGAAAAGGTAAACACAGGGCAGATGACATGGTGATTATTTTAAATGTTACTAAAACTAATTATCCGGAATGGAAACTTCAGTTAAAGGGCAAAACAAGCTGGAAAGAAATATTTAATAGCAATAATATATGTTATTGGGGAAACGGAGATTATGTTGGTATGCAAATGGATATTATTGCGGTAGATAAAAAAAAGAAGCTATATGAAATAAAAATAGGTATCCCGGCGTTATCAGCAGTAATATTACAGTAGTCTGTAGTAAGCTAACCTATACCCACAAAAACACGATGAAAACTCTTTTATCTATTATAGCCATATGCATGGACATATCTGTCTATGCACAAAATACCGACAGTTCCCGTTTTTATTTTGACAAGGCCATTGAAGAAAAAAATGCCGGGCGTTACCTGGTCGCTTCAAAATTCTTTGAGAGATCCATTCAATTCAACGCTGTTTTAACTGAAACCTATTTACAGCAAGGATATACATTTTTGGCGATGAAAAGAACAGACCAGGCTATCGTCAGTTTTGCAAAGGTATCTGAACTTGATCCTTCCAATGAAACGGCTATCAATGAGTTAATGGAATTATATTTTAATTACCGTCAATATCCTAAAGCTATTGAGTTTGCCCAAAAATGTTCTGACTGTAAAAATAGCCTTCGGATATTGGGAATGAGTTATTACCATCAGGATGATTATACCAATGCCGAGAATTATTTGGCAAAAGCAATGGAAAAAGATATCACAAATGCTGAATTAACGTATACGATGGGACGCAATTATCTTGAAATGGAAGAATATAAAAAAGCAGTTCCATTTTATATTAAAGCTGTGCAGATGGATGAAACCAGGGGTTACTGGATGTATGAACTCGGCCTTATTTATTATAATCTGAATGATTTTAAAAATGCATTGATCTTCTTTGAGAAAGCATTGGCAAATGGGTATAACAGATCAAACGATTATGTTGAAAATGTCGGGTATGCGTCATTATACACAGGAGATTATGATAAAGGAGAAAGATTATTACTTGAGATCTGGAAAAAAAGGCCCGGCAATAAGGATATCATAAGAGATATGGCAGAAATACTCTATCAACAAAAACAATTTGACCGGTCACTCACTTATTGTCAGCAATTAATGGAAGCTGACCCGAATGATGGTAAAGCATTATACCAGGCAGGATTATGTTTTCAAAAGAAAGGGCAAAAGGACAGGGGCCAGCAGATGTGTGATAAAGCTATTCAAATGGACCCGGGCCTTGAAAGCCTTCGCAGGAAAAAAGATATTACAGGAGGGCGCTGATTGTTATAATTTCTTATTAAATATTTCTGCTATCATACAGCGTGCACTGCCTCCGCCGGCAGATTCAATGGTTTCAAGATTTGCATGTATCAGCATATTATATTTCGATAATTGATTCACTTGTGATTTGGTTAAAGATTGATAAGCCTGTGTTGACATTACCAGCAATAATTCATTATCCGCATTTCTTACCTGCAGCATATTTCCTGCAAAACTGTTTAGTTGATGTAAAGATATATCAATGATCTCTTTACCTGTTTCAATTATGCAGTCCGAAATTCGTTTCTTTTCCGAATCGTTTGTAATTGAATCAAGGCATATCACTGCAAATTTATCTGCAATGCACATCAAAACATTGGTATGATATATATCAATACCGTTTATATCTTTCGCTGTAAACGTGCAGGCTGAATAATTGTTTATACGGCAATATTCATTTAAAACAACCATATTTGTCCGGGGAGATATACATGCATAAGCAATCCTGTTTTCCCTGTCTAATACCATACTGCCTGTTCCTTCTAAAAATTGATGTTGTTTTTCATAATGGCTGAGATCAATGATATTGGTTATATGAAAAGTTGACCAGATCATTTCTATAATATGTTTTTTCTTTTCTTTCCTTCTGTTTGAAGCATACATAGGATATATAAAAACAGTACCGTCTTTATGAAAGGATATCCAGTTATTCGGAAAAATTGAATCGGGAGTATGAGGGTCTTCTGTATCTTTTATTACTGTAACATCAACTTTATTTTCTCTCAGCAGTAAAACAAAGTCATTAAATTCAATTAAAGCCTGTTGTTGTATATTTTCAGCAGTAGCTACCTGGAAACTATTATTTACAGCCGTTTCTGCATTAAAACCAAAATTAACTGGTTCTATCATTAACAGATGAGCTGTGTTTTGCATATAAGAATGTTAATGACTTTTCCCAAAATTCATTTCACCCGCTTTGATAGCAACCGGAAGATCATTTTCCCTCGGTGGTATCGGGCAATTATATCCGGATGCATAAGCACAGTATGGATTATACGCTTTATTAAAATCAAGAAGCAGGACATTGTTCTGTATATCATCCATTACAATATCGAGATATTTTCCACCGCCATAACTTTTATTGCCCGAAGTAAGATCTGTAAAAGGAATAAATAAATAATTTTTGTACTTATCATCTTTCATTAATTGTTCACTCTGGTAAACATTCAGATTTAATTGTTTTTTGTCGATGGTAAAACTAAGTATCCCGTATTTAAAATATTTTTTTGTCTTTGTGCCTGAAGTTTTCATAATAAATCCTTTGGCATCTTCTGTTTTTTTGAAAGTAGCCATTACCCTGTATTTTTTATTTACCGGAAAAAATTGGAAATACCTGCGATTGGAGTCAGGTACAACTTCATGAGTCTTGACATAATTCTTTTGAAACATTTTAAGACTATCTATGTAGCGGGATCTTTGTGCAAAAGAACTTAAATAAAAAAACAAGCAGGTAAGCGTTAGAATTCTTTTCATTATTTAATTTTAATTCATCATCAGCACATTCACACTTCGCTGTAAAATATTAAATGCAATTTCTGCCATCAGGTTTTCTTTATCTAATGTTGGATTTACTTCTGTAATTTCAAAACAACATACTTTTCGGTTTTGCATGAATTTGCTTATCAGGTCCTCAGCTTCTCTTTCTTTGAGTCCATTGCTAACCGGTGTACCAGTACCTTTTGAAATGGCAGAATCCAGGCTGTCTACATCAAAACTTACATATATATCTGTACAGTCACTTAGGTAACGCAGTACTTTACGGCTAACATTCTCAGCTCCGTTACGCCTAACTTCGCTCGTACTGATCACTTTTATTCCATATTTTTCTATCAGAAACTTTTCTTCTTTCTCAAAATCTCTTAGCGAAATAAAAACCACATCTTCCGGTAATACTTTTTGACCTGTTTTTCCAATTGTTTTTAACTGGTCCCAGATCTTGGCAGTCTTTTCATCCAGGTCATGCACTTTACATTCTATATTATCTTCTGCTAATGCTGTGCTCATTGGCATCCCATGCATATTGCCTGATGGAGTTGTGTATGGAGTATGCAGATCAGCATGTGCATCGATCCAGATAACGCCCAGCTTACTTTTTGGCTTAGCCATTTTTATACCTGCAATAGTTCCGCCTGCATTACTGTGATCGCCACTTAAAACGACGGGAAAGAAATTGTTTTTCATACTGTCAGATACCGCTTTACTGATTCGTTCATACATGTTCAGAACACCCTGTATCCGCTTGGCATAGGGAGATTTGATAGGCTCAAATAACAGGTTATTTTCAACTTCAATTTTTTCAGAGGGGAAATGAACGAAGAAATTGCTCATAAAATCAAGCGCAGCAATTTTTATCGCATCAATACCCATGCTTGCGCCTCGTGTGCCGGCCCCAATTTCTGATGGTACTTCAATTAGTTTGATATTCTTCATAATTCAAATTTACTAAATTCTAATTAGTGGATCTATTCCTTTAATTGTTCCGGTATTTCCCAAGATCTTAAAGCGGACAAACATTTCTTCGCTATACCATTGCTGTTCCCTGGTCTTTTTGATCACATCAGTATGCTCTTTCATGCCATATGCAAATGCTATCATGGTTTCTTTGCTTTCCCATATACTGAATGTTGCTTGTTTTATCCATGGGATATCTCCAATGCCTACTGATGTGATATATCCTTTTGCAGACTTCATCCTTGCAGCTACTGATGCAATGTGTTGCCAGAAGTATTTCAACTTATTTAAACGGATCGTTGCCCTTGTTAGTATTGCAATCGGGCCTTCATAAAATGATTTTTCAGAAAAATTGCCAAACACTTCTTTTCCATCCCATAAACCATGTCCTTCTATTGGCTCCAGTAAAATGGTAAAAGATTCACAACTAAACAACTGAAACCATTTAGCATTAAAGGAACCATACAGTTTTTTAAATAATAAATTATTGACTAAATCAGCAGGCTCCACAATAAACTCAGAACTATGAACTAGCAAAATTCCCCATTGTTGCAGATCCGGTATCTTATCAAATGTACCGTTCTTACCCGAACCCAATAGCTTATAAAAGTTTATTTTTCTATTAAACATAAATGCAAAACGGTGAACTACCATTGCAGCTAAAGCAAATGGGACAAATATTACCGGATATCGTATGATGGTAAGGGAGACCTGCATAAAGTACAAATGCAAGATATAGTAACTTATTCTTTGGTATACCGGAGTTCTCATTTAATTTTTACAAACTCTATAGGATGTTTACAGATATTTATTAATTTTTTTTCCGCAAAAACACAATATATTAGCATCCTGCAACTCTTGAACTATCTGAAAACTGTGCATCTTTTATTTTAATACGTCTTAAACAAAAAACGATCATTCAAAAAATCATTATGAAAAAGAAATCACTGGTCTTGTTGATCTGCATCATTTTTTCCATGGGAAGTTTTGCCCAGGTAAAAACCAATTATCCGGATATTGATATCCCTTTCAAGAAATATGTTCTGGATAATGGTCTTACACTAATTGTTCATGAGGATCATAAAGCACCTGTTATTGCATTTAATGTCTGGTATCATGTGGGTTCAAAAAATGAGAAAGCCGGAAAGACCGGTTTTGCACATTTGTTTGAGCATTTAATGTTTAACGGTAGTGAGCATCACAATGATGACTATTTTAAAGTTACAGATGCCCTTGGCGCTACGGACCTGAATGGTACTACAAACAATGACCGTACGAATTATTTTGAAAATTTTCCTGTATCTGCTTTGGATAAAATATTATGGATCGAGAGCGATCGCATGGGGTTCATGGTTGGTGTAATAGATTCTGCCAGATTGAATGAACAACGGGGAGTTGTTCAAAATGAAAAGAGACAGGGTGAAAATGAACCATATTCAGTTTCGGATGAACTTACTGTAAAGAGTACTTATCCTCAGGGGCATCCTTATTCCTGGACGGTGATCGGATCCATGGAAGATCTCAATGCAGCGTCTATTGATGATGTTAAAGATTGGTTCAATACATACTATGGTCCCAACAATGCAGTCATTTGTATTTCAGGTGATATAAAAGCTGAGGAAGCTTTTGAAAAAGTAAAAAAATATTTTGGGGACCTACCTGCAGGCCCGCCAATAGTAAAACACCGTGAATGGATCGCAAAGATGACCGGTACACATGAGCAGGTGGCGCAGGACAGGGTTCCTCAGTCGCGTTTGCAAAAAACATGGAATGTTCCAGGATGGGGAACTAAAGACCTTACTTACCTGAACCTGTTGGGAGATATTCTTACCAATGGAAAAACTTCCAGGTTGTATAAGCGGCTCGTCTATGATGATCAGTTAGCGAGCAATGTTTATTTCTATACTGATGAAAAAGAAATAGGTGGACAGTTTTATATCATATCAGATGCTAAGCCAGGTGTTGAACTGGCAAAGATCAATGCTGTTATCAATGAAGAATTGAAAAAAGTTTTTACACTTGGAGTAACAACAGCCGAAATTGAACGTGCTAAAACAACATATTTTTCAAGGTTTATCAAAGGCATTGAACGAATAGGTGGTTTTGGCGGAAAGTCTGACATACTTGCACAAAATGAATGTTATGGCGGCGATGCAGGTTATTACAAACAGGTAAATGAAATGGTGAAAAAAGCTACGGCAGATGACCTGAAGAAAATGGCTAATAAATGGCTTACGGATGGGGAATACATTTTAAAAATATTGCCTTATGGCGATTATAGTGTTGCAAAATCTACCCTCAACAGAAATGAAGAACCGGCATTAGGGAATCCTCCTGTTGTGAAATTCCCTGAGGTAAAAGAATTTACTTTAAGTAATGGCCTGAAAGTTTCTTTGGTAGAAAGAAAATCTGTACCTGTGGTAAATATGACTTTGTTATTAAATGCAGGTTATGCTTCAGATCAATTTAGTTTACCGGGTGTTGCATCCATGGCGGGTACTATGCTAACTGAAGGAACTAAAACCAAAACATCACTCCAGTTAAGTGACCATCTTGCTGACCTGGGTGCAACCCTAAACAGTTATTCTAACCTGGATAATTCCTACATAAGTTTAAAAGCACTTAAATCAAACTTTGATGCTTCGTTGAATTTATTTACGGATGTTTTATTGAATCCTTCTTTTCCAAAAAAAGATTTTGACCGTGTTCAAAAAGAACAATTATTAAGAATAAAACAGGAACAATCCAGGCCGGTAACTATGGGACTTCGTATTTTACCAAGATTATTGTATGGAGAAGGTCATGCATATAATAATCCATTTACAGGATCGGGTACAGAAGATGCTGTGAAGAAAATCACAAGAGATGACCTGATCAAATTTCACCAGACCTGGTTTACACCCAACAATGCGAACCTTGTTGTAGTAGGTGATATTGGCTTACAAGAATTAAAAACAAAGTTGGAAAGCAGTCTCGCTTCATGGAAATCAAAACAGGTTCCTGTAAAAAATATAAAAGAAGTTTCCTTACCTGAAAAGCCTTCTGTTTATATCATTGATAAGCCAGGGGCACAACAATCGATCATTTTTGCAGCAGAGGTCAGTCCGTCTGCAACAGACCCGGATTATGAATCAATTCTAATGATGAACAATGTACTTGGTGGAGAATTTAGTGCAAGGATCAATATGAATCTCAGGGAAGACAAACACTGGTCGTATGGAGCTTTTTCAGTTGTTCTGAATGCAAAAGGCCCATCATTTTTTACAGGCTATGCACCGGTACAAACAGATAAGACCAAAGAATCTGTTGTAGAACTGATGAAAGAATTTAATCAGTTCATTACCGATAAACCTGCAACAGAGGCAGAATTTAAAAGGGTCCAGGGAAACAGTGTATTACAATTGCCCGGAAACTGGGAAACTAATGATGCGGTTTCTTCTTCCCTGCAAGGAGTGATCATTTACAACAGGGGACTTGCTTACCTCGACAATTATGCTTCCATGTTAAAGAACCTTACGCTATCCGATATAAAAAAATCTGCATCAAAAGTTGTTAAGCCAACAAGTCTTACCTGGGTCATAGTAGGAGACAGGTCAAAAATAGAAAACGGGATACGGGAACTGAATATCGGAACGATCAGGTATATCGATTCTGAAGGGAATACTATTAAGTAATAATTTGTTTAAAAATTATTTTATAAAAAAGCCGTCCCATAAAAAGGACGGCTTTATATTTTAAATAATGAGTTACAAAAGACCTATAAGGTTTTTAAAACCTTATAGGTTTACCTATATTGGTGTGAGGCCTTTAAAACTGTTCCAACTTACTAAAAAAGAAATCTCCTTCAATAGCGGCATTCTCATCGCTGTCACTTCCATGAACTGCATTTTCTCCAATAGAGGCTGCATATTTTTTACGAATAGTTCCTTCTGCTGCATTAGCAGGATTGGTAGCACCGATCAATGATCTAAAATCTTCAACGGCATTTTCTTTTTCAAGGATAGCAGCAGTGATGGGACCACGGCTCATGAATTCAACCAGTTCGTCGTAGAATGGACGTTCTTTATGGACTGCATAAAATTCTCCGGCTTTTTCTTTGCTCAGGTGGGTCATTTTCATAGCAACGATACGAAAGCCTGCTTTATTGATCATTTCTAAAATTCCACCGGTATAACCTTTTTCAGTTGCATCCGGTTTGATCATGGTAAATGTTCTGTTGGTCATTTTTTATATTTTGGGCGCAAAGATAGGGAGTTTGAGGTTTGATGTATGATATATGATATATGATGTATGATATATGATATATGAGGTTTGAGGTTTTAGGTTTGAAGTTCGAGGTTTGTCCGAAGGACTCCGGACTCCTTCGTAGAAGTTTGAGGTAAACTAAACCCTAAACCCTAAACCCTAAACCTTTTACCCTAAACCTTCTAAACCAGTAAACAAATAAACCAATAAACCACCCCTAATTGGCTAATTCGCATTTTACCCCTACTTTTGCGCCGCCTTTATGCATTCTATCAACGAGATATACCAGCAAATTACCAGCCCAAAACAAATTGTAATTACCATGCACCAGAAGCCTGATGGCGATGCTATGGGATCTACATTGGGGTTGTATCATTTTTTAATACAGTTTGGACATACCATTACGGTTATTTCGCCAACAAACTGGGCTTCTTTTCTCAACTGGATGCCCGGATGCAAATCTGTACTGGATTATGAAAGGGATACTGAAAAGGCAAACGGAATAATTGATAAAGCAGATTGGATATTTTGTCTTGATTTTAATACGATCAGCCGTACTAAAAGAATGGAAGAAAAATTGACGAAAGCAACTGCAAAAAAAATATTGATTGATCATCACCAGGAACCTCAAACAGAAGTATTTGCTTATGGTGTTTCCGACACATCTAAAAGTTCAACTGCTGAAATGGTATATGATTTTATTATTGGATCCGGATTTACAGATAAGATAAATAAAGATGTGGCAACCTGCTTATATGCAGGTGTAATGACAGATACCGGTTCTTTCAGGTTTCCATCAAGCAGCGCCGGTGTTCACAGGATGATCGCTGACCTAAAAGAAAAAGGCCTTGAACACAGTATCATTCATGAAGCTTTATTTGATAATTTTTCAGAGAACAGGTTTCGTTTTATAGGAAATGTTTTACTGAACCGGATGGAAGTCTTTTATGAATATAATACTGCTTTGATTGCCATACCTCAGGCCGACCTTATAAAGTATGATATAAAAACCGGCGATACCGAAGGGCTTGTAAATTTTCCTTTGAGTATCGAAGGTATTAAGCTTGCTGCTATCATCATCGACAGGGGTGAAGAACGTAAATGCTCATTCAGGAGTAAGGGGCAGGTTGATGTAAATACTTTTGCAAGAAAATATTTTAATGGAGGAGGGCATTACAATGCCGCAGGCGGTTCCAGCAAGGAGTCGCTGGAAGTTACCATTGCAGATTTTAAAAAAGCAATGAAAGAAAACGCTGAACAGTTAAGTACTTATAAATTTTAAAACAAAATAAAAATGAGAAAAATTTCTTCTATCATGTTGTTGGCCGTTATCCTTTTTTCAGCCTGCAATACAGCAACATTTAAAAAAGGTAAAGATGGTTTGGAGTATAAAATTATTACAAAAGGTAGCGGATCTAAGATCAAATATGGTAATTATATGCAGTTGAATTTTGCATCTTATTACAATACAAATGGAAAAGATTCCCTGCTCAATGATTCAAAGACACAGGGTGCGCCTATCATTGAAATGCTTGATTCGGTATCAACACCGATCGCTTATTTCGAAATATTAAAGCAGTTGAGAAAAGGCGATAGTGTTGTTATACGTATACTGACTGATTCTGCATTTAAAAAAAATCCGGAACAAATGCCTCCCTTTTTTCAAAAGGGACATTATATAATGACCACACTGAAAATAGTAAATGTATTCACAACCAGAGAACAGGCAGATAAAGCCAGGGCATTAGCCATGGTAGAAATGGAGAAAAGGGATTCATTACAGGCTATTGCACAAAAGAGTATCGATGATAAGAAATTGCTGGATTATATCACAAAGAATAATATCAAAACAATAAAAGCTCCTTTAGGAACTTATGTTGAAATTACTCAGGAAGGAACTGGCAATAATATTGATACCGGGGTAATCGTTAAACTAAATTATACAGGCAAAACACTGGAAGGTAAGGTCTTTGACAGCAATACTGATCCGGCAAAAGGCCACGTTGAACCATTGATCGTAAACCTTACAAATACCAATAATCCTGATTTTGGAATGTCGGTGATTCCCGGAATGAAGGAAGGATTGACCTTACTAAAAAAAGGGTCAAAAGGAAGGTTCTATATTCCATCCACATTAGGATATGGCAAAAATGGATCAGGAGCAGATATCACTCCAAACTCAGTGTTAATTTTTGATATAGAAGTGCTTGATGTAATGGATCAAAAACAAGCATTGGTCGCAGCAGAAGAGAAGAATAAAAAAATGCAGGAAATGCAGAAAAAATATTTGGATAGTATTCAGAAACTAAAACCTGATACAACGAATAAGAAATAATTGATTGGAAAGCGTTTAGATCGTTTATTAAAAATGATTTAAACAAAATTACCAGATTCCAAAATTATTACAAAAGGCCGCTTCTCTTTCAGGAAGCGGTCTTTTTATATGCGCTTATTAGATTTGAAACTTCTTTTGCTTCCTTTACATCATGAACCCTTAAAATATCTGCCCCGTTATTTAACGCAAGTGTATTTAAAACAGTTGTTCCATTTAAAGCTCCTTCAGCACTTATATTCAATGTCTTAGTGATCGTGCTTTTTCTGGAAAGTCCCGCTAATATTGGCTTATCAAGTATTTTAAACAAGGATAAGTTTTTAAGCAAATCAAAATTATGCTCAATTGTTTTTCCAAAACCAAATCCGGGGTCAATAATGATATCGTTAATTCCTGCTCTATGGCATTCATCAATCTTTTGAATAAAGAATTCAATTACTTCTTTAACTACATCATCATAATAAATATTTTTTTGCATGGTTTCAGGCGTTCCTTTCATATGCATACATATATAAGGAACCTGTAAGGCAGCTACCGTATCGATCATGCGTTTGTCTAATTCACCTGCACTGATATCATTTACGATAGAAACACCTTCTTCTACAGCTTTTTCAGCTACAGTACCGTAAAAAGTATCTACCGATAATATGATCTCTTTGTAATGCTTACGGATTAGTCTAATTGCAGGAATTATTCTATCCATCTCATCTTGAGCGGATATAATTTTACTTCCGGGCCTGGAACTTTGGCCACCTATATCAAGAATGTCTGCACCATTAGTGATCATTTTTCCGGCCAGGTTAAATATTTCCTCATTTCCACCATTTAGATGGCCTCTATAAAATGAATCCGGAGTAATATTAATGATTCCCATAACCAACGGCTTTTCCGTAGTTAAAATTTTTCCTTTGCAGTTGATCGTGAACATTTGAAAGAGTAATTGTATTTTTGAACTGATACGCAAATTTGCATATAATTAATGAGCAATTGAAATATTGAAAAAATGACAACAAGTGAACAATATGACAGGGCTGTATCAGGCAGCAGGGATATCTTTTTAAAGAAGACCAGGGATTATGGAACTTCCTGGAGGGTGTACCGTACAATATCTATTGCTGACCAGATCTATATTAAGGCAAAAAGGATACGAACCATACAGGAAAAGAAACTTCAGAAAATAGGCGATGATATTAAAAGTGAATTTAAAGGAATATTAAATTATGCTGTTATCGGGTTAATACAGCTCGAAATCAACAATGATGAACCTGAACAATTGCCTGTCCCTGAAGTTGAAAAAATGTATGATTTAAAAGTGGCTGATGCAAAAAGGCTAATGGCAGATAAAAATCATGATTACGGTGAAGCCTGGCGTGAAATGAGCCAGGAAAGTTTTGTTGACCTGATACTTGCTAAAATTCTGCGTATCAAACAAATCATTTCCAACGAAGGGAAAACCATCATGAGCGAAGGTATCGATGCCAATTATTTCGACATTTTAAATTATGCTGTTTTTGCATTGATTCAGATAGAAGAAGCTAAAAAATAAAATTAATTGTATTATGAAAATCGCAGTAACTATAGCAAGAGTATTAACTGGGCTATTATTTATTTTTTCAGGGTTGGTTAAAGCCATTGATCCGCGTGGACTGGCTTATAAAATGCAGGAATTTTTTGAAGCCTGGGCTAATGACGGTTTTATGAAAAGCCTGATGGAAAGCCTGAATCATTATGCTTTATCTTTTTCCATTGGTATGATCACTTTGGAAGTGATCGTTGGAGTAGCTTTATTGATTGGCTGGCAAAAACGAATCACTACCTGGATATTATTGTTGTTGATGTTGTTCTTTACATTCCTGACCAGTTATGTTTTATTTAGTGGAAAAATAAGAGCCTGTGGTTGTTTTGGAGATTGTATTCCATTAACTCCTGTTCAAACATTCACTAAAGACATTATATTATTATGCCTGGCACTGTTACTTTTATTTAAATTAAAATATATAACACCTGTTTCAAAACCATTCTTTTCTTTTTTATACATATTATTTGCAACTGTTCTCATAATTGCTTTACAATTTTATGTTTTAAAACACTTACCAATAACAGATTGCCTCCCTTACAAAAAAGGAAATGATATTTTGAAATTAAGACAGATGCCTGCTGACGCGATACAGGATAAATTTGATTATGTTTTCATTTATGAAAAGAATGGGGTAAATAAAGAATTTCCTATGACCGCACTACCTGACAGTACCTGGAAATTTTCTGAGAGAAAACAAACGCTTGTAGAAAAAGGAAAGAACAATGTTCCTCTTATCAATGATTTTTCTTTAACCGATGCTGACGGAAATGAACTTACAGATAGTGTATTGAATATACCCGGCGAATATTATCTTGTTTTTATTAAAGACTTGCCGGAAAGATCGGATAGCTGGTTGGAAGAACTAAAAAGTATAAGCACAAATGCAAATGCTCAATCAAAAAAGATATTTGTAGTAACTGCACAAAGAGATGTTGTTGAAAAGTTTTTATTAAAGAATAATATATCAGCTGATAATATATTTACCTGCGATGCTACAGCTATTAAAACGGCTGCAAGGGCAGATATTACTTTATACAAGATGAAAGGCCCTGTTGTACAAGGCAAATGGGCAGGTGCTGATTTGGATAAGGTGAAGTAAACTAATGTGACAATGAAAATGAAAGATCAGAATAGCAGGATTATTGAACTTATCATGTATCACAAAACACATAAATCAATCAATTGATTTTCTTACTCAAAAAAACCGGCTATTCTTTACTGGTATTGATAGGGGTGGTTATACTTGTATTTGTTATGTTCCAGGGTTTTGGGGATCCGGCCCGTTTGATTGTTGGCCAGACAGGCGACAAAAAAACAATGGATAATATCCGCAAAGAACTTCACCTCGATCAGCCAAAATGGAAACAATTTGCATGGTATGTAAATGATGTTTCTCCCGTTAGTGTTTACACTAAATCTGCCATTGAACAAAAAAAAATAAAAGGGGTTTTTATTGGCGGCGAAACAAAATTGGTCATAAAATATCCTTACCTGGGCAGAAGTTATCAAACTAAAAAAGAAGTAAGTAATATTTTAATTGATGCATTACCCGGAACGATGGTATTGGCTTTTACCGCTATGCTTTTTGCATGCATAGCAGGAATATCACTGGGTGTTTTAGCAGCCGTTAAAAAAGGCACCTGGATCGATGGTACAGCAGTTTTCAGCAGTATCGTTGGAATATCAGCACCCTCGTTTTTCATGGCCATCCTGATTGCATATTTATTTGGAATCGTATGGCATTCCTTTACAGGATTGAATCTTTCCGGCAGCCTTTTTGAAATAGATGAAGTAACAGGAGAAAAATACTTGAATATTAAGAATCTGATACTCCCGGCTTTTACGCTGGGTATTCGGCCATTGGCAATCATCACTCAACTGACAAGAAGTTCAATGCTGGATGTATTGAGCCAGGATTATATCAGAACCGCCTATGCCAAGGGTTTGAATAAAAGTGCTGTTATTTTTAAACATGCATTGCGCAACGCTTTGAACCCGGTGATAACAGCTATTACTGGTTGGTTCGCAGAATTACTTGCCGGAGCATTTTTTATAGAATATATTTTTGGTTGGAAAGGGATTGGTAAGATCACGGTAGATGCACTGGAAAAATTAGATTACCCGGTTGTAATAGGGGCCGTTTTATTCAGTGCCTGTGTTTTTATCATAATCAATTTTATTGCTGATTTATTATATAAAAAAATTGATCCCCGCATCGGATCTGATTAATAGATATATATTGCACATGCTTATTGTGTGTTAATTTCAAAAAATCCCTGAGAATAATTTTTTACAGAAAATAACTTTTTCAATTATTTTAATAAAACAATACTGATATGTATCAATTTAAAAAAATGCTGCCGTTGCTTTGTTTAATTTTTTTTACAGCCTGCAATCCAAAAAGCAAAATAGTAATACCTGATGATGGACTATCCGCATTCAGTGCAGATAGTTTAAAGAGCCACATTGCTATGCTCGCCTCTGATTCTTTTATGGGCCGCAAACCATTTACAACAGGTGAAACACGAACCCTTGATTATTTGCAAAAACAATTTGCAGCAATAGGCATGGAACCGGGTAATGGGAACAGCTTTTTACAAGCGGTACCGATGGTAAATATATTAGCTACTGCTGCACCGGAAATGCAGGTGCAATCTTCTAAAAGTAATTTTATTTTAAAAGCTTATGATGACTACATTATTTGGACCGATAAAACGGATAGTATTATTAATCTGGATAAAACCGAGCTGATATTTGCTGGCTATGGTGTAGTGGCGCCTGAATACAACTGGAATGATTATGAAGGATTGGATGTGAAAGGAAAAGTAGTTATGGTTATGGTAAATGATCCCGGATTCTGGTCAGGTGATACCAGCTTGTTTAAAGGCAAAACAATGACTTACTATGGTCGCTGGTCATATAAATTTGAAGAAGCCGCAAGGCAAGGTGCAAAAGGTTGCCTGATCGTTCACAATACAAAAGCAGCCAGTTATCCTTTTAGTGTTCAACAAAAAAGTTTCAACACTTCCAGGTTGCGATTAGATAACCGCGGCAAAGACATGAAGAATTGTGATGTAATTGGCTGGGTAACTGAAACGGTGGCCAATAAATTATTTATGGCTGCCGGATTCGATTCCGGGCTATTGGTTAAAGCAAATCAGCATGGCTTTAAACCGGTTCCTTTGAACCTGCAATTATCTACAAGTATGAAAGTAACGGCTACGTATAATAAATCATATAATGTAATTGGAAAGATAACCGGTACTAAACGCCCTGATGAAGTGATCATTTATACTGCACATTGGGATCATTTGGGAATTGGCCGTCCGGATGCAACAGGCGATTCAATTTATAACGGTGCATTAGACAACGCTACCGGAACTGCCGGTTTACTTGAACTGGCACGGGCATTTAAAAGTATGGAAACAAAACCTGAAAGGACGATTATTATACTTTCTGTTACTGCAGAAGAGCAAGGGCTTCTTGGATCGAAGTATTATGCTGAAAATCCTGTTTATCCTGCCAATAAAACAGTAGCCAATATCAATATGGATGGCCTGAACCGATACACAAAAACAAAAGACATCATTGTAATTGGAGAAGGACAATCCGACCTGGAAGATTATTTAAAAGAAGAAGTTGAAAAAACAGGTGGTTATATTTCTTATGACACACATCCCGAAGCTGGTTATTATTATCGTTCCGATCATTTCAATTTTGCTAAAGCAGGTATTCCGGCTCTGTACACCAGTAATGGTATTGATGTAATTGGAAAAGACAAAGTATATGGACAAAAACTGGAAGATGATTACACTGATCATAATTATCACCAACCCTCTGATAATTATAATTCTGTTACATGGACAATGGAAGGTGCCATCAGCGACTTGAAATTATTATTTCTTGTTGGCAGGCGTTTAGCATTTGAAGAAAACTGGCCGCAATGGAAAGCGACTTCAGAATTTAAAGCCATCAGAGATAAAAAGTAACCTTTATTACAAACATATCATTATTAAATTTCGATCTGAAGTTGGAATTTCATTTGTTCAGGCAAACATTGACATGTAAACTGTTTGATAAAATATTAATTGGAATTTAGTTTAACTGAATAAAATTTCTTTCTTTTTTCATACATGAACGACATCCGGGCAGTTACATGATCTTTGTTTTAACACATAACTTTTCTATATCTTAAAAGATTATTTATATAATGAAATGTTAAGGGTGTAGATAAATTTAAAAAAAATATTCAAACCTAACTTGGTTGGTATAGTATTTGTTAATCGTGGGTTTATGAGAAAATATACAGTAAGTACAGCAATGATGCTGTTTTTAATTATTGGAATAATGAATGTTGCCGTTGCACAAAAAAAAGACAACATCACTCCGTTCCAAAAAGGCACATTAACTGCTATAGTTGGTGTTGGAATTGCCAGGGATTATAAAAATGTAAACAGCAATGCAGCATTTGGAACAAAAGCTGCAATGGAATATGGAATATGGAAAGCCGGCCCGGGGATCATTTCACTGGGAGGTGAATTCGGTGCTGCCTTTTCAACAGGTGGTGATTATACCGATTTCAAATCGAGTACCATTGTAATCGCTGCCAGGTCTGCATGGCATTATGGATGGAAAGTTCCTAATCTGGATACCTACGGTGGTTTATCTACCGGAGTAGGGTTTCATCAATATAAATACAAGAGAGGACCGCAGAAGATCAATGAAAATGAAACGTTGCCACTATTTGCTGTTTTTGTTGGTGCGTCTTATTTCCTTACACCAAAACTTGGTGTAAATATAGAAGTAGGCAACGATATCAATACTGTACAGGCGGGCTTTGTTTTTAAATTATCATCAAATCAGCATTGATCATTGATTGATGAATGTTGTATAAAGTCAAAAAGGGAAGCTTGTTTTTTATGCCACAAATGGTATGATTGCTCTCCTGTTATTTGGATAATCAGTGAAATTTGTTTTATACCATTTGTGATGTGCCAGTGCCCTCGGAATGAGATTGGCTGATGACCATATAAAAAAGGCAAGTGCAGGAAGATTCCAGCATAGTATTGCAAACCCGCTCCATTCAATAAGTTCACCAAGCATATTAGGGCAACTTACAAGTTCGAATAACCAGCCTCGTGGAATTTTATAGCCTGTTTCATCAGGCTTACGCAAATGTATCAGTATATCATCTGCTTTCCAGTTTATCATTAATCCTGTAAAAAATAATAAAATTCCAAAAATAAAACGTAGGTCAGTAAGCCAGTTATTATCATAGTTTGAAAAATGCGAAAAATAATAGCTAAGCAGGAATGTATTTGCCAGGTTAAAAAATATACCTGATGAAACGATCAATAATGGTATCTTCTTACCCTTAGTATGTAAACGAAAAGGGAAGATAAAGGTCCGGTTTAAATAATGCAAACAGAATAAACCAGTCATGACCGGTATGGCAATAGAATGTAGCATGAGATTTTTATAAAAACAATACCCCATAACGACAAGTGCCGGAAGTTCCATTAAAAGCCATCCCAGGTGATTGTCAACCAAAGGCCCCCAATTTGTATTGGTATACCTGCCATAAGGAGCTGTAATACGCCGCAATAAAAAAAAGATACCTATAGCAAAAGCTATCCAGAAAAAAATAATTCTTTGATAAGCAGAAAGTGAAATAACCATATCTTTTTAATGAAATTAGTTTTAGATGATCACATTGAGCAAGCTGGATAAATAACTGTTGTTATTTTAAAGATAACTTTTATTCTGAAACCATTGGAATGTATCAGTAATTGTTTCCAAAAACGGGCGTACAGAATAATTTAATTCAGTCTCTGCTTTACCACTGCTGATATAACGATTACCATTAAATAAAGCATCTAAAGCTTCTATGGTATACAGTGGTTCTTTTTTTTGAATGGCAGCCAGTAATTTTACAATAGGTAAACCGGCAGTTGCAGCTGCTGCCGGTAAAGCCATTATTCTTATTTTTTTACCCGAAGCTTTTGATAATAATCCTGCAAACTCCCTGAGGCTGTGCCATTTTCCTCCAAGCAGGTAAGCTTCGCCGGGCTTGCCCATGGTCAAACTGTTTGTTATAGCATTGGCAACATCCCTGCAATCGCAAAAATCAAATCCACCATTAAAAATGAAAGGTAATTTACCTGAATACATATCAATTAAAACCTTTCCAACCAATGATGGCTTATGGTCATAAGGGCCGACAATAGAAGTAGGATGCACAACGATCACTTCCATTCCCTGTTGATTTGCTGAAAGGGCAATCTGCTGGCCAGCTAATTTTGAACGTTCATAGGCAAAACCTTTTTCATCGATTGGAATGCGATTCTCATCCAGGGGTTCCAAAGAAGGTTTTTGCTGAAAAGCATGAATAGAACTTATGTGAATGCATCTTTTAATACCTGATTCCAGGGCGGAATTTATTACAGATCTCGTTCCTTCAACATTGGTAAGCTTTACAAGGCCTGATGGATCGCCATTTACTGATATCAAAGCTGCACTGTGAATGACATGATCGCAATCTTTCATTAAAGACCTCAATACGTTTCGATCCAGGATATCGCCTTTTACAATTTCAACAGGTAAACCTTCACAGGCACGGGAATCATTGCCTCTTATCAATGCTTTAACAGATATATTTCTTTTGCAGAGATCCTGCAACAAAGCTGATCCAAGATGACCCGCAGCCCCGGTAACGGCAACTTTCATATATGATAGATTCAATTGGGAAGGTAGGATTTCTTTTTGTTCAAAACTTTCATTTTTATGAAATATTAGTTTAATGAGAATGTGTAATCACAGTAACATTTTTCGTTAACAAAATTTTAGTTTTTACATTTTAAATTTTCAGGATAACAATCAGTCATAGGAATACATTTATTAACGCTTAAAAAATTATTACCATGAAAAAATTAATACTTACTATTCGGAAATTTTTTAGTGTAGAAGATGGGTACTCGGTTTTGCCGGGCAATATTTAAAGATAAGTTTCAGGTAACTTCTAAAAAAGGTTTTGATTTGGGTAATAACGTTCAGCTATAATTGCTGAGCGTTATTTTTTTAAAATTTAAAATAAACTCATTTGTTTCATACGGATAGCTGTTCCGGTAATTTCAGTGTTTATTTCCGGCAAATCAGATTCATTAATAGTATAAATTGCAGTTGGTTCATATCTCGAAGCAACAACGATATTCGTGTTTTCAGCATGTTCTTCAAATAATTTTTTTACCAGTTCAGGGTTATTGTTGTCTTTCGATAAATGGGATAAGAGCAGGTGTGTCATGAAAGGTGGCTTGTGTTTGATGAATATTTCCAATGCCTGCTTGTTGGATAAATGTCCATTGCCTCCCCGGATACGATTCTTCAGGTGAATTGGGTATTGACCGTTTTCAAGCATCGTTTCATCATAATTTGTTTCAAGAAATGCAGCATGGCATTGGCTGAAATGTTTTACAAGATGTCCGCAAGAGGCACCGATATCTGTAAATACACCTACAGTTGTATTATAATGTCTCACGATAAAACTATGTGGGTCTGCAGCATCATGAAACTTAGGAAATCCGGTAATGATCAGATCTCCGATAACAACAGGCTCATAAGCAACAAAATTCCTGGTTAATTTTTTTTTAAATCTAATCCTGGATTTTTGCAAGGTTGTATTTGTGATATGAACAGTCAGGTTATATTTTGCAGCGAGCGAATCAACAGATTTGATGTGGTCTGTATGCTCATGGGAAATAAATATAGCTTTTACCTTATTCATGGAAAGCCCGATCTGTTTCATTCTTTTTTCTGTTTCCAGGCAGGATATGCCGGCGTCAATCAATACCGCTTCTTTATTATTACCAACATAATAACAATTTCCATTACTGCCGGAATTTAATGATGCTATAAATAAAGCCATATGCTTATAGATAAAAAAATATGATGCTTATATAATATTAATGATGCTGAAATAAATAGTACTAATCAATGGGCATCATTATTTTCGATTCTACCATGCCGCCATCTATTTCATATATTTCAAAGGTAGCTTTTCCCTGGTATAAAAGATTTAACCGTTGTTGTGTACTGATGATTCCAAATCCTTCTTTATTGATTCCGCTATTGCCATTTAATCTGCCGGTATTTTGTACGATCAAAACATGCTTTCCGTTCATAAAATCGGAAGTAATGCTTACGATGCCTCCGGTTATATTTTTACTGATACCATGCTTGATCGCATTTTCTACAAGCGTCTGCAACATCATTGGAGGAACGCTTTGGTTAAGTGTCTCTTTATTAATATGCAATTCTATCTTAAGCCTTTCTTCAAACCGCATGTGTTCAAGGGCGAGGTAATCGTTTACGATATCCAGTTCCTGTTGCAATGGAACGGTATCCATATTTTCGGCCAGCATACTACTCCTTAAAATGTTACTTAATTCAGTTATTGCCTGCCTGGCACGGGCAGGATTTTCATCAACCAGTGCACGGATACTATTGTGAGCATTGAAAATAAAATGGGGATTTATATGCGATTTAATTGTTTTTAATTCAAGAGATTTTACCATCGCTTCCAGCCGGAGTTTATCTATCTGGTCATTTCTGTTCTTATTTATATAATGCCAAACCAGGTAGAACAATAACCACAGAGCTATCAAAATGGAAGTAATCAGTAATCCCCAGAAATCCATTCCTTTCCTTGGCTCCTCATATGCCCATTTTGTATTCGATTGTCTATACCAACCGGTTGCCTTTTTGATTTTGGCAAAAGCTATATACTTTATCGAATCTACCATGTTGTTGACCTGGTAATTAAAATAATCTGTACCGTCCAGCTTCAACTCTTTTTCCATTTCCAGTGCTTTTTCTTTCTTTTCAATCAGTGTATATTTTTCAAATGATTTTCCTGAAACATCACTGATAAATTTTGAGCCATAATAACTTAATAAAGTAACCGATACTGTGCCTATCAGGAAAAGATAAGATACCCTTGAAAAAGAAAACTTCATCCAGTTGATTCGTTTTAAGACCTCTCTGAGCAAATGGGTAAACCCAATAAAACAAATGAAATCAATGAAGAGTGCAATGAAAAATACATTGCGTTTACTTTCGGGAAACAAATAGTAATCGAATGCAAACTGATATGCAAAAAAAAGGTTTATCAGGGTCCATCCACCCCAGCCACCAAACTGGCATAACCAATACTTACCGGAAAACTTAAACATAGGATTAAAAGTAGGTACAATTAATGAGTAAAATACAGCATTATTTTTAATGGTGAATTGTTAGGGTAAAAGGTTTGAGGTTTGAAATCAGTTCGTATAGTTCAACTTAATCTCAAACTTCGAACTTCAAACATTCTTACTTTTGCTTAAATGACACAACTATCTACACTTAATAAATATTTCTGGAAATATCGCTGGTTATTCCTTTTAGGTTTCTTTTTTGTTATACTGACCAATTACTTCCGGATTTTATCTCCTCAGCTAACCGGTTATATTGTAAATACTGTTGTGCAATCGATCAATAATAAAGGACAAGGGAACAGTACTACGGTCAATCATGCAGTTACAAATTACGACATACTTGTAAAAATGGTGGTCAATAAATTCGATACCATTTCATTTGCACAGAAAATCCTTTTTACCGGGATTGTTTTATTGGTATTAGCGATCATTAGCGGTTTTTTTATGTTTCTTATGCGGCAAACGATCATCGTCATGAGCCGCCATATAGAATTTGATCAGAAGAATGAGATCTTTGTTCATTATCAGAAACTGGATAACGCCTTTTACAAAATACACAGTACCGGTGACCTTATGAACCGTATTTCTGAAGATGTGAGCAGGGTAAGGATGTACACAGGCCCGGCTATCATGTATTTTATTAACCTGGCTGCAGTAATCGGGTTCAGTATTTATTTTATGCTTCTTTCGGATGTAAAACTAACCATCGTGGCATTATGTCCATTACCTGTTCTTGCCGTTGCGATCTATTTTGTTAATACGATCATTAATAAAAAAAGCGAAAGAATACAATCACTGCTTAGTGAACTTACTACAAATGCCCAGGAATCATATTCAGGAATCAGGGTAATAAAATCCTTTGTAGAAGAAAAAGCCATGCTTGGTTTTTTTAAAAAGGAAAGTGAAGCATATCGAAGCAATGCATTAAGCCTTGCTAAAACAGAAGCTATTTATTTTCCAAGTATGGCATTGCTGATCGGGTTTAGTACTTTGATCACTATTATGGTGGGGGCTTTGGATGTGGCCAATCATGTACCTGGTGCTACGGTTGGTAAAATTGCAGAATTCGTCATGTATATTCAAATGCTAACTTTTCCTGTAAGTGCTATTGGGTGGACGGCCAGCATGACACAAAGGGCGGTAGCTTCACAAAGGCGAATCAATGAATTCTTACATACAATACCTGTTATTAAGAATGAACCGGAAAATACAGCTGTTTCCCTTTCCGGTAATATTAATTTTGTACATGCAGATTTCATTTATCCTCATACAGGAATACATGCTGTAAAAGATTTTTCATTACAGGTAAACAAGGGAGCAAAAATTGCCATTGTGGGTAAAACAGGATCTGGCAAATCTACCATTGCCCAGTTATTGCTAAGGATGTATGATGTGCAAAATGGTATGATCTTTTATGATGGGATACCTGTTAATAAGATCAGCCTGAAATCACTCAGATCGCAGATTAGCTATGTGCCTCAGGATATATTCCTTTTTAGTGATACGATCAGTAACAACATCAGATTCGGTAATAATGATGTTACACAAAATGATATCATAGATGCGACTAAACATGCATGTATTTATAATGAGATCACAAAATTCAACCTTGGTTTTGAAACATTGATAGGGGAGCGGGGCGTTACTTTAAGTGGGGGACAAAAACAAAGGATATCAATTGCCAGGGCCCTGGTTAAAAACCCGGAAATAGTTATTTTTGATGATTGCCTGAGCGCTGTTGATGGAAAAACTGAGAAAGAGATCATAACAAACATGTATACTTATCTGAAGGATAAGACTGCTATTATAATTACACACCGCATTTTTTCTTTATTCCGGTTCGACCAGATCATCGTTATGGATGACGGGCGTATAGCGGAGCAGGGTACCCATGAAGAACTTCTTGCAAGGAAAGGCTTATATACAGCAATGTATGAAAGGCAACAAACGCAGGAAAAGGAGCCTTTTCAGCAAAATGCTGATTGATAAAATTCCTCTGATTATAGTTTCATTTATTTTGTCATATCAAAAACAACTTTATCTTTGTCCTGGTTTCTAAAAGACAATTTTAATAATAAAATAAAATTACAGTGGCGTACGAGAACAATGACAAAAAAATTGAAAGCGTTTACAGTAACCGTGTTAAAGCCGGAAAACGCAGAACTTACTTTTTTGATGTAAGGGAAACACGTGGAAATGATTTTTTTCTTACCATTACCGAAAGTCGCAAACGTTTTGATTCAGATGGTTACGACCGTCACAAGATCTTCCTGTATAAAGAAGATTTTAATAAATTCGTCAAAGGATTGAATGAAGCGGTTGATTATGTAAAAACAGAATTAATGCCTGATTTCGATTTTGATGCATTTAATCACGATACTCCTTATGAAGGAGATGATAGTCAGCAAGGTGCAGCAAATCCTGGCGCAGAAGCTTCAACGATCAGTGCCGGAACAGATAATATTGTTTCTGAAAAAGTTGAAACGGAAAACGCCGGATCATCCGAAGTTGTTGAACCAAAGGTTGAACAAGCCCCTGATAACGACCATCATTCTGAAGAAGTGGATAAATGGTAGGTTTGAAATGTATGATATATGATTTATGATTTTATGAACAAGTCTCCGATTTAGATCCGGAGACTTTTTTTATGACTGTGGCAGAATGTTGTTTCATAAATCATACATCACACGTCATACATCACACATCATAAATCATATATCACAGATTTCCCCGCATTTTTTTATAAGCATTCATTAATCCATTGGTAGAAGAATCATGGGAAGTGACCGGGCTTTCATCGGCGAGTTCAGGTAAAATATTTTGCGCCAGTTTTTTTCCCAGTTCTACGCCCCATTGATCAAAACTGTAAATATTCCAGATAACACCCTGAACAAAGATCTTATGTTCATAGAAAGCAACCAATTGTCCCAATGTAAATGGAGTGAGTTTTTTTATTAAGAATGTATTGGTTGGCCTGTTACCTTCAAAAACCCTGTAAGGATTTTCATGATCAGTGCCATTCATTAATGCTTCTGTTTGGGCAAAGAAATTACTTAATAGTTTTTGATGATGATCTGCAAGCGGGTTATGTGTTTGAGCTGTTGCAATAAAATCACATGGAATAACATTTGTTCCCTGGTGTATCAATTGATAAAATGCATGTTGCCCATTTGTGCCCGGCTCTCCCCAAATTACCGGCCCGGATTGGTACGATATTTTCTTTCCGTTCCTGTCAATATATTTACCATTGCTTTCCATGTTTCCCTGTTGGAAGTAAGCTGCAAACCGGTGCAAATACTGATCGTACGGTAAAATGGCTTCTGAGGTTGATTCATAGAAATTTCGATACCAGATACCGATCAAAGCCATTAAGACCGGTATATTATTTTCAAAGGGTGTTTCTTTAAAATGATTATCTGCATCAAAAGCACCTCTCAATAATTGTTCAAAATTTTCATAACCGATCGTAAGTGCAATCGATAAGCCGATAGCGCTCCACAAGCTATATCTTCCACCAACCCAATCCCAGAAAACAAACATATTTGTTGCATCAATACCGAATTTTTCCACATCGGTCTTATTGGTGCTAAGCGCAACAAAATGCAAGGCAATATCTTTTTCAACAGCACCATGACTTAAAAACCATTCCCTGGCAGAATGAGCATTTGTCATCGTTTCCTGAGTTGTAAAAGTTTTACTGGCTATCAGAAAAAGGGTTTCTTCAGCTTTGATCTTTTTAAATGTTTCAGCTATATGTGTGCCATCAACATTGCTCACAAAATAAGATTGGATGCCTTCAACCCAGTATGGTTTCAGTGCTTCCGTTACCATTACGGGACCGAGATCACTACCGCCGATACCAATATTTACAATGTACTTTATATTTTTTCCGGTATATCCTTTCCATTCGCCTGCGTGTATTTTTTTGCAAAATTGTTTCATTTGCTCCTGTACTTTTTTTATTTCAGGTATAATGTTTTTTCCATCTTGTATAATTTCTTTTCCGGAAAAATCACGCAATGAAGTATGCAATACAGCTCTGCCTTCTGTTTCATTTATTTTATCCCCGTTGAACATTGCTATAACAGCCTCTGCAAGATTACACTCTGTTGCAAGCTTAATTAATAAAGATTTGGTTTCGGCATTGATATTATTTTTTGAATGATCAAAAATGATATCACCCGTTGTAATTGAAAATGATTCAAACCTGCCGGAATTTTCGGCAAACAATTGCTTTAAATGAATCTCTTTCATTTTTAAATAATGTGCTGTCAGGTCATACCAGGCTGCAGTTTTTGTAGGATCTATTCTTGGGAACATTTTATAAATTTATTTAAAAATAAGATCAGTGATTGCCTTAATAATAAAAATCGGGTATTTTAATTACATTTCATTAACAATATGAGCCAGGTGCTCTATCATCACCGGAGTAATATCCAGGTGGGTTACCATTCTAACCTGGGTAGGGGAAATGGCTATACATAAAATATTATGTTTTTTCATATGATCAGAAAATGATATTGCATTGTAAGAACCTTTAACTTCAAAAATCAATATATTGGTTTCAACAGGTAGTATCATACCAATAAAATCTTTCTTTGATAAAAATTCAGCAATATACTTTGCATGTTTGTGATCCTGTTCCAGCCTCTCAATATTGTTTTGAATGGCATAAATACCGGCTGCAGCCATATATCCTGCCTGTCTCATTCCACCACCCATTACTTTTCTGATCCTACGTGCCTTTTTGATCAATTCTTTTCTTCCCAATAATAAACTTCCGATTGGAGCCCCAAGTCCTTTACTTAAACATATAGAAATACTATCAAATATTTCTCCATATTGTTTTGGCTTTATTCCGGTTGCTACAAGCGCATTCCATAACCTTGCCCCATCAAGGTGTAGATTTAAATCATTTTGTAAACAAACTTCTTTAATTTGTTGAATATCATTAAATTCATAGCAACTGCCACCACCTCTGTTAGCCGTATTTTCCAGGCTTACAAGGCTAGTTCTTGCCTTATGAATATCATCCGGGTTAATTGCATCCTTAACTTGTTCAGCGCTGATCCGACCCCGGTCACCAGCAATTGTTTTAACCTGGCAGCTGCTATTAAACGCAATTCCTCCTCCTTCATAAATATAAATATGACTTAATTTGTCACAAATAACTTCTTCACCCGGAACTGTATGGCATTTAATTGCTATTTGATTAGTCATGGTACCGCTTGGACAAAAAACTGCAGCCTCCATTCCAAACATTTCTTTGGACAGGGATTCTAATTCATTTACTGTGGGATCTTCGCTAAAAACATCATCACCAACTGGAGCGTTGAACATGAAATCAAGCATAGCATGAGATGGCTTTGTAAAGGTATCTGAACGTAAGTCTGTGATCATATAACAAATGTATGAAATGAAACTTCCTTTTTTAGATTTCGCTTTTTGATTTGGTTATTTCCCTATAAGAAACTTATATATAATCAGGCATAATTTTTGCCTATGTGCTTTTTTATAAAGCATTTCATCCTTTTTCCTGTTTTTATTATGAAATACAAATATTGAATTGTAACTTTGTAAACGCATTTATGGTGAAAAGAATTATTAACCTATTATTTGCAACGTTCCCCCAACAAAAACTGTCTATTAGTAGTTATTTGATAGTCTATTATTAGATTATCGATGAAAATACATAGTAATTATATTTTTTGAAATTAATATTATACAATGAGGCAACTTAAAATCGCAACACAGATAACCAACCGGGATTCTCAGGCAGTTGAGAAATATCTTCAGGAAATTTCTAAGATATCTATGATCACACCTGAGGAGGAAACCATTTTGGCCCAAAAAATTAAAATGGGAGATCAGCGTGCATTGGATAAACTGGTACAGGCAAACCTTCGTTTTGTGGTTTCTGTTGCAAAACAATACCA